>JAZLJR010000001.1:0-23066 GCA_045617925.1 Synergistaceae bacterium
GCAATTCGGTTTACCTTGACCGTGAGCCATACTATTTCTATCTGATACGTGGTGCTTCTGCTGTTCACAAAAATGACCTAAAACAATTTTATAGCACTTGGAAGGCGTGGAATATAATTTCTGACGTTTGCAAACCTTACCTCAAGGCATTGCATTGGGCAAGACTCGAGGAATGTTGTCACCGAATTTCTTTGCTTGCAGCTTATTATGTTTACGACAAGGCAAAAGAATTTAATGATTTAAAACATAACTCCAAGCTTCCATTTTATATCCTCTTTCAACCCAATATGCACCGCTTTATGCGACGTGCTCAAGCAATTTTGCTATATTTATTACTAAAGCTTCACGCACCTAAAAAATTTGTAAATACCGTTTTATGCAAACACAAATATTAAAATGATAACAAGCGAGGCATCAATACTAACAAATGTTAGTATTGATGCCTCGCTTTATTTTTATACAAAATAAAAAAATGAGCTTACAACCATTAATTTTCTTGCCACAAACTTTTAGATTTTTTGTGAATTGCAATGCTCGTTTGGCTAATGGAATATGTGTTAATCTATTAACAAGGTGAGCAAAATCTTCGTGGTTGAGCTTTACAGAAATTATCGATTATGCGCACCAACATCGTAATTAAACTTCTTTGCAAATATCGTATTCATCAATGTGTTCTTGCCTATCAACTGATGAATCCACATAATTCTTATAATTTTTTATAAAGTCAGACCATTTTACAGCTTCTATGTAACTACAGGTTCCAGACCATATCGTACTATTCGTCTCACAAATTCTTTTGCTAGCATTTTTTATTCTGTTAAATTTGTTCTTCTTTATAATGTTAAACATCTTCCCTGTGTAATGTATCGTACAAGGGGTACTACAACAAAACTTTGTTTCGAGATAATAATCATAAGAACCGTTTGAATCTGGCAATACCACTGCCAACATAGCATTACTATGACTAGTCACAGGGTCACCATTTTTATTTTTTCTAGAAGTCTCTTTTAGTGAATATGAAATCTCCCATGGTATCCATTGATTACGTTCACTTTTACTACTTTCTTTCATACAAGGTGAAATAAACACAATTGTAACGGAACTATCATATATACGATCTTTAAGTGTTGCCCATATAGTTTCGTCAGATAGCTCACTTAAATCTTCTCCGTCACTCTCTCCCTTATAGATATCATCCCCATCAAGTACTTGCTGTTCAAATTTATCAATATAATCACGAACTGTGGAATTTTCTTGAAAATCTAAGTTTTTTACCTGATCATCAGCAAATTTATATGAGACAAAAATCTTTTTCCCCATTACTATCACCTCTACGACAAATTCAATATGAATAGCAAAGCAATCAACGCTGCTGTAATAGCTATGTAAAATACAAGAATAGAAAATGAGCATAGGCAATTGAAGAAACATAAACGTTTCATTTCGTTAGCATCTCCTATTGCAAGGTTTGCATTCAAATTGAAATCAATTTCTTCCTCTTTCTTGAGTGTAACATTTTTATACAGTTGCCTGTATTTTCTCTCTTGTTGCAAGTAAAAAGTATCCAACAATATAAATCCTAAGACTGGAATAAAAGCAAAGAGTAGGCACTTTTTGCTTGCACTCTGTGTAGCCAATGTTCCAACGACAGAAACTAGTATCATTGTCCACCCTTTTAACTGAAAGCTATTCCTCGCCATTCTTTCAATTACATTCTGTATCATTTCTAAATGTTTTATTTTGTGTTCCATCCTTATCTACTCCATAGGAAAAATTCATCAAATTCCCCTATTTTTTACTTTTTACATAACGACTTTATAATAACAACTTTGATGAGGTAAACAAGACAGGCAAGGCAAAAGACAATGGATAAATTAATAACAGCTATTTTTTCAATAGCCTTCATGGTTATCCCTTCACTACATAACTGTGGCGTAAAGCTTACATTAACCACAACAAAAGAAAAGATTGCAACAAATATACCCATCAGTGATATGAAGTTAGCATAGATCTTCTTTAGTTCATCCTTCAAATCTAAACAGTCATCACAGGCTTTATATACATCGATTATTGCTGGAGTTGGGTTAGAAAGAGACAATGTGTTATCTGCAAACCTAGTCCACTCAAGCATGAAATATGTGCCTCGTGAGGTAAAAAACTTTCTAACGATTCTCTCTTTTATCAATTGTTCAAGCTGATGAGTTACTTCACTTTTACTAATTTCACATTCGAAAACTATATCTTCTAATGTTACAACTCCATTTTTTTCTATGTAACCTATTATTTCATTTTTTACGCTTTTCGTAGTATCTTCTCCTACGTTCTTTGTCATTTCCTCATCTGCCATAAAGCTCATCTCCTTATACCAAATTTTTCTCCGATTCCGAATCATAACTGTACAATTTCATCATTATTTCTGGCACTTCAGTTACAATAAGATCTAATGGCCTTCTCAACTCGTTTTCACTTTTTGATAAATACTCTATATCATCTATATGATTTCCCAACAATTCAGCATATTCATTAACGTGTTTTTCTATCGTATCGACAAGAGTTTTAACATTCATTGCATTTGCATATCTCTTCAATATAGTTACACAATTGTTAAATTTTCTTTTCGTCATCATGAGCTTTTTTTTGTCAAAGCTCGTTACATCGATAACGTATGAATCCCTGTCTTCAGCCAAATTTTGAAGATCCTGCAGTATTTTAGTATATATACCCTTACGTACTCTCGCATCTGTATTCATTTGTGCAAGATAATAAGCAAAATAAACGGCCACAGCTATCGTCATAATTTCTCCAATTGTAATATTAAAAAAATTACTACCATTAACACAGATATTGTAGACAATCAATACAATTATTGCAATAATAAGAGTACATCTTATACATTTTGTCATTTTACAATTTCTGCCTTTTTATCTCCGACGTAATATATTGCCTTACATCTTCAAGCAATTTAGGTTCTTCATTGGATATAATTTTAATATTAACAATTTGTGGATCTTTCAAATTTCGGACAAGTCCACCAAATGCTTCTTCTAGAAAAGATGACCCATAGCCATAACCACCATCTAGATTAACAATTAATTTTTCCCTTCGTCTCTTACACTCTTCATACTTTGGTTGCAATAATTTTTTTCTAAAATCCTCACCGGAAAATTGACCTTCTTTCTCAAATCTTCCACCAGGTGTTTTTGTATATTCGTTTGCAATATTTATTTCCATTTTGACCCCTCCTTATGCAATTTTAAAATCCCATGCAAACAACGTACCACCCAAATTTCTAGTAAGTGTCGTTTGCTTTATTTCACCATCGCCTAAAATATCACACCGCCCATTGCCAGAAATAATTGTTAAATTTCTAATTTCTCCTTGTTTTGCTCCCTCATAAATTCCTGGCAAGCCTTTTCCTCTATGACATAGCTTTGTTTCAGTCCTATTCTCACCAAGTAAGGCTGATTTTATGTAAGCGGCATCCTCTCTATAAATCAAATTAACCCCTCGTTCAATCAGATTATAACTTACTGTTACTGGAATCCCAGCTCCCGTATCCAAAAACACAAAATGTATAAAGCGTTCTCTAATTTCGGCAAAGACATACCAATGGTTATACATGTTAGATGTTATTTCTTTTTTATATGCATGTTGATAAGTATTTGTCATTAGCTCAACAATCATTGAATATAGTCTTTTAGTTGAAATAACATGTTCCTGACCAGTTTTATCTGTTACAAAATCACAAATCTTTCCTATTAACGGGGCATCTGCTTTTTTACCATGAGAAATCCTAAATCTATTCCTATCTGTAGGATGAGTATCTTGTAGACCTTTAACATAGGAATAGAATCCTATATCTTTAAAATAATTTCTAACTCCAATATCAAGTGGCAAGTTACCACTGACACGGATTTTATGAGATGTTATCATTTTACAATTTCTAATAAAAGCTATTATATACATTATTGCATCCGCAGTGACTTGCTTAACGTCACGCAAGTCAAAATAAATACCTTCACGAATTTTACACTTACGGATAGTCTCTATAGCTATCTCAAAAAAATCTAGTGTTTTCTGCCCTTTATCCTTTAGCAAGTTTAACATCTCTGGTGCACAAATTTTATGTTGTCTAGGCACTCCGTATTTTTTTGTATTTTTACGGTTGGCTTCTTCTTTATATTTTTTAACCTTGGAACGCATTTTCATACGTTTCTTAGATTTAATTATATTCCACTCTTTTTGCTTTTTGGAGAGCTTTTTCATTTATTCTTCATCATCTCCTGCCGCTATACACTAAACCCGTTACACATCACATTTAATACAAATACTATCTATAAAAATGTGTTAACCTATATGACATATTCCTGTTGAACACCAAGCGAAGAAATATCCTTTCCAGAAAAGCGAAATGCTATCTCAATAATATCATCAAGTAACTTTTTCTTTGCATCTTCATCAAATGTGTAATATAGATCATGTGCTGGTACGGTCTTTATTTTGTAGCTAGTTTTGTCTTCTTGAACCGTTTTTAAAACTGAAAATGAAGTTTTTGCTATTTTTTTTGTCGTTTTATTAACATACACATGCCACGCAATAGAATATTCAGCCATTTTATCAAATGGTGCTTCATACACCCCTATGATTCCGTCAAAATTTCCTAATGAATAAGTTGCAACTTTGTTGTCGTCAACGTGTTTAAACATCCCTCCATGGACAACATGCTCATGCGAACCAACAACAATGTTTACGCCATTATTGATCAGAAAACCTACAAGTTTCTTTGTCTCTGTTGTTGCTTCAGGGTTATATTGCCCACCTGCATGCATATACATAATAATTAAGTCAGGAGATTGTTTTCTCATAGACATTAACTCCCCTTTGAGTTTTCGCCTACAATTTAAAGACCACTCTCTTCTCTCATATACCATTCTATTTTTATTTACAGAAGGGAAAATTGACAATAATTTCCTAATAATACGGTATGCAATGCTTCCCTTCTTTTTCTCAAGTATTCTCATAATAGGACTGCTTAATTCTTGATTTTGAAACAAATTAACACGCCAATAATCATTAAATGAAAGATAGTTATGATTTGAAAAAGCATTCGTACCATACGTATAAGCTAAAACACCAATTTTTATTCCTTCAACATCATGTAGTAATAGAGTTTTTTCTTTTTTTTCAAAAACACCCGTATGGGCTAATCCAAGGTAATTCAAGCTCCTTACCGTTGAAGATATCCCTATGATGCCTCTATCCAAGCAATGGTTGTTTGCAGTCGCAACAAAATCAATACCAGCATTTTTCACAGCTTCTGCAAATTCATATGGAGAGCAGAAACTATATTTTTCATTTGTTAATTCATTATTATCATAGGCGATTGGGGTTTCAAGATTCGCATAAACATAATCTGATGTAGAAAATAGTTTCTTGCAAGGTTCAAACAATGACTTAAAGCAATACTTACCTTTACCCTTACTAAAAGCTTTCAACATTTGCTTTTCACACATAATGTCACCTAAAAAAGTGAGCTTTATATATTTGTCCACGTCACATTTTCTCCTGATCATTCCATATAAATTATTATATAGTTCCATGCAAAATTTTTTATTCACCACTATATACGTAAATTCTTAATTTTTTTATTATTAGCGCTCTCAAAAAATATCTATCGCTTTTATTAAGAATGACAAAATAACAAATCATTCCCCCCAATACACCAATCGCAGAAGCAGCAACAAAAAGCATCCACCAACCACCCTGCGGAATAATTTGTCTCACAGCCAAACCGACTACAATAATAATGACAGATGCTAGCACTGTGGTTAATACCTGTGGGAAAAACTGATTCCACTTAAGGCCAAGATAATGTGCGGTTGCAGGAAGCGTAAAAAACATATTCTTAAATAGACATACAACCATACTTACACCAGCAATTGCATAAATCCCAAAATCTGTAAATCGAACCATAAAAAGTGTTATTACTACAGATATCACACTACTCAATAACATTACAATAGCATTTTCTTTAACCTTATTAACCGTAGGAAAAATGTTATAGAGAATTTGAGTACCACTTGTAAACATGTAGCCTAGTATTGCAAGAACAGAAAGCATTTGAAGCAATTTAGCATCTTGCGAAGGAACCCAAAGAGCAAAAAAACGATCCCCTAATACAACTATACCACCTATAGGTATAGTCATAAGAAAGGATGTAAATTTCATTGCTCTATTAAGGTCTTGTAGCATTGCTTGCCTATCACCTTTTGCGTAATTAATTATCAGTTGTGGGGCAAAAGCACTGCGAATTGATGATGAAAGTTGTTGCATCAAATTAGGCAAATTCTTTGATAAGGCGACAATTCCCATTGCAGTTGCTCCTAGATACAAATTGCAGATAATTAAATCTAGACTACTCAATAACATGTTGCCGACATCAGAGATAAAATTCCAAATACCTGCCCCCACCAATTCTCGAATTGCTTTCGCAGAACAGATTATTTTATCCTTTCCCAAACTAATCTTCAGATGTGGAGTAAGAACCTTGGTATTATAACCTTGAATTGCCAAAATGATAACAGTCACAACGCTCGAAGTCATTCCAACATACCAAACATGAGGAACTAAAAATGTAAGCATTGCAAATAAAACCACACAACGTAGTAGTGCAGTTAACATATTCGGGATATAACTCCTATCCAGCCTATTCGCTACAAATGTGCCACAATCCCAGTTAGGAAAGCCAGTAGTAAGGAAGAAATTAAAGAACACAAACGAAAACAACAATTTCACATCAAGGACTATTGAAGAAGGTACATTCACAATTTGCTCCATACGCACAATAAAATAAGCTGTCGGAAGGATTAGTATAGCTACAATTATTAGATTTCCCCAAAAAACAGAATTATAATACTGATTAGCTTTTTTATAATCCTTCTGAATATATGCAATGGAAATAAAACGTGCTGCCATGCTATTCAACGCTGTAACAATCAATTGTGCGTAAGTAATAAAATTGCTCGCTAAAATCACAAAGCCATTTGCTTCAACACCAATGTGAGCGACTATGAATGGAGAGAGAAATAAGCTGATAACTATATTGGTTATCAATACCAATATACTGCATATTACATTAACAATTGTTCTACTGTTTTCACCCATTATGATACTCTTAACTTAGAATTGTTCTTTTAACCTTTCTTGCTCCTCGCAATACCAATCGCCATACTTTTTTCCACATGGGGACAATACATAATTTGCTAATATTGATTTTATACAACCAAATTAATCCTTTATCTACTTCTTCCAAAGAATAATTTTTCTGCAAAACAGTCTGAATTGTTTCATAATAACGAATTGCAAAAGGAGCTCTTTCAATTTGATTAACAATTATGGATTTAGATTTTTTGAAGTCATAATTGTCAAAGCCATAATCCTTTGGATTTTCTTTTTCAGCATATAAACCAATTATCGTTCTAAGACACTTCTCACAGTTACAACAGTTCCCCCCCCCAGTGGATTCCCAACAAACTCGAAGTGAAATATGTTTTTCAGTGCGTTTAACAAACTGTGCAATGTTATGAATCTTCATTTGTCGTGTAAATTCATATCCATCATGAATCACATTACAACCACAGAATTTCACATAGTTATCAATAGTTGGATCAGATGCACAAGTTACCTTGTCCAATGCAGTAAAAGAAGATGCAATATATACAGTTTTTAACCCTAGCATATACATAGCAGGTGCTGCATGGCTTATTATGCCAATCCCATGCTGGAAACCGTGCCACCAACTATCACCACTTTTGGCAACCTTTTGAGTTAAAATCCCTTCGTTCATAAAAATACGAAATTCTGATCTCACAGTGACATAATCAACACAAAAATCCTGTGCAGTTCGCACCAGGTGGTTTTCAACCCTGCTCCAACCAATACAATCATCTAATCTTACATCAGCACCCCATAAGGTAAGTAATGTAGGTTTTTCATATAAATGCTGTGTAAGTGTATTGAATGCATCAACTCCTCCGGAGAAAAAAGTGGCACAACCATGCTGAGCTTCAAGAACATTGACCTGTAAATCTTTTACCGTCAGTTTTCCATTAAAGCTAATCATAGGATACATATCTCGATACCCTTGCTTGAACTGTTCTATGCTGTTATAAAAATCCGCATCACACACAGGCACCTCAATTTCTGCATCATATACCCACGCCATCGGAAGTAAATTAGCAAGCATCGGCACGACTGCAATGCTCTTTGGAAGCCCTGTCAAGTCACAGCTATATACAATATCAAGACTACGCTTCTGATAAAAGACACTTTTCCAAGCACCTTTTACCTCATAAAGATATGTAATTGTATTTGCAGATACATCGATCTGTTTGATTATCACCTTATTCATACGATTAAATTCACCCACGATAGCAATTTCATTGTCTTATCCCTTTAATATATCCATAATTGTGTTAGTCAATTCTTTTTCATTATCAGACAAATATTCTTTAGTATATGGCACAGCCACTCGACTAATCAACTGTTCAAATGCCTCATCAAACTGCTTGACATCATCAATAATAGTCACGTTATTCAGTTTTTTCAACCACTTGTTATAAACACCAGATACCTTTTTAGAAGTATTATCAAATGCAATACAGCTAGTACCTGCAAGACAAGAAATAATCATGCCATGTAATCTATCTGTAACAACTAATTTTTTGTTTCCGAATTCCTTCAATTTATCCCTAATAGAAAGTTCCCTTGCATCAAGTGAAATATCACCATTGTTTTTCCCTTTAGCCAATGTTGTACCAAATTCAAAAGCATAATTTCTATCTTGTAGATATTTTTTTATATACTCAATGGCACTGTTTGACAATGATTTTTCTTTATCACTTCGAAGACACAATAAAATACCATCTTGATGATGGTAAGGCATCACAATATCAGTCAATAAAGCCATATCTGGAAATAAATAGCTACGAGAATCGCTCACCTCATTTTTAAAAAACAGATAAGACTTCTCGTCTCTTAACATATAGAATATGTTGTCACGGCTTTTATATGTTTTTAAACTTTTTATATATTCCTCATTGTTTGTCGTAGTATCTGTAAAAAATACAGTCTGAGGAAAAATTATTGTTTTGTTATTAGTAAACGTTTTGATAATATCTCTTACGATATTCTCCTCATACAACCATAAATCCCCAAGAAAGCCTCCACCTGTAATAAAAATTATATCATCGCTTTTTATTAAACTAGCTATATATTTTTTTTCGGCACAATAGCAGTCCTCTGTTATTTCAATAATGTTGTAATCTTTTGCAAAATGCTTATTCAGCAATGAAATTTCGGAGAAGGCAATTAAATGATCTCCAATATTACTCCTACTAGAAGTGCCTATTAAATATAAGCTTCTTTTTGACAAATTTTTTTTTATACTTTGAAGATATTTTTTATGTGACTTTTTTCTTTTTTCTGCATTGATTAAATAATACGCCTCGTCGCGAATCCTTCTTTTTTTTAATTTGTGATAGATAATATTGAGTATCTTTGACATACGTGGAAAATGGTAACTAACAAAGAAAATAATTTTATGCTTCATTGAAAAAGAGTTATATCGTTCAATCGCAATTGGATTACTTTTCCAGCCTTTCAATTTTTCTTTTGTTAGTTTAACAAGTTCCTTTTTCACCGAGTAATGAACTTTAGGACTTACTACATAAGTATGGACATAAGAAAACCACAAATATTTTAGATAGTTTTCATAGGTTGTGTAAACACCTTTCTTTTTATATGTCTCAATAATGAAGTTTGTCGTTTTTATTTGCTCTAATACCTTATTACTACCATCTCTTGTGCAGCTAAGAGCATTATACCTATAATAATATGTGCAATCGTTTATGAAATGGACATTTGGATTGAATATGCCTACAATTGCGTTTGTCATCCAATCTTCTGCAATAGTAATTTCCAAAAAATCTAAATAGCCTACGGAAATCAAAAAAGATTTTTTGTATAGTTTAGCAAACATATAATGCGGGATAGAATCATCTAAAATATTCTTTAAAAAAGAATCTCCCGACATTATATCTTCCATTGTTTCATTATTACTTAAGACAAAACCACCATTCTCATCTTGTGAATAGAAGCGAGAAACAACAATATCAAAATTATTGTTGCCATAATGAAGCCCCCTTTCGAGCACTTCAACCATCGTTTTAGGTGCCCAGTCATCCCCATCAACAAAGCACACATATTCGCCCGTTGCGTGTCTTAATCCCTCTTTTCTTGCAGAAACAATTCCACCGTTTGTCTTATCAAAAACGTGTAATTTTGGGTATTTTTTTGCATATTCTCTAGCTATGTCTAAAGTAGCATCTTTTGACCCATCATTCACAAATATAATTTCATAGTTTGGATAGGTCTGATTCACCAAGGTATCTAAACAATTTGAAATATAATTTTCTATATTGTAACCTATTACTATGACACTAATCTTATTTTCCATTTTACAATTCTCTATTACACAAATCTAAAGCAATCTTAACCACTTGATCCATATCGTAATATTTGTATTCTCCAAGTCTTCCTCCGAAGATTACCTTTTCTTCCTTATTCGCTAACGCCTTATACTTCAAATAAAGAGAAGCATTTTTTTCATCGTTGACGGGATAATATGGCTCGTCTCCCTGTTTCCATTCCGTACTAAACTCACGGCTGACTACAGTTTTTGACAGATCGTTACCATTTTCATCCTTGCCAAATTCAAACCACTTATGCTCTATAATACGAGTCCATGGCGTTTCGCTGTCTGTATAATTGATGACAGCATTTCCTTGAAAATTTGGGGTATCAAGGATCTCATTTTCAAAACGGACACTCCTATACTCCAAAGTGCCAAGAGAATAATCATAGAATGCATCTATTGGACCGGTATAAACAATCTTCCTCGCTATACCATTCCAATGCTCTCTATTTTCTAGGTAATCTTCACCTAGCTTTACCTCTATGCCATCTAACATCCTTTCTACCATTTTTGTATAACCACCGATTGGAATGCCTTGATAAAGTGCATTGTAGTAGTTGTTGTCAAAAGTGAGACGAACGGGCAAACGTTTAATGATAAAAGCTGGCAAGTCCTTACAATCCCTGCCCCACTGTTTTTCTGTATAGCCTTTTATCAGCTTTTCGTATATATCTCTGCCAATAAGGGAAATTGCTTGTTCTTCTAAATTTCTGGGTTCACCAACAATCTCTTTCCTTTGTTCTTCAATCTTGCTCGCTACTTCCTGTGGGGTAACTACGCCCCACATTTTGTTGAAGGTATACATATTAAAGGGAAGAGAGAATAACTCCCCGTGATAGTTTGCAACAGGCGAATTTGTATAACGATTAAACGTGGCAAATCGGTTGACATAGTTCCATACTTCATGGTCGTTTGTATGGAAAATGTGCGCCCCGTACTTGTGAACGTTGATTCCCTCTATTTTTTCTGTATAGCAATTGCCAGCAATGTGATTTCTTTTATCAATTACTAAAACAGATTTTCCTTTTTCCTTCGCTTGCCTCGCAAATACCGCCCCAAAAAGTCCGGAGCCAACTATTAGATAATCGTACATAACTACTCTCCAAAAGGTATTGGTCTATCAAAAAATTCCCTTGCTCCATCATTAATACCAAGCCATCCCCACTTGATTCTTTTCAACTTTTTATCTTTGGAAAAGATCGCAGATAACAACATCTTCATGCGCAACTTTATACTCGAGCTCTTATGAAAATGCTTTTTATAAATATATCGACTATTTCGATATTCCAGATAAAACTTCCAAACCGGCTGAACTTTTGCATCAAATGTATAACCTAGAAATTTATACTCTCGTATATATCTGTTTACAGGATGATAATACAGTGATCCCAATACAGTAATCCATATATAACCTGCATTTTTACTTCTTAAAAAGAACTCATATTCATCACCGTATATAAAAAATCTTTCGTCAGTAAAACCGATTTCATCAAAACAAGCTTTGGGGACAAGCGTTCCATTGTATGGGTTGCCATACCCTATAATAAGGTTATTTACTGCATTTTCAGCAACTTCGTTGTTTGTTTTGTACGGTCCTAGCTGAAAGGTTGGTTCCTTAGTTTGTTCATTGCAGATTACATATGAATTAAGAATTTGTTTTTTACCACTATCGCAATGTTTCACTAACTGCTCAAGTGTATCATCTCTTAAGCAATATCCATCATCATCCATTAGCCATATGTAATCGTATTCTCTTGCACATGCCTCTTTTTCGCCTTTACAAAAACCGTAAGAACCACCACCATTTTTCTCACCTTGCACATAAATAACATTTGCTCTATTTATCAATCCTGTTTCGTTTAAATAGTCGAAAGTTCCATCTGTGGAGGCATTATCAAAAATTATTATATCTAATGGATAAGATTGTTTTAGTAATGATTTAATATTCCTAACAAGTAATTCTTTGCGATTATATGTCACAACAACTGCACAAATTTTTAACATCGTTCTGCTTAAAAAGCTATTTTTTTATAGCCATTCCTATCCTTTCTTTTACATCACTTATTTGAGTCTTTAGCAACAAAATGATAAGTGAAAAATTTACCGTAATCCTACGCCCTCTTTATCGCATACTGATAGTATCGCCTCAAAATAAACGGAGCAAATGTAAAACCAAATAATTTTATAAAATCCTTCAAATTCACGGCATATTTTAAAGCAAAAAAGAGGTTAACACCTGGAATCTGCCAACCAAGGATACCGTTACATAATGCACTGGGTATATAGTTACGGATTAAATATGTATAGCACCAAGCTCGTAACTCCAAATCATCAACATTGTCAAATATTGCTTTCCAGTCATTAAAAATTTTAATTGCACTTTGACTTTTTCGGTCATTAGGCTTGCTGAGCATAATTGAGTTATCACGTTTTACATATTTGTAAAATGGATAGTCTATATATCCGATTTTTTTAGCCAAAAGAAACAATGAGGGCAAGAGATGTGTGTCTTCAAATATAAGTCCTTTTTCAAAGAATAAATTGTTAGAAGTAACAAAATCTCGCTTGTATAGCCGACACCATGCAGGGTGCAACAGTTCGTTGTACTTAATGGAATAGATTAAAAATTCTCTTGCTGAATATACATCATTTTTGGTGTATGGAATGGAGCAACGATATACTTTTGTTTTTTGGCATTCATTTGTGTAAGAGATCGCCTCGTATGCACCCTGAACAAAATCTACATCTTCTCTTTCTGCTACAGCAAGCAGCTTTTTACAAGAATCAAGCTCTATATAATCATCACTATCCACATACAAAAGCCACTTACCGGTTGCAGCTAGTATACCTGCATTTCTTGCATCGCTAAGTCCACCATTTTCTTTGTGAATCACTCGAATGCGAGAATCTTTTTTTGCGTATTCATCACACATTTGAGGGCAATTGTCTGGCGAACCGTCATCAACTAAGATGATTTCCAAATTCTTATGTGTTTGACCAATCAAACTTTCCACACAACGAGGCAATTCTTTTTCCACGTTGTATATCGGAACAATTATACTGATTAACACATCGTCAATATTATTTGTCATATATCACAAACCTCTTTTTACAAAACACACCTTAACAGTAACAGTGCAACACTATCCTACACTTTTATCACTGAATAATTTAATACGCACCGTCTCTCCCTAGCACAACCTTGACGGTGCGCCATAGGATGATTATATCAAGCCAAAGAGTCCAGTTTTTGGCATACCAAGTGTCAAGACGAACTCTGTCAGCATAAGACACATCGTTTCTTCCGCTTGTCTGCCAAAGCCCTGTGAGGCCTGGACGAACCGCTTTATATTCCCTGTAGCCTTCTCCATAACGCTCTATTTCTTTTTCAACAATCGGACGAGGACCAACAAGGCTCATTTCGCCTTTCAAGACATTAAAAATCTGTGGCAATTCATCAAGGCTCGTTGCTCGCAAAAATCTACCCAGCCTTGTAATACGTGGGTCGTTTTTAAGCTTAAAATCCTTGTCCCATTCTGCTTTAGCAAGTGGATCATTTGCCAAAAGCTCCTGCAAAACTTGTTGTGCATCCTGCCTCATAGAACGAAACTTGTAACATTTAAAAAGTTTACCGCCACGCCCAATACGTTCATGTGCAAAAAACACAGGTCCTTTTGAGTCTAGCTTTATTGCAATTGCTATAATCAAAAATATTGGCGAAATCAAAATTGTGCCAAATAAGGTCAAAGTGTAGTCAAAAACAAACTTTGCCAGTCTGTTATACCAAAAGTTCAAATTGTTATGGAGATTTAGCGCAACATACCGCCCATCCAGCATCGTTGTCAAATCCACACTGTTAAGTGGCAGACTGCCTAGTGTAGGCACTATGGTAATGTGCTTAACAAGCGGTTGGAGTATTGCAACAAGCTGTTCAATGCCAGCAAGTGGCAATTTGTGCGCAATTATAAAGACATGATTAATACCATGCTCCTTTATTAGCCTTGGTGCATCTTCCCATATACCAAGATGCGGAATTTTCTCGTCCTCTGATTTTGTCTGCTGGACATCATTGTAAGAAAGATAACCAACATAGTTATAGCCGGCATTTATGGTGTGATGTATATCCTCAACAACCTTCATGTCAACATCACCACCAAGCAAAAGAAGCGCAGGTGTTGCAAGGAATTTGTTATTTTTTACAATATTTTTAAAGATAAGCCTCTCAAGAGAAACACACAGGGAAAGCAAAATTGCCCAGAGGACAACGAAGAGCCTTGAAGTAGATGCTGCAGTCTGCTCAAGATACAGAATGACAACAACAGCCACTGTACCCAAACATGTAGCTTTTAATACATACAAGATTTCTTCTGAAAATTGTTGCCTCTTTGCGTAAAGCCCATACAATGTAGCAAAGGCCATGTAGCAGAAAGGTAAAATAATATACCTATATGCATAAGGAAACACCATGTCAGGTCTTGACGCCATAATTGTGTCCCGTAATTTTAGACTCACAAACACAACAAACACAGCAACAAGATAATCCATCACAACACGAAGCATCGTGCTAAGCAATGATGCGTATTTGTTATATTCTAGTTTGATTTGTGTTTTTTGATTACCGTCTGACATTAAAACACCATCCATAAAAAATATTCGCTATAACCTATAGTTTTCTCAAAGCATCAACAAGCGCTGTTTTGCCTGCTGTTTTTTCGTCTTTATATTTAATGATTTTTGCTGGACAACCTGCAACAACAGCGTTTTCCGGCACATCTTCCACCACGACTGCGCCGGCTGCAACAACTGCATTTTTACCAACATGTACACCTTCTATTACAACCGCATTTGCACCAACAAGCACACCATCTTCCACGATAACAGGCGTAGCACTCGCAGGCTCAACAACACCTGCAAGCACAGCACCTGCACCAATGTGACAATTTGCTCCGACAGTTGCTCTGCCACCAAGCACAGCTCCCATATCTATCATGGTGCCCTTTCCAACAATGGCACCAATATTGATGACAGCACCCATCATAATGACGGCACCTTCACCAATTTCCACCTTTTCACGAATAATCGCACCTGGCTCAATACGAGCCTTGATGTTCTTCATGTCAAGGAGCGGAACACCGGAGTTTCTGCGGTCATTCTCAATTATAATTGTAGCAATCTTTGCAGCATTTTTTTCTACTATGTCCTGTAATTCTTCCCAATCACCGAAAACTATTTTGTCAGAGCAACCAAAGACAATTGCACTGCCCCAGTTGATTGGGGACCTTTCCTTAACATATAATTTTACTGGTGTCCGCTTTTTAGACTCCGATATATAACGGATTATTTCTTCTGCATTCATGTGATTTACTCCAATTTTCTCAGCCATAAAGAACTGTTAGGCGAATCTTGAGACACGAGGAATTTTGTTTTTAAGCGGGCAAATCCCGCCCTTTATGTCCTTTATGTTCTATATGGCTAATGTTTAATTTCTAATAAGTTGTTCTATTGAATATAATCCTGCAGGTTTGCCAAGCAGGAATTTTGCTACTTCTATTGCACCGTCAGCAAAAAGCTTCCTGTCGTGAGCTTCATGTTTCAAGGTTATTGTTTCGCTTCCCGTTGAAATCATTATTTCGTGAATCCCCACGATATTTCCCATACGGATTGACTGTATGCCAATTTCATTTTTTTGTCTTGGGCAAATTCCGCTTCTACCAATAGCAAATTCTGCATCAGCTCGGACATTCTTCAAGGCATTTGCAAGCATCAAAGCCGTGCCAGACGGTGCATCTAACTTTTTATTGTGATGCACTTCCATTATTTCTATATCCGCATTTGGAAAAGCAGAGGCAACACGGCTGGCAACATCACAAAGGGTAGCAATTCCGAGCGACATATTGCCAGAATAAAAAACTGCAATTTTTTTACTGGCACTCCCAATAGCCTGTTTTTCTTCTTCCGTGTGGCCTGTTGTTGCAATGACGACAGGCACATTTTTTTTCATACACCAGTCAAGCAACTCTACCGTGCCAAGATGATTTGAAAAATCCACAACACAATCAGCTGTGCCTGAATATTCATTTATATTTTTGTAATTTGGTGACTCTGTTTTTGCAAAATCTGGAGAAACAAGGGCTACAACTTCTGTTTCTGTTTCACGGGCAGCCTCTTGCATTTTCTGCCCCATTCTGCCAGTTGCACCAGTTATTATTATTTTCATATTGACTCCTACAAACTACTTTATAAGACCAAGTCGTTTCATCTCAGCAAACAGTTTTTCCTCGTGAGCAGATTCCATCTGTGTAAGAGGAAGGCGCAAGAAGTTTTCTCCAAAGCCCATCGCTGCCATAGCAGACTTTACAGGAATTGGGTTCACTTCAGAGAATAGAGCCTTGATGAGTGGCATATATTTGAATTGAAGCGCAGCAGATTCTTTAATTTTTCCTTCAAAGAAAAAGTCACACATCTTTTGTGTTTCACGTGGAGCAACATTGCTAAGAACAGAGATGACACCCTTTCCACCAAGCGACAATATCGGCACAACCTGATCATCATTGCCAGAATATATATCAAGCTTGTCACCAACGAGTGCCGCAGTCTCCGTGATTTTTGCAATATTACCGTTTGCTTCCTTAATAGCTACTATGTTTGGGTGATCTGCAAGCTCAAGGTATGTTTCAGGCTCAAGTCCAACCCCCGTGCGAGAAGGCACATTATAAAGAATGATTGGTTTTGTTACAGCATCTGCTATTGCTGTATACATCTTCACAAGTCCCTTTTGTGTTGCTTTATTGTAATATGGTGTTACTACAAGACAAGCATCTGCACCTATATCACAGCTATATTTTGAAAGACTTATTGCATATTCTGTATCATTTGAGCCTGTGCCGGCAATTATCGGGACTCTGTGGGCGGCTCTTTCAACAGCAAAGCGAAGCACCATTCTGTGCTCATCATCTGTCAAGGTTGAACCTTCACCAGTTGTCCCAGCAACAACAAGAGCCGCAATGCCTTCTTCAATTTGCCAGTCAATTAATCTGCCAAATGTTTCAAAATCCACTCCATCCTTTGTGAGTGGCGTTACGATTGCTGTTGCAGCCCCCTTAAAAATTGTCTTTTTCATTTTATTCGCGTCTCCTTGTGAAAAACGATTTCAGTCGTGTATGGTATTCCCTATAAAGTTAGTATAGTACTACTAGTGCGTATTATAACACAAAGGTATGTTTTTCATAGTTTTTTACAAAAAATTTCTTGTGTTAAACAACAAAAAATAAGAGAGCCAAGCAATAAATGCTTGACTCTCTGTTATTTTTAATGTTTTCTAGCCTTGGAAAGCTTCCAAATACTTGTAGTATTTCCAGTTGCGTGCGATAGCTGCTTTTTCCTCTTCAAGGAATGCCGCTGCTGCCTCTGGGTTTGCTGCTTTCAAGGATTTGTAACGAACTTCGTTGTAGATGTAATCTTCAAGTGGAAGTGTTGGCTCTTTTGAATCAACGATGAGTGGGTTCTTGCCTTCTTTTGCAAGGTCTGGGTTATATCTCATAAGGAGCCAGTGACCACTCTCAACTGCCTTCTTCTGCTGTTCGAGACCATTAACCATATTGATACCATGGTTGATACAGTGTGAATATGCAATGATAAGAGATGGACCATTGTATGCCTCTGCTTCCTGGAAGACCTTGACTGTGTGAGCATCGTTTGCACCCAATGCAACTCTACCAACATAGACATTACCATAGGTCATTGCCATCATGGCGAGGTCTTTCTTGCCACTTGGCTTACCTGCTGCTGCAAACTTTGCAACTGCACCGCGTGGTGTAGCCTTGGAAGCCTGACCACCGGTGTTTGAGTAAACTTCTGTATCAAGAACCAAGATGTTTATGTTCTTGCCGGAAGCAATGACGTGGTCAAGTCCACCGTAACCGATGTCGTATGCCCAACCGTCACCACCGATAATCCAAACGGATTTCTTTGCAAGGTAATCTGCAACTGTCTCAAGTTCCTCTGCTTCCTCTGTGCCGAGTGCGCAAAGATCCATCTTGAGCTGGTCTATTTTGTTTCTCAAAGCATTGATTTCTTCTGTTGTTGTCTGTGGTGCATTCAAAATCTCGTCAACTCTGTCTTGACCGATAACTGGTGCCAACTTTGTCAAGAGCTCTGTTGCATATTCTGTATGCTTGTCAACTGTAAGGCGGAAGCCAAGTCCAAATTCTGCAGCATCCTCAAAGAGAGAGTTGCTCCATGCTGGACCTCTGCCCTCGTCGTTTGTGCACCATGGTGTTGTCGGTAAGTTACCGCCATAGATTGAGGAGCATCCTGTTGCGTTTGCAACGAGTGCTCTGTCACCAAAGAGTTGTGAAACGAGCTTGACATATGGTGTTTCACCGCAGCCTGCGCAAGCGCCAGAGAACTCAAAGAGAGGTCTCATAAGCTGAACGTCTTTAACTGTGTTATTAAGAAGTGCTCTGTCTGCATCTGGTAAATCCATAAAGAAGCTCCAGTTTGCTCTCTCCTGCTCACGAATTGGCATCTGAGTTGTCATCTTCAAGGTCTCTTTTGCCTTCATTGTGCAGGTGCTAACGCAGAGACCGCAACCTGTGCAATCTTCTGGTGCAATCTGAATTGTGTATTTCTGTCCTGGGAACTTTGCAAAGCCCTTGACATCTGTGCTCTTGAAGTTTGCTGGTGCATCCTTCAATAATTCGCCGTCATAGACCTTTGCACGAATTGCTGCATGTGGGCAAACCATAACGCATTTACCGCACTGGATACAGGATTCTGGGTTCCAAGTTGGAATGTCTATTGCAATATTTCTCTTCTCGTATTGTGTTGTTCCTGCTGGGAATGTACCGTCTTCTGGCATTGCAGAAACAGGAAGGCTGTCGCCCTCAAGAACCATCATTGGTCCAAGAACGTTCTTGACAAATTCTGGTGCATCATCTGCCACTGGCTTCTTGATGTCAAAGTCACTGGTAACTTCTCCGGGGACCTTGACTTCAAAGAGGTTTTGAAGTGTAGCGTCGACTGCTGCGATGTTTTTGTCAACAACTGCCTGTCCCTTCTTTGAGTAGCTCGTGACAATGGAATCTTTAATTGCCTTGATTGCATCGTCCTTTGGAATGATGTTTGAAATTGCAAAGAAGCATGTCTGCATGATTGTGTTTGTGCGGTTACCCATGCCTGTCTCTTTTGCAATCTTTACTGCGTCTATAACGTAGAATTTTAACTTCTTGTCAATAATGTGTTTCTGATATGTTCTTGGCAACTTGTTCCAAATTTCGTCTGCACGGAATGGTGCATTCAAAAGGAATGTGCCACCATCAGCAGCATTCTTCAAGATGTCAAGTTTCTCAAGGAATGAATAAACGTGGCATGCTATGAAGTTTGCCTTGTTAATAAGGTATGAAGCATATATTGGGTTTGGACCAAAGCGAAGGTGGCTTATTGTGTAACCACCAGACTTCTTTGAGTCATAGCTGTAGTAGCCCTGTGCATAGAGATTTGTATTCTGACCGATAATCTTGATTGAGTTCTTGTTTGCACCAACAGTTCCGTCTGAACCTAAACCATAGAACAAGCAACGCGTTGTCTCTGGGTCTTCTGTATCAAAGTTTTCATCATAGGAAAGGCTCTTGAATGTAACGTCATCGTTGATACCAATTGTGAAGTCATCCTTTGGCTCAAGCTTTGCAAGTTCATCAAAGACACCCTTGACCATTGCTGGGGTAAAGTCTTTTGATGCAATACCATAACGACCACCGACAATTTTGATGTCTCTGCCGAAGAGTGCGTTACGAACATCTGCGCAAAGTGGCTCGCAAATTGCGTTTGGCTCCTTGTAACGGTCAAGAACAGCAATTTTCTTGACTGTTGCTGGGAGTGAATTCACAAAACGTGAAATGTCAAATGGACGGAAGAGGTGAACTGAAAGAACACCAACCTTCTCGCCACGCTTATTGAGCTCATAAACTGCCTCGTGTGCGACTGCTGCACCAGAACCCATAAGGACAATTACACGGTCTGCATCTGCTGCACCAAAGTAATCAAAGAGGTGATACTGTCTGCCAGTTTCCTTTGCAAACTTGTCCATAGCCTCTTGAAAAATGTCTGGCATCGCTGCATAGTAGAGGTTCTGTGATTCTCTGCTCTGGAAGCAGACGTCACTATTTTGTGCTGTGCCACGAATAACTGGTGCCTCTGGGGTGAGACCGTTAAGGCGGTGCTCACGGACGAGGTCATTGTTAATGCAGTTTTTCATGACGCTATATGGAATTTCTTCAATTTTCATCTCTTCATGGCTTGTGCGGAAACCGTCAAAGAAGTGAAGCACTGGCACATGGCCTTCCAATGTTGCCATTTGTGCGATGAGTGCGTTATCTTCTGCTTCCTGAACAGTTGCTGAAGCAAGGAGTGCCCAGCCTGTTGCACGGACAGCCATAATATCTGAATGTTCGCCAAAAATTGACAATGTATTTGTTGCCAAGGTTCTTGCCGTAACGTGCATAACTGTTGGTGTAAGCTCACCAGCAATCTTATACATGTTAGGAATCATAAGGAGAAGCCCCTGTGAAGATGTAAAGGTTGTTGAGAGTGCTCCTGTTGTTAAGGCGCCGTGATAAGCACCGCTTGCGCCTGCCTCGGACTGCATTTCCTGAACTAGTGGAATTGTTCCCCAAATGTTCGGGCGTTTTGCCGCAGACCAAGTGTCGCTCCATTCGCCCATTGGGCTAGAAGGAGTGATTGGGTAGATTGAGATAACTTCGTTGACAGCATGTGCAACGTGTGCAACAGCTTCGTTTGCGTCAACTGTAACCATCTTTGGTTTCTCTTGCATAGTAAGTCCTCCTATATATAGTGCTACTATTTGCTTTTATTTATTTTTCCTAATAAACAAAACACCGCGTATTTTACAACTTTTTTCAAAAAAAAGCAAAAAAAAATCTAAATAACCCGAAAATTTTTTGCACTTTTTCTCCCTATATTGAGGGGCAAGAAATTTAACCTCAAATAAAACGAAGGGAGGTGTTGCTCATGGCAGCAAGTTTAATCCACGAAGCAAGCGCTTTGAAATTTGCCTTAAACACAGGAACTGTTTCTGAACCAAAGACTAGCACGGTTTCTATGTCAAGGGTAAATGAATCTGCAACGGCAGAAGCACTGGCAAATGTGGCACAAGCAGTTGATGCACTCTTTGCACATGACGTTACAGGTCACAAGGTGCAAAAGTCCTATGCTCTAAATTTGGCATAGGGCAAAAACAATTAAAAGAAAGGAGGTGAGCACAATGGCAGTTACAACCACAAAGACAATCACACTAGGATTTCTCGACAATCTGGGCGACCAGTTCAGGGTTTCCTTTGGCAAGGTAAAGGATCTCACGGACGCCACAGGCAAAACGCTTGTAAATGCAGCGATGGACGCAATGATAATAAACCAACCATACACAAAAGAGTTGGCAGCCAAACAGAGCGCATATCAGACTTCTACCACAAAAACTGATATCGAGTTGTCATAAAGCGGATTGCAATTTTAGCAAGAGAGCAGAAAAATTTTTATTTTTCTGCTCTCTTTTCGTTTTTTAACGTTTTGATTTATTTTTTGCTATTTTTTTTTGATTATTTGTAGTAAAATTACTCTAACATTTACGAAAAGAGGCGTAACATGACAGAAATTGAACGTAAAATTGCAAGTGACCTATTGAGTATTAAAGCTGTCTTTCTCCGCCCAGATGAACCATTTACATGGGCAAGTGGCATAAAAAGCCCTGTTTATTGTGATAACCGCCTAACCCTAACTGATACACGTGTCAGACTGGATGTGGAAACAGCAATAGCTGAAACTATAAAACGCATCTACCCAAACGTTGAAATTCTTATGGGGACATCCACAGCCGGCATCGCCCACGCTGCAATCACAGCACATCTTCTAAACCTTCCAATGGGCTACGTTAGAAGTGGTGCAAAAGACCACGGCAGAAAGAATCAAATAGAAGGCCGTATCGAAAAGGGACAGAAATGCGTCGTCGTGGAAGACCTCATTTCAACTGGCGGCAGCGTCATAGAGGTTGTCAATGTGCTTCGCGAGGCAGGAGCAAATGTCCTTGGCATTGTCAGCATTTTTACCTATGGACTACAAAAAGGGCTTGACAGGTTAGCAGAAGCCAATGTGCAGAACACGAGCGTAACAAACTTTGACGCACTTGTTGAAGTCGCTGCAGAAGAAAATTACATTAAAAAAGAAGATGTGGAGCGTTTAATAGCTTTCCGCAAAAATCCTTCGGACGAAAGCTGGATAAAGTAAGAATATTAGCTATAAGCGCTGTGCTTCGCACAGCTAACATAAGGCGGAGCAACAAAGTTGCTCTTTACATAAAACTTTGATTTAGAAACATTAAATTGCACTACTTTAACTCCTATCCAAAATTTATTTAAGGAGTGAAACATGCGTCATATATTAAATATTTTAGATTTATCTGTTGAAGAAATTGACGAACTTGTCGCAACTGCCATAGACATCATGGCTCGTCCGGATGCCT
>JAZLJR010000002.1:0-62609 GCA_045617925.1 Synergistaceae bacterium
TCCGAGTTTTTGTTGAATGTCCATTGAGTCCTCTGGTGTCATAAAGTGCTTTGAGCCGTCAAGGTGGCTTTTGAATTCCACTCCGTCATCCGTGATTTTGTTCAAAGCAGCGAGGGAAAAGACTTGAAAACCACCACTGTCTGTCAAAATTGGATGCCGCCAATTTTGAAATTTGTGAAGTCCTCCTGCTTCTGCCACAAGGTTTTCACCAGGCCTCATGTGAAGATGATATGTGTTTGCCAAAATAATCTCTGCACCAAGAGACTCGAGCTCATGCGGTGTCATCGTTTTGACTGTTGCCTGTGTTCCAACGGGCATAAAAACAGGCGTTTCAATTACGCCATGAGGGGTTTCTAAAACTCCTGCCCTTGCTCCTGTTCTCTCACATTCGGCAACTAAAGTAAATTTGAAATTTTGCTTGTTACTTTCCATTTTTATATTCCAAACAGATTATAAATATTTTTTTCTACTTGATTTGCTAGCTCTTCCTGCTCCATTCCACGAAGCATTGCGATTGTTTCATAAACTTTTAACACGTTTTTGGGTTCATTTGTTGTGCCACGTAATTTTTGTGGTGCAAGGTAGGGACTGTCAGTTTCACAAAGCAATTTATCAAGAGGAATTGACATCGCAACTTCACGCAAAAATTGATTTTTTGGGTATGTGATAATGCAGGAAAAGGAAATGTAAAAGCCTAGCTCAAGCGCCCATAGTGCATCTTCCTTCTGTGCAGAAAAACAGTGGATAATGCCACTATGCAAGTCAGATTTATAGCTTTCCAATATTTTCAAAAGTTGTGTCGTGGCATCTGCTTCTTGTCTTTTCTCTCCGTCACGCACATGAATTATTATAGGGCATTTTTTTTCAAGAGCTAACTCTACCTGCTCTACAAAAACTCTCTCTTGTATATTTCGTGGCGAAATGTCATAAAAATAGTCAAGCCCGATCTCACCTAGCCCAACAATACGAGGGGTGTCAAGCAAATTATCAAGTTCTGATATGTAAGTGGGAGAAACTTCCTTTGCTTCGTGTGGGTGCACACCAGCCAAAGCATAAACGGCAGGATTTTCTGTGCATGAGGTGGCAAAATCTATTGCTTCTTTTGACGAAGCCATATCCGACGATGCAAATATAAATTTTTGCACTCCGGCGTCAAATGCATCTCTTGCGGTTAAAAACGGGTCTTCAAAATATTCTTTATTCAAATGACAGTGGCTATCTATATACATTTTTCATACCTTCTGCAAAAAGTTTCGTGTTTATTCTACCCAGAAAGCCATTATTTTGCAAGGTAAATTTAAAAGCAATCAATGGAAGACAAAAAAGTTACTGGTTCAAAAAAATGTCTAGCAAGGACAAATTTTTCTTTATTTTCTATATAAATAATGATATTCCCCTTATTCATTTGAAATCCTTTGGGATTTCTTTTATAACCATTCATTACCCACCAGAAATATACACAGCTTACCCATGTTCACTATCCGTAAAGTGCTGTGTTATACAGCTTAAAATATGGTTTATGTTTTTATATAAAAAGTAAATTAAGCCCTTGACAAAAGAGAAAAAATTTTATATACTACCGAACGTTGTCGCGAGGGGGCGTCCGATTGGGCGGGTAGCTCAGTGGGAGAGCACCTGCTTTACACGCAGGGGGTCGTAGGTTCGAAACCTATTCCGCCCACCATAAGATAACCCTTTACACATGGAGCTGTAGCTCAGTTGGTTAGAGCGTCGGCCTGTCACGCCGAAGGTCGCGAGTTCAAGTCTCGTCAGCTCCGCCATATTTTAAGCAATTGTAAAAAGGTTGAAGGACACATCAACCATATTGCTTAGGTGGCCGGATAGCTCAGTTGGTAGAGCAACGGACTGAAAATCCGTGTGTCCCCAGTTCAATTCTGGGTCCTGCCACCATTTGCGGAAGTAGCTCAGGGGTAGAGCACAACCTTGCCAAGGTTGGGGTCGCGGGTTCAAATCCCGTCTTCCGCTCCATTTTTATCTTTGGAGCTGTAGCTCAGTTGGTTAGAGCGTCGGCCTGTCACGCCGAAGGTCGCGAGTTCAAGTCTCGTCAGCTCCGCCATTTTTTTAAGTTGGCGTGTTATGTTCTAGACTTGCGGAAGTAGCTCAGGGGTAGAGCACAACCTTGCCAAGGTTGGGGTCGCGGGTTCAAATCCCGTCTTCCGCTCCATAATTTTAGGTATTTACAAATTATTTTAATTGTGCTACAATGCACCAGTCAAGTAGAGATACGCTCTCTCACCGCTCGGCAATTGCGCTGCTCGGTCAACAAACGGAAAATTTTGATTTTATTTTATTATTTTGTTAATCCGTCCACAGCGTATCTTTGCGCTGTGGATTTTTATTTTACATTGGAGGTGTTGCACCATAGCAACAGTAACTACACAAGATGAACCAAGAGTTAATGAAGCAATCACGGCTCCTGAGGTTCTTCTGATTGATGAAACAAACCAAAAACGTGGCGTAATGAAGATTTTAGAAGCACTTAACCTTGCAAGGTTAGCAGAGCTTGACCTTGTGGAAGTTGCACCAATGGCAACTCCACCTGTTTGCCGTATCTTAAACTATGGGAAGTATCGTTTTCAACAGCAGAAGCGTGAACATGAAGCAAGGAAAAAGCAGAAGATTCAGGAAATCAAAGAAATCAAAATGCGCCCAAAAATTGATGTCCACGATTATGACTTCAAGTTAAAGGCTATTCTCTCTTTCTTGAAGGACGGAGACAAGGTTAAGGTTTCCGTTTTCTTCCGTGGTAGAGAAATGGCGTTTTTGGACAGAGGTAGGGATGTCCTGGCTCGTGTCGTGCAAGATGTCGGTGAATGGGGTGTCATGGACACTGAACCGAAAATGGAAGGTGCTCATATGAGAATGATGATTAGTCCCGCGACTAACCTCAAGCAGCTTTTGAAAAAAGAGCAGGAAGCCCGTGTTACTACCCCACAGCAAGAAGTGACGCCTAAGGGGAAGAAAAAGAAAGCACCGACACCACCAAAGAAAAAGCAAATTATCTTTGATGCAGACCAAATTTAAGCAAATAATTTTTAGGAGGAATATAAAATGCCAAAAATTAAAACACACTCAGCAACAAAAAAACGTTTTCATTTAACAGCAACCGGTAAGGTTTCCTACAAGAAATGTGGCAGAAGCCATCTTCTTTCTTCAAAGAATGCAAAGAGACTTCGCACCTTAAGAAAAGACGGAATTTTACCAGCAAATGTGGAAAACCACATTAAGAAAATGCTCCCATACGCATAGGATTGACAGGAGGTATTTGAAATGAGAGTAAAAGGATCTAGCGCAAGTCGCAACAAATTAAAGAAACTTTATAGCATTACAAAGGGTTTCTACGGAAGAAAGAAAAATGTCTATCGCAGAGCTCGTGAAGCCTATTTGCATGCTTTAACAAGTGCTTTTGCTGGCAGAAAGTTAAAAAAGCGTGATTTCCGCAAACTTTGGATTGTTCGTATCAATGCTGCTGCCCGTGCAAACGGTATTTCTTATAGTGCACTTATTAATGGTCTCAAGAAGGCTAACATCGTAATGAACCGCAAGATGTTGGCTGATATTGCAATCAATGACGCGGCAGCTTTTACAAAGCTCGTTGAGAAAGCTAAAAATCCAGGAAAAGATCTGGCAGGAAAAGTCAAGAAAGTTGCCAAGGAAGTAAAAGTGACAAAGAAAGAAGTTAAGGAAGCTAAAGAAGAAATTAAAGAAGTGAAAGTGGAAGCAAAAGAAGAAGTTAAAGAGACGAAGAAAGCAGTAAAGAAAGAAGCAAAGAAGGAAGTTAAAAAAGAAACAAAGAAAGAAACTAAAACAGCAAAAAAACCAGTAAAGAAAGAAACAAAGAAAGAAACTAAAACAGCAAAAAAACCAGTAAAGAAAGAAACAAAGAAAGAAACTAAAACGACAAAAAAACCAGTAAAGAAAGAAACTAAAGAAAAAACTAAGAAAGAAGAAAAATAATTTTAAGGCAGGTGGTTTCCACCTGTCTTTTTTCTAGGAGCAAAAAATGCAAGAAGAATATATATTAAAACAAGAGATACTACGAAAGGTCTTGAAAGAAAAAGGGTTAGATGCTTTTGTTGCAATAAATGACGAAACAAGCAATTGGCAGGCAATCGCTCACCAAACAGGTTTTTGTGGTACATGTGGATTATATTTTTTGCAAAAAGACAAGAAAGCGGATGTATTTTTTGATAACCGCTATCTTGAAAAAGCAAAAAGAGAAATCACAACATGTAATGTCCAGCCCTTTGAAGACAATTTTGCCGAGGTGATAGCAAAGACAGCAAAAGACTGTGGAGCAAAAGCTATCGCTTGCCAAGCTAGCGAAACATCTGCCGCAAATTGGCTGGCTGTTGAAAAAGAATTGCAAAGAGTTGGCATAACCTTAATACCTTTTGACTATGAATATCAAGAAATTTGTTCTGTAAAAACGGAAGATGAAATTGCAAGGATAAAGGCAGCAGCTGAACTGGCAAGAGAGGCTTTTTTTAAGACGCTTGACGCAGTAAAAGAGGGGACGACAGAGGTAGCTTTTGCAGCACATCTTGAATATGAAATGGCAATAAGGGGTGCGACACCAGCCTTTGGCACAATTGTGGCAAGTGGTGTACATAGCTCTATGCCGCATGCAGGTGTGACAAAAAAGGAAATCAAGCGTGGAGAAATTGTCACGGTAGATTTTGGTGCAAGACTAGATAATTATGTTTGCGACATTACAAGAAATTTCGTTATTGGGCAAGCAACAGAGGAGCAAAAAGAGCTGCATAATCTTATAAAAAAAGCACACATTATGGCTACAACTGCTCTGAAACAAAATGCTTCTGGCATGGCAATCCATAACATTGCTTGTGATGTCTTTGGTGAAAAGAAGAAATTTTTTACACATAGTTTAGGGCACGGTATAGGGCTTTATATTCATGAAAGTCCTCGCCTTAGTTATAGAAAAGATTATACTCTAAAGGCAGGTCAGATTGTTACGGTTGAGCCTGGGCTTTACTTTGAAGGGAAATTTGGCATGAGGCTTGAGGATGATTATCTTATACATGAAGACCGTGCTGAGCGTTTGACGATGTCAATGCCACAGGAACTTTTTGAAATATAAAATTAAGAAAATTAAAGAGAGTAGATTAGAAATTTCTAATCTACTCTCTTGTTGTTTTTATAATTAGCAAAATCTTATGAGCAATTTTCGCAGCATTTCAAGAGGAATGACAAGTGCTGCTAAGACAAAACAGATTATCCAACTCCTTAGTGAGAGGCTTTCTACTGCAAGCATTGCACCGCCAAATGTAACAAAGGCAAATTGCAAAATGAAAATGAGCAACATAATTGCGGTAAAGGTCTTATTGTGCCACAAGTGAGCAAAAGGATTTAAGCTCTCTGTCGTAGCGTTAAAACCATTGAAGGTGATAGACATCATGAAGGTGGCAAAAAGAGCTGTCCGTAGATAAACCATATCTACATTGCCAAAAAGAGCCCTCAGGCTTGGCAGAAAAATTATGGCAAGACAAGCTATTGTGATGCAAAGTGCACCGAAGATAATCTGTGAAAACATCTTGGCTGTGATTAGTCCTTCGTTTCTTGGGATTGGGGTATGTTTCATTGTAGCTTTATCTGGCTTTTCACTGCCGAATGCAATGGCAGCCAAAGTATCCATTGCCATATTGATGAGAAGGAGCTGCACGACGGTAAGCACAACATTTTGTCCAAAAATTGGTGCCAGAAAACAAATCAAAACAGCTGCAACATTAACGGTAAGCTGAAAAATTAAAAATTTTCTAATGCTTAAAAACATTGTCCTACCATATAGAATTGCTCGTGCAATGGAAGTGAAATTATCATCAAGTATTGTGATGTCACCTGCTTCCTTTGCAACCTCTGTTCCGCTTCCCATAGCAAAGCCAACGTCCGCTTTTTTCAAGGCAGGCGCATCATTCACTCCGTCTCCTGTCATGCCTACAACATAATTTAACTCCTGTGCAAGGCGAACTAGACGACTTTTGTCCGTTGGCAAGGCGCGAGCAACCACACGAAGTTGTGGAATAATGTTTTTCAATTCATTGTCGCTGAGCTCTGAAAGCTCGGCGGAAGTTATGGCAATCTCGTTATTACCTGTGAAAAGCCCTGCATCACGAGCAATCGCCACTGCCGTTTGTTTTCTGTCTCCTGTCACCATAACGACCTGAATGCCAGCTTCCTTGACTTCTTTTATTGCCTCTATTACCTCTTGGCGGACATCGTCACGAATACTTATTATGCAAAGCAAAATTTGCATTCCATTTATTCGTTTTGCAACGCCTATCAACCTCATTGACGCAGCAGATTGTGTGTCAAGGTAGGCAAAAAGTTTTTCTCTATCGCTAAGTTCTTTCACAGTGCCGTCACTTGACAAATAGTGGGTTGAAGCTTCAAGCACCCTTTCGCCTGCTCCCTTGATATATTCAATTTTTTCACCGTTGGCGTTAATTTCTAAAAGGGAATATTTTTTTGCGGAATCAAATGGCTCAAAGCTTGTAATGCAGGATTTGTCTAATTTGTCTGCTCTATTTTCTTTGACAAGATAAGCCATAAGTGCCCTGTCTGTTGGGTTGCCACCGAGAATTTTCTCTCCGTTGATCTTTGCACTGTTATTTAAGCCAAGAGCAATGAGCAAGTCATCTTGAAAATTTTCTGATACTTCATTCAAATTCTTGAAGTGTGACAAATTTCCTGTTGCAAAAGAAACTACGGTTAATTTGCCTTCTGTTATTGTCCCAGTTTTGTCGCTAAAAAGTAGGCTGAGGCTTCCTGCTGTTTCAATTCCATTGATTTTATGTACAAGGACATTGTTGCGTGCCATTTTCAAGCTTTGAAAAGATAGAAGGAGTGAAGTAAGCATGGGAAGACCTTCCGGCACTGCACAGACAATAATGGTAACAGCTACGGTAACAGCGTCAAGCACCACGCGTAGCCAAGAGAAGAAATCATGCTCTATACTGCCACAAAAAAAAGTTCGCCCTAAAATTGCACAAACAATTGTGGCTGCCCCCACATAGCCAAAGGTGGAAATTTGCTTTGCCAATTTTGCTAGCTTTACTTGTAGTGGGGTGGCTCTGGTAACTTCTTGCACTTCAAGGGCAAGGCGACCAAACAAAGTTTTGTCACCGATAATTCTAATTTTGATGTAACCTTCGCCACCAGATACAACCGTTCCACGGTAAACATAATGTTTGTTTAAAAGGTCAGATGTGTCATAACCCTCGCCGTTTTCACAGGGAAATTTTTCTGCTTCGTCAGTTTCGCCGTTCAAGACCGATTGATCAAGCAAGAGATGTCCAAAGATTACCTCGCCATCTGCTGGCAGTTTGTCTCCTGCCTGAACATAAACGACATCTTCTGTAACAACTTCTGTGATAGAAATTTCTTGCAATATGCCATCACGCAAAACCTTTGTTTTTTCTCTTGCAAGCTCATCTGCCTTCAAGGCACTGGCTGTTCCCTCTTGTTTGTATTCACTGAGAGCAGAAACAGTGTTTGCAATCATAATGGCAAGAAAAACACCAAAGCTTTCATACCATTCTGACCTGCCAAGGAAGAATAGAACAAGTTGTATAGCAAATGCGCATAGCAAAATCATAATCATAGGATCAAAAAGCCCAAGTAAAACTTTTTTGACAAAGCTTTCTCGTGCCTTTTGTGTCAAGACGTTTGCACCAAATTCTTTACGATTTTTTATAACTTCGTCTTTAGTTAATCCATTCAATTCCATAGCTACACCTATTTTTCTTGAATTGTAGTGAGAATGAACATATTATAGCACAAAAACTTCTCGCGAATTGTTTGCTTTTGTGCTAAAATATCTGTTCATGTAAATTTGTTAATAATTTGGGGAGGAATTACTATGAAGAAATTAAAAATTTTACTTCTTTCGTTGCTTGTCTTTTTTGTCCTTCAGAGTTTCGCATTTGCAGAATTATCTAAAGAGGGTTATATTCGTGATATGCCCGATGTTGTCTATAAGCATTTTATAGTTTCAAAAGACGGGTTAATTATTACACTAGTGAACAAAAGCGACAAAGAGATAAAATTTGAAGCTGGTATTTCTTTCCTTAATGAAAGAAACAAAGAGGTGGCAACGGTCTTTATCCCTGCAACTATCCTTCCTCCCCATACAAATGTGCCACTGCGCAATCTCGTTATAGTAGGGGGAGATTATCAAGCTGCAAAGCGAGCTGTAGGAATTTCATGGCAAGTATATTAAGGGACAAATAGGGTAAGGAATTATGGAAAATTTAGATTTTTGGTGGTATGTCACAATAAAATCATCTGAAAGCGAAGATATGCTCATGTCTCTTGCTAATGTGGCAGAATGTATAGGAAGTGAAGTCCAAAATTTGCCAAATGGGCAGACGAGGCTTCGTGCATATTTCCGCAATAATGAAGATATTTCTTACTGGCAGGACAAATTGCTTAATGCTGCACAGAATATGTGCTCCATTGAAATTGAAGATGCTGGTAAAATTGAAAATCAGCCATGGCACACGGTAGTAAAAGAGGCTTTTCCGCCTTTAGCTGTCGGGAAAAACCTCGTGGTGCTTGCTCCGTGGCATAGGGATAAGATTGAAGAAGATAGCAAGAATGGTAAAAAAATTCCGCTTTTTATAAATCCTGGCAGTGCGTTTGGTACGGGTTACCACGAAAGCACGCAAATTGCCCTAACATTGCTCGAAAAGTATATCAAGCATGGTGCAAAAATTGCAGACATTGGCACGGGGAGTGGGATTTTAACCATTGCTGCAATAAAAATGGGAGCGAGTTTTTCCAATGCTGTTGACATTGATGCAACGGTTTTGGAAGAAGTCGCAAACAATTTTGAATTGAACGGAATTTCAAAAAATAAAGTTTGCCTAAAACTAGGGGACCTTTTAAAAGATTTCAATGAAACAGCAGATTTGCTTATGGCAAATATTTTGTTAAATCCGCTTACCACAATGGTTGGTTCTGTGCCATCTGTCATTGGCAAAACTGGCATGGCGATATTTTCAGGAATGTTAGAGAAGGAAAAGCCAATATTCTTAGAAGCACTGAAAGATGCAAATATGGAAGTCACAGAAGAATGTGTTAAAGGAGAATGGTGGGGTGTCGCTGCCAAGGTTAAGGCTTGAAAATTGCCACTTTGACAAGGAAAAAAATCTTTGGCATATTTCTCGTGACGAAGCGCACCATTTAGTGCACGTCCGTCGTCTTTACACTGGTTCTCTTGTTGAGGGGCTTTTGTGTGATGAAACCGAAATTTTGAATAAAAAAGAAGGAAAAAAAATTCTTTTGAAATTAGAATGTTACGGCGAAGAAGTTTTTGCAAAAGAGCTGCAAGAGGAAGCAGAAGCAAACGAATTTGAGCTTACGTTGCTCCTTGCATTATTAAAAACAGACCAATGGGAAAATGCCTTGCGTTTTGCTGCTCAAACTGGAGTAACACACATCGTGCCACTTGTTGCAGAGCGTTCTGTTCCCAAAATTTCTCAAGATGAGTTGCCCAAAAAAATGGCTCGTTGGAACAAAATTTTAGACGAAGCGACAAAACAATCCAGTGCTGTTGTCCCACCGAGTTTAGCAGAACCAGTTGCTTTTGCAAATGTTGACTTCAATAGTCTTTATGGGCAAAAATTTGCAGCAATATTAGCAGACCAGACGGTAAATTTTCGAGATGTAGAATTTGAAAAGTCGGTAGTTTTGGCAGTAGGTCCAGAAGGTGACTGGTCGCCACGTGAAACTGCTACATTGCTTGAAAATAATTTTACGCCAATAACACTAGGAAAACGAATTTTGAAAGCTTCCACAGCAGTAGCAGTTGGCTGTGGAGCAATATCAATATTAAGACAATAGAACGAGGTTACGACGATGTTATCAATATTAAGAACAGAAAATGAAGAACTTGTGCCATATAGCATAGACCAAGAAGTGCCGGAAGGCTCTTGGTTTTCCCTCGTGCACCCAAGTGCGGAGGAAATGGCAAAGGTCAGCCAAGTTGCTCATGTGGAGGAGCATTTTCTTCATGCTGCGCTTGACCCAGAGGAATCTTCTCGTATGGAGATGGATGATGGTTACCTCTTTATAATCATAAACGTGCCAAAAGACAGAACCTCGCAAGAAGATGATTATGACACTTTGCCAGTAGGGATCGTTGTTACTCCTAAGTATTTTATAACTGTTTGCAAAGAGAACAATAATATTATAGACAAATTTGCAGGTGGCAGTTTCAAGTTCTTTAACACGAGTTTTAAGACGAGATTTCTTTTTATGCTTCTTTTCCGTTCAGCAATTCTTTTCTTAAAAGATTTGCGTCAAATTACGCGCATAAGCGATAGAGTTGAAGATGATCTGCGCAAAACAATGAAAAATGACAATCTTTTCCTATTGTTAGACATGCAAAAGGGTTTAACCTATTACACAATAGCCTTGAAGTCTAATAAGGTTGTCGTGGAAAAACTCCTTCGTATGTGCACAGCTTCTTTGCCAAATGCGCTAATTACTCATTACGAGGAGGATGGAGATTTGCTTGAAGATGTTCATATAGAATATGAGCAGGCAATGGAAATGGCACAAATACAAACAGATGTCCTCGGTGGCATAACAGACACCTTTGCTTCCGTTATCTCAAATAACTTAAATATTGTTATGAAATACCTAACATCTATCACAATCGTTCTTGCTGTTCCGACGCTCCTTTCCGGACTTTTTGGAATGAATGTTCCTGTGCCATACACAAATCATCCATGGGGTTTTGCAATAGTTATCGGTTGGTCTATTGTATTGACAATTGGTGCTGTTGTGTGGCTTTGGAAAAAGCACCTGTTCTAATGACTTTAGCATAGTTGTTTATCAATGGCGTTGTAGTGTTATGGAGCATTGCTAAATTTTAAGAAAAGGAGACAGAGACAATGGAGCAGAGATTTTTTATTTGTGAGCACTGTGGCAATATAATTGCTATGGTTAAGAGCAGTGGTGTGCCAGTGGTGTGCTGTGGGCAAAATATGAAAGAGCTTATTCCGGGAACTACAGATGCTTCTCTTGAAAAGCATGTGCCAGTTTTTGAGGTTCGTGACAACAAAGTGTTTGTCACTGTTGGAGAAGTGGCTCATCCTATGACACAAGAACACCACATTGAGTGGATTTCCATCCAAACAAACAACGGCAATCAGCGCAAAGGATTGAAGCCTGGACAAGAGCCAAAGGCTGTTTTTGCCCTGTGTGATGGAGACAAAGTGGAAGCAGTGTATGCCTACTGTAATCTGCATAGTCTCTGGAAAAAATAATAATTTTTAACACATTAAAAAGACTGCTGCTCGTTTGAGCAGCAGTCTTTTTTGTTAGCTAATTTTGTTTTATAAAGATTTTTTTGTATGTCTCCTCGGGGAAGCGGAAATATTCTTCTGCAAAAATATAGGTGTATGGAAGAAGTGGCGCAAGCAGTTTAGTTTCCTTTGAAGATGTGGCTTTTTCCACAGAAATTGCCCCGTCCTGTCCGAAAATCATAACATTGCGGTCGCTTGATGTGTATTGAGGCCATATATAGGTATCAGTGCTTGGAATGCCTGTTTTTGCAAAATTTATCCACATCTCTCTAATTGTAGAAGCTAAATTTTCTACCCTTTCGGGGAGTTTTTTTTGTTTAAACAGGTTCATAACAAAAGGCAGTTCTGCTATGTGAGGAGCGCCAGTGTGGCCACCTTCTGGAGAAAAATCAAATTTATACATGTAGGTTGGTGAGTTGGCAGAATGGTTGTCTGCTAATAGAAGGGCTGGAGTAGTGAAGATTGTATCAGTAAAGAGGTCCTCATAGGCAGATGGCAAAGCTCTTTTGTGGCTTGATATGTATTTTGAGGCTATTTTTTGGGCTGAACTTGGTAGCCGCTCTTGAGTCCTTTTATATTTTGCTTTTAGTTCTTTGAGTGCTTCATTTTCATTTGTATGATTTATAGCCTTGAAATATGCACATTCATTACCTGTTGTTCCTATTAACATAGGGATTCCCCTTGTTGCTCCTGCCTTGTAGGCATCATAAATTTCTTGTATAGTCATCTCACTGCCTAGAATTTCAAATTGAGCTAACTTGTCCAACTCGGGGATTGCTTCTGATAGTTGTTCTTCTGAAAGTGACATAAGGTCTGCCATGTTTTCTGCGCCAGTTAGTTCCATGAGCTTTTTTGTAACATTTGCTCTTGCCTTACTTGGTCCAATAATAGCTGGGGTGCCACTTGAGACAATCATTTTTTGAAAAAGTCCCTTCGTGTTTGGAAGAAGTGGCATAAGTGTTGTTGCTACTGCACCAGCGCTTATACCAAATAATGTAACATTGTTAGGATCTCCTCCAAAAGATTTTATATTTTTTTGTATCCATTGCAAAGCACAGCGCGCGTCCAGTAACCAAAGAAGTGAAGTTTCTTTTGCTGAATAATTGTCTGAACCTGGAACATCGTCAAACACCATGCTTCCCACGATACTTAGGCGCGTTTCAATACAGGCAAATATAATTTCCGGATGAATGCTAACAAGCTTTGAACCATCACAATATGGCAGGCTAGAAGCCCCATAGGCAAAGGCACTTGGTTGTAAGAACACAATAACAGGTTTGTTTTGTTCATTGTTTGAGCCTGTGTATATGTTTAACTTTAAGCAATCTTCGCTAGTATTTTCCTTAGGTTGCCATGCTTGCAATGGCATTTTGCCATAGCCCTGTGGTGAATATGTTGTCTTGTTGTTGCCTGCTAATATTGGAGCTTTCCAACGTAATGAACCAACTGGTGGCTTTGCATAGGGTATGCCTAGCCATTTTAATATATCACCGTCTTTTTGTGCAACAAATCTGCCATTGTGGCAAATTGCAACAGGTGCCTTTTGTGCTTTGTTTTTTACTAGTGCATAGGAATTTGATGAAAAAAATAGCGAAAATATTGCCATTACTGCTATGACTATAAGCCTCTTTTTCATTTGTTTTTACCTCAGGGAATTTTAGTCTTGTTTTTTGGAACGATTTATTATATCCTACTTTTATGAAAAATTTTGTAAAATGCTCTTTATTCCTTATATGTTTGTTTGGGCTTTCTTTGCTTGTAGTTAGATGGTGGCAGCTAGATATGTTAAAAATATCTGATAACAGTGGAAAAACTTACTATGAAACTAGTTTGCCTTCTTTTGCGGTATTTGACACTTCATACAAACATTCTGTTGAACAAACAGAGGTGCAAGATACTTATGTCGTTACCTGTGGCAAAATGTGGTCATGGGAAGAGCGTACAAAATCACTCAAAGCAGGAATGCCACAGCAAGCACCTAGGTGTGGAAGATTTTTTATGACAAGGGATTGGCTTGTGTATCAAGGTGGAAGAATTTCTTGGAATGAATTTTATTATAGAATTGGAAATGAAAGTCTAGGGAAAAACAGAGCCTATCTGCCTTATTTGGGTGAGAAAAAATTGTATAAAATTGTTCCCAATAAAAGGTTAGTTGTTACAGTGCAAAAATCCTGTATAGAGAAAAGGAAGTCATCATTTTGATGACTTCCTTTTTTTGATTTTCTAATTTATTTTTTCGTCAAATAATTTTTGCTGGTTGACTGATTCATTTGGAGAGGCTTGCTCCAGCAAAGGCATGAAATACTCAAAGTGTTTTTTGTATTCTTCGTCAAAGAGAAGGTCTCCATATTTGTGTAGATTACGCAAATATTCGTGGTGGGTTCTTGCTATGTCACTATTGTTATAAGAAATTACGAACACACCAATGTTTGAGCATTTGTCAGACAGAATTTCAATTTGACGCAAGGCATTGAAGAAAAAGAAACCTGCTACATTTGCGCATTCGCCAGCCGTAAGACGTTGCATATGGTTTTGATCAACTGTTTCTGTCATAGCGTCTATTACCTGTTCAAGAGGTTCTATGTAGCGTGCGGCTATGAATGTTCTTTGCACAAAAGCTTCTTGTGTGTAGGATATGATATGTGTAACTGCTTCCTGCAACACCTTGAGTTCTTTTATAGCAGATGATGAAAAGGTGATGCCTCTTTCCTGCATTTCTATTGCATATTCAAAAATTTCGTATGAAGCATCAAACGCACGTTCGTATTCAGCGGCACAGTTCTCATAAAAGTTTATAAGCTTGCTGTCGCCTGACTCTCTTGCTCTGCTAGAAAGTCTCATAAGGTAATTTTGCACATTGTCTGTAACAGCATCTACGTTATTTTCAACGGCGGAAAGAAACTTTCTTGTTTCTTTATCTATTTTTAATGTGAGTAACGCATTCATACTTTTTTCAAAGCATTCATTTAAAACCGCGGACATCTCCGCAAGAACACTGTTGACAGTTGCCAAAGCAAGCACTGGTGAAACAAAAAGCTTTGTGTCAAGTCTATTGAGAATTCTGTTAAGAAACAATGTTTCAGGATCATCCTTAATAAAGATGCGGCTTAACCTTTCAAAGAAGTTACACCATGGAAGAAGAATAATAGCACCACCAAGCTTTAAAATTGTGTTGAGATTTGCGATTGCTCCGGAATTCATTTTTGCAGTCCAAATATTATCAAGGTAACCAAGTTCTTTTGCAGCAGCAACACAGACTATGATCAAAACAGCTTGAAATATGTTGAAAATAACGTGAATTAGTCCAGTCCTTTTTGCGTCTGCTTGTGCATTTACTCCGCAAAAAAATGCCGTCTTTATGCAATCTCCCATAAAAATACCGAGAAGCATAGGGTATATTGCTACGAATGTCAAGCGTCCTGTGATGGATAAAGCTTGCAAAATACCGACAGTTGCACTTGAACTTTGGATTATTGCACAAACAATAAGACCAGACAGGAAGCCAAGTATTGGATACTGTGCAACCTTTGTGAAATATCCAGCAAATGCAGTTGATTCAGAAAGCCCAGCGACGGAATTGCTGATATTAACTAGCCCCATAAATAGTATTGCAAAACCCAGCAAAATATCACCAACAGAGTTACTGTTTCTGGATTTGCAACTCATAATTAGAATTATGCCAATAGTGGCAGTAATGGAAGCGAGACAAAATGGTTGAAACAAGGTAACAATACTAAAACCACCAGTTGAGGAAACGTCAAGAATTCTAATAATCTGGCCGGTGACAGTGGTTCCCACGTTTGCTCCAAGTATTATTCCAAGTGATTGATGCAAAGAAATTATTCCTGCTCCCACAAGACCTGATGTGATAACAATTGTAGCTGTGGAGCTTTGAATCATTGCGGTAACAAAAAGCCCCATCAGGAAACTCTTTAGATTATTGTTAGTTACCTTCTCTATGGCACGTTGTAACGCACCGGATGAGCACCTTTTTAAGGCGTCTCCCATAAGTCTCATGCCATAAAGAAATAACGCTAATCCGCCAGCAAAAGAGATGCCAGAAATAATGTCCATGTTTGTCTCCTTGAAATTAAAATTTTGAGCAAAAATAAATGACAAGCAAAAAATCTACATTTATTGCTTGTCAAAATAGTAGTAATCTATATTTAGTTTAGCCACAATGGCCTGCAAGATTATTAAAATTGCAGACCTTTTAATTTTTATGCGTTCTGTGGGGAAAAATACTTTAAAAAAATTCATAGTAGCATTCTCCAAAAAATACAAATACTTCAAAGTGTGGCAAAATGAAGCGTTGGTATTATAACACAAAAAAGTTTGTAGCAATATAAAATTTTATAATTATCAATTTTTTTTAAAGTTACAGAATTAACGGTGTCTCCTGAACCTCTCAGCACTGTCTATGCCCACTCCAGCAGGTGCGATAACCACACGACGTGATGGGTCTTCTCCAATAGATTGAGTCTGAATATTCTTGTTATTTTGTAATTCAAGGTGGATAATACGACGTTCCCAAGCTGTCATTGGCTCAAGACTGATTGGCTTATTGTTACGGAGCACATCTTTTGCAACAGAACCAGCAAGACGCTCAAGAGAACGAATTCTGCGTTCTCTATAACCAGCCGCATCAAAGTGTACCCTACGAGTTTCCAAATCTTTATGACATACAAGGTTTGTAAGGTGTTCTAGGGCTTTTAAGGTTTCACCAAATTTTCCAATAACAATACCGATGTCTTTGCCAACTAGGTCAATGATGCCATCTTCTGTTAATTCAGGAACAAGGTCGAGATCCATTCTTTCCAAGATCTCATTAACAAAAAGACAAGATCTGATGTAGGAAACTGGGGCGCATGAAGTTGCTTTAACTTGTATTTTTGAACCTAGAATTCCAAAAAGTTTTTTGTCTTCAGACACTACTTGGACATCAACATCCTCTGGCCTAATACCCCATTCTTTGGCACAAATTTCTTGTGCTTCTTCTGTTGAAATGCATTCTAGAATTTTAGTTTCTATATCAGGTAAAGGAAATCTTTCTTGTTCCATTTATTTTTCATCCTCACTTTCTTCGTCATCATCTTCATATTCATCGTCATCTTCGTATTCGTCGTCGTCCTCATACTCATCGTCGTCATCTTCATATAGTTCATCGTTATTGCCTGTGGGCTTATTTTTGTAAAGAGTTGGTTTAACTGCCATTTGATCTTTTGTCTTTTTTGTTATTACATATTGCTGAATTACCCCCCAAAGAGAAGAAATGCCCCAATACAGCATAACTCCACCAGGCATAGAAAGACATATAAAGCCCATCATGATTGGCATTATTGTGTTCATTGTTGCCATTTGCTCATTGCCCTTGGCTGACATATTTGACTGTAACCATGTAAGGTAGCATATTGCAAGGAGCAAAATCAAATTTGGCAAATATAGAGAAACTTTTGTTAAAGCCAATGGATTGCTAAAGAGTGACTTGATAATCACAAAAAAGCCCTCTTGGCCAGCAGGGATACCCAAGGCAGAGCCAAGCCCTTGATTTACAGAAGTGTTAAGGCTAAGAGTTAAGAAAGTTGCATTTCCGCTAAAATTAAATTCACGCAGAACCTTAAATAGCAAAATAAGTATTGGAATTTGAATAAGCAGTGGAAGGCATCCAGCTGCTGGATTTATGTGGTGCTCTTGATATAATTTCAAGAGTTCCTGATTCATACGCTCCTTGTCAGAAGCGTATTTTTCTTGAATTACTTTCATTCTTGGTTGAATGAGCTGCATTTGCTGCATACTCTTTAATTGCTTTTGGTTCAAGGGGTGAATTGCAAGACGAACCGCGATTGTTAGAAAAATTATTGCCAGTCCATAAGAACCTGTCCATGTGTAAAAAGTATTTAGAAGTGATGTGAGGAGCTGTCCTGCTCCAGACCAAATTCCGCCCATGAAATATACCTACCTATCCTAAAGAAGTTGTGTGAATTTTTGACGCTAAAATTCTAAACGCTAACGAATAAAAAGTTAAAAATTGCTAATGTAAGACAAAATTTTGTGTTTTCTTGCAAATTCATCCTGTGAAGGCAAAGGGTCAAAACCGCCTTTTGACCAAGGAGCACAACGAAGGAGCCTCTTAATTGTCAAATAAAGTCCAGCAATAAAGCCGAAATTTTCTAGAGCCTGCCGTGCATATTGTGAGCAAGTTGGCAAGAAACGGCACTTTGAGTTTCCAAGCAAAGGAGAAACAAATTTACCGTAAAACAAAAGAAGTAAAAGCAGAAAAAAAATGCACATGCGAGAAAGTGTTTTCACCACGCAATGTGCTATTTGCCTTGCGAAGTTTGCCATTTGTGCACCGTGAAATTTTCGTTTAACAAATTTTTCTTTTTTAATATAGAAACTATTTCCCTGTAAACGTCTTGTGTTTTTGCGGTCAAGCCTCTTTGGGTGAGGGAGACACAAAGCCAAAGTCCGTCCTCCATGTAGGGAAAGATGTGGCGACATGCTTCGCGTAAAATCCGCCTACCACGAGTTCTGCCACATGCATGTGCAATGTGTTTGGAAACTGCAACCCCGACCTTGGTGTCTGATTGCCCTTTAAGAAACAACAACCGCACCAAAGCCCGATTTTCTCGGAATCCGATGCGGAATATTTTGTCAAATTGCCAACCGAATCGTAATCTTTGTTCGGATGAAAAGGTGAAGCGTGTTTCTCCGCTAGACTGCAAGGCGTGCTCTGCCCTTACGACGACGGTTTCTCAAAATTGCTCTGCCAGAAACAGAAGCAGATCTCACGAGAAAGCCCATTGAACGTTTGCGCCTTGTGTTGTGTGGCTGGAATGTACGTTTCATTATAAACACCTCCATTAAAATTCTATAATAAAAACACTTCGCTGATTTATTATCTTTGAGATGTCCGAGATATAAACCTCAAACAGTTGCGTAATATAACATAAATGATGGACTAAATCAAGTAAAAAAAGAAATTTTAGTAATTTTCAATTCGAAAGTGGATGTTATTTATTTGTTTAGTCTCCTGTGCATGGATTTTTCAATATACCAATGCCTGAAATTTCAATTTCAACCATGTCGCCGGGGTGAATTGGTCCGATTCCTTTTGGTGTGCCGGTTGAGATTATGTCGCCGGCATGTAGGGTGGTGAAGTGACTGATATGCTCAATTAAGCGTGGAATTGAAAAAATCATTTGGTTTAGCGTTGCACTCTGCACAGTTTTCCCGTTAACACGTGTTTCAAGTTTAGTGTTTGTGGGAAGTTCTTTTGTCAAAAGAATTCCAGGTCCAACTGGAGCAAAGGTGTCAAAATTTTTGCAGCGCGTCCATTGACCATCCTTGCTTTGCAGGTCACGGGCAGTTACGTCATTCAATATTGTGTAGCCAAGGACATAATCAAAAGCATCTGCTTCTTTAATATTTTTACCCTCTTTGCCAATGACTACGGCGAGTTCACCTTCATAATGCACAGCGCCTGCCCAACGTGGAATGCGAATAAAGCCACCGCTTCCGACGAGTGTGTTTGTACTTTTTAAGAAAACTACCGGTTCCTTTGGAATCTCTTTGCCATTTAATTCCTTTATGTGATCAATATAATTTTTGCCTATGCACCAAATTTGTTTGAAACTTAGTGGTGGCAGAAGTGACACCCTATCCACGGGGAAACTTATTCTCATTGGGGTGAGTTTGCCCGTTAGTGGATCGCCGTCAACGACAAAAAAAGCGTTGTCTCTTATGATTCCATTATAAAGTTGTCCTTCTGCCTTGCCACGTGCAAAGCAAATTTTTTCGTTATCTTTGTTCATAGTCTTTATCCTTCCAATGCATTTTTTAATCTGTTTAATCCAATTTCAAGCATTGTGTGGGAAGTCCCGAGGTTCAACCTTGCAAATGCTTTTGTTTCACCACAATAGGTGGCAGAGGTTAAAGCAATTTGTGCTTTTTCTACCAAAAATTTCTGCAACTCGTCAGAATCCTTGAAGCCATAGCCACTAAAATCTATCCACATGAGGTAAGTCCCTTCTGGACGTGTAACTACCGCACGTGGCAAATATTTTTTTATAAAATCATAGGCAAAATCTCTATTCTTCTCAAGATATGCGACAAGTTCGTTTTTCCACTCAGAGCCTTCATTGTAGGCTGTTTCCATTTCGCATCTTTCAAATATGCCAAGATCCTTCAAGTGGAAGGCACTTTGCACAGCCTTGTATTTATCCCGAATTTCTTTATTTTGAATTATAACACAAGACCCTTTAAGACCTGCCACATTAAATGTTTTGCTAGGAGCGGTGATTGTTACAACTCTTTGCAACATGCCAGTAACTATCGCTGTCGGAATATGGCAAAAACCACTGTAACAAAAATCTTGATGAATTTCGTCAGAAATTATGACGAGATCTTTTTTTATTGCAATTTCTGCGAGCTTTTGTAATTCGTCCTTACTCCAAACTCGTCCTACTGGGTTATGTGGACTGCAAAATAAAAGCACTCGGCAATTTGGTGTGATTAGGCTTTCCAGTTCATCAAAATTGATTTGCCATTTGCCATCCTTGAAAACGAGTGGATTGGGTGTTATGCGACGCCCCATTTCCTTTATTGTATTGATGAATGGGCCATAAACAGGTGGTTGGTAAATTACCCCGTCACCTTTGCTTGTTATTGCCTCTAGCGTAAAGGCAAGTCCGTTTATTACTCCGTGAGAAAAAAGAACATCCTCAGGACGTGGCTTAAAATTATGCTCTCTTTCTTCCCATGATATTATGGCGTTTGTTAGTTCGTCACGATAAATTTCGTATCCTAAGACACCAAAGTCCAGTTTCTTTTGCAGTGCATTTAATATGAAGTCTGGTGTTTTGAAGTCCATGTCTGCAACCCAAAGGGGAAGCAAATTGTTTGAACCATAAGCTTCTTTCATACCATCCCATTTTTCGGATGAAGTATTTTGTCTGTTTGGTATCACATCAAAGTTTGTCATGAACATGCTCCTATAAAAAGATTTGCGCACACTACTCGTATTATAATATAAAAAATCAAATTTTCGTGTATAATACCCAAAAGAAAATAAAAAATTAAGAGGTAAGTCGTTATGGTGTATGACGAATTGACACTTGGTTCTTGTCGTGAATTGCCACGTCGAGAAGATGTGCCGCAGGAATTTAAGTGGAGCATAGAAGATATATATACCACGTTAGAAGATTGGCAAGCGGATTTTGACAAGGTGAAAGAGTGTTTGCCAAGTTTTGAAAAGTTTAAGGGGCATCTTGATAATAAAAAAACTATTGCTGAATATTTTGCATTGCATCAAGAAGTTTCCGTTACGCTCGAAAAAATTTATGTTTGGGCAAATATGAAAAGCCACGAGGATACGGCAAATGCCACATACCAAGCTGCTGCACAAAAGGCGTCTGGTCTTGCGAATGATTTTGCTGTTGCAACTTCCTTTGTTGTGCCGTCACTTTCTGCTTTAAGTGATGATTTACTAAAAGAGTTGGCTACCGACCAGGATTTGGCTGACAGAGATTTTTATTTTCGTGAAATTCTTCGTAGCAAGCCACACATTTTGAGCGAATCAGAGGCAAAAATCTATGCACAGGCAGGAGAATTGACGGAAGTTGCAGACAACGTTTTCTCCATGTTGACAAATGCCGATATGAATTTTGGCACGATAAAGGATGAAAAGGGAGAAGAAGTTGAGCTTTCAGAAGAAAAGGCAGTTTCCTTTCTTCGTTCAAGAGACAGACGTGTAAGGCAAGATGCATTTAGTGCGTTATACAAACCATACGCAGAAGCAAAAAATACTCTCGGCGCTACATTTGACGGAATGTTAAAAGCCACAAAATTTGCTTCTGTGACGCACCATTACGAAACGCCATTGCACATGGCTTTGTTTGATAACAACGTTCCAATTTCAGTATATGACAATTTAATAGACACTATTGAAAATAATTTAGGGTCACTTCACCGTTATGTGGGTCTCCGCAAACAGGTGTTAAAGCTTGACGAGGTTCACATGTATGACCTCTATGTTCCTCTTGTGGAAAATCCCTATGGCGAAATTCCTTGGAGTAAGGGAAAAGAAATGTTGCTTGATATGGCCGGTGTTCTCGGAGCGGAATACAAATCACAGGTTATGCAGGCGCTTGCAGATGGTTGGTGTGATGTCTTTTGCAACAAGGGAAAACGTAGCGGTGCATACAGCTGGGGAACACACGCCACACATCCATACATTTTCTTAAACCACACAAACAGGCTGGAAGATGTCTTTACAATAGTGCATGAAATGGGGCATGCAATGCATAGTTTTTATTCACACAAAACTCAACCATATGCAAAGGCGGATTACTGCATTTTTACAGCAGAGGTTGCTTCTACGACAAATGAAGTTTTGCTCCTTTCTCAACTTTTGCAAATGTTAGAGCGAGAACCGCAAAGCGAAGCCACGAGGCAGAAAAAAATATTTCTCTTGAATCGTCGCTTGGAAAACATCAGAACGACGGTTTATCGTCAGACAATGTTTGCATCATTTGAAAAGGAAGTGCATAACCGTTACTTGAACGGTGGAGACACAACAGCAGATGCACTTTGCAAATTGTGGAGTGAGCTTAACCGCAAATATTACGGTACAGAAATTGTGGTGGATAAGGAGCTTGAAATGGAGTGGGCTCGAATTCCGCATTTCTACACACCTTTTTATGTGTATCAATATGCGACAGGTTTCTCTGCTGCTACAGCAATAGCTAGAGGAATTTTGTCGGCCGATGTGCAGAAGGGAAAAGAAAACTTGTCAAAATATCTTGCTTTCTTAACAAAGGGCGGGAGCGACTTCCCCATAAATCTGCTTCGTGACGCAGGAGCAGACATGGAAAGCCCTGCAACTGTACAAGCAGTTTGCACACAATTTGAAGAAACATTAAATGAAATTGAAGCGTTAATATAATTTGGCACTTTGAAAGGAAACAATTATGGAACAGGAAATTAAACAAATAGCAGAAGGAAAGGCAATAGCAGCAGGGGAGACCTTTAAAGCATTTTGTGTTTTTCGTGAGGTTATAAAGCGTCAGGACAAAAACGGCAGAACATATTATGATGTTACTGCCTGTGATTCAACGGGAAACCTTGACGCAAAAATTTGGTCAGATGCACTTTGGCTAGACAAAAGTGGCTTTGCCAAGACAGAAGATGAACATATACTGGAAGGGGATATCCCAGAAATTGTGGGTAAGACCATTGGCATCAATGTCCGTGTTACGGAATACAGAGGAGCTCCGCAGTATTCAATCACGAAGGTAACTCTTTTGAATCAAGACCAATTCCCACCGAGTGTCTATGTCGAACATTCGCCAATTCCACAGGAAACGCTTGAAGCACGTTTTGAAAATCTCCTGTCTCAAACAGACGGAAAGATAAAAGAATTTTTACAATACGTTTTTCGTGAAAATTTGAAAAAAGATTTTTTCTATTGGCCGGCAGCTGTTGGGCATCATCACGCCTATGCGGCTGGGCTTTTGGAGCATACAGTGTCTGTTGCTGATTTAGCCCTCAATATGGCAAATTCTCTTGAAGAATCAGGTTATACAATAAACAAAAACATTGTGATAGCTGGTGCTTTGCTCCACGACCTTGGCAAATTGAAGGCTTATCACATGACATCTGTTCCAGAAGTTACTGTTGGTGGAGCGGTACTTGATCATATTGCCTTGGGATATGAAATGCTCGCAAAGTTGGCAGATGATTTTGGACTTGAAGAAAAAATAAAATTGCACCTTCTTCATATTCTGCTTAGCCACCATGGACAGCGTGAATTTGGTTCACCAGTTCTTCCTGCTACTCCAGAAGCAATGATTGTTTCTGCTTCGGACGAACTGGATTTTCGCATGTATTGCTGTCATGACGCCTTGAAAGCAACAAGTGCTGTCGCTCCGATTTCTGCTTGGAACAACGCAACGCAACGCAGATTTTGGAGAACGGAGTAATGGAAATAAAAATAACCCTTGATAATGATGGGCGGCGACTGGATAGATTTTTGCGTGTAACATTTCCCTCTGTGCCACTTGGGCAGATTATGAAGTCTATTAGGACAGGTTTTGTTCGGCTAGATGGCAAACGTGCCAAGCAGGACACTCGCCTTGCTGAGGGGCAGATTCTTTCTGCGCCATGGGGTGAAGCAGAGCAAAGAGCAAACCAACTTACATCAAACGCATCTCCTAACATTAAAAAAGACAAAAAAAATTCAAGTCAAGGTGATTTTGACTTGAATGTGCTTTATCAAGATGAACATCTGCTCGTTGTGGAGAAGCCGTCGGGACTTTTGACACAGCCCTCTGCAAAAGGAGAGGATTCACTCATCACTCGTGTGCTTAGTTTTCTCAATTGGCAACGTCACGACTTTGTGCCAGCCACTGTCCAAAGGCTGGACAGAAACACAAGCGGTGCTGTCATCGTCCCCCTCAATGGCAAATCTCTCCGTGTCTTTGCAGAACTTATTAAGGAAGAAAAAATTACAAAGATTTATCGTGCCTTGGTTAGCGGAGAAATTTCGAATGAGGGTAAAATTGATGCCCCTTTGCAAAAAGATCCTGTAACAAACACAGTTAAGGTTTCAGAGGCAGGGCAAAGAGCTGTGACCTTTTTCAAAAAAATTAGAGAAGACAAAAGACCTGGTGAATATTTGCTTGAAGCAAATCTTGTTACTGGCAGACCTCATCAAGCAAGAGTGCACTTGAGCCACATAGGTTGTCCTATTGTTGGTGATGCAAAATATGGCACTGTGCATGCGTCACGCTTAATGCTCCACGCATACAAACTAATTTTCCCAGATGACGAAAGATTAAGTGAGCTTTCTCCAAAACTTTGTGGGCTAGAGGTTACATGCCATCATAAATTATTTGAATAAAAAAGAGACAAGGAAAAATTTTCCTTGTCTCTTTTTATCTTATGATTTATTACAGTATAAAGCCGGCGACAACATAAAGTGCAATTGTTAAGATAGCAAATACTGCACAATATGGTGACTGTGTTTTTATGTGATCTATGATGTCACAACCGGAAGTTGAGCAGGACATAATCGTTGTGTCTGAAATTGGGCTTGTGTGGTCGCCAAAAATGCTTCCTCCCCAAATTGCGCCGGCAACTAATGCTGGGCTGACACCAATATTTATTGCCATAGGTAATGCAATAACAGCCATAATTGCCATTGTTCCCATAGATGTTCCTGTTGCAAAAGAAATCATGCAAGCAACGATAAAAACAAGTGCTGGAAGAAGTGCAGGGTGAAGCACACTAAGGAAGATAGAAGAAAGATAGTTGCCAGTGTCAAGTGCTTTAACAGTTGTTCCCATTGTAAAACCAAGCATGAGAATAAATGCAATTGGAAGCATTCCACCAGCTCCCTTGAACATCTCTGCCACAACCTCATTCATTGTATAAAGTTTTTGGCAAACGACCATGATTCCCATTACAACGAGAGAAACAAAGCAACCCCAAAGCAAACTTGTCATGCCGCTACCCTTCATTAAGTTGCCGTCACCTGTGACAAAAAGCGTAACAATAACTGTCAAAAGAAGTGTGCAAATAGGAATGAAAAGATTTTTTGCACGTGGGCAAGCTCCTTCTTTTCTGGAAGATTTCAAGCCTGTGCTCTCCATTGTTACATGATTTGGGTCATCAAGCTCACCAGTCGTTTCTGTTCTCTTTTCAGCACGTGCCATTGCTCCCCAGTCTTTTTGTGTAAGTGCTAGAATTAACACACCAAACACAACCAAGAGACAATAGAAATTAAGGTAAATTGATTCCACAAGCACATTCAATGCACTTGCTTCTGCAATTCCACCAGAGGTGAGATAGCCAATCATGGCTGCAAGCCATCCGGAAAGAGGAATAAGAACACAAACAGGTGTTGATGTTGCGTGGACGATAAAAGCTGCCTTTTCGTGTGGGACCTTCAAGGCATCATTTACAGGACGTGCAACAGAGCCTGTAACCATACAGGAAAGAGAACCGGAAGTAAAGACAAGGACTCCAAGAAGCCATGTAAAGATTTCTGCTCCTCTTTTGGATTTAATGAGCCCCTTTTTCTTAACCATGACATCAACAAAACCGTCAATGCCTCCACTTCTCTCAATTAGATAAATGAGAGCTCCGATAAAAAGCATGGAAGCTATGACAATTGTATTGCCACTGCTTGCCATAGTGTTGACACAAGACTGCAATGTTTCATTCAAAGCAGGGATAAAATGCCAACCGCCAATAACCATTTGCCCAAGAAAAATACCGATGAAAAGCGACACAAAAACATTTTTTGTGAGAAGTGCCAAAACAATTGTTAGCACTGGGGGAACTACTGACCAAAAACCAAACTCCATTTGTAAAACTCCTTTTTTATTTTATTTCGCCATGAGGCGATATTTGCTATTATTTTCTAACTGCGCGACCTAACGTTTCGTTTACAATTTTTCCCTTTTCAAGGGCAAGCTTACCATTGATTATAACATATTCAATGCCATCTGGTGCTGTCATGGGAGAAGCAAAGGTTGCGTTGTCTTTAATTGTTTCTAAATTAAAAATCGTAACATCTGCATCAGCACCACGACCGAGGTGCCCCTTGTTTTGCAGACAAAGTTTGTCTGCTGGCATACTAGTCATTTTTGCAATAGCATCATAAAGAGGCAAGACACCTTTTTTGACAAACTCAGCGATCAAGCGTGGAAAGGCACCGGACGCTCTTGGGTGTCCCTGTCCCTTGTTGATTAGCCCGTCACTTCCAAGCATTACCCCAGGGTGTGAAAGTGCCATGTCGACATCTTCTTGCTTCATAACATGGCAGACTGTAATAGCATTTGGCTCATATTTTCTGTAGTAATTATAAATTTCTTTTGTGCAACGTTGACCTTTATATTTGCCCTCACACATTTCAACAACCGAGTAGTCTGTGTTGTAACGCTCTAAAAATCCTTCATCGTATGTTGTTGAACCAATGTGTGTGCTAAAGGCGTAATATGGATAACAGTCGCAATGTAAATTCATCCCTCTTGCTCTGTTCTCGTCAATGTAGCGAAGAAATTCTGCCATTTGTCCAAAGCCTGCCATACTGCCTATATGAGAAAATTCTGTGTTTAAGCCGAGGCGTCTTGCAACAGAAATAAATTCTTCTCCTGCGACAAAAACTCCTGCTGCATCATCACGGACGTGTGCTGCAATCATTTTGTCTGTGCCTTGGCACAACACAGCTGTTGCCTCGTATTCTTCCTCTGTGAGGCCGGGAACATATCTCATACCATAGGAAAGCCCAATGCAGCCCCCGTCAAGAGCTTTCTTTGCCTCTTTCGCTTCTTGTGCAATTTCTTCCTTTGTGATAGTTGAATATTTATCGGTACTGCTTACCTTTTCACGTAGCCATCCCTGACCTGCAAGGAGTGCCATGTTTATCGGAGCACCGTGTTTTTCCACATTGTTAAGGTATGTAACAGGATCTGCAACATTCAGTCCACAGTTACCGCCAACAGCAGTTGTAACACCCATTGCAAGCATTGAGCGTGTAATGGAAACAGCAACCGTTCCGTCGTCATTTAACGGGTCCTCGTGCATGTGAATATCAACAAAGCCAGGAGTCACGATAAGTCCAGATGCGTCAATAATGTTATCTGCATTTGGCACATCTTCTCGTGTGATATCTGCCACCCGTCCATCTTCCAAGAGAAGATTAAGACGTGAATTTATTTTGTTCTTTGGGTCAATCAACAGCCCGTTTTTTATAAATGTTAGCATCATTTTCCCTTTTTAGTGAATAATATATGGTGTGTGTCCCCACACCAGGCGAAATTATAAATTATTCATAAAACAGTGTCAAGTTGATTCCATATATGTGCTATAATAGCGAAAATTTATGAAGATGTGAAATAACCAAAAGGAGTTTGTTATGGAAAATTATAAAATAAAAGATATTTCGTTAGCAGAGTTAGGGCAAAAGAAACTTGACTGGGCATGGCAATATATGTCAGTTTTGCGTTTTATAACGGAGGAAAAGAAAAAAAATCAACCATTTAAGGGATACAAAATTGCACTTTGCTTACATCTTGAAGCAAAGAGTGCATGTCTTGCAATAGCATTAAAAAACTTGGGAGCAGATGTTGCAATTTGTGGTAGTAATCCGCTTTCCACACAAGATGATGTTTGTGCTGCAATGGCTGCTAATGGTCTTCATGTTTTTAGTCATCACGATATGACACAAGAGGAATACAACAACTATATGAGAGATGTGCTTGCCACAAATCCAAACATCGTAATTGATGATGGTGGAGATATGGTTGCAATGATATTAAAAGAATTTCCAGAGCTTACAAAGAATGTCCTAGGTGGTTGTGAGGAGACGACGACAGGCATAAAAAGACTTGCTGCAATGGAAAAACAAGGAGTGCTACCATTTCCAATGTTTGCCGTAAACGACGCAAACAGTAAGCACTTGTTTGACAATCGTTATGGGACAGGACAATCCACGTGGGATGCAATCTGCAGGACAACAAATCTCTTTGTTGCAGAGAGAAACGTGGTCGTTGCTGGCTATGGATATTGTGGCAAGGGAACAGCAAAAAGAGCAGCAGGGCTTGGTGCTAGGGTTTATGTAACGGAGCTTGACCCACACAAGGCGCTTGAAGCAATGATGGATGGTTTCCATGTGGTGGATATGGAGCAGGCATCAAAGATTGGTGACATTTTTGTTACCGTTACTGGCAATATAAATGTGATAACTGAGAAACATTTCAAGAATATGAAGGATGGAGTGTTGCTAGCAAACGCAGGACACTTTGACATTGAAATTAGCAAACCTGATCTAAAAAAACTTGCCGCAAAAATTTATGAATCACGTGGCAACATCACAACCTATGAAATGCCAGACGGAAGAAGGCTACACCTCTTGGGAGAAGGTCGTCTTGTGAATCTTGCGGCAGGTGATGGTCATCCAGTTGAAATTATGGATATGAGCTTTGCAATGCAACTTTTGGCAGCGGAATATTTTACCAAGAACAAAATGCCAGTTGCACTCCACAAAGTTCCAAAAGAACTTGACGATATGGTTTCTTTATACAAGTTAAAATCAATGGGGCTAAAACTAGAAATTTTGACAGCGGAGCAGGAAGCCTATATGAACAGTTGGGCTGAATAGAGGTAAATAATATGATAAAAATTTATAAAAATGTTTATGTGTGGGATAGTAGTCGCAAAAAAGCGTTACTTTGTGATGTAAAAGTTCGCGAGGGAAAATTTGAAGAGATAGCACCAGCCGGCAATATGTCTTCAAAATGTGCTTTTGATGGTAAGTGTCATACGGCTCTAATTCCAGGGTTTGTGAATGCACACGGGCACTCTCCAATGGGGCTTTTGCGTGGCTTTGGTGAAGATGTCCCTTTAATGGAATGGCTTCAAACCAAAATTTGGCCTCGTGAAAACAAGCTTAATGCAGATGATATGTATAATGGCACACGTCTTGCTATTGCAGAAATGATTTCCACTGGCACAACTTGCTTTGCCGATATGTATTTTTACATTGATAATATTGCTAGGGCATGTGTAGAAACTGGAATACGTGCAAATTTATCACGTGGAATTATGGGAAGCAATAATGAAATAGAGGCAAAGATAGCGGAAAATGTAGAAGTTGCGTCACACTACAACAAACAAGATGGGCTTGTTCGTATTTCACTAGGACCTCATTCAACATACACTGTGCCATTTGAGGCGATGAGGGAAATTGCACAAGTGGCAAAGAAAAATAATTTGTCTGTCCAACTTCATTGGCTTGAAGCAAGCAATGAATGGGAAATTTCAAATCACCCAGAGGGAATAACACCGCAAGATTATCTTGACGCGACAGGTTTTTGCAACGTTCCACACCTGTTGCTTGCACATTGTGTTCAAATAAAGGAAGATGCTTATAAATTTTATGCAAGACCAAATTTCACAATAGCCCATAATCCTAAATCTAATCTGAAACTTGGTAACGGTATAGCTCCCATAGAAGCATACAGAAAAGCTGGAGTTTCTGTCGCCATTGGCACAGATGGTTCTTCTTCTAATAACAGGCTTGATATGTGGGAAGAACTCCGTTTTGCAGCACTCTTACAAAAGAGCAAAGACCCCACTGCAATGCCGATAAAAGAATTATTTGAAATGACTACTGGCAACGGAGCCCGCGCTCTTGGATTTGAAAAACTTGGCTTGATAAAGGAAGGTTACAAGGCCGACTTTATTTTAATAGATTTGGACAAACCACATTATCTTGGTGTCACAGAGGAAAATTTACATGAATTCCTTGCCTATGCAGGGAGCTCGTCAGATATCAGAGCAACAGTCGTTGCAGGGCAGACGCTTTACCAAGATGGAGCCTTTACAACATTTGACATAGGAGAGGTTATTGCGCGAGCCAAAGAAACGAGAAAGAAAATTTTGTAATATAAAATTAGCCGTAGGCAATATATTATTGTGTGTTGCCTATGGCTAATTTGTTTTTTTATAGTGTTATTCTTTCTACTTTCTCTGTGAAGTTATCCTCTTTGCTACACACAGTTAAGCAAAAATTTGGGACATTATATTCCTTAAAATATAAATCATTGTTTGTAGGGTTAGTCACGATAGAAATTTTGTTTTCACCAAGGTGTAAATCGATGTGATCCATTCCACCAGAAAGCCCCTCGCCTGTGATTTTTAGCATACATTCTTTTGCTGTCCAAAGGCGGTAAAAGTCTCGCAGATTTTTTATTTGTTCCTGCTCGTTTTTTGTTGTAACGCGCTTTATTACACCATCTTCCACAGGTTTTATTTCCTCTATGTCAACGCCCACATTATGTGAGGCTATAGAGGCAACGGCATAATGCCCACTGTGGCTGAGACTAATATAAGCCGAATTGTTTTTCAAGATGGGCTTACCCTTTTTATCATATTGAATTTCTGCATCGTGTTTGGATAATCCAAAATCAGCCAGTGCCACGGACAAAGCCACTCCAGCTCCGAGTGAAAGCCGTTTTGAAGCCAAGGGAATCAGGCGGTTTATTTTTTTTCGTCTTTCAAGAGGCACAGTCTCAAAATAATGCTTGAAAAGTTTATTGTCTATAAAACAATCTGTATCAATCATAAAAGTTTTTGTCATAATTCAAGTGCCTTTTTGAGAGCGTCTTGGATGTTATCAAAATGATTAGGGTAATCTTTTAGCAAGTTACCAATAGCAAAAAATTCTCCCCTTCCGTATGAATCTAAACACTGCTTATCGCTCCCCGTGTCACCAAAGAAGGCTAAATGTTTGCTTCCAAAGCGATTTGCTAGTATTTCTAGTCCCTTGGGGCTTGGTTTTGAAACCTCATCATCAATCGTTATTGCATGACTCCTAGGAAAATCCTCCCAGCCCAAACATTCAAGTGCGTGTTCGTATTCAATCCCATATCTTCCTGTGTAAATTGCTACAGGTAACGGGATTTCTTTCCAAGATATTTTAATTAGATTTTTTTCTGTTTTGTATGCGCCGTTTTCTCTGTTGCTATAAAGCTCGTCACACATAGCACGTAAGTTGTCACGATTTATTATTGTGCCAAATTTGTCCGTGATCCATTTTTCTGTTGGGAAATAATGGTCTGCACTGGCCTCTTTTATTTCTTCTAAAGTCGGATTGTAGAATTGACAAATGTAGTTGGTCTGCTTTTTCTTGAGAGCTATGTTTGCCAAGAATAATGCAATATCCCAATCATCATTAAAGCCACCGTGCAATTTTAAAAATTTTTCTTCTTGCTCACCGTATGGTAATTCAGAGCAGGTAAGACAAAATTTGTCTAACGTTTGTTTTATTACTTTGTTTATCACTAGTGGAAACGAGTGTGTTACATCAAGCAAAACTCCGTCAATATCAAACACAAGCAAGTCAAATTTTGACAATTTTTGCATAAAGCCAACCTCAAATTTTATATAATGCACAGATTATAACATAACATTTTTTTGGTAACAAGCTTAACGTAAGCACCAAAGAGGCATCAAATTTTAGATTTATATTTTTCGGGTATTTTTAAAAAATGTAATTGCATAAAAAAATTTCTTATGGTAAAATACTCCGTCTTTGGAAACAAAGGCTAATGTAACTGTATAAAATTTTTAGGAGGCGTTTTTTATGATTACCCTTACATTACGGACTATGCTAATCATAATTGGATTAGTTGGCGTTGTGGCACTTTTGTATGCAGCCTATGCAGCATACAGAATCAAACAGGCTCCAATGGAGAATGAGAGAGTTGCAGAACTTTCAAACATAATCCACAGTGGAGCAATGGCATTTCTCAAGCGAGAATATAAGGCAATTTTGCCATTTGCTGTTATTGTTGCTCTTCTTCTTTGGTGGAAGGTTGCTGGAGCTTCAGCACTTTGTTTCTTAGCTGGTGCAATTTGTAGTGCAATAACAGGATACATTGGTATGACAATAGCTACAAAGGCAAACGGAAAAACAAGCTGTGCCGCACTCAAAGGTATGAATAAAGCCTTGAATGTTGCCTTCCTTGGTGGTAGTGTTATGGGTATGATAGTTGTTGGTGTTGGTTTGCTTGGTGTTGTGCTTGCTTTCAACTTCACATATAATACAGAAGTCATTACAGCTTTTGGCTTTGGTGCAAGTGCTGTGGCACTTTTCGCACGTGTTGGTGGTGGTATTTATACAAAGGCAGCAGACGTTGGTGCTGACCTTGTTGGTAAAGTTGAGGCTGGTATTCCAGAGGATGACCCAAGAAATCCAGCTGTTATCGCTGATAACGTTGGTGATAATGTCGGTGACGTCGCTGGTATGGGCGCTGACCTCTTTGAATCTTATGTTAATTCAATTATCGCTGCCATTGCGGTCGGAGGGACAATTGCCGCAAATCTTGCGAGCAATGGGATCAAAAGTGGTCTTGCAGTATTTTATATTTACCCTCTCGTTTTAGCTGCAGTTGGAGTTTTGTCATCAATTTTAGGCACTTTTTTTGTTCGTGTTAATGAAAATGGCAATGCTGCCAAGGCTTTAAGCACAGGTCTTGGTATGACTGGGGTCTTTATGATTGCAGGTTCTTTTATTGCAACAAAGTATTTATTCCAGAGCCAGTATATTTTCTTCTGGGCTGTGCTTTCTGGTGTTATTGCCGGACTTCTAATAGGTGCTGTTACGGAGTTTTATACTTCAGCAGATTATCCGAGTGTTAAGGAAATTGCAAGAGCTTCCACATCTGGCACAGCAACGAACATTTTGGCTGGACTTGGTGTTGGAATGAAGTCTTGTGCAATCCCTGTTATTTTGGTTTGCACAGCAATCTTTGTCGGAATGAAATTTGGTGGTCTTTATGGAATTGCTTGCTCAGCAGTAGGTATGCTTTCTATTACAGGCATGGCGCTTGCAGTTGACGCTTATGGTCCAATTGCGGACAATGCTGGTGGTATTGCAGAAATGGCAGACTTGCCAGATGAGGTTCGTGAAATCACAGACCATCTTGATTCTGTCGGTAACACAACAGCAGCCGTTGGCAAAGGACTTGCTATTGGTTCTGCAGCTCTTACAGCACTTTCACTTTTCTGCACCTATGCAAATGTGACAAGGCTTTCCTTTATTGATATTAAAAATACGAATGTTATGATTGGTCTTTTCCTTGGCGGACTCCTTCCATTCCTCTTTACTGCATTGTCTATTCAGGCAGTTAGCCGTGCAGCAGACAAGATGATCGTTGAGGTTCGTCGCCAGTTCAAGGAAATTCCTGGTCTTATGGAAGGGACAGCAAAGCCAGAGTATGCACGTTGTGTTGATATTTCTACAGCTGCAGCTCTTCGTGAAATGATTGTTCCTGGACTTATGGCAATTATTGTTCCTCTTGTTGTTGGTTTCACGCTTGGTGCAGCTGCTCTTGGTGGACTCCTTGCTGGCTCAATTGTAACAGGTGTTATGTTGGCCATCTTTATGTCAAATTCCGGCGGTGCATGGGACAATGCGAAAAAATATGTTGAAGAGGGCAACTATGGTGGCAAGGGATCCCTTGCACATATTGCAGCTGTCGTTGGTGACACTGTGGGTGACCCATTCAAAGACACCGCAGGTCCATCTTTGAATATTTTAATCAAGCTCATGACGGTTGTTGCAACAGTCTGTGCACCTCTTATTATTGCGCTATAATTATAATATTATTCAGTTTAGAAAGCTGTTTATCAGGGGAAGAAGGCTCGTCTCTCTCCCCCTGATTTTGTCGTTTGAATAACATGGATACAGTTAGTGAAATTACGTCTAGACTTGACCTTGTGACCTTTGTTGGTAGTTATGTCAAGTTAATAAAAAGAGGCAAAAATTATTTTTGCTGTTGTCCGTTTCACAATGAAAAGACACCCTCTCTTTGCGTATCTCCAGATAAACAAACATGGCATTGCTTTGGTTGTGGCAAGGGGGGCAATATTATTACCTTTTGTATGGAGATAGAGCATCTCGATTTTAAAGAAGCATTGGAAAAACTTGCTGAGCTTGCTGGTGTCACAATTGAGAGACGTCACAAGGGCTTTACTCCAAACAAGGATTTATTGCTTGAAGCAGAGAGTTTTTTTTCTAAACAAATTTCTCTTGCTTCTGCCAAAGTTGCACAGGAATATTTAACAAAAAGGTCTCTTTCTCTTGATGATGCACGACGCTTTAACATAGGTTATTCTCCTGCTTCTTGGGATGCACTGGTGCTTCACTTTAAAGAACAGGGGATTTCGCCTGAAGTTCTTGTGTCGCACGGGCTTGCAAACAAAAGTGAAAAGGGTAGTTTTTACGATAGATTCAGAGGACGCCTGATGTTTTCCATACGAAATAACGTGGGGCGTATAGTTGGTTTTGGTGGCAGAATTCTTGACGGTGACGAAGCAAAGTATGTCAATAGTCCCGAGAGTACACTGTATAACAAGCGTTACATCCTTTATATGCTTGACAAGGCCAAGACTTCAATAAGGGAACGTGATTATTGTATTTTAGTTGAGGGCTACATGGATGCAATACGGTGTCATATGGCTGGTTTCACAAATGCAGTTGCCAGTTGTGGCACTGCTCTTACCCATGAACAAGCTGCTTTAATAAAACGCCTTACGAACCGCTGTGTAGTTTGTTACGATAGTGATAAAGCCGGACAAGAGGCAGCTTTACGAGCTATGTATCTTTTGCAAGAAGAGGAAATTACGCCTAGACGCGTGATATTACAAGGTGCAAAAGATCCAGATGAACTTTTGTTAGAAGAAGGTGGCGCAGAAAAATTTATGGAAGGATTAAAAAAATCCTTACCCTTGCCGATTTTTCATGCACGCCTCAGAGAAAGTGATTTTATAGATGAGGCAAAAAAAGACGAGGCGCTGGCTGACCTTATTATGGGGTTAGCAAAGCTCTCGCCATTTGACTTTAGGAGTTATAAAGACAGCGTGGCAAAGATATTGGGACTTTATTCCCATGATCTGCAAAGCATGGTTGACCGTGCAAGAAATGGTGCAGAAAAAAGAAATGATCCAAGTGCCTTTGTAACACCAACAGGTCGTATAGATCCATTGAAGAAATTAGAAGCGATGCTACTTGCTATCATTTGGCAAGAGCCTACTCTTTTGAGTGGAATTAGCCCAGACGAAATATTGCTTTATGTAGAGGATCAGGATATCCAAAATATTCTCTTTGCTATGTCCGAGGGTGTTAGTAAGGAAAAGCTTGAGGAAGAATGGCTCCTGAGAGGAGAAAGCCGTCCTAGCCAAATTATTTCTGCGGGGAATGGTTACCTTGCGCTTGGTTTTGAGGGGATTCCACTAGAAAGAATTTTGCACGAAATAAAAGTGCAAAATGTCAAACTCCACTATGATATGCTTAACAAAAAGGCAAAAGATGGTTCCATTACAGATAACGAGTATAAAGACTTGTTGATGTATGGTTCTATCTTAAAGGGTAGACCTTTTAAAAAATAGTAAGCTTGACAGCTTTATACTAGGAGGTTTTGCTATATGAGTGATGAAAAATTGAAAAAAGAACAAACAAAAACGAAAAAGGCAACGAACACAAGAAAAAAAGAAAAAGAAGAAAAAACAGAAAAAACAGAAATCAAACAGAAGTCCACAAAGGGCAGAAAAAAGAAAGTGGTAGAAGTTACTCCAGTTGAAATCGCGGAAGTAAAAGAAGAATTGAAAGAAGAAGAATTGAAAGAAATTGAGCAACTTGATCAAGAAGAACAAGTTGAAGAACAGGCAGAAAATTTAACAGAGAGTGATGTGGATGAGACTATAAATAATGCCTCTATTGATGATATTGACCCCACACAAGAGGAACTTGCTGAAGTAGAATCTGAAGGGGTAGAAGAAGAAGCTTCTATTACAGAGGAAGAACTTGTAGCAAAGGCTGACCTTAGCGACGACATGGAAACTGACAGTGATGCAGGTGCTCTTGATGATGAGGATGATGAAGCTGCTGATGATGAATACGAGGAAAGTGACAGAGCTGCTGCACAAACTGCACAAGGAAGCCTTGATGATGAAGACTATGTAGCTTACATAGGGATAATAAGGGAATTACTTCACAAAGGTAAAGAAAAGGGATATTTATCTTTTGACGATATAGAAAAAAAGATACCAAAGCAGATTATAAATACAGAGATTCTTGATAACATCTATTCAATGATAACAGAAATGGGAATAGATGTTGTGGAAGATCAGCAAGCAGCGAATGATGGTTTGGATGGACAGAAGGCTGACGATGATTCTGATATGGATGACATCTCTCTTTCTGATCCTGTGCGTATGTATTTGCGAGAAATTGGGCGCATACCACTTCTTACGATGGAAGATGAGGCGCGCCTTGCCAAGGGTATAGCAGAATCAAAAAAAGCAGTAGAAGCACAATATAAAGAAGAAATGAAAAGCTTCTTTAAAGAGCAGAAAAGAGAAGATATATACGAAAGATTAAAAGCTGGTGAAAAGCGTCCCTTGACTGATGAAGTGCTTTTAGAAATTAACGACAAGGTTCAAGAAATTCTTAATGGTGAAGCAGCGCAAAAAGAAATATCAAAAAATGTGCATAAAGCACTAGAATTCAAGCGTGACAAAAGAGACGACCATAAACTGCTGGAAGCCAATCTACGTCTTGTTGTTTCAATAGCCAAGAAGTATATCGGAAGAGGGTTGAATTTCTTGGATCTTATTCAAGAAGGCAACCTCGGTTTAATAAAGGCGGTTGACAAATTTGACTACGAAAGAGGCTTCAAGTTTAGCACCTATGCTACATGGTGGATACGTCAAGCTATAACTCGTGCTATTGCAGATCAGGCTCGTACAATTAGAATTCCTGTCCACATGGTGGAGACAATAAATAAACTTATTCGTGCATCACGTGCTCTTGTTCAAGAGCTGGGGCGTGAACCCACATCCAGTGAAATTGCAGAAAAGATGGGGCTCTCTCGAGAAAAAGTTGAGGAAATTCAAAAGATTGCTCAGGAACCTGTCAGCCTAGAAAAGCCAATAGGCGAGGAAGAGGATAGTCAGCTTGGTGACTTCTTGGAAGATAAGGACTTGCCAAATCCAGAAGAAGCAACAGCAAGAACTATCCTGCGTGAGCAACTTGAGGAAATGTTAAACGGAATTTCAGAACGCGAAAGAGATGTCCTTAGGAAACGTTATTGTCTTGAAAATGGTAAACAACAGACTCTTGAAGAAGTTGGGCATCACTTTGGTGTTACAAGAGAGCGTATACGCCAAATAGAAGGAAAAGCTCTTCGTAAACTCCGTCATCCAAGCAAGGCAAAACGCTTAAAAGATTTCTTGCCATCATGATTAGGTTAGACAAATTTTTAAAGTTGAGTCGTCTTGTAAAACGAAGAACTGTTGCACAAGAAATGCTTAATGTCGGTGCGGTAAAGCTCAATGGTAAGGTTGTAAAACCGTCAAAAGAAGTAAAGGAAGATGACCTGATTGAAATAGGTTATGCAAGAAAAATTTTGACAGTTCGAGTGATAACCGCAGATGAAACATTATTGAAACGAAAAGCAGAAGCTTATGAAGTGGTAAGTGAAAGCTCAGTAGTGGAAGAGTGAACCGAAAAGCAAAAAGCACTTTAATTATTAGCATTTTTATGTTAAAATGCTTGGCTGTATAATAAAAAATGATTGGAGGAGTTACAATGCAAAAACAAGCAGGTCAGGGTGGTATTATGGGCATGATGATGCCACTTGCGATATTTATCGTAATCTTTTATTTCTTAATTTTAAGACCACAAAAAAAACGTCAGCAAGAGCATGACAAATTAGTGTCTAGCATCAAGGTTGGTGATACGGTTATCACTGCTGGTGGTTTTTATGGAAAAGTGCATGATGTGCTTGACGATAGCTACATCATTGAGCTCGACGAAAATGTCAAAGCACGTATCCTAAAGTCTTCTGTTTCAAGCAAAATCTTTTCTGAAAAGTCTGCTGAACACAGAAAAAAGAAAAAGAAAAGACGTCCAGCAATAGCCGAGCAGGCAAACAAAGTTGTAACAGCAGATGCACAAAAAACAAAACGAGCTCCTGTTACTAACTCGGACGTAAAAGAAGAAAAATAACCATAACTTGCACATTTTCTGTGTTAATTTGTGTTTTTTGAAAATTAAAAGGAATGGAGAGAAGAGAGATGTTAAAGAAAGACAAAATTCGTCTTGGTGCAGTTTTGGCAATAATTGTCATAGCACTTCTAATAGTTTTCCCAATCGGTAACAGATTACATTTGGGTCTTGATTTGAAGGGTGGAGTTCACATTATCTTGCAGGCAAAAGGAACGCAGGATAATCCTGTAAATAATGAAAGCATTGAGAGACTTTTAGCAATCTTACGCAATAGAATTGACCAGTATGGTATTGCAGAGCCGGTTTTGCAGCGTGAAGGTGCTGATCGTGTTGCAGTTGATCTTCCTGGTATGGATGATCCAGAAGCAGCACTAGAATTGATCGGAAAAACAGCAGTTCTTGAATTCCGTGAGGTGCTTGGAGAAACACCAAAAGTTCCAGAAGCGCCAAAGCGTGAAGAGTATAATGACGATGCTCAGTATGCTGCAGCATTGAAGCGCTACGCAATTTTGAAATCTGATGCAGAAGCAGAGATTAAGAAAATGCAAGGTTCTGTTGCAAACAAGGAAAATCTCATTGTTGCAAGAAATGAAAGAGGCGGAGCAAATCTTTTAGGTCCTGTTCTTGTTTCTGGTGGAGATCTTACAGAGGCTGCAACTACCTATGACCAATTTGGTAAGGCCGCTGTTTCTTTGAAGTTTAATTCACTTGGTGCGAGGTTATTTGACGAAGCAACAGCAAAGAATATTGGCAAGCAAATTGCTATTGTCCTTGATGGTGTTGTCATCTCTGCTCCTGTTGTTCAACAGCGTATTTCTGGTGGTTCTGCACAGATTACAGGAAACTTTACTACTCAGGAAGCTGGTCGCCTCGCTATTATGCTTAAAGCAGGTGCACTTCCTGTCAATGTCGAAGTCCTAGAAAACAGAGCTGTCGGTCCAACCTTGGGGCAAGATTCTATTCAGTCTGGTATAACATCTGGTCTTTACGGTGCTGGGCTTGTATTCTTGTTTATGCTTGTTTTTTATGGTTTGCTTGGTATAGCGGCAGATATTGCACTTGCAGTTGCAATTTTGCTTGTCCTTGCTGCAATTATAGTTTTAGGTTCAACTCTTACCTTGCCTGGGATAGGCGGTCTTGTTCTTACAATAGGCATGGCTGTTGATGGAAATATTTTGATTTACGAGAGAATTAAAGAAGAGTTGCGTGCAGGAATGACGAAATATTCAGCACTTGATGCTGGTTTTAAAAAGGCTCTTACTGTCATTTTGGACTCAAACATTACAACTCTTATTGCTGCTGCAATTCTTTTCTATTTTGGTAGTGGTCCTGTTCGTGGCTTTGCCGTGACGCTTAGTGTCGGTGTTATTGCATCTGTTTTCTGCAATATAGTTGTTACAAGGACTGTGTTAGGCTTGCTTATGGGCAAGAAAACTAGCAAATAGGAGGTTTTGTTATGTTGTTTAAGAACGTTCACAATGCAAACATTCAGTTTATAAAAAATAAAAATCTCATTATAGCTATTGCTTTAGCATTAGTTATTTGCTCACTTGCTTTGCTTTTTACAAAAGGATTGAACCTAGGTGTTGATTTCACTGGTGGCACAGTCTTGAAGGTAAAATTTGCAGAGAAGGTTGAGGTCGCCAGTATTCGTGAGGCACTTTCTACCATCGATCAAGGCAGTGCAACAATTCAGTCCTTTGAAGATGGAGACATTATGCTTCGCTTCCGTGGTGACAAGGAGGCTCTTGTAACTGATGTTCGTCGCGTATTGTCTGAAAAAGTAGGCAAGTATGAAATTCGTAGCATTGACAAGATAGGTCCAGTTGTTGGTAAAGAACTTAGGAACCAAGCTGCTATTGCATTGCTTCTTGCGCTTATTGGTATCCTGCTTTATATTGGAATCCGCTTCCAATTCCGTTTTGGTGCAGCTGCAGTTATTGCTCTTGCACATGACGTTATTCTTATGCTTGGTGCTTACAGCCTTACTGGCAAGGAAATTTCTACAACATTCATTGCAGCTATTCTGACAATTGCTGGTTATTCTATAAATGACTCAATTGTTGTTTTGGATAGAGTTCGTGAAAATTCGGGACAGCTTAGATCAAAAGGTGTTGCACTTGTTGTAAATGAGTCAATTAACCAGTCGTTATCACGCACGATCTATACTTCACTGACAACACTATTCCCAGTGCTTACCATGTATTTCTTCGGTGGAGAGGTTATTGGCAACTTCGCTTTTGCATTCCTCATCGGTATATTTGCAGGAACATTCAGCTCTGTTTGCCTTGTTGGCTCTCTCCTCGTTCTTTCATATGAAAAGAAATTCGGTGCGAAAAAATAATAGAAATAACAAAAAAAATCCAACGTCGCTAGGCGTTGGATTTTTTTTGTTATTTAATGAAATCCTTGATAAAAAAACAGGCAAAGTATAAAAACTTTGCCTGTTTTTATTTTTTAATATCCGCTAGGCGCTTTCCAGCCAGCACCAATTAAAGCCTCATGAATTGCAGCAGAAAGATTATCTGCTATGCCAAGTGATTCACCGGTTGACATCATGCGTGGACCTAAGGTCTTTGACATTCCTGGTAGTTTGTCATTTGAGAAGACAGGCACCTTTACACCAATCTTTGTAACGCCAGTGTAGAGTCCTGTGCCGTATGGCATATCGCTCAACTTTTCACCAAGCGAAACGCCAACTGCAATGTCAACGATAGGAAGTCCAGAAATTTTTGAAGCAATAGGGACTGTGCGACTTGCGCGAGGATTTGCTTCAATTATATAAAATTCATCTTCAAAGCGGACAAACTGAACATTGAGTAGTCCCTTTAAGCTAAGGTTCTTTGAAATTTGACGAACGAACTCAAGCACTTGGTTTTGATCTTTCTTTGAAAGTGAGTAGCATGGGAATATTGCCATAGAGTCACCAGAGTGAACACCACTTGGATCAATGTGTTCAAAAATACCTGGAATGAGGACATCTTCGCCATCACAAATTGCATCAACTTCGTATTCTCTGCCTTGAATGAATTGGTCAAGCATGACTCTCGCACCTGGCATAACATCAAACGCTTCACCAAGCACACGACGTAGCTCGTCTTCATTGTGGGCAACGGTCATAGCGACGCCACCAATGACAAAGCTTGGACGCACCATTATGGGGTAACCATATTTTGCAACGACCTCAAGTGCCTCGTCTATCGAAGCTACATCCCAACCTTTTGGTTCATTGACACCAATTTGTGCCAAGAGGCGTGAAAACTTTCCTCTGTCTTCTGTTGCGTCTATTGCTTCAGCAGAGCTCCCGAAGAGCTGGACTCCACACTTTGCAAGGTCAAGTCCGAGGTTTAGTGACGTTTGACCGCCAAAACAGGCAAATACACCGCGTGTTTTTTCTCTTTCAAGTATCGGGAGTGAATCTCCTGCCGTAAGTGGTTCAACATAGAGAGCATTTGAAGTATCGCTATCCGTGCTTACCGTTTCAGGATTGACATTTATCATGACAGCCCTGAGTCCACGGCGACGAACTGCCTCTGCTGCCTTAACACAGCAGTAGTCAAATTCCACACCTTGTGCAATCTTTATTGGACCAGACCCCAAGACAACTATTGAGCCATCAACATTTGGAGCTTCTTGTCTGCCTTCTGCAATGTCTCTTGGAACACCGTAATAATAACCACTTCCTTCGTCGCCTTTGTGTTGTGCAACCTTCTTGTAGCGAATATATTTGCCGAGTTCTTCTTTTCTTTTGCGGACGTTTCCTTCGTCCACGTTTGTGAGGACCGTAATTTGCTCCTCGTTAAAGCCGAGGTCAATAGCACGTTTTAGTGCTTCATCCGTTAGTCCCTCTTGCTCCAAGGTGTTTGCAGCATCAACTATCTTTTTCAAACAATTTATGAAATGTTGACCTATATAGGTCTTTTTTGCTAATTCTCTTGTAGAGGTAACGCCACGACGCAAAAGTTCTGCCATGGCTTCCATTCTTAAGTGTGTTGGAAGCAACACATCATTCCAAAGATCTTCTTCCGATTTCATGCGAAGCTTTGTAAATGGTATTGTGTGTTTATAAGAAATTGAGCGATAAGCTTTTACTATTGCCTGTGTGTAATTTTCAGCGAGTGAAAGCACTTCGCCTGTCGCCTTCATTTGTGAACTGAGTTTTTTATTTATTCCTGGGAATGATTCAAATGGGAATGTAGGAACCTTGACTGCAACATAGTCGAGTTGGGGTTCTTTTGTTGCATTTCCTTCGCCTGTTACTGGGTCAGGAATTTCATCTAGGTTTTGACCTATTGCAATGTGAGTTGCAATACGGGCTATTGGATATCCTGTTGCTTTTGAAGCAAGGGCAGAGGAACGGCTAGCACGGGGGTTAACCTCTATAACATAATATTCAAAAGTGCCGTCAGTTTTATCATTTAAAGCAAATTGAACGTTACAAGCACCGCAAATTTCAAGCTCGTCAACTATGTCAAAAGCCGCTTGTTTTAAAGCTTTCCATGCTTTTTTTGAAACTGTCTGAATTGGGGAAACGACAACGGAGTCTCCTGTGTGAATGCCCATAGGGTCGATGTTTTCCATGCTACAAACAAGCACTTTGTTACCAATTTTGTCACGAACGACCTCTGCTTCAATTTCATGCCAACCGAGCAAATACCTTTCAACAAGTGCCCTGTGAATCGGGCTTGCTTCCAGTGCATCTTCTGTTTGTTGGATGAGGTCTTCTTCATGATAAACAACGGAGTTACCAGTTCCACCGAGTGTGAAATCTGGACGTAATATTAAGGGGAAAGGATTGTGTGCGGCGAATTCTTTTGCTTCGCGAACGGTGGAGATTCCACGGCTTTCTACTATTGGTTGCATCGCATGTAACATTGCATGGCGGAATGGCTCACGTCCTTCTGCTCTCCAAATTGATTTTGCAGATGTGCCTAGCACACGACAGCCATATTTTTCCCAAATGCCAAGTTCTTCACATTCCATGCAAAGATTCAAGGCAGTTTGTCCGCCAAGAGTGGCAAGCACTCCGTCAGGATTTTCAGTTTTTAAGATTTCTTCTATATATTCCTTGGTTAAAGGTCTGATGTAAACTTTGTCTGCAACGGTGTTATCTGTTTGGATTGTTGCAGGGTTGCTGTTTAAGAGGACAACATAAATCCCCTCGCTACGTAGAACTCTACAAGCTTGAGTGCCTGCATAGTCGAATTCTGCCGCTTGTCCGATTTTTATTGGACCAGAACCTAAAACCAATACTTTTTTCAAAGATTTGTCCTTCATTTTCTACTCTCCCCGTTTACTAAATAGGCAATTTCAAAACCTTGCAATTATAATGCCTATTCCTGTGTCTTGTCAAACACTAAAATCAAAAATAGCGGGGGAATTTTGTCTGTTGTGAAAAAAAATGCAACTGTTTCAAAAAGAAACAGCTGCATGAAATTTTTAATGGCGGTCCTAACGAGATTCGAACTCGTGCCGCGGCCTTGAAAGGGCCGTGTCCTAGGCCTCTAGACGATAGGACCAAAACGAGATGGTGAGCCGTTCGGGACTTGAACCCGAGACACCCGGATTAAAAGTCCGGTGCTCTACCGACTGAGCTAACGGCTCTCGACATCACGAGAGAGTATTTTACAGCAAAATCCGTAAAAGTCAAGAGGTATTAATAAAAATCTGTTGATTAACAAAAAAAATGTGAATATTTTTTAAGAGAATTGTCAAAGTTTTTTTTTTGTGCTAAAATTCCTCGTTAGATTTTTTTTGTACAAAAATCTATACAAGATTGCTCAATCCAAAGATTGGAGTTGGAAAAAATGAGGTTTGTTGGAACAGTTTCAAGAGGAATTCGTCTTCCTATTATGAAAAAAGGCGATGATCTTGTCAAGACAGTTGTTGATAGCGTTTGCAAAGCAGCTGAATGTGACAGAGATCCATTCCAGATGCGTGATAGAGATATTGTGGCTATTACAGAGTCTCTTGTTGCTCGTAGTCAGGGAAATTATGTTTCTCTAAAAGATATTTCAAACGATATAGCAAGCAAGTTTCCTGAAGGAGATGTTGCCATTATTTGCCCAATTCTCTCACGTAATAGATTTTATCAATTGCTTCGTGGAATGGTCGCCGGAATTAAGGGCAAGGTTCACATTATATTAACCTACCCTTCTGATGAAGTCGGTAATCAAATTGTCGATCCAAAGCATTTCTATTTGAATGCGAACAAACTCAGTGGAGAATGTTTTGACGCTGACGAGTTTTACAAGGTTTTTGGCGTTTGCAAGCACAAGTTTACGGGTGTTGACTACATAGAACTTTACCAAAGCATTGACCCCAGCAGGGTTTTTGTTCACCTCTCAAACAATCCACTTTCTGCATTAAAGTTTGCAAATCAGGTTCTTGTTGCTAGTATTCATGCTCGTTTTGTCCACCGTGAAATTTTGGAGCATGGTGGAGCAAAGAAGGTTGTTACAATGGATCAGATTTGTGCCACACCACCAAGAGAAGGCGCTGGCTACAATGAAACTTACGGTCTTCTTGGTTCAAACTATACAACAGACGAAGCAGTTAAGCTTTTCCCGCGTGATTGCAAGAACATAGTTGAAAAAATTGCTCAAGAATTAAAAGCTCGCACGGGGAAAAATATTGAAGTTATGGTCTATGGTGACGGTGCTTTCAAAGATCCTGTGTGTGGGATTTGGGAGCTTGCTGACCCTGTGGTTTCCCCAGGTTATACAGATGGTCTTGATGGTGTGCCAAAGGAAATTAAGTTAAAGTATATCGCAGACAACGCAGAGGGTAAGGACCCAACGCAAGCTGTTAAGGACGCAATAAAAGAAAAAAGTAAAATAGGTCAGTTTGAACACTCCACAATGGGGACGACCCCACGCAGAATTCCTGACCTTGTTGGTAGCCTTTGTGACCTTACCAGCGGTTCTGGCGATAAGGGAACGCCTGTTGTCTACATACAAGGCTATTTTGACAACTACCTTGATGACTAATTTAAAACGCTGATTAAACAGGCATTTGCTTCATCTTTTGCTTCTTTGCTTCAGTCACAACACAGAATAGGTTGCTCCTTCAGCAAATTCAGCAAAAGATTTTGCAACTGCCAATTTACTCAGCGTTTTAGAGAAACGTTTATATGATGTGTTAAATCGGTTACGGTGCAAGCTAGACCGCTCCCTTCATCGTCTGCGTCAAACTATTTTTGCATCTGGCACATCTAATCCGCGGAAAGGATTCAGTAGTTGTTTCTTTGGTTAAAATATTTTAGTTGGCGTAGCCAGCCTATATGTCGGGGATGAAGAGCTTTGCTCGACATCCCCTTTATGTTAGGTGAGCCCTTGCCTCACCACTTATGGCTAATTCTTTTAATTTTCTTTACAAGAATAAACTTTTGAGGTTTAAAATGACAGAGACAAATTATCCAATGTTATATGGTTTTCTTGATCCAAACAAGAATATTAAATTTACAAAGTTGATAGAAATTTTTCAAGACGTATCAGAGATTGATGCAGCAAAGTTTGGTGTTTCTGTGCCGCAGCTTTTGGTGCATGGTTTGACTTGGATGCTTCGTCGTTATCGTGTTTTGCTTCACAGGATTCCGAACGCTTCTGACGGTGATTTTCGTGTTAAAACCTTTGCTTGCCCTATTCGTAATTTGTATTCAAGGAGAAAATTTGAGCTTTGGTGTGGAGATGATCTCCTAGTAGAGGCGTATGCGTGGTATGTCTTAATAGATTTTGCAACAGCCAGACCAGTTCGCTTTGACAGATGTGATATTATAAAAGACCATATGGATATGTTTATGTCAGACGGTGCTGATGTGTCTGAACCTAAAGTGACAAGCGTTGCGAGTCCAACAATTTCTAAAAGCTATGACGTACGTTGGCAGGAGCTAGACCTCAATTGCCACACTAATCACTCTGTGTTTTTCACTTGGGCATTGGAAACCGTGCCAAAGGATATTGAAAATCACATGGTGCCATGCTCTGTTGAAGTTGAATTTTTGCACCAAATTCCATTTGGCTCTGTCCTCGTAGAAACGCAGGAAGCTGAAAGCGAAGCGACACAGAGAAAATTTTTCCATAGCATTAAAACAGACGGATGGGAAGCCGGACGAGTTCTCTCTATTTGGAAAGAATTAAAATAATTGAATAATTGAATAATTGAATAATTGAAAGGATGATTTTTATGGATATAAAATATTTACTATTTTTACAAAAACTGCGTCTTGCAACAAACGGTGTTTTTGATAGTTTTGTACTTCAAATAAGCGAATTTGCAGAAGTCGTAATACCGCTATTTTTGATTTGCATTATCTACTGGTGTTTGAATAAGTCAAAAGGAAAAATTATTTTATTATCACTTATATTCAGCAGTCTTTTTACCCAGTTTGTAAAACTTCAGTTTTGTGTCTATCGCCCTTTTATAAAGTGTAAACTTCTGCAACCACTAAAAACTCCTTTCAGCTACTCAATGCCAAGTGGACATTCTGCTCGTGGCACCGCTTTATACCTTGCAATTGCAAATCAATTTAGAGAAATTCCTACAATAAAATATGTCTGCTTTGCTCTGATTCCGCTCATAATGTTTTCAAGAAACTGGATAGGAGTGCATACACCACAGGACGTTTTGTGTGGTTTTCTACTTGGTGCTATCGCATGTCTTTTTGCGGTGAAACTGTCAAAAAAAATTGAGTATAAGAAAAATTTTGACTGGTTATTGCTAATTATCAGCATAACAGTAGCATATTTTGCGATTTCATATTTCTTAAACAAACCATATCCAATGGACGTTGATGCGGCTGGAGAGCTTTTGGTAAAACCTGCAAAAGCACAGAGGGGACTGATTCGTGACTTTGGATTACTTGCAGGCTACTTAGTGGGAATTATTTTGGAAAAACGTTTTGTCAACTTTTCTGTGCCAGAAAAATTAAGCAAAAAACTTAGTGTCCTTTTCCTAGGATTTTTAATTCTTTTGTTTGTTCATTTAACATTTTCAGAAATGCTCAAGGTATTTGTTACAAAGAGTATAGCAGAATTTGTCGGTAATTTTATTGATATACTTTATGTAACATTACTGTTTCCAATCATCATAAAAAAGCGTTTTAACTAAGTTTTTAATTTTTTACGAGGTAAGTTATGTTTGACTTACCTCGTTTTTTTTCAAAAAACTTGACTGATTTTTGAAAATAGATGATAATACACGCAACAAATGTTTGTGGAGTAACAATTTATGAATTTTTTTAAGACCTTAAAGTCAGATTATGATGCTGTGAAGAGAAATGACCCTGCGGTGCCAAATGGACTCCGTGGTTTTTTTGAGGTGGTGCTTAATTCGCCTGGTTTTTTGGCGATATTTTGCCACCGTTTTTTGCATTTCTTGCACAGTAAACTGCATTGTCCAATTTTGCCAAGATTTTTGGCTCTCATTGTGCGTATTTGGACAGGGATAGAAATTCATCCAGGAGCACAGATTGGCTACGGTTTTTTTATAGACCATGGCACGGGAGTTGTTATTGGTGAAACAACGGAAATAGGTAACAATGTTACAATGTTTCAAGGTGTTACCCTTGGTGGACGTGGAAACGAAAAGGGAAGTAAACGTCACCCCACAATTGGAGACAATGTGTTCATCGGAAGTGGTGCAAAAATCTTGGGACCAGTTATTGTTGGTGCCAATGCAAAGATTGGAGCAAACAGCGTCGTTTTGAAAGATGTGCCAGAGGGGGCAACGATTACTGGCATGAGGGCGCGTATCATAAAAATAAATGGACGGCCTGTTCCAGCCTCTGCACATGAAATTTCCACTGAAGCACTTGCTTTTAGGATTATAAAACTTGAAAATGAACTTGGAGAGTTGAAGCATAGGTTATCCTCTGCACAAAATGTGGAAGAAATTTCTGTGTTACCAAATGAAAACGAAGAAGCAGATGAGCTGTTTGAAGTTGAAAAGACGCATATTTCAAAAATTGATCTGTAAATTTATGGAGGTTATATTATGAAAATTAACAAAAATTTAAAAACAATTATTATTTGTCTTTTTATCTTTCTTGCTGGGGTTGGTATCGGAAATTTGCTGAACACAAAATATAGCAAAAATCTAGACAGAACACTGGATCCATCTCAAAACCCTGTCAAGATTGGTGTTTTGCTGGACATGGGAGGCAGAGGAGCAGAACTTGGCAAGAGCATTGAAAAGGGTATAAAGCTTGCTAATTCATTAACACCTACAATACTAGGCAGACCTATTGAACTTGTGTTTTTTGACAATAAGGGCGAAAAAGATCTCGCGATAACGCTTGCAAAAAATCTTATAGAAGAAGAAAACGTTACTTGCATTATTGGGTCAAATTCTTCAGACATTGCAATAGCAGTAGCACGTGTTGCAGAAAAGGCTGGAGTTCCTCTTCTTGTTCCAAGCGCCACAAATCCATTGATTACGTCAAACAAAAAATATGTATTTCGCACTTGTTTCGTAGATACGTTTCAGGCGAGTGCGGCAGCTTTCTATGCTACAAATGACCTAGCTTCAAAAACGGCAGCAATTATTGTGGAGCGTGACAGCCTCTACTCAAAAGGTCTAGCCAGAAGTTTTGAAGAGGACTATATCCGCCGTGGTGGAAAGGTTGTGCTTCAGCTTGAATATGAGAAGGGAGACAAAAATTTTGCTCCGCTAATCAAACAAGCTATGAAGGCAAATGTTGACCTGTTATATATGCCGGCAAATTTTGCTGAGGGTTCACGCATATTATCTCAAGCAACGGACATGGGCGCGGATTTCCGTGTTATGTCTGGCGACACTATGGATAAACAAGATTTAGTGAAATTAGAAGGGGCTGCTGTGGATGATTTTTGCTTTACAACCTTTGCTTATTCCTCAAATATGGCAAACAAATTAATTCGCCATGAGCAAAAAGTTTTTAATGCAAGGTGGCAGCATGATTTTCCCCGTGAAATTCCAAATGCTTTTAATGCCATCGGCTTTGATAGCTATAACCTTATGCTTGCCGCTATTAAAAAATCCGGCACAGCCGAAAGAGATGAAATTCAACAGGCGTTTGAAGGAATTGAATTTGATGGTATAACTGGCAAACTTAAAATGAACACATTTCACGATGCAGAAAAGCCAGTTGGCGTTGTCAAGGTGATTAATGGCAAACAAAAAATGATCGCAATTATTGAGAGAAAATAATTATAAGTGTATTGCATAATGTAAAATTGGGATTGGAGCTTGAATAACTAACTTAAGCTTCACTCTCAATTTTTATTTTAGCTACGTAAGTGAAAATTGTGTAAATTTACACAATTTTCACACAATTCATTATTACAATGCGACTTGTTGAAGAAACTAAAATTAGCTATAAATTTTTGAGGTTATTTACATGAAGGCTACAGAATTTTCTTTAAGACATCCTGTTACAGTTTTAATTATTACAATGGCTACAATTTTCTTTGGTATATATTCTTACACCCACATGGGAGTGGAACGTATGCCAAATGTTGAATTCCCATTGGTCGTTGTAAGCACTACCATGGAGGGAGCGAGCCCTGCAATAATGGATAGTGATGTTACGGATATCTTGGAAGCACGTATCAATACAATTGAAGGCATCAAAGAAATGACATCATACTCCTATGAAGGCAGATCCATAATTGTCGTTGAATTTGAGATGGATAGAAATGTTGACTTTGCTGCATCTGATGTTCGTGGTAAGGTTAATATGGCACAAAACAGCTTACCTGATGACTGCGATGTCCCACAGGTTGATAAGTATGACCCGAATGATAGACCAGTTATGCAAATAGCCATAAAAAATGATGGTAGGACAAGTCAGAAAGATATGTCTCGTTTTGTTGACAAAATTGTGCAGGAACAATTGCAGACAGCGAAAGGTGTCGGTCGTGTTTCGCTTTCCGGTTTTTCCGAGCGTGAAATTGATATCTGGATTCGCCCAGATGATTTGGAAAGATATAAACTTACCCAAAAGGACATAAGGACAGCTCTCTATAACAAGCACGTTGAACTTCCTGCTGGGCGCGTTGAAGGTAAAACAAAGGAATATGGTATTCGTATCATAGGTGAATATCCTGACGCTGTGCAGTTAGAAAGTTTGCCAATTGCTGTTAGGAATGGTGCTGTTGTTCGTTTGCGTGATGTTGCACGAGTGGAAGATACCTTCAAGGAAAAACGCAGTATGGCAGTTTATGAAGGAAAGAAAACAATTATTGTTCAAGTTAGAAAGCAAAAAGGAGCAAATGAAGTTTTGCTTTCCCAGAAGGTTAAGGAAAAGCTTGCATACTTGAATGCGATTGCACCGAATGGGCTTACCCTTGAGGTTGTGCGTGATAACGCAATATTTATTACAAACTCCATGGACGGTGTCTTTTGGGATACCATTATGGCGATTTTGCTTACTTCCATTATCATGTTTGCATTTTTACGCACCTTGCGAGCAACCTTTATTGCCGTTATTTCAATTCCTGTTTGTTTGCTTGGAAGCATAATTTTCTTAAATTGGTTTGGACTTACCATAAACAACATGAGCATGATGGGAATTTCACTTGCTGTTGGTATGGTTGTTGATGCTACAACGGTTATATTGGAAAATATTTATCGTCATAAGGAGCAGGGGAAGAATGCATTTGTTGCTTCTGAAGAGGGAACGAATGAAGTTGCCTTTTCTGTTATCGCAGGTGCAGCCACAACCCTTGCTGTCTTTTTGCCGATAGCTTTTATGGGTGGATTGATGGGACGCTTCTTTAATACCTTTGGCATTACAGTTGCGGCTACAATTTCAATTTCACTCCTTGTTTCTGTCACCTTGACACCATATCTTGCGTCTCGCTTGCTGGGACGCAATTTGCCACCGAAGAAGTGGCAAATCGCTATGGAGCAACCGCTCATAAATCTTGAAAAAGCATACAAAAAGGGGCTTGCCTACTGCACGAGTCATAGACGAAAAACTATGTATGCTGCACTTGGTTTCTTTGTGCTAGGTATAATTATAGCTTCAACTTTGGGGAGTGAATTTTTCCCCAAAGAAGACCAAGGACAGATTAGAGCGGAATTTGAATTGCCGGCAGACACTGCACTTAGTGTTACAACAGAGATAACGAGGCAAGCAATAGAGCTCATTCAAAAAGATCCTGCTGTTGCCTATACATTTGGTTCCATTGGTAGTGGTGCAGGTGAAGAAGTCTACAAATCCACGATACAAATTAAGTTGATAGACAGAAGCAAACGTGATAATGCCACTATTGTTCAGAAGAGGCTAAGAGCACTTTTGTCACGCTTCAAGGATGCAAACGTAAAGATGGGCGGTTGGGGTTCGTCAGATGTAACTGCAGTTATACACGGTCCAACAAGTGAAACCTTGGCAGAAATTGGCGAAAAAATGAAGCATGACATTGAGCAGGATCCCTCATGCGGTCTAGGTGACGTTATCTTGGGGCTGAAGATGGACAAGCCTCGCATAAATCTATATTTGAATCGCGCCTTGGCAGATGACCTGAATATCTCAATTCGCGACCTTTCAACAGAAATGCTTACATGGTTTACCGGTGACGAAATTGGAACATTTAACGATGAAGGCTATCGTTATAAGATTCGTCTCAGATCTGAAGTCCACGGAAGAGATGACATTTCAAAAGTTATGCGCACACTTGTTCAAACAAAAACAGGTGAAATTATCCAAGCAGATGGCTTAATAACTCCAGAAATTGCACCGTCGCCGACTGTTATCACAAGACATGACCGTCAACGCTCCATAAAAATCGAAGCGAACGTATATGGAATTGACCCAGGGCAAGGTTATCAAAAACTGGTAGAGCTCTTTAATAAATATCAGCCACACGATGGAACATTTAGCATTGCTCCAAGTGCGGAAACCAGACAAATGCAGGAAAGCTTTGGTCACATGATGACGGCTCTTATCTTTGCAATCATTTTGGTTTATATTGTTATGGCAATTCAGTTTGAATCTTTCTTGCACCCACTTACCGTCATGTTTTCTTTGCCACTTATGACGGCTGGTTCCTTTGGACTCCTTGCCATGGCAAACGTAAATAGCTCTGTCATGAGTATAATGGGGCTTATTTTGCTTGTTGGTATTGTTGTTAATAATGCTATAATCCTTGTTGACTTTATAAACCAGTTGCGTGAGCGTGGTATGGATAAGGTTTCTGCCGTCTTGGAAGCTGGGCCGTTACGTCTTCGTGCAATCCTTATGACAACGGTTTCTACCCTTATTGGTGCTGTTCCTGTCGCTCTTGCACTTAGTGAAGGTGGTGAAACAAGACAGCCAATGAGCCTTGCTATCATTGGTGGACTTACCACTTCAACTCTCTTGACACTTTTTGTTATTCCAGTTATTTACCTTATATTTGATGATATGAAAGACAAGGTAGGAATAAAAATGAGACGTTACAAGGCATATATGCGCTATAGGGAAATCCAGTCTTATAAAAAGGATAGAGATGGAAATATGACAAGTTTGCAAGATTTCATAAAGGCCAAAATATCAAAGCTATTAAAGAAGCTAAAGAAAACAAAATCAACAAAGATGTTTCTTGCGTTGCTTGCCTGTGCTCTGACAATAGCCCTTGCATCAAGTTCTTGTATAGCTGAAACAATGACAGCTAAAAATGATACAAAACCAACTGCTGATACCGCAAAAGAACAGGCTGTTAATGGTCTGACTCTGAAAGATGCAATAGACACGGCCTTGAAAAATAACGCAAATTTACGCACCCTATCCCAAGAGATAGAAAAAGCAAAGGCTTCCCGCCTTGTTGCAGACGTTGCCTTTTTGCCGTCACTTACTATTGAAGGAAGCACGGTGCGGCAAAAATTGCCGATAGTGCCAGCCTTGAACAAATATGATGATAGTTCAATTGGTGCAACCCTTTCACAGATTATTTACTCTGGCGGCAAGGTGCCTGCTGGTGTGCGTCAGGCAGCGGCACAATATGCAATGGCACTAGCTGCCTATGAAGAAGGTAAAAATGAAACCTTAAGGGATGTCTATAAGTTTTATTTTAATGTGGTTCTTTGGCAGGATGCAGTCAATATTGCTGAAGAGGCCCAAAAGACAGCCGAAGCAATCTTAAAAGAAACACAAATAAAGGTAAAATTAGGACTAGCCAACAAGTTGGAATTAATAAGGGCACAACAGCAGGTAGCCGAAAGTGTAGCAAAGGTGGCGGATAATAAATCAGATTTACGCCTTGCAGAAGCTAGCCTTTATTCTTTCCTTGGCGTTCCCTTGAAGGAAAAGTGTTCTTATCTAGATGCAATCTTTGAGCCTGTAGTTGATTTGAATGACGAAGCCTCAATTGCCACGGCAAGGCAACATAGATATGATTTAGTGAAGCTGAGAAAACAACTTGATGTTCAAAAAGAACAAATTAAAATTGAGCGTTCTGCAATGTTGCCGTCGTTAGTTGCATTTGCAAAGGGCAATTATATAAATCCATACAACAGAGAAGATAATAGTGGAGATACTTGGAGCATTGGGCTTACATTAGATTTTCCACTTTTTGACAGAAATGTTGCTCGCCGTGCTGTGAAAATTGCCAAGGCAACCTTGGAACAAAATAAAATTTCATTGGAACAAAAAGAGCTTGATATTGAAAACAATGTAAAGACTGCAATTGCTGAAATAAAGGGTTTTCAAGATGCTGTGAAATCAAAGAAATTGGCAGAAGAATTAGCAAAAGAGTCACTTCGTCTTGCACGACTTGGTTACCATGAGGGAGTTACGCAGCAGGTTGACCTCTTAAAAGCACAGGATGATTATGAACAGGCACGATATAATTATGAATTGAGCAAAAATAATTATCTACTGTCTGTTGTGAGCTTGAAATACATAGAGGGAACCTTAATCAATTGGGTAAACACAGAGAATAACTAAAGCAAATTAAGTTAGGGGACAAGAAAATGAAAAAATTAAAAGATTTAACAAAGACGCAAAAAATTATTGTCTATTCAATTTTAGTGATAGTAGTAATTTCACTCTACACAAGACGCGGAGAAATTATGGATGCTTTTCGTGGTGACAAGGGGGCAAAAAATGCTGGTGCTTTTGTTCAAACAATTGTCGTTAGAAACGACAATACGATATCGGAAAAAATTGTTCAAAATATGTCAATTGATGCTTTAAGGCGCACGACCCTCACAGCACGCGTAACAGCTCGTCTTGTCAGGCTCTTGGCAAGAAAGGGTGACTATGTTAGAAAAGGACAACTTCTAGCAGTTTTGGAACACTCACAGCAGACAGCTGATGTTGGCGCAACAAGAGCACAGATAGCTGCTTCAAAAGCTGATACAGCCGTAGCGCGAGCCAGAATGACAAATGCTAGAACAGACCTTGACAGATATGAGAGGCTAGTGAAAGAAGGATTTTACACTCAGCAGCAACTTGAAGCAAAGCGCACAGAATACACAGCCTATGCTGCCAATTACAATGCATCTCGAGCAAAGGAAAAACAGATGGCAGCGGAGCTAAATAGAAGTATTTCTGCAGAATCTGATTACAGCATTTATGCTCCAATGAATGGAAAAATTCTAGATCACTATGACCTTACAGAGGGTGCAATGATTAGTGCTGCAAGCAATGTCTTTGATATTGCAGATCCTAGCATGTTTAAGGCTACTCTTCACGTGGCAGAAAAGCATATAATGTCCATTTCAAAGGGAATGCCTGTTATCTTGCAGTTTGACGCACTTGCTGGTAAAAAATTTCAAGCAAAAGTGCTGTCAATAGATGAATACGTTGAGCCAAACACAAGAACAAGCAAGGTGGAAATTGTCCTTGACAACAATTTGGACGCAAATGGACTTTTACGTGCTGGTATGTTTGGAACTGCAACAATATTGCTAAAGGAATATAAAAACGTGGTTACAATTCCTAAAGCTGCAATTCATGAGAGTGAAAATGGTTTTTATGTTTGGTTAGTCATAAATGGCAGAGTGCAGATGAGAGAAGTCAAAAAAGGACTTGAGGATGGTGAAACGGTGCTGATTATAGGAGGTCTTGTCGGTGGTGAAGAAATAGTGATAGTGGGGGGTAACAACCTCTCACCGAATGACCCTGTAACTGTTACACGAAAGTAAATTGAATATAAAAAAGCAGCGCCAATCTAAATTATGATTGGGCTGTTTTTTTATGGGCTAATTTTTTTGTAAGGAGAGATTTGTTGTGGCGTTTTACAAATATAGTGCTTTAGCTCTAGACAGTAATAAAATTATAGTGGCAACCTTGGAAGCAGCTGACGAAGCAGATGCCATAGCACAGATAAGAAAAGACTTTCAAATTATTATGTCACTGGAAGAAGTGGCAGGAGCTGAAGAAAAAAATAATAAAAGCAAATTTTTTTGGGGTGCTTTACATAGAAAACATGTTTCAGTTGCGGAGCGTGCGATGTTTTTCAGGAAACTTTATATGCTTATTTCTGCTGGAATGACACATGCCGATGCTATCTCTGCTTTAAAGGACAATGAGGCAAATCCCGCACTGCGAGAAATTTTGATAAAAATATACAGCAATGTTAAAAAAGGTCAAAGCTTGTCCGTTGCCACAAGAGAATTTTCTAAAATTTTTGGTGGTAATGTTCTGGCTCTGTTGCAGGTGGGAGAAGAAACAGGGTATATGGAGGAAGCGCTAAAGAACATCGCTGATTATTTGGAAGAAGTCGCCAATTCGAGAAAAAATCTTGCAACAGCCTTGGCTTACCCAGTTTTTTTACTTGCTTCATTTGTTATAATCTTTTTTGTTATAGTGCTTTACTGTGTGCCAAGGTTTGAAAGAGCATTTGAACCCATAATAAGGCGAGGGGGGCTACCACTGGTTTCCAGAATAATATTTGCCGTGTCAAATTTCATCTGTGCTCATTATTTTATTTGTGCCCTGTGCATTGCCATTCCAATATGTCTTGTTAATTATACCTTGCGTGGCAGATGGCAGGATAGATTATATGTTATTCCTTTGGTGAGGAAATCACTTCTTGCCGAAGCAATGAGGAATTTGTCATTCCTTATTTCTTCAAATATATCTGCGGTGAATGCCACTGCACTTGTTGCAGAGGAAAGTAACTGCGCGCAAATAAAAGAAATTTTTTTACTTGCTGCTGAGTCCCTTGAAAAGGGAGAAGCAATAGACGAAGCACTCGGGAATCACTTAACAAGGCTTGACAAGAGTCTTTTGTCTGTTGGACTTACTGGGGCGAAGCTCGGCGATGTGTGCAGGTTGATTTCATTGCAATATAAGACTGAGGCTGAGGCACTGCAGAAAAAATTCTTGTCGCTTCTTGAACCAACACTTGTGCTTCTGATAGGTTTATTAGTTGCACTGGTGGCTTTTGGAATTTATCTGCCCTGCATAAAGATGATAGAAGAAATTTCTATGTAGAAGAATAACTTTTTTCTATGTATTGCCGATATTTACTTATTCACAAGTGAAAATTTGTGCTATAATAGCTTGAATATTCCGAGATAATATATAATTGAATGAATAAATCAATATGCGAATAAAGAGGAATAAAAATGGCTGAATGTAATCACGATTGTGAAAATTGTAAATCTAAATGTGAAGAGCAGGGCGGTGCACCAGATTTTCGTGTGAACGCTCACCCCTTAAGTCACGTTGAGCATGTTATAGGTATAGTTTCCGGCAAGGGAGGAGTGGGCAAATCCCTTGTAACAGCGTTAACTGCCCTTGCCATGCAAAAAAAAAGGCACTCAGTTGGTATTCTTGATGCAGATATAACAGGTCCTTCAATTCCAAAAATTTTTGGTGCAGACGGAATGGCTAGCGCTTCAAGCGAAGGGATTTTGCCATACCAGACAAAATCCGGAGTTGACATTATGTCTGTCAATCTTTTGATGGAAGACAAAGCAAGCCCCGTTATCTGGAGAGGTCCTGCAATCGCTTCTGTTGTGAAACAATTTTGGAGCGACGTTATATGGACGGATCAAGAATATCTATTTGTAGATATGCCACCGGGAACGGGCGATGTGCCACTTACTGTGTTTCAGTCTTTGCCACTGGACGGCATAATCGTTGTTGCATCTCCGCAAGACCTTGTCAGCCTTATTGTTGAAAAGGCTGTTCGCATGGCGCAAGAAATGAATATTCACATCCTAGGAGTGATAGAAAATATGAGCTACCTTGAGTGCTCCAAGTGTGGGCAAAAGAATTATCTTTTTGGTCACGGCAACACAAAAGAGGTTGCGGAAAAATACGGCGTAGAATTTTTGGGTGAAATTCCAATTATCCCAGAAATTGCATCACTTTGTGACGCTGGTAACATTAGTTACTACGACGCTGAATTTATGACAAAAACTTGTGAAGCGCTAGAAAAACTAGGAAATTAACATAAAATTTGAAAGAGTGATAGAAATGCGACAATTTGCATCTAAAAAAATAATGGCTTTGCCCCCGTCAGGGATTCGTGAATTTTTTGCTATTGCTGATAGTATGGACGGCATTATTTCTCTTGCGCTTGGTGAGCCTGATTATGTTACACCGGAGTTTATAATAGACGAGGGCGTAAAATCTTTGCGTGGTGGGCATACATATTACAGTGCCTGCCCTGGCAACCTTGTCCTTCGTGAAGAAATCGCAAAATTTTTGAAAGAAAAATATAACCTTGACTATGACCCAGACGGAGAAATTGTTGTTACCGTTGGCGCAAGTGAAGCAATAGATGTTGTTTTTCGTGCAATGCTTGACAAAGGCGATGAAGTCATTTGTCCAGAGCCTTGCTTTGTTTCATACAAGCCTTGTGTCTATATTGCTGGCGGTGTGCCTGTTTCTTTGCCTTTAAGCGACAAAGATAACTTTAAGTTACAGGCTTCTGACTTGGAAAAATTCATCACGCCAAACACAAAGGCAATCTTTGTTTCATACCCGTCAAACCCGACAGGTGCAATTATGACAAAAGAAGATTGGGAGCCAGTTGTTGAGGTTGTAAAGAAACACGACCTTTTTGTGGTTACGGATGAAATATATGCTGAGTTGAATTACGGTGCACAGCATACAAGTATTGCTAGTCTGCCAGAAATGAGAGATAGAACTGTCCTTATAAGCGGTTTTTCAAAGGCTTTTGCCATGACCGGTTGGAGACTTGGTTACATTGCAGGTCCAAAGAGCATAATGGAATATGTGCGCACCGTGCATGAATTTGCTGTTATGTCTGCACCTACAACAGCGCAAATCGCAGCAATTACGGCTATGAAAGAGGGGGCTGAGGCAACAGAAGAAATGCGTCTTGGCTATGACCACCGCCGTCGTTATGTAGTCGATAGATTAAAGAAAATGAATATACCTTGTTTTGAACCACTTGGTGCCTTTTATATCTTCCCAGATATTTCAAAATTTGGGCTGGATGACTTGGAATTTTGCAGAAGATTCTTGCGTGAGGAACGTGTTGCCATTGTTCCAGGCAGTGCATTTGGTGCCGGTGGTGAGGGACATGTCCGTATAGCTTATGTGTGTGACATACCTGTTTTGGAAGAAGCCATGAACAGGCTGGAGCGTTTTATTAGCAAGTTGAAGTAACACAGAAGAGAGGGAAAAGAATGTCTTGCTTTAGAGCTACTGATATATATTTGCCAAATCAAAATGTTGATTTGAAAAAGTGGTCTGTGGTTGCGTGTGACCAATTTACGGCAGATCCTGCATATTGGGAGTTGGTGGAGCATACGGTAGCAGGTGCACCTAGCACGCTTCACATTATATTACCAGAAATTTACCTGAAAGAGGTGCAATCGCGAATTCCTAAGATTGCACAAAATATGGAAGACTATGTTGCTTCGGGTGTTCTTGTTCCTGCTGTGAAAAATGGCTTTGTGCTAGTTGAAAGAGATACTTCAAGTGGGAAACGTCTTGGAATTGTCGGTGCTATTGACCTTGAAAATTATGATTTCAAAAAAGGAGCAAAAATGCCAATTCGCTGCACAGAAGGAACAGTTGCAGACAGGCTTCCTGTAAGGGTGGATATTCGCTCTGCTTCTATGTTAGAGTGTCCTCATGCAATGCTTTTGGTTGATGATCCACAGAAAACATTGATAGAAGCTATCTATGAAAAAAAGGAGACCTATCGTGTCCTTTATGATACAGACCTAATGAAACAAGGAGGACACCTCAAAGGCTATGCACTTGAAGGACAAACTGCCCTAGAAGTTGAACAGGCATTTGCAAAATTCCGCAATGGTGACAGCAATATCTTCCTTGCTGTTGGTGATGGTAATCATTCACTTGGCGCAGCAAAAATTTGTTGGGAAAAAATAAAACCTACCTTGTCTGATGCAGAGAAAGAAAATCACCCTGCACGTTTTGCTCTTGTTGAAGTGGTGAATTTACATTCACCAGCTCTTGTCTTTAAGCCAATTCACCGTATTGTTAGTGGCGTTAGTTTGAAAGAAATCACGTCAGAGTTTTCGTCTTTTCTTGACAAAAAAGGAATGAAACTTGTAGAAGGCACTGATTTAGTCTTTGTTTCTTTTGGCAAAAAAAGATTTTTTGACATAAAAGGTAGTAATGGCAGATTGCCAGTAGATGTTGTGCAGGAATTTTTAGACGATTATATGCAACCCCACTCCGACATTTTACTTGACTATATACATGGTTCCATTGTTACGGAAGGGTTATCTCAAAAGATTGAGACGGTCGGTATTTTGTTGCAGCCAATCTCAAAAGACGGGTTTTTTGACGCAATTGAGGCAGGTGGTACTTTGCCAAGAAAAACCTTTAGTATGGGTGAGGCAGAGGAGAAAAGATACTACATGGAGTGCAGAAAAATCAGATAAAGAAAATTTTATCTGACATTAAAAATAAAGGAGAGTGTTATTATGATTGGAGGCAAAGGAACATCAAGACAGCAACAAGTAATTGTTCGTCCAACACCAGTGGTAGTTAAGGAAGAAATTGAAGTAAAGCCAGAACCAAAGGCACCAAAGAAGGCTAGTTTTAGCTTTACAAATCTTTTTACCAAGACAAATCCCTATGAATTGAAATTAGTTGTTTACAAAGATCGCGACATGACAAAAGTTGCGAGCGAGGAAACAATCAAGGGAACGGTGGAGGAACAATTAAAACAGGCGCAAGAGATTATTGCGAAGGTTGCTCCAGATTCATACCCCAAAGAAGCCTTGCAAGAGGTGCTTGTAAATGCCATTGCTCACAGAAATTATCAGCTTAAGGGTTCAACCTTGATAAATATAACAGATGAGGAAATTGCTGTTATGTCGCTTGGTGGGCTTGTTGGCGGACTCATCATTGATGATATTGAGGCTGGAGCAAGCGTTACCCCTAACGAGGAGCTGGCAAATAATTTAAAAGAAAAAGGACTTGCAACACTTTGTGGCACTGGACTTCGCCGTGTGAAGTCCCTTTACAAAGAATACCGTTTATCTCCACAGTTTTACGCAACACAAAATGTTTTTGTTGCTGTATTGCCAAGCACAAAGACATTAGAAAAGAAAAAACAAGAAGGGCGTTTAACTTCAGCACAAAAGCAAGAGGATGTTGTTGTAGCATTTTTGCTTGAACATGGCACAGCAACAGAAGCAGACCTGCAAAAACTTTTGGCAACTCGCCGCACAAGAACATACCTCATCACAAAGGCGATGACGGACGCTGGAATCATAGAAAAAATAGGACTAGGCAAAAACAAAAAATACCGTTTAGCAAAAAAATAGAGAATAAAACAGATAGGCAAGACTTCAATTAAGAAGTCTTGCCTATCTGTTTTAGGTTGAAACTTATTTGTGATTATCTGTGTCATCATCGAGTGCGGAGAAACGAGCAAGTTTTTCTGTCGCTTCAAAGAAAGACTTTGATTGTGACATTTCTCCAAAAAGTGACGCTTTTTTGAATGATGTGTATGGTTCGCCAAATAGCTTTGACTTTGCTTCATCTTCAAAAAGTCCCATTTTTGATTTCCTCCTTTTTATAATTTCATTGTTCTTGTTGCGTTCAAAATTGCCAAGAGGCATACGCCTACATCTGCAAAGACTGCAACCCAAAGTTCCGGTATGCCCACCAGTGCCAAAAACCCTGTAATGTCTAATACAAGCACCAAAATTTTTACACCAAATGCGATAAAAATATTTTCATATACAATGCGTCTTGTTTTTCTCGCAATCTTGACGAGTGTTGCAACCTTCATAGGATTATCATCTAAGATTACAACGTCAGAAGCTTCAACTGCAACGCGTGAGCCAAAGCCCCCCATAGCAATTCCAGTTTCAGACGTTACAAGCACCGGTCCGTCGTTTACTCCGTCTCCAACGTAGATTGCATTAGTTTCACGAGAGCCAGAAATTTCTGCCAAGGCTGCAACCTTTTCATGTGGCAAAAGGTCGGATTTATAGTCATCAAGTTCAAGTTCCTGTGCAACTTCGGCAGCAACTGCATCTCTGTCGCCAGTCAGCATATATATATTTTTTATTCCAAGATGTCTAATTTTTTCTATTGCTGATTTTGACTCTTTGCGCAACATGTCTTTTACAATTATTGTGCCTAAAAGTTTTCCGTTCTTTGCAACAAAAACAAGCGTTCCAACTTCTTTTATTTCTGGCGTTTTAATGTTGTGTTCAGCTAGCAATGTAGCATTGCCGGAGATTATCTCTTGAGTTTGACTCTTATAAATTAAGCCCTTGCCAGGAATTTGAGTAACTATTCCATTTTCTGTCACAGGTCTTGTATTGTTGCCAATTCCTTCCACAATGGCGCGAGAGACAGGGTGATTTGAAGCACTTTCTGTCAAATATGCTGTTTGCAGGAGGTCATCTTTTGTTACTCCATCTTGGCATATTACGGTCATTACAGCAAATTTGCCTTCAGTTAGTGTTCCTGTTTTGTCAAAAACTGCCGTGTCAACCTTTGCCAATTTGTCAAAAACGTAGGCACCTTTAACCAAAATTCCATTTTTTGATGCGCAACCTATACCGCCAAAAAAGCCAAGTGGAATTGAAATAACCAAGGCACAGGGGCATGATATAACGAGGAGCACAAGGGCTTTCTTAAACCACTCAAGCCAAATTGCCTGATTTCCACCAAGAAAAAGTGGGGGCAAGATTGCAACTGCTACGGCAAGGAAAAACACACAAGGTGTATAAATTTTTGCAAAACGGGTGATAAAGCGTTCCGTTGGAGACTTCTTTGCCACAGCATTCTGCACACTTTCAAACACTCGTGAAATTAGATTGTCTTCAAAGGGTCCAGTAGCTTTTATTATCAGCCTGCCATCAAGAGAAATTGTGCCACCATTGACAAAATCTCCATTTTTCACAAAACGGGGGAGACTTTCTCCCGTGAGGCTTGATGTGTCAAGGTTAGACTCTCCACTCACAATGACACCATCTACAGGAATTGCTTCGCCCGGTTTTACAAGCACATTATCTCCTGCCACAATTTCTTTTGGAGAGACTTCGATAACATCTTGCCCAACAATTTTTTGTGCTGTTAAAGGTTTTTCCGCTAAAAGATGCTTGATAGACTTTCCGCTCTTTGAAGCAGCTCTATCTTGCAAAGCCTCACCTATACGGTAAAAGAGCATTACCCCAACAGATTCAGAGATTTCACCAATTCCCATAGCAGCAAGAGAAGCAAGTCCCATCAATGTAAATTCGTTAAAAAAATTACCATGTCTTATTGCTTGCCATGCTTCTTTCAA
>JAZLJR010000003.1:0-20799 GCA_045617925.1 Synergistaceae bacterium
TGCTTTTAGCTTTGATGTAATATCTCTATGAATAGCAAATTTGTACCAATCAAAGCTACAATTAGTCATACCACTACCCAAATCCATAAAGTTGTTAAGCTCGTGGTTAACTCCTATCTGATAAAAGGCTCTTGGATTGATGCGGAAGCCTTCTGAAATATGACCATACTGGAACCAGAAAGAAAAAAGCTTTAATAAGCTTTGATCTGCCTCTAACGCAACAGACCAAAGGTCACCATTCTTCATTCCTTCAGGCAATGTAACGATTTCTGGATCTGGCTGTCCATGGGTTTGTATTTCGCCATTCACCGTAGCACCACCAGGATATAACTGGTGGTTGTATGTTCCTTTAATCTCAAGACCATTTAAAATTTTGTAATTAGCATAGAGACCATAGTTTAAGATGTTAGAAGCTGCTAATTTATACTCGTATTCTTGAGTTCCGCCTTGAGGCTCAATTTCAAGAAATTCTGCATCTTGGGCAACACCATCTATTTTTGCATAACGACCAAACACACCGAGCTTTAACTTCTCTGTTTTGTAACCTAATTTCAAGCCATATGTCATATAAGCTTGGTCTGTGTAGTCACCCATTTCGACTGGATCAAGGTTTGATGTGTTTCTGCCAATGTAGAAATCAAGGTCAAATTTGCCCCAGTCTTTGCGGAAATCAAAACCCATGAATTTAAGGTTTGTCCAAAGAGACTCCTCGTCTCCCCAGCCGCCATACTTGGCATTCCAAAGACCATATTCGCTATCCCAGTCTGTTGTCTGATAACCGAATGTGCCCTTGATGTCCCATGGAAGCTTTGTGGAGAACCAAAGTCTGTCGACATTGAAGGTTTCACCGGCTCCTTTACCATCGAGTGCATTAAGGTTCACACGCATCTGGAAAAATGTGTTGTCATCAACCTGCTTTTCAACAAAGAAACGAGCACGACGATAATAGAACATCGGAGCAGAAGTGGCAACTTCGTCATCAATGGCGTCTGTGCCTCTCCACTCGGCATCAAGCCAGAAATTTCCCTTCAAGCGAAGTCCACCAAGCCCCTTTTCAAGACCTGCTGTTCTCTTATCAAGATCTGCAACCTTAACACCAAGTGCATCGAGTTCGTTCTTATACTCAGCAACGAGTTTCTTAACAAGCTCTACGTCTTCTTTTGAAGCCTTTTCCATGTCAATTTTTGTCAAGGCACGAGCGACAACAGAAGCCATCTCATATCTTGTGGCAAGCTGTCCACCCTTATACTGACCATCTGGATAACCACCGACAACACCTTTGCTTGCCAAGAGTGCAACTGCGTCATAGGACCAGTGCCCTGCTGGAACGTCTGCAAATGGATTGCTTGCTGCCATTGCAGGAACAGCAAATCTCATCAATACTACTAATACCACAACTGCTAAAATTCTTTTCATGTTCTCTATATTTTCCTCCTAATTTGAACATTTTTGTCAAAGAATGACATCTGATGAAAAAACCTCAGAATTATATATTATTTTGCTTGCTTTTGCAAATTATTTAATGCTTTAACAAGGTCTGCAACTCTCTTGTCATTTGCTGGGCGAGCTAGGGCGTCCTTTGCCTCAAGAGTTTTACCCCAATAATTTTTTGCTGCCTCTCTATTCTGATTTATGACGCTTCCATCAACTCCCACACCAGCAAAAAGTCCCTGTGCAATAGAGTAGCTATAGATTGCTGCCCTGAAGCGTGTATCAGTGGATGCAGAGGCACGACGACCAATTGGACCTACCGCGACATCAATATCTGCACCAAGTTTGAAGCTCTTGCCACCGGTGAAGGCACGAAGACCCTTTTGGTTGGTAACAACTAGCACGAGCCCGACACTTTCAAGCCCTATTTGGTATCCAATGGAACCACCAACAATTGTCATAAAGGCTGGACCGTTCCAACCGCCCTTGCCGTCCTTTACAAAAACAACACCATCACCGTATTGTCCTCCGACAATAAAGCCCGCCTTTGAAACACCTGGGAAAATTGCAACTGCCTTGCCAGATTTTACGACATCTGCAAGACTTTCCGCATCTTCTTCAATTGCCATTTTGTTTATCAAACGTGTAGCCTCTTTAATGCGTTTCATGTGCTGCGGCATGGCAAAAACAGCAGATGCAAACGACATAACTAGCGTTAAGGACACAAAAATTGCAACAAATTTTTTCATAGTTATCACCTCTTATTAGACTTTTCAACGCCAAAATATTCTACACCAATCTTTCACTTTTGACCACAAAATTAAGCTATTTTTACAAATTCAATTGTAATTTCTTGTTGCCTTTAAGTGTTTTAGTGTATAATAGCTAAAATTTCGAGAAATCAACGCTCAACGGAAGGAGACGAACATGATTAAAAATTTATTGATTGCTTGTTTACTAACAGCTTGTTTTGCAAAGACTTCTTTTGCCTGCACAACCATTATAGTAGGAAGAAAGGCAAGTGTAGATGGCTCGCATTTTGTCGGCAGAACAGTTGACTCCCCGACATTTTGCGTATCTAAGTTACAACACATTCCAGCTTATAATTCAAAAAAAACTATCGCCTATCGTGACACTACAGTAAATTTAGAGCTAAAACTACCAGCAACAAATTATGAGTGTTTTGCTATCCCGATAAATCAAACTGTTTGCGAAGGCAACACCAATGCTTTAGCATTTCAAGATTTTTGGTGGGAATCAGTCATAAATGAAAAACGCGTTGGCTTTAGTGCCACCGAAACCATAAATACAAATGACAAGGCCTTAAAACTAGATCCTTTTGTTAAATCTGGATTGCGCGAGGGGAATATGCCACGTCTTGTTATTCCTTATGTGTCTTCTGCCAGAGAAGGTGTTCGCCGTCTTGCAAAATTAATGGAGGAACATGGATCCGTAGCAGCTGAAGCAGTAATTTTTATAGATGATAAAGAGATTTGGTACATGGAGCTCTATACGGGACACCGTTATGCAGCACAAAGAATACCGGAAGATTGCTGTGCCTGCATACCAAATGATGCAATGCTTGGCTTCTATGACAAAAATGATAAAGAAAACTGGATTGCCTCAGAAGATATCATTGAATTTGCAAAAAAAGCTGGAATATATAAGGAGCTTGATGGCAAGTTTCACCTTGCATTATCTTACGGCACGGCAAAACGTGATTATTCACAGCTTCGTGTTTGGGCTGGTAGACGTCACTTTGCACCAAGCACCGCTGGTGTATATGATGTCAATAGACAATATGAAATTTGCTTTAAGCCAGACAAAAAAATTTCCTTAATAGATGCTTTTGAATTGTCTCGTGATAGACACGAGGGAACACCCCAAGCAACTGACAAAGGTGACAACAATACTCGACCAATAGGCATTGACAGAACATCTCAAGCTCATTTTATACAGTTCAGAAGAAATGACAGTTCCCCCATACTATGGGCTTCGCTTGCAGCTCCAGAATTTTCCGTCTACTTCCCAATTTTTGGTTTCCCAAATGAAATAAACAAAAATTTCACCCATTATTCACTAAACTATGATCCCAACGCTTTTGTGTGGAAACTCCTAGAAATTGCAGATTTAGCAACTCATGACCGCAAGCTTTACTCACAATTGGTGCGCAATAAATTCAGCTCACTGGAAAAAGAATTTGTTAAGTCACTTGACTCTTTTGAGTATGTCCTCAATGATTTGGGAGCAAATTCTGTACTATCGTATGTTACACAAGAAGCTGAAAAAGCAGCTAACGAAATAAAGGCGCAAATCCTAGAAAAATATACAAAAAAAAGAATTGATGACACAAAATTCCTTGGAAGGGATCAGGTAAACAAACTTAAAGTAAAATAATAAAAAGCCAAGAGAAAACATCTCTTGGCTTTTTTATTGCCACAGTTTGTTGCAATTTCAATTTTATGCTAGAATTACGCCATCTAGTAGTAAATCGGAGAAAAATTAATGAACAAGCACTATAATATAATAGTAATAGGGGCAGGACATGCAGGGTGCGAAGCAGCAATTGCTGCTGCTCGTATGGGCTGTTCTGTTTTGCTCCTTACAATGTATTTGGATAGCATCGCTCTTATGCCCTGCAATCCGTCCATAGGTGGCCCCGCAAAGGGGCACATCGTTCGTGAAATAGATGCTCTTGGTGGCGTAATGGCTGAAGCGACAGACGCTTCAACTCGCCACATCCGTTGGCTCAATACATCAAAAGGTGCTGCTGTTCGCACTCTCCGTGCTCAATGTGATCCGAGAAAATATTCCGACTTTTATAGACATACCCTTTTAACCACAGAAAATTTAACGCTATTTCAAGCAGAAGTAACAGACCTCTGTGTTGAAAATGAAACTGTAAAGGGCGTTAAAATAAAAACTGGACAAGTTTTTGAAGCAGACTGCGTAATCCTTGCGACTGGAACATATCTTGCATCTGAAATTTTTATTGGACTTACTCACCACAAATCTGGCCCACTTGGATTAGTTGCCGCAACACCATTTGCAAGAAGTCTGAAAAACCTTGGATTTACAACTGGCAGACTTAGGACAGACACCACCCCACGTCTTTTGGAAAGCTCCATAAATTGGGATATCCTAGACAAACAAAGAAGTCTTGACGAGCCACAGGCTTTTTCACATTTCAATAGAGATTCCGTAAAAAAGACCTATAATGAAATGGTTTGTGGCATAACACGCACAAACGAGGCGACACACGAGACAATTAGGGAATACTTTAATCAGTCGCCGCTCTATACGGAAGCACTATTGTCAAAAGGGCCACGCTATTGCCCCTCCATAGATGACAAAATTTTACGTTTTCCAGAAAAGCCAAGCCACCCGATTTTCCTTGAGCCAATTTCCGGCTCAAGTGGCGAGGTCTATATGCAAAATTTTTCCACTTCTATGTGCATGGAAGCTCAATGGAATAGTGTCAAGACAATTAAAGGGTGCGAAGCCGCAAAAATCGTCCGCCCTGGATACGCCATAGAATATGAATATATTTTTCCAACACAGCTACTCACAAATTTTGAAACCCGTATTGTAAAAAATCTTTTCACAGCTGGGCAGATAAACGGCACGAGCGGTTATGAAGAAGCGGGAGGTCAAGGACTTTTGGCAGGCATAAACGCTGCTCTTCGTGTTAAGGAGGAGGAAGCCTTTGTCCTTGCTCGTCACGAAAGTTACATCGGAATTTTAATAGACGACCTTGTAACAAAAGGAACAAATGAACCGTATAGAATGTTGACAAGTCGTGCAGAATACCGCCTGCTTCTCCGCCACGACAACGCAACAGAACGCCTTAGTGATAAGGGATATTCCATAGGGCTTTTAGGTAAAGAAAAATACGAGCAGGTTCTACGTTTCCGCGAAGAAGAAAAAACGTGCCGTGATTTTCTAACAGAAACAAAAATTCTAATGAACACTGGCAACAATTCCCGCCTTACGGAGATTGGCTCAAGCCCTTTGGAAGAGAGTGTAACAGCAGAAAATCTGCTCCGACGTCCAGAGGTGTCTTGGAATTTTGTCAAGGATATTACAAAAAGTGGAATAGATGATGAAGTCGGGCAAAAGGTGGAAGCGGAGTTAAAGTATGAAGGCTACATCTCACGCCAAAAAAATCAGGTAAAAAAATTTGAGCGCATGGAAAAATTAAAAATTCCTCGCTCTATTGATTATGAAAAAATATTAGGGCTTTCCGACGAGGGCAGGACAAAGATGAAACAGGCAAACCCAGAAACGCTTGGACAGGCAAGCAGAATCCCTGGCGTGCCACCAAGCGACATACAGCTCCTTTGGATTGCTATAGAAAAAAGCCACGCACTGGGGGCAAAAAGTTAAAATGTTTGCAGAATTTAAGGCTCAAAAGGCACAGATTTTTTTGGAAGGCAATTTTGATGAAGAAAGCAAGCTTCACCCCTTGACTATTGCCCGTAAGATGGACGAAATAGAAACTCGTTGGCAGGAAATTGCAGGGACTCCTCTTTACCGCGTAACTGCTCCTGTTGCCTATGAAGAGAAAGACGACGCTTTCCACATCAAGATAAACATATCTGACTCCATGGCAAAGATGGCTGCGATGTCACGAAGGGCAAGACTTGAAAGGTCACTTTCAGAAATTTTAGGATTAAAGGTTCATATTGACTTTGCACTCGGCTCAATTGCTAAAAACTACCGCAAAGAAAGCAAAGTCCCTGTTAAAAAAGTCGCACTGAAAGAATTTAGCGCAGAAACTTTGCAAAAATACACAGAGTTTTACAAAAACCAAGGCGCAAGCGAAGAACTTGCAGAGGCAATGGCACGAATTGGCGAATATCTTTAAGATAAAAAACATAACAAAAGATAAAGAAAGTGGTATCAAGTTTGCAAGGGCAAAAGTCTTGATACCACTACTTTTTTAAGCTTTTAAAATTTTTACCTATTATATTAAAGTCGTTTTCAAAAAAAGTAAAAATAATAAAGTTTTTGTTATTTTTTTGAATTTACACAAATCGCACTTTTAAAAATTTTGCCACATAAATTTTGTGGATAATCAATTCCCTTTTTGCAAGGAAAATTACTTTTTTAATGACTTTTCCACAGGATGTGGAAAAGTTCGTGGATAACTGTTTTGCAAAATTACGTCACCTTAAAAAACAAAGGTCTTTTGTAAATGCTTGCTATCAGCAACTTTTTTCGATTTTTAATAATTCGCTTTATAAAAAAAGGATTTCTTTATAAAAACTCAAAAAACAAATTTTCAAATTTTTACACAAAACTTAATTTTTCAAATTGGTCAAATTTTTAATAAAAATTTTTGTGGAAAACTTTACAGCTAATAGATTAAATTGCTACATATCCACAGAGTTATCCACAGAATGTGGAAAAAGATAACGTGTTTTTTAACTTTTTTAGAACTAAATTTCAATTCCTTATTTTCTAAAGGCATAAAAAATTGAGGCGTTTCTGCCTCAATTTTTTCAGTATTTACAATGATTTTTTCAGTTTAGATCGGACGTTTTTAAACTTGTTTACACGTTTGTAAAACATTTTTGTATATCTTTTTGATGGTTTGCCAAGATAATAACGTAAGGATTTTTGAATAGAGCCAGCATAGTTTATGTAGTTAGCAAAGACATATAGCCCTGCATGCACTCCCTTATCTGCATCAAACATATCATTACGGTTGTCGACAATTTTTTTTCTAATCAATTTTTTTGAATGGCTTGGCCAATGCACTTGATATGGTCCAACTGGCCCCCGTCGTCCAACGCAATGAGGCGTGCAGTGACTTTCAAGGTCTGCCATGGCAAATGCCTCTGCTGTTGGTATTTTATATCTTGATGCGTAGTAAACAATAGCGGCACTTTCTCGCAGTATATCCGCCTGTGACACTCGTCCGTAACTACATTTCTTTATATATAGAATGCCTGCTGCAATATCCAATTTTTGTTCATCTGTCATATTTTTTAATTGATTTAGGGCTGAATCGGGATATTTGTATTTTACTGTTTCAACATACGTTTTCTTTATTCCTGCTTTTGCCAATGCTTTCTCTATTGCAGGTCCGTATTCCTCAAAGGTTACTTCATAGGGTTCTGGTGGCTTAGGTGTAAGCATTTCCTTTTGTTTTTTTATGGCATCTGACAGATGTGACAGGGCACTATCTTCTTTTTGTGCATTTGTCTTGACAGCCTCTGTTTCACTAGCTTTTGAAGGGAAAATAAAAAGGCAAAGGACAAGAACTGTAAGGCAAAAAATATGCATTAAATGTCTGTTTTTTGTCAAATAAATCTCTCCTTTCATCATATAACGAAACAAAAAAATGATTACATGCAAGGATGTCCCGTCCTGCATAATTCCAAGTATATTATAACAAAATTATTAAAAAACACAAAATCCGGCAAAAATTACAGAAAAATTATAGAAAGAGAAATTTTGTTATTTTTTCTTATGTGGAAAACAAAATCCGTGTTAAAATAACTCAATTTGTTTTGTAAGGAAATTTCAAATGAAAATAGAAATTGAAATGAGGAAGAAATCACAAGGAAACCAAAGGAATTCTAGATTAAAGCTGAACAAGTTTATGTTTATCTTTTGGTTGCTCTTGTCCTTTATACTCTTTGAATTTAATAATGGAATAGCATTTCTTTTCAACCTTTCCACGCTTTTTGCACCCCTACCCTTCGCTGTGATTACCATGTCAACAAGTTGTTCCTTTGCAATTTTGCTTTCTGTCATTGCCTCTCTTGCAATTGCCTTAAGTGATGGTTTCACAGCTGCCCTCACTTACTTTGCCCTTTTCAGCTTCTCTGGAGTGCTTATTGCTTTCTTTTTGAAAAAAGACAAACCAGACTCTTCTACTTTTTTTACAGAGGCAATAGAATTTTCTATCTATTTAAAACTTGGAGTTATAGTTGCTCTTAGCAAATTACTCGGACGAAATGTCGCCTTACCAAACGTGGCGGTTTTGCAAGCTGCTTTAACTCCTTATGCTTCAAAGCTTCAAGGGTTTGACATAGCAGGTAGCATAAAACTTTTAACCGAAGTTGCAACAAAAATGCTACCAACCACTCTTTTGCTCTTTGTCACAGCAGAGGTCTTTTTATGCTACATTTGCTTACACCGCTTTGCAAAAAAACAACACATCAAACTGCTTTCCATGCCACGTGTTTCACGTTGGTCCTTTGCACCAAATCTCTTTTTAGCTCTTTTTGCTTCTTTTGCTTTTGAATTGGCCGCAAAGTTAAACATAAAAGAACTCGCAGCATGTGAGGACATCGCCTTTAATATTCAACAAATTGTATGGGCAGCATTTTTCATACAGGGCTTTGCTTTTGTAATGTATATGTTGGAAAGAAAACATGTGAGACCTTTCTTTAAATACATATTAGCAACCTTATCCGTAGTAATCGGGGTTCCATCTTGTTTATTGTCCTTGCTTGGAGCTACTGATTTGATGTGGAATTTTAGAAAAATAAGAAATTAAATCACAGAAAGGAAGTTCATAGAATGAAGGTTATTTTAACAACAGATGTGCCAAAGGTTGGTAAAAAGGGCGATCTTCTCACTGTCGCAGATGGATATGGCAGAAATTTCCTAATCGGCCGTGGCGTAGCAATTGAAGCAACAGCCGGCAAATTAAAGGATTACCAGTTTCAAAAGAAAAACCAAGAGGACAAAACTGCCAAGCTAAAGGCGAAAGCGGAGGAGTTAAAAAAAGACATCTCCGGTAGAAAAATAACGCTCTTTACAACCTGTGGTGACACGGGAAAACTCTTCGGTGCAATAACCACTGCTCAAATTTCCGAAGCTGTGAAAAAACAGTTTAAGATAACTGTTGATAAAAAGGACATCAAGTTGGGAGACACTATAAAGCTATTGGGGCAATATCCAGTAAAATTAAAGCTTTTTCAAGGTGTCGAAACTGAAATGATTCTTTCTGTGGAAAAACAATAAAATGGAAATAACAAATTTTGACAGAGTACCCCCATACAATGCGGAGGCAGAACGAGCAGTGCTTGGCTCCTGTCTTTTAGACGGGACATGCCTTCCACTGGTTATGGAAATTGTTGAGCCTGATGATTTTTATGACCCGCGCAACAGAAAACTTTTTGCTTTTATGGTAGGGTTGAATGAAAAGAACATTGCTACAGACGCCATAACAGTAGAAAACGAAATAAAAAAGTCTGGTGAAGAGGAGTCTATAGGCGGCAGGACATTCCTTGCTTCTTTAACAGATTCTGTTACAACAGTTGCAAATGTTGAGTATCACGCTCAAATTGTAAAGGACAAAGCTGTTCACAGAAATCTTATCACTGTCGGCTCAGACATCGCACGCATTGGTTTTGAAGAGGACAAAGAAAGCGATGACGCACTAGAGGAAGCAGAGCAAAAGGTTTTTGCCCTCTCACGCAGTGGCAGAATGTCCAACATGCAAAGCGCGCATGACGTCTTGCTTACCACTATGAGAGACATTGAAATGCGTCTTGCCGGCGGCAGAGACTTAACGGGAATTGCCACAGGATACAGGGCTTTTGATGCAATTTCTGCTGGGCTTCAAGGCGGGTCATTATACATTCTTGCTGCTCGTCCTGCAATGGGAAAAACTTCTTTTGCCTTAAACATTGCTCAGTATGTTGCGACAAAACAAAAAATTCCTGTCTTGATTTTCACACTTGAAATGTCCTCCGAGCAAATTGTAGAAAGAATGTTATCAGCCGAAGCAAAGGTAAATATGCGAGACCTCTTCCGCAATAAAAGTTCTCAGTCAGAGCACTGGAATTCTCTCACCCGCGCGGCAACGACTTTGGAAAATGCACCTATTTACATAGATGACAGCACACCATTAACAACAGTGGAAATCCGCGGACGTTGTCGTCGGTTTGCTTCAAAATACGCAACAGATGGCAAGGGTTTAATTGTTGTTGACTACCTTCAACTTATGGAAGTTGCAAGAAGGCGTGATAATAGAACCGTTGAAGTTTCAGAAATTTCACGCACGTTAAAAAGCGTAGCACGCGAATTTAAGATGCCAGTGCTGGCCCTTTCTCAGCTTTCTCGCGATGTTGAAAAACGCGATAAAAAGGTGCCACAGCTCTCAGACCTCCGCGAATCTGGTGCTATTGAGCAGGACGCAGACATGGTTATGTTCCTCTACCGTGAAGCCTATTACAATTCCGAACAAGACACAACAAACGCAACGGCAGAGTTGCACATAGCAAAGAACAGAAGTGGAGCAACAGGGAAAATTGACCTCGTGTTCTTCAGCGAATATTCAAAATTTGAAAATAGCTATACATCTTAAGGCGGTGTAAAAATGAACTTGTCAAAAATTCAGTTAGCAATCATTGGTGTTTTCATTGCCATTATCATAGCGGTATTTGTTGGTGCAAGTTTTTCCTCACAGGATGCAGACTTAATGGAGCAGGTTGGCGATCGCGCTATTGAGGAATGTCAGAAAAGAAACATTGATCTTTCCATTGGCCGCAAGCACACACAGGGCTTTATCATAAAGACCTACATCTTTGATGATGTCGTAGCAGACTTTGCTCCTTTTCGCTTGACCTTTTCAAGCATAAGTGCCACACCGTCCTTGACAGCTATCACAGATAATGTGGTTGACGGCAAACTCTCTGCCCACAATGTAACATTAGTGCTTCCTTTCCTTGGGGCGATCAATTTTGGTGATGGTTCTGCTCATGTTCATATAGACAAGGAGAATAATGCTTTTGTTCGTGACTTTGAATTCAAGGGGCTCTGCAAGGTAAAGGGGCACTTCACCATAACAAAAGACAGCGATTTTACAGATTATCGTTTTGTCTTTATGCCATCCCCAGAACAGCAATCTTTGTTTGCCACCTTAAAGACCTTCGGGACACCGTTTAAGAAAACCGACAATGACCATTGGATTTTGGAAAGCGAAACTAAATAAAAGAATAAAAAATTTAAATTTCTATAAAGGAGAAATGAAAAATGGGTAAATTCGCAAATTTCTTAGCAGGTAAGAAGAGAACAACAGGCACACAAAAGTTTTCTTGGATTAGAGCTATTGCCTTTGTCCTTTTCACGGTAGCAGTTATAATAGGGGGCAGATTCATTGTTGTCGGTTTGCCAGAAGTCAAGACAAACGTTTGGTTTGACACAGATTGTCTGCCAGATGACAATGTGGCACTTGCAATGGTCTTGGCAAATAGAAAAACGCTGAATCTATGTGGCGTGTCGGTTCAGGCACTTAACGCCGACCACAAAATTGCTATAAAAAATGCACTTTCACTGCTCAGCCTTTTTGGTGCCAAGAACGTTCCTGTTGTCGATGGGGCACACAATACACTTCTTCAACGAAGACAGACTTGCGTTGACGAACAATATGCACTTGGCGACCTGCAGCTTGAAGACAACGGCAAAAACTACACAGCAGCAGATGGTCTTTTGTATATGAGAAACGAAATCCTTTCCCTGCCAAGCGATGAAAAAATAACAATTGTAGCAATTGCACCTCTCACCACAGAAGCTATTCTGTTAAAAACATTCCCCGATGTAGCTTCCAAAATTGAGCGTATAATTATTATGGGTGGCGCTATCAATATACAAGGTAATGTAGCTCCTCACGCAGAGTTCAACGTCTTTCAAGACCCAGAAGCACTTGACATTATCCTAAAAAGCGGGGTGCCAATCGTCATAGTCCCTCTTGACATAACACAAAAACTTCAAGTAACAAAAGAAAATTTTGAACCATTGTTAAAGAGTGATAAGGAAGAGCTTGTTATGATAGGTCAGCTGATTGAGCGTATTGCAAACAGCAGAGAGGAATACAGAGGTCAAGTCGCTCCAATTCACGACATGGTAAGCATACAATATTTAACAAGGTCGGAAAACTTTACTGGCTACTATGCAAATGTTGAAGTGGTTTTGGAAGGGAATGAAAGAGGAAGGGTCATCGCAACTCGGGCGAACGATACAGATAGCAAAAACGCCGTATTTATCGTTTCAGACTGTTCACAGGAGAATTTTGTAAGCGCCTTTAACGAGGACCTTAAAAATTTAACAGATTACATTTACTACTTCAAGACAAAAAAATAATATTTCTTAATCATAAAGAAAATTTTTGAATTAAATTAAAGACAAGCAAGGCATTGCAATAAATTTTGCAATGCCTTGCTTTTTTTCTCAATTTATCTAAATCTTTTCCAAAGCTGTTTTAGTCGTGCGGCAATTTTGCTTTCCGTTCCAGCATCTTCCGGAAAATAAAAACGGCGAACTTCCGGCGTATATGCCTGTGCCACCCAGTGTCCAGGAAAATCATGCGGATATTTGTAATTTTTTATCTCCGCATTATTATTGCGAAGATGCAGGGGAACTTCCATAAGTGGCTCGTTATTCACGCTTGCCCTCGCTCTTGCTATTGCCTTGTATGCTGTATTGCTTTTTGGTGCAGCAGCAAGATACACAGCAGCCTCTCCCAAAATTATTGACGCTTCCGGGTAACCTACCCTGTCTACCGCTGCTGCCACATTTTGTGCAAAGACGAGAGCAAAGGGGTCTGCAAGCCCGACGTCTTCCGCTGCAAAGATGCAAAGACGACGTGTGATGAAGTGTAAATCATCTCCGGCTTCAATCATTCGTGCCATCCAATAGAGCGCTGCATCTGGGTCACTTCCACGCAAGGATTTTATGAGGGCGCTAATTACTTCATAATGATCGTCAGATTTTTTGTCATACCTTTGCGAATTGCTACCTGTGGCAGACTCTAAAATCTCTGTCGTAAGGCAGGACGCACCACTAACGGCAACAGAAACCACCGCTGTTTCAAGCCGTGTTAAGGCTTGACGTGCGTCACCTCCGCAAGCGACTGCAATCTCTTCAAGCACTCCGTCTTCTGCCGTTACACCGAGTTTACCAAGTCCTTTCTCCTCGTCGCTCAAGGCTCGTTTCAAAATTTCTAATACATTGTCTTCATTCAAGGGCTTCAAGGTATAGACAATCATACGGGAAAGGAGAGTCTTGTTTATTTCAAAATATGGATTTTCCGTCGTTGTGCCGACAAGGATAAGATCTCCTCGCTCAACATAAGGGAGCAAGACATTTTGTTGTTTTGTGTTAAAGTGGTAAATCTCGTCAATAAAGGCAATTGCCGTCTTGCCTGTCGCTTCTTTCACCTTTGCGGCACGGTTCACAAGCTCCCGCAATGTAGAAACAGTGGCAGAAACAGCGTTTATTTCCAAAAATTCACGCCCCGTTACGTGCGCCATAAGGCGAGCAAGGGTAGTTTTTCCCACACCCGGAGGACCATACAGACAACAGGAAGGGACTACCCCATTTGACAAAAGATTATAAAGTGGCTTTCCCTCTGCAAGCAAATGTTCCTGCCCGACGTAATCCTCAAGGGTAACAGGTCTCATTTTGTCTGCAAGAGGGCGTTCTGTCTCTTTTTGTTTGTTTTCGTTGAAATCTAGTTCCATTGTTTTCTACTCACCCTTCTCAAATTTACCGATAAAAAGAATGGTCTTGGTATCAATGCCAAATTATACCACTAATAGTCCTCTGCGTTTGACTGAAAACGCAGTTGTTCTGTTTTTGTCGTTTCTTTGTTTTCCTTTGATTTGAAGTCTGCTCTGCTCTTCCACGTAACAGAGTTGTCAAAGAGGGCGGCAGGCTTTACCACAATGTGTCCAAGCTCGCTGTTTAATTTGTCTATTGCTTCCATTGCCCTGTCTTCTTTTTGCCGGCCTTCGTTTTCTTCGTCAAAAAGCGATAATTGCACACCATCTTCACAGTCTATCAAGTTGTTAAGCACAACACCGGCTTTTTTATAGGCAAGTCCTTCGCGAAAGAGTTTATCCATAACGGAATCAAGAGAAGCAAGAATTTCCTTGTCGGATGACGTGCCGTTTTTTATTATAACCTCTTCTGCAAGGGAGCAATAATCGGCATTAAACCTGTTAGTCGCAGCATAAAAAGTGAGGCTTCGTGCCTTTTGTTTCGTGGCACGCAGAGTTTTTGCAGCTGCAACGGCAAAACAGATGAGGGCGTTTTGTAAATCTTCCCTTGTCGTTACCCTTGCACCAAACGAACGAGAAACACAAATTTGTTTTTGCTTTGGTCTTTTTGGCACAAGGGGATAACAGAGAAAACCTTTTAGCTCCTTTGCAGTGCAAAGCAACGGTGTGCCATAGCGTTTTTTTATAAAAAGCTCGTCCGCTTCCTGCAAGTCTTTGGCTGTTTTTATTCCACGAAAGGTAAGGTCATCAAATGATTTTCTGCCAATGCCCCAAATGTCTTCCACACCGAATTTGCTCATAAAATCCTTATCATTGTAATGCACTGCGGCAAAGAAAAACACACCATTGCACTCTTTGTGCTTTTTTGCATATTCGCTTGCCAGTTTTGCCAAGGTCTTTGTAGGAGCAATGCCAATAGAAACAGGGATATCACATTCATTAAGCACTGAGGAACGTATTTTTTGTGCATAGGCAACAGCATCTTTTTCTGCAAGGAGTGCCATATTGAAGAAACATTCGTCAATGCTATAAACTTCGATATCAGGGCAAAATCTTTTATAAACCTCACGGATTTCTGCACTAATCTTTTTGTAAAGTGCCATATTGCCAGAGCAAACGGCAACGCCATAATGCTCTACAAATTGTTTTATCTGAAAAAACGGCTGCCCCATTTTGATGCCAAGTGCCTTCGCTTCGTTGGAACGGGAAACAACACAACCGTCGTTATTTGAAAGCACGACAACAGGAACTCCCTTTAATTTGGAGTTCGCTCTTCTTTCACAAGACACAAAAAAATTATTCGCATCAGAAAGCCCTATTCGTCTGTCGTACAATTCATCTCTTATATTCATAGCAAATATTATATTAGCTTTCACTACATTGTCAAAAAATTTCAAACTATATACTTTTTCTGCTATAATACAATCATTCAAAATTTTAGGAGAAAATCTTATGTTAAAACAAGAAATTTTCACCCTTGATAAAAATATTCAAATCGCAAAAGATGTTTTTCTCTTGCGGTTGTTCGGGGCAACGGACGCTATAACTGCTCCGGGGCAATTTGTAAACATTGCTCTCCCGAGCTTTTATCTTCGCCGTCCAATTTCTGTTACAGACGTGGAAGACGGAGTGCTAACTCTTATCTATAAGGTAGTAGGACGTGGTACAGAGGTAATGAAGGGCTTGCAGCGTGGGAGCGAACTAGACATTTTAACGGGACTTGGCAATGGCTTTGACACAAGCAAAAGTGGAGACACCCCACTCCTTGTTGGCGGTGGCGTCGGCGTTCCACCTCTTTATTATCTTGCAAAAAAACTTATAAAAGAGGGCAAGAAACCAAAAGCTATTTTTGGCTTTGCATCTTCGCAGGACGTCTTTTTTGTTAATGAATTTGAAGCTCTCGGCTGTCCTGTTTCTGTCACAACCGTTGACGGAACAGCAGGAACAAAGGGCATTGTTACAGATGTTTTGCCAAGCGACTATTCATTTTTCTATGCCTGTGGTCCCTTGCCGATGCTTAAGGCACTAAAAAATGCTACAAAAACATCAGGCGAGCTCAGCCTTGAAGAAAGAATGGGCTGTGGCTTCGGCGCTTGTATGGGTTGCTCCATTGAAACAGCAAAAGGACCAAAGCGTGTCTGCAAGGACGGTCCTGTTTTTGAGAAGGAGGACTTGTTATGGTAGATACAAAAGTTACCCTCGCTGGACTTGAGCTTGACAATCCTATAATTCCGGCAAGTGGCACATTTGGCTATGGGCTCGAGTTTGCAGAGCTTTACGACATAAACATTCTAGGCAGTTTTTCTTTTAAGGGAACAACGGCTTCTCCTCACTTTGGAAACCCAACTCCGAGGATAGCTGAATGTTACGAAGGGTTAATCAATAGCGTTGGGTTGCAAAATCCTGGCGTTGAAGCTGTTGTGAACCATGAACTTCCTGCCCTTGCAAAAGTCTTCAAAAAGCCCGTTGTCGCAAATGTGTGTGGCTTTTCCCTAGAAGAATATGTAACAGTCGCAAGCCGTCTTGACAAGTGTCCGCAGGTTGGAATTTTAGAAATCAACATCAGTTGCCCCAATGCAAAGGGCGGCGGTATGGCGTTTGGCACCTGCCCAACGACTGCAGCAAGCATAATAAAAGCTGTAAAGGGAAACACTACAAAGCCAGTTTTTACCAAACTTTCCCCAAACGTAACAGACATAAAAGAAATTGCCGTTGCTGTAGCAGAAGCAGGAGCAGACGGCATAAGTCTAATAAACACATTGCTTGGAATGAGAATAAACTTAAAAACCCGTCGTCCAATAATAGCAAACAAAATGGGTGGCTTCTCTGGACCAGCTGTGTTTCCTGTGGCGCTCCGTATGGTTTATCAAGTTTACGAAGCAGTAAAACTCCCAATCATGGGGCTTGGTGGAGTTTCCACGGCAGAAGACGTGATAGAAATGATGATGGCTGGTGCCACAGCTGTTCAGGTTGGCTCTGCAAACCTGATAGACCCTTGGATATGCAAAAAAATCGTGGAAGATTTGCCTTGTGTTATGGAAAAATACCGTATTTCTTCTTTAAAAGACATAATCGGCGCTTCGCATTAAGAATTAAGAATGGAGGATAAACAAATGGGTAAAGATGTAATCATTGCTTGCGATTTTCCAAGCCAAGAGGCAACGTTAGATTTTCTTAAAAAGTTTGAAAAACTTGACAGAAAGCCTTTCTTGAAAATTGGTATGGAGCTTTTTTATGGTGCTGGACAACAAATTGTCCGTGAAATCAAAGCACGTGGCCACAAAATTTTCTTGGACTTAAAGCTTCATGATATTCCAAACACAGTTGAAAGTGCCATGAGGGTGCTTTCTTCCCTTGACGTTGACATGACAAATCTACATGCAGCCGGTGGGAAAAAGATGATGGAAGGAGCTATCAAAGGCCTCACAAGACCAGACGGAACTCGCCCTCTCCTTATTGCCGTTACACAGCTGACATCAACTAACCAAGAAATGATGGAGCAGGAATTACTAATCCACGGAACTGTAGAAGAAGTTGCAGGACACTACGCAAAAAATGCTGCTTCTGCTGGGCTAGACGGTGTCGTCTGCTCACCTCTTGAATCACCAAAGGTTCACTCTCTTTGCGGAGCAAAATTTTTAACAGTAACTCCCGGTGTCCGCTTTGCAGAAGGTGACAAGGGAGACCAAAGCCGTGTCACAACTCCAGCAAAAGCAAAGGAGCTAGGCAGTGACTATATCGTTGTGGGTCGTCCAATAACAAAAGCGGAGGACCCTGTTGCTGCATATCTACGGGCAGTGGAAGAATTTTGTGATTAGAAAGATTTAGCATAATAAAATGCGGGCACGAAAAATTCGTGTCCGCATTTTATTATGAATAATATTAAAAACAGCTATTAATATTCAAGTTGGAATGTTTTTTCTACCTTGTAATTTTCTCTCATCCAAAGTGTTAATGAACAATCTGAAGTGTTGAGGATATCTGTCCAAATCGTTATCCAGCCCCAACTTTTTGGATCTGTCGGATCAAGCCCGCCTTTTTTCAATGCAAAAAAACAGTCTTTATCGTTCATAAAATACTTTGCACTTTTCATGATATCACGCAACTGTTCCTTGGTTGGTGTGGGTTTTTCTGACATCTGTTTTTCTATAATTTCATAGCGCCATTTGCCACTGTCGCCTTGTGCATTTTTAAAGCCTTCCGAAACAAAAAAGTTTGTGGAGATTAAATAGCCTTTTTCTTCTTTTGGATACTTTATATCTATGCTGTCATCATTTTCGTTATATTTTACCTTCAAGGGATATTTATTAACAATCATTTTGCCGTCAACATACTCAATGACCGCCTTGTTTCCAGATGCATCGGTTAATGCCCAGTGAAATGACATATCAGTTACGAGCGGATCAATAAAATAGTCATTCCTGAAATCCATTTTATTCAACAATTCAATGGCATTATCCACACTATCGGCATGGTCAAGCAAGTATCTGACAACTAGCGTAGAGGGCAACCAGTTTTTCCCAGTGGACTGAATGCATCCGCCCTCACTTAGCACCATGATGGAACAGGCGAAGCCCTTTTCATTAACCCCGTCCATTGTGAAATATGGTGCATATAACAATAACTCTTTATTCGCGTTGTTTGACTTGAGATCTGTAAGAGACAGTCCGCACTGTGCACAATCTGCCATACCAACAGACCTATAACCATCTTTTGGTGCAGTGTGAATGACAACGGTAGCACCATTAGAATTGATATCAAGGTCATAATTTCTGCCAATTACAGGAATACCTTCAGAATTCCTACAAACAACAGAGCTACAACCCGGTGCATCATTGGTCAAACGATCCATTGGAATGATAGTTGACCCTGCTGCAAGCAACTGCTTCATCGTTACTCTGCAACCTGACGAAGAGGTAATACATTTTTTTGTAATTGTTTGGATAAATTCATCCATTTTATAATCGGCGGTGTAGTTGATTTCATAGGCTAGCTCATTCGTTCCCTTTACTACTCTTGCACTGTTGAGAGTGTCGTTTTGTTCTGTAGTTAGATATGGAATTGATTTTTTACGGCAGGCAAAAGAGACCAATATGATAACCGCAACAACAAGTATTAATGTAGCAATTTTCAGTTTTTTATTCAAACATTTTTTCTGTTCCATAGCACAAGATCCTCCTATTTGTAAGATTTTATTTCGTTTGTTAATTTGTCGTAACGCAGATTATTTTACGAGCTTACCCTTGATATATACCCTGTCAGGGAGTTGCTTATGCAGTTGGTATACATCAACATCAAAGAGATTCTTTTTGAACACAAGGTAACTTGCATCCTTGCCCACTTCAAGGCTACCAATTTTGTCATCAAGCCCCATCTGCCTTGCACCGTTAATTGTAAATCCTCTAATCATCTGCTTCAATGTAAGTCTTTCGCTTTCTAACGGAACCACTGGACGACTTGAAAAATCATCGTCTATTGTGCTTAAGAAGTCACCATCTTGACGTGTTATGCCAACTTCCATACCCTGATAAGGATTCCAAGTTTTCATATTGTCGAATGTAACATCATCTGATGAGAAGCTTATCAATGCACCAGCTTCCCAAAGGGATTTTGCTTTATATAGATCTACTATACGTTCTTTGCCAAGTGCTGTGCAATAAGCTTCGTAATCGCCACCAAACCAGAATGGTGTATAGTTTACAAGGATGCCAAGTTCCTTAAAACGAGGGAAATATTTTTCTGGCAGACATTCAACGTGTGCAGTTGTAACTTCAAGAGTAAATTTATTCCCCAAACGTTTTTTAGCTTCTTGAACCGCATCTTGAACCATTACAACAGCTCTTTCACCAACAGTATGAACGTGGAAATACTCAATTCCTGCGTCATTCATCTCACACAAGAAATCGGCAAGCGTAGCGGGATCAACAATTGTACCACCGTTACCTTTCGTATCTTCATAATTGTCAAAAATAGCGGCGTTTCTGCCAATAATAGTGCCATCCGACATCATCTTCATGGTTCTGACATGAAGCATATCTGTGTTATATTTTTCTCTCAGCTTTTTAAGGTTGGCCACTGCATTCTTTAACTGCTTTGGCTTGTAAATATAATAGCAGCACTCCATGTAAACTGGCAATTCGCCGCTTTCCTGTTTGAGCTTCAAGGCCTTACAAAAAGCGTTTACAGATGCCTCTGAACCAATTTGACCTGCGTCAAATGCTGCAATAACACCCCACTTCTTCCAATATTTAGCAAGAAAATCTATGGCATCCTCATATCGTTTCTGTGGGTTATCAGGCAGTTTATCTGGAAATTGGCAGAATTCATAAATTCTACCGTTGACACGTCCATCAGGGTCACGATCAAAGTAGCTTAATCCCTTTGCAATGTCCTCCGCATACTCGTCGATGCCTCTTGCTTTTAGCTCCTTTGTATTCACCCAACAACTGTGACACTCCGCTTCGGTAATAGCTATTGGCTTGTCAGAGCATATAGCATCCAGTTCGTCACGGGTGAGACGTTCACCACGCAAATCAGAAGCACTTAAGTAAAAACGATATGCTTTTGCATTGGGATTGTTGGCAATCTCTGCCTTAATAAAGTTAATTACTCCCTTTTTGCTGTCTGCTTCTATGTATTTTGCTGCCGCTCGGACACTTAAATCTGCTGCCACAGCAATATGCACATGAGAGTCAACCAACCCAGGCATGATAAACTGTCCCTGCATATCCTCGATCGGGCCTCTATATTTCTTTGCTTCTTCGTTAGAGCCGACATACACAATTTTGCCATCTTTAATAACCATGGCTTCTGCTGTTGAATCGTTACTGTCAACAGTATAAAT
>JAZLJR010000004.1:0-28124 GCA_045617925.1 Synergistaceae bacterium
GGTTTTGAAAAATTAAACGCTTATCGTGAGGAAGAGGGGCTTACCCTTTTTGCCAACCCAAGAAACGCTGCCGCAGGGAGCTTGCGCACTCTTGACACAAGAGAAACTGCAAAAAGGAATTTAAAAGTTTTCTACTATCAAGTTGTAGAGCCGGAAAAGTGGGGCATAAAGACACAAAAGGAAATGCTTGAGTTTATACAAAATATCGGGCTTCCCTGCCAAGGCTCACACACCCTTGCAAAAAGCGAGGCAGAAATTATTTCTTACCTTGACAACTGGGCAAGCCTTCGCCATTCTCACGCAATAGACACGGACGGTGTTGTTGTAAAATTAAATGATATTGCACTCCGTTCTTCCCTAGGTGCTACGAGTCACGCACCACGTTGGGCTATCGCCTTTAAGTTTCCACCGGAAGAAAAATTAACTCAAATACAAAATATTGAAGTAACGGTCGGACGCACTGGCGTACTAACACCTACTGCTGTATTTGATCCTGTCCGCCTTGCAGGAACAACTGTTCGCCGTGCGTCGCTTCACAATCAAGATGAGATAAACAGGCTAGACGTCGGCGTTGGTGACTTTGTTTGGGTTAGAAAAGCTGGCGAAATTATTCCTGAGGTTGTTCGTGTAGAAAAAGAAAAAAGACCGCCCGAAGTGTCTCGCTTTATCATTCCAAATGTTTGTCCTGTTTGTGGTGCTGGGACTGCAAAAAATAGCGGTGAAGTCGCAATTCGTTGTCAAAATAGCTCCTGCCCAGCACAATTGAAGCAAAAGCTTGCATATTTTGCTTCACGTGACGCTATGAATATCACAGGGTTTGGCACAAAACTTGTGGCACAATTGATAGACAAAGGTGTATTCAAAAACGCCGCAGATATCTATAAAACTGATATAAAAATCTATTCCCTCATGGACAAGATGGGAGAGAAATCTGCTTCAAACCTTGCCGAGGCAATTGAGGAATCAAAAAAACGCCCTTTGTCAGCCTTGATAAATGCACTCGGAATTTCAAACATAGGGCAGAAAACAGCAGAAGACCTTGCAAATCATTTTGGCACACTGGACAAGTTAGCGCACACTGCACTAAACGACACAGACAAATTATCGTCCATTGACGGTATAGGCGAAATTTTGGCGACCTCAATAAAGACATGGTTTAGCCAAGAACAAAACAAAAATTTGATTGAAGAATTAAGGCGCGAGGGCTTGAATTTTGGCACAGAAGAAGATGCAAATAAGCCCGTGACACAAACTGCAATTACTGGCAAAAAATTTGTCTTAACAGGAGAATTGGAAGGCTTTACGCGAAAATACGCAGAAGAAATAATAAAACGAATGGGCGGGGTTACCTCAACTTCTGTTAGTTCAAAGACAGATTTTGTTTTGGCAGGCTCCGCACCAGGAAGCAAACTAGCAAAAGCACAGGCTCTTGGAGTAAAGGTTATAAACGAAGAAGATTTTAAGCAAATGATAAAAGACTTTTTGTAAGACAAACTAAAAAGAGAGTAAGAACTAAATTGTTCTTACTCTCTTTTTTTTAATTTTTCCAAGACATTACTTCTACTGTATCCATGCGGATATTTTTATAGGCCGCAATGCTAAGGGGAAGCCCTTTAGACAGGCGTGCAAAATCAAGTTGCATCTTTTTATACACGGCACGTTTTTCTGCTATCGGCTCGTGCATCAAAATCTCCGTAAAGATAGGGAAGATTTCATTGTAAACAGAGGGAATTGGAACAAATGCTGGACCGTCCTGTGTCAAGGTGACCGTGTAAAGAAAGGTGTAAGCTTCCCTGCCAATATACTGCCTTGCAGAATCTTGGTAAATGGGAGTAGTCGGGGAAAAATACAGCGACATTTTCTCTGGCACATCCAATTTTAATGGCAAGGCGTGCCACCTAGAAGGCACAATAGGCGTCTTGCAGATATAAATTTTTGAACTTTCTGTGGACATGCCAATCCAAAGCGTAACACCGATACCATCTTTGTTTGTGAAATTCAACCGCCAAAGTAAATCTTTTTTACTGTCCATGTCTGCATTAAGCAATTTTATTTCCTCTGACACCAAATTTAAATCGTCTGTATCCTCAATATGACACACACCACCAGGAGTTTTTATCCATGTTGTGCCAAGACAATCTTGCTTTTTATCAAAGACAACACTGATAGGAAATCCTGGCGCTTCAAGCGACTTAACACCAACACTATCCGCAGCACGCTCTGGAATGTATGCAAAGCGTATAACTATGAGCCCCAAAATGAACACAATTGGCAAAAGAAGATGAGCTAAAGGAACCACAATAAACTTTCTTAATCTTTGCGTTCTTTTTGCAAGGGCTCTTTTTTCCCGCCATGTTCTAGTAAGACTATGCTTACTACGAGCTTTCTTCGATACTCTCTTTAGTGGTTGTTTTTGGGATAATTTCTTGAACTTTCTGCCTATCCCCGTTATCTTTAACTTACCAACAGGCTCTATCATTTCATTAGACAGCGACTCGTTTTCCTCAATATTATGTCTAGCGCTTAGTTTTTCGATATATCGTTTTATGGTGTCTTTGGTAAATTTCATCTTCGCCATTTGCATTAACCTTTCTTCATTTACTTATACCATGGAAATTTTTCTGCCATTCCAATGCGCCTGGGGTAAGCGTTTGAAATGTTATGTGCCTTATGCCAAATGCAAAAATATCTTTTCTTTTCATCATAGGAATATGGAAGGAGCTGAGGAGAGGCAAGCCCAAGTGTTGCCCATTTATTTCCAACTTCTTCAAGTTCCTCTGCTACACGTGGCCCTTTAAAGGCAATTAGCTGTCCCTCACGACGGACAAAGGGAGCCAGATACTCTGCCAAAGTTCCAGCAGCTGTAACCGCTCTTGCTGTCGCAATAGAAAACTTTTCTTTTTTCAACTTCGCATAATCCTCAGACCTTTGACAAACACAGGTAACATTTTTTAATCCGAGCAAATAACAAATTTTTTCCACTGCAGAAACCTTTTTAGCAATGCTGTCCAAAAGTGTTACTGACACATCTGGCCGCGTAATTGCAATGACAACTCCAGGCAGTCCACCTCCGGTGCCAACATCAATGAGACGGCATTTCTGAGGCACGAGAGGCACAATATAGCAGGAATCAACAATGTGGTCTTGCCACAGTGTATCAAAATCTTTGGCGCCAGTAAGACGTGCGACCTCATTTGCCTCTATCAAAAGATTTGTGTAGCGAATGAGCGCTTCTTTATTCTCCTCAATTATTTTGGAAATTTCTTCGTTATTAATGGATCTCATCTGTTACGTCCCAGGTTTATTAGTCCACTTTTGGTTCATAAATGCCTTCTTCTATTAATGCTTCATAGACGGCTTTTCGAATAATTGACTTAAACCTTCCTGCCGTTATAAGTCTCACGTCATAGGTGTATGAAACAATTATTGATGGTCTCAACTTAGCGACTCCAGAGATTTCCCCACTCCAAACAGCAAAGAAATAATTTGGCAAAAGCTCATTTATGGAGTCTTTTTTTCTGTAAATAGCAGCAATTGCACGATTCAAATCATGCACATCTTCTATAACAACTTCAAAACCGTCTCCGACAAGACCGTCTGCACGAGTAACATTTCTTACTGTATCTTTTAACATGAGCGAATTTGGAACAACCATATGCTGATTAAAACAGTCGTAGGCAATGATTGTGTTTTGTGCCGTTATATTTTCAACTCGCCCAAGGGTGTTGTCTACAATAACCCAATCTCCGACCCTGATTTTGTTGCCATAGATTAATATTAATCCAGAAAAAAGATTCGCAAATATTGTTTGCGCCCCAAAACCAATTGCAACTGCACCAACGCCCCCCATGTAGGCAAATGCCGTGAGAGGAATATTAAGCTCGGTCAAAATACAAAGAAAAGCAATTACATAGACAACTATGGCAAGTGTAACTTCTATAACTAATCTCTTTCCAGCTAAATAACCATCTTTACCTTTATGACGTTTCCCAAGATAAAGCCTTCTAGTAGCTCGCTTTAACAAAAATACAATAATATAGGCATATAAGGCAATGAGTAGTGTTCTGCCTATCTTGCCAAATGTAATAGACCTATGTGCTATATTAAAAAGTTCATAGTGCATAAAATCCTCAAAATGCTTTTTCCGTAATGAACTCTTTACTGCCTTATCACCGGCCTTGTTCTGCAAAGCTTGAATCGTAATGTCTAACATTGAAAATTCATCTTGCAGGCGGTTATGTAATTTCACGTAGGTTAGATAGCGTTGCTTTAATTCTGCAGAAATTTTCTTTAATTTTAATGCTAACTGACTATAACGTGGATCAGATTGGAACTTCCTTTCTATTGGGTCATCATCTATCCTTGTAATAACTGAATAGAAATCTACCAGTCTGTTCAATAAAATTGCATCTGCGTGTTTGTTAAAATAGTCAATGAATTCTCTTACCTCTTCTGTTGTAGAAATAGGTCTTTCACCGCTATTAACATCTATCAATGTATACCAGAGTGGTAAAATTAAATTCCACTCCTTATACGCACTAAGCACATATTTTTGCTCAGTTTGAGCAGTATTTTGCAGTAATTGTAAAAGTTCTCTGGGCAAAAGAGCAAGTTCCTCTTGAGTAAAGCCCAAAATAGTATCATCTCTTAAAGAATTGTAAATATCACTATAATAGGACACAACCTTATTAAGTCGTTGATCCAAATATGATGTGTCTAACGTTTCAAAATTTTCTCCTTTTAGCATTTCTTTTGCTAAAGATTCAATTTTTACCAGTGTTTTTTCATATCCCTTTATGATTCTGTCCAAGGTGCTTAGATGCAGTTCTGCACCATGTGTTTCAAGCAGAAAATTTTCAAGCTCTAGCCTTGCCCTGTAAAAATCAAACGCTTTTTTATTATATTGAGTATGGTCGTAGTTAGCTTCCTCACCAGTAACATTGTAGGCGTTTTCAAGCCTCAAAAGCTCTTTTCCATAGGTATCGTTTATTTTTTGTACATTTGTCTTTTCCTCTATTGCATCCTTTAACAATTCAGAAAAATCAGCATTGCTTTCTAAGAAATCAAAGAATAACTTTAACTTATCTTCTTTTGATGCTTTCTGAACATATTCTTCTATATCAAAAGTGGATGCCACACGGATGGTATTATTTTTTACTTCTTCTTTTATTTGAATATAATTGCTTGTTACAATGTCAATTGTAGTTATTAGCCCATAAATATCGGATTTTTTTACACCATAAAGTGCTGCATAATTATCTTCTTGACCTACAATTTTTGCTTTTTGTGCAAGCAACTCTGCAACACGATTTCCAGAATCATGCCATGTTACCCTAACCTTATTTTCAAAATCCTCAAGAGATTCAATTGCGTAAGCAAAGGAAGATGCGTGTAACAGCAAGGTAAAAATAAAAAGAGTGAGCAATAAAGATTTGTGTATTTTTTTCATTTCGCACCACCAAAAATGTTATTTTTGTAATAAATTAGCGTCATTTTATAACAAAAGTCTACCAACTTCAAGAATTTTGAGAAAAACTACAAAAAAATGTGGTAGAATAATCCTCGTTTGGAAAGAATATAAATAACAAATATCTTTTGTTTATTATCAGGGAGGGAAAAAATGCTAGCAGAATCCAAGACTACTCACGGGGTAAAATATAAAATTGGAAAATTTCCAATAGTTATTTTAGATGGCTCTTGGAAAGAAATGGGGCGTGCATTTGGCACGCTCATGAAGCAAGAGCTTGCCTTGATGATAGATTTCGTTGCTGACATGGCAAGTGACGCAGAAGAAATTAAGTGTCGTACCATGATGGCAACCTTTCCTCATAGAATTCGCAAATATCTTGAGGGGCTTGCCGAGGGTGCTGGTTTAACCGCATCTCAAGTTGATAGAATTGCAGTCTCTAGGAAGAGCATACTCTGTGGGCTTTCTGCCCCAATTTCCTCGAGCGTGGTCACTTGGAACGATTACACTTCCGGCAAGCTTATTCTCGGTTCAAACTTTGACTATGACAACGACGTTTCAAGCATAACCCCATGTCTTTGTCTCACAGTTTTTCGCCCGAATGATTCGGCTCTCTCCTTTGCATCATTTGGCTATGCGGGCACACCATATATAACAAACGCATTTAATGAAAGAGGAATCCATCTCACCATTGCTAACGCAATGCCAAGTGGTGGAAATCTCTTTATAGAAAATAGATTTTTTACTCCTACGACTCTCATGAATGCCATGATGGAATGTGAAAACCTAGATGATTTTAGAACATATCTTTGGTCTACAAAAGCTAGCTTCTCGTATCTAGCCACCATTGCAGATGCCTTGTCGGCTAGAATTTTTGAGTGGTCAAGTTTTGACGTCAAGCAACGCACAACAACAACACGCCCAGGACTTTCCGTCATCACAAACCATTTTACAGAAAAATCTTGGGGTATGCCACGTCCAGATGACCTGTCTTACTGGCTTACAAGGACAAGAAGAAAGAATTTGCTAAACCTTGCTGCGCACTTCAAGGGTGCAATAGACGAAGAGGTCATGAAGGACATTTTATCCACGCCTGTTGAACAACTTGGCTCAATGTCTGGTGCCACGAAATATCAGACTATTGTTGTACCTAGTGAGATGAAACTTTTGTTCAATATTCCAAATTATCAGAAATGGACAGAAATCAATTTTGCACAGCTATTTCAAATAGATACAAAAACTAAAAAAGAGGCTTAATGCCTCTTTTTTGCGATATATATCAGAATGAATTTATCTGGCAAAAAAATAAAACTTGAGGTGCTTGGCTGCAGGACAAACTCCTATGAAGGAGACGCAATTTTGTCAGCGCTTCTTGAGGCTGGTGCCACAGAATGTGAAAACTGGGATATTTACATTTTAATATCCTGCACTATAACAGCCGTTGCAGACAGGAAATGCAAAAAACTCCTTCGTCGTGCAAGACGAGAAAATCAAAATGGTGTCATTTGCTGCCTTGGCTGTTTTGCACAAACCTTGACACAAAAAGAAGCAAATGAACTTGGTATTGATATCCTGCTTGGCAACAGATTAAAGCATCTATTTATGACAACTCTTGAAGAATTTTTGACTGACACTGCAAAAAAACTTATCTTCAAAAAGCAGGACAATCTGCAACACAACAGTCTGTGGGACAATCAGTTTTTAACAAAACCTTGTCTTCACACAAGAGCCTTTGTCAAGGTGCAGGACGGTTGCAATCATTATTGTTCATACTGCACCGTGCCTTTTGTCCGAGGTCTTCCTGTAAGCCGAGATATAACCGACACTGTATCAGAGGTAAAGAGCCTCGTTTCAAACGGGTGCAAGGAGATTGTATTAACGGGAGTACATCTTGGGCTACATTCAGATTTGCCACTTTTGGTAGAAGAGTTGAGTAAAATTAAAGGGCTTGCACGACTGCGTTTTGGCTCGATAGAACCCATTTCCGTAACAGAAAAACTCCTGCAAACATTAAAAAGCTCGCCAGTTTTTATGCCACATCTTCATATTCCTTTGCAGAGCGGTTGCAACAACACACTCCTTAATATGAAACGTGGTTATACAAAAGAGCAATTTGCAGAAATTATGCAAAGAGCTCGTGAAGCCTTGGGTAATGATTTACAAATCACAACAGACTTTTTGCTAGGCTTTCCAACAGAAACGGAGTCAGATTTTGAGGAAAGCTTAAGTTTTCTCATAGAGCAGGAATTTGGGCATGTGCATGTTTTTCCATTTTCTCCACGCTCAGGCACAAAAGCGGCGAAGCTCGCACCTATTTCACCAAAGGTTATTCGCTCAAGGCTTGATAGAGCAATTGCAATTTCGCAAGAATTAGACACAAAATTTGCAGCAAAATTCCTCCACACTTCGCAAGAAATTTTAGTGGAAGAAACAAAAAATGGCGCTGTTCTCGGACACACTAGAAACTTTATGCATATCACAGGAATTTGTGATGCCGGAGTCAACGATATAGTCACTCTAAAAGACTGGCAATTAATATAAGACAAGGAGATTAACACATGGATATTGAAATTTTACTTTTTCTGCAAAATCTGCGCACACAAACATTAACGTGGCTTAGTGACGTTGCTTTTATTTTTGACAAACTGGGTTTTGGCGTGTTTGCGCCACTTGGATTTTGCATCATTATTTACTGGTGTTGCAACAAAAAAATTGGGCAAAAGCTGTTTCTTTCTTTTTTCTTTTCTCTTTTCCTATGTAATTTCATAAAATGCATCGCCTGCATTAACCGCCCCTGGATTAGGGATTCAAGAATCAAGCCACACCCAAAAGGACTGAAATCGGCAACGGGTTATTCATTCCCAAGTGCACACTCTGCAGCTGCCACCGCAAACTATGGCACTTTGGAAAGAGAATATAATAAAACAAACATCATTTTTCATTTCATCTGTCCTGTTATAATTTTAGGTGTTATGTTAGCTCGAATGATACTGGGATACCATACACCGCAAGATGTTCTGTGTGGTTTTATAATTGGTCTTGTTTCCATATTCGCTTCAAGTTGGATTGTGGAACATTCTGGGCAGGATAAAAAAGCATGGATAATGCCTTTAATATTTCTTGTCATTGCGTTTGCAGCAACATATTACCTAGAAGTTAAATCCTATCCCTTGAGCTATGCAGATGGCAAATTGCTTGTTGATCCTGCAAAAATGAAAATAGATGCGCATGCAGCAACACTTGCACTGATCGTTTATCTTTTTGCTTCAACCCTTGAAAGAAGATTTATCAAATTCACTTCCCCTGCGTCAATACTAGGCAAGTTACTTGTTTTTCTTCCTGGTTTTGCTATTGTCTGTGCTATTATGCATTTTGGCGTTTCCTACGCCGCCAAATACGTGCCTCGTGCTTGGGCAATCTACGCCATGTGGTCTGTGTTAATTGTTTTCGTTGTATTCGTTTGGCCATCTTTCTTTTGTCACTTCACAGGGAAAAAGGGTAAAAAGCATTAGACCGTGTCTCAAGGCAACATAGAAAATTTTAACAGTAAAAATATAGGCGGAGTATCTGTTACCAACCCCATCTTTATTGCTCCCATGGCGGGGGTAACATTTCTTTCTTTTCGCCTCTTTCATAAAAGTCTGGGGGCATCTCTTGTCCACACGGAAATGGTTTCCGCTCTTGGGTTAATTTATGGTGGAGCAAAAACACGAGAATATTTAGTCGGCTCGCCACTTGAAGAGCCATGCGTTTTGCAGCTTTTTGGTGATACACCAGATAATATTTCGCGTGGTGCAGAAATTGCGCTTTCTGTTCGGCAATTTCCTGCTCTTCAAATAAATATGGCTTGCCCTATGCCCAAGGTAACAAAAAAAGGAGCCGGTAGTGCTCTTTTGTCTGACATAAAAAAAAGCGGGCAAATTATTGCAAGCTTAAAAAAGTTTGGACTTCCTGTTTGGACAAAAATCCGCCTTGTTGGTTGGGACATTCCATATACCACAGAGGATTTTTGCCAAGAGTTGTTTGACAATGGCTGTGACTTCATTGCAGTTCACGGCAGAACAAAGGCTCAAAGATATGAGGGGATTTCTAATAAATCTGCAGTTGTTTCTGTTGCAAAAAAATTCAAAGGACTCATCGGTGCAAGTGGTGATATTTTTTCTCCCGAGGATAGTAAATATTTTTTGCAAAATGGAGCAGAAGCAGTTTTTCTTGCCAGAGGGCTTTTAAGAGATGCTTTTTTAGTGCCAAAAACTCTCAGCCTATTAGGATACAATGTGCCACAGACATATTTAACACCAACTATGCAAGACCAGGCAGATTTGCTTATATCTCTTGGACGCAAGGTGCTCGATTGTGAAGGGGAAAAACGTGCCGTTGTCTTGGCAAAACGGCAGGCAGCAGCACTTTTTAAGGGAACTGCTGGAGCTGCAACATTAAGGCAAAAAATTTCTTTCTGTCGTCATTGGCAAGAAATTGAAGAAATACTACTTTCAACTCTCAATCAAAAGAAGGGGGTTTTATAAAATGGCGGAACAACGTAATTTAACGCTTTTGACAGACCTGTATGAGCTTACAATGATGCAGGGCTATTTCAAAAATGAAAAGAAAAACAAAATTGCCGTTTTTGATGTCTTTTACCGTAAAAATCCGCTTGATGGCGGCTACGCTATCTTCGCTGGACTTGAACAGGTGATAGACTATGTCAAAAATCTGCATTTTGACGAAGACGCTATCAATTATCTTCGTAGCCTAAACCTCTTTGGCGAGGATTTTTTAGGCTACTTGGCTGATTTTCGCTTCACCGGCACAATTTACTCTGTCCCAGAAGGAACTGTAATATTTCCGTCTGAGCCAATAATCAAGGTAATTGCTCCTGTAATGCAGGCACAACTCGTAGAAACGGCAATACTCAACATCATAAATCACCAAAGCCTTATAGCAACAAAGGCCGCTCGTGTGTGCCACGCTGCTGGCGACAAGCCAGTCTTTGAGTTTGGTGCTCGCCGTGCACAAGGACCAGACGCCTCTATTTATGGCGCAAGAGCTGCAATAATCGGTGGTTGCCTTGGCACTTCCAATGTTATATCTGGGCAGATGTTTGATGTGCCGCTAACAGGAACAAACGCTCACGCTTGGATGATGAGTTTTGACACAGAGCTTGAAGCATTTGAAGAATATGCAAGAATTTATCCAAATGGCTTTACCTTCGTCGCTGATACATACGACACTTTGAAAAGTGGCGTTCCAAATGCAATAAAAGTTTTCCAAAAATATAGAGACAAAGGAATTTTACCAAAGGTTTATGGCATACGTCTTGATTCCGGTGACCTTGCGTATCTTTCTAAAGAAGTCCGCAAGATGTTTGACGAAGCAGGATTTCCAGATGCACGCATAATTGTAAGCAATGACCTAGACGAATTTTTAATTCAGTCCTTAAAAGCGCAAGGTGCAAAGGTTGACGTTTGGGCAGTTGGAACACACCTTATAACCTCAAAAGACTGGGCATCTTTTGGCGGAGTTTACAAGCTTGCCGCAATAGAAAATGAAGACGGCGAGTTAACACCAAAGATAAAATTTTCAGAAAACATTGAAAAGAACACCAACCCAGGCAACAAAAAGATATTCCGCATTTACGACAAACAAACAGGCAAGATAAAGGCTGATCTTATTTGTTTAGCTGATGAAACCCTAAACGAAGCAGAGGACCTGTTGCTTTTTGACCAAATGTCACCATGGAAAAAAACGCTCCTGAACGGTAGCACATATAAGGTGCGTAACCTCTTGGAGTGCATTTTTGACAAGGGTAAATGCGTATATAAAAGCCCCACAACAAGCGAAATTAAAGAGGTTTGCAAGAAAGAAAAGGAAACTCTTTGGGACGAAACAAAACGCTTTGCAAACCCAACACCAGTCTATGTAGATTTATCACAAAAACTTTTTGACTTAAAAATGGACTTGTTCAGCAAAAACGCAAGACATAAATAGGACTAACATTAAGAACAAGACAGTGACTAGAAAAAATCTAATCACTGTCTTGTTTGTTGTTACACCTGTCTTTTGCACAAATACCTTGACAACCTAAAATCGCAAAAATTAAATCATATTGCATTTTTATTATTTCTTGATATTTTCTACAAACAAGTTCCTCGTAGGGACAACATCTGAATGTGAAATATTTCCTTGAATTGAGAAAGCTTTTATTAAATTCTCATTACAGAAATTATCGTTAACATAGTTGATAAATTCACTGTCAATGATTTTTACTCTTTTAAAATATGCCATTCTTAATTTAATCCATTTTATAAAATGATCTGGATGATGCAGGGGATTTAAATATGTCGGCCCTGGGACAATGGATACAAGAAATAATGACTGCAGCTCATCAAGAGAAGAAGGCATAGTTGAATAATAGAATCTTGCAGCATTTGTTATTCCATATTGATCATTACCAAAATCAATTATATTCAAGTAAAGTTCAAGTATCTCATTTTTATTCAGCCTTTGTTCAATAAGCAAAGTCAAAAACGCTTCTTTTATCTTTCTAGCAATGCTTTGCTCAAAGGACAGATAGAGGTTTTTGGCCAATTGCTGTGATATTGTACTTGCACCGATAAAATTCTTGCGTCTCCCTATGTTTTTCTTTATATTATGCCTTATAGAGTCTATATTGAAGCCCTTGTGAACAAAAAATTTACTATCCTCCGACATAATAATAAATTTAAGAAACGTCTCGCTTATTTCATTTAATTTACAATAACCTGGCATTGCCTTTACCCGTTCATATATTTTTCGTGGATCAATCACTGCATTACCTCATCTTCATATTCTATCCCTGGACAATAAAACCATTTTTCCCATTTGCGGTCTGAAATGTTCGTTTTTACCACACCGTTTCCAAATAAACGATTAGAAGTACTTTCAACCACCTTACCCTTCCCTATATATATTCCGACATGTCCCTGCATATACAAGCAAACGCCAGGGATTTCTGGCAAAGTAGAAATATCACCTTTTTTATGTGAATTCTCAAGAAGACCTTTTGAATTGTAATCTACCTTTGGATTATATTTATAATCGAATAAACCACCCATTAAAAACGACTTAATTAAACCACTACAGTCAAATCCTCTAATCTCCCCATCAATAATAAAAAAATACTTAAGACATTTCCACAAAGTAAAAGCCTTCGGATACATTTTTCTTTTTGCTAATAATAATCTATGAGTAAGTACTTCACCAAAACCATCCCAAAAATAAACCGTAGGTATTTTCAGGCAAAACAAGGCGTGCTTGACAAGAGAATCTGCATTTTTACCCAACCCGACATATTTACGACATCTTCCCTTTGAATATATCTGTGCAGGATCACAATAATACATAAGATAGTCGTAGTTTTTTCTCAACATGGAAACGCCATCAAAGTTAAACCTTCCCATATAAAAACACTGACCACATTTCTGAACACATATATTACCCACACTACAAAAATATCTAAAACCTTTGCTCTTTAAATATCTATGCAAAACTGTATTATTGCGAATATCAACACCAAATGGGGTGACAAAAATATCGGTATGTCCTATTACCTTTCCGACTCCAGCAAACCATTTTTCCATGTCGATTATGCCTTTTTCACCATTTGGATTGGTATTAGAGTAAATTGCGTGGTGATGTCCCCAACTGTGACAGGCAAATTCATATCTCATTAATTTTAACTCTTGGACAAGTGCTAATAATTCTGGAGAATCCGTATCTCTGTAACCAAGTGCACCTTCATATCCTGTCAAGGCAATAATACCTCTGGCATCATCATGTGAGAAATCTGGATGGTGCCTGATAAAAGCTTCGAGAACCGTAACGGATTCATCAGTTTTTGATAAATCCAGTTTGTCAGCAAATCCATAGCCTTTCATATAGTCATAGTAGTTCATATCATCAAAGGAGATCACAAGTGGAATTTTCCCCTTTTCTAAACGAATTTTACCTTCAAGTAGAGAGGAAAGTTTTACTAAGACAAACCCTCTCTTATAGAGATTTTCCAAAAGAGTAATAAACTCTTCTTTGGTAATAAACCAACTTTCAAAATCATGGGTACTATCATTCTCAATGCGAAAAGCTTTAGATTCATCAAGGACTAAGCTGTGAACAAAAATATGGTGGCAAACACTACGTTTTCCATATCCGAAATAAATTCTAAAATTTCTCGTAAACAAGTGCTGTATTCTTTTTAGGAGATAACGTTTCCATATATAAGCAAGAAATTTGCGATCTCCGTCGTTTTTATATATCATGTACTGCTTTCTTATTTTTGTAAATTTCAAGCTCAATGTGGCTTTGGCTGTTTTGAAAAATTCTTTACATTTAGAAAGTATTACGCAAAAGAAAATCTTAGTTTTTCCTAAAATAGAGTATTTTTTATTCTCTAACTGATTCATAGATCTTTTTTCCTCTGAAGATTGTCATTGTGATCACAAAGACCGTGACCCACACGCATAACTTAGTTGTATCCTTTTAATCTATTTTAGCGCAAGTATCGCTTCATAATTTCTTTTTGAATTATTTCTATCCCAAAATGCAAATGTATGCTCTATTCTCTCCTTGTATTTATCCTTTAACACACAATCGTTCTTTATGTAATCTATAATCAACTCAACTGTGTGCTCTAAATCGTAAACAACCTCACCAAATCCATCTCTTTCATAGTCAAAATAACCAGGAGCCCAGTGCTCTTTGAAAAAACGTTCTTTATCAAACTGTATATAAATAACTGGCTTTTTTAGGTATGCAAAATCAAACGCTACTGAGGAGAAATCTGTAACAAGCAAGCTTCCCTTTGCAAAAACTTCTCGGTATGGTGTATTAAAATCCAAAATTTCAACTGTTTCACTTCCATGAAAATCACACAAATTCGAGACAATTGTTGGGTTAGGGAAGAAGCAAATTCTGTAACCCAATACTTTGGCTACAGTATTTAGTTTTTCGTTATGCATTAAAGAATTGTAGAACTTGAAATAATCACTTTCTTTAAAGTGAGGATTATAAGGTCTTGCCCCCGTAGCACGAATAATTCTTTTATTTGTAGCAACATAATATTTCCTCCAAGTTGGAGCAAGAACTATTATCTTCTCACGCCCATTCTCTAGGTAATCGTGCCTTGCAAGACCGGCAAGACAAATCGCACTCTCGTGGTAGAAATATGGATATGTATGAGCAATTGATTCATACTCTGCTAAGGTTGTAGTTATAAAAAGTGAAATGTTTTTTTTATACCGATTCAACCATTCTGATAGATCATGAAGTATTACGCCATGTTGCAAGAAGACAATTTTTTGATGCCAAATGAAATCTTGAAAATAACTGGATAAATCCTCAAATGGTTGAAGCACTTCATCGTCTCCAGCACTAGAAATAATCTTATCAGCCAGAGTACCAAGGATCATATGTTTGAGGCCTCTGTACACAATAACCTTGCCGAATTTACGAAGTCGTTCTGCTCCCTCCGCATTTTTACCCAAGACAAAATAACGTTTTACTGGTGAATTAATTTGCAACATATACTTGAAGAGAGCTTCTGCATTATCATCTGCCTTGTTTATCCTATCACGCAAGATCCAAATTTCATTCTTGCAAAGTGGTTTTGCTATGTGATAAAAACAACGCAATGCGACAGCTTTTAAAGCATTTCTCCAACCAAATTTATGATGCCTCAAGATGCGATAAAGGAACTTCGCTTCCCAAATTATATGTCTTGATAAGCTCCTTTTTCTAATCCAGAAGACATTTTTTACCTGTTTCATCATAAATTTATCAAAGACAAAGTATGAACCTGTTGTCGTTTTGCTGGTTGGGAAAAACTTTCCCGTCGCGATATTTTTCATCTCAATGTCTTGCCCTAGAATATCTGCAACAAATCTTAGGTTTCCAACAATAATATCTTGCAGAGGAACTGTCACCTTAAAACGAACGAAACTACGTGGCGTCGTTTCATTCAATATATATTCATTCTGTAACGTACCCTCTATTGAAATACAGGAAAATTTTTTATCTCCAAGTGACAGGAAAAGTGGTTGCTCCATATCACCACCTAGCAAACTAAATACACTTCTTTCGCCTTCTATTACAATTGAATCACTGGTAACGTGGAAAAATTCTAATGTAACTAAGCAAGCAGAGTAATTACATACAAATATTTCTCCTGCATACAATCCAACTATTCCATTTACTAACTTAATAGACGGCACGCTTTTGTGCTTTTTGCATAAGAGATGGCACTTTTGCATACCATTTAGATTCCTCTGTGCCAAAATTACATCATCATCTATGTATTGCAATAAGCCATAAAGAAGCGATAAATACTCTGTCACAATATCATGATTATCAAGCACTTGATAAACTACATCATATGATTGACAAAATAGCTCTTTTGTATGATACATAAGATCAAATTGCACAAACTTCGGAACTATGCCACCCGGTTGTTTAGCTTTTTCTAGTATGGAGTAAAAAAAAGCATAAAGTCTTGACTGATAAAAATGCAACTCATATTTGCTTGTATTTACTGCACTGTCTCCTCTATTACGACGACGGTATAAATAGCTTGTCGTAGCACAAACACCTAGTATAGGTTTTTGTAATAATACAAGAAGCATAAATTTAGCATCTTCACTAGCCCTTAAATTTGCATCAAAGGAAAATTTTCGTGCAACTTCACTTTTAATAAAGGCAGAAGCTACTGTATTTTGTACCACATTCCATTCTGTTGTAAGATCTATTACACGACTCCCTTTGTCGAATTTGTAGTTTAGGGTATGAGAGCCTTCCTTTGCTTCAAAAAAATATTTTGGGATAGATACTATATCTGTTTCTTCTTCATGGGCCTCAAAAAACTTCCAGACTTCTTTGAGTGCATTTAAGCTAAGTTTGTCATCTGAATCTGGAAATGAAACATATTTTCCTGTAATGTATCTCATTCCTTCGTTTCTTGCGCTAGAAACACCACCATTTGCCTTGTGAACCACACGAATGTTTTGCGGAAAACGTGCTTCATACTCATCACAAATCTTGCCAGAGTTATCTGTCGAACCGTCATCCACAAGGATCAGTTCTACATTCTTTTCAAAGCCTATCGTTTGATTGATAATACTTTCTATACACTCTGCCACATATTCAGCTGTATTATAAACAGCTACAATTAGTGAAAATTTTGGATTGTACACACAAACCTCTCCTTCAAATACCAATTCCTATATGTGGATATTGCACCATAACAGTCATCAATAGAAATGCTATGCTCTATTCCTTGTTAGCAAAGTATTTTATTGCTTTGGTTTCCACAAAATGATATGTAAAGATGGCAAATGCTACGGCTACCACCATATTACTAGCAAAAAAGAGTATCTGATGTTCAAAGAACAGTGTCGGGAACTTCTTTGTAATAAATTCTCCCAAGTAAAATACCAGCTTGTGTGTTAAATACAATGAATATGTATATCTAGCAAAGGTATCCATAATTGGGGCATCACACAAACGTGACAAAAAACCCTTTTTGAACAGAAATAACACAATGATAACCATAAAAGAGACGATAAATATCATATCCTGCTTTTGGTTCATTTTAAAAAACATAAGTCGACTTATAATAAAAAACAAGCATAGTGTTTCAAGCGTGGAAATTGCAATTTTTACATTTACAGAAGGCTGATAAGCCTTTATCTTTTCAACATTATCTTGATACCATAGGCCAATAAAATAGCCAATTCCCATACCTCCAATGGCACGAAGCATATCTCCTGTAACCATATTTAAGAAAATGGGACAATCTCTGTTTATTTTAAAAAGGTGAGATTGCAATAAAATGGTGTAGGAAAGAATAGTTGCAATTCCAAGAACGAGATTAAACTTCTTCTCATCAAAATACTTACGGCAATAGAAAAGCAAAAGAAGTGTCCAAATCAAAGCAGAACAATACCAGAAATCAGAAATATGCCCACCACCATTAATATAACCTAGTGCTCTTATCCCCAAAATATTAAGTACATTTGCATATATATCAAATTTACGAATACCCAACAGAGAGAAAACAAAGAGAATTGTCGTTGCAAACAACAGCACAGGCCAAAGTCTAATCACTTTTTTCTTCAAGAAGTCATACACAGATTTTCTTGTATCTAATGTCAAAACAAAAAACAAACCGGAAATCATAAAAAAGAGGTCAACTGCTTTTTGTCCATTTCTCGTTAAAGAGCGAAAATACGAATAAAAGCCAGCCCCACCTACTTTTCTCACATGATAGTGTAGCAGAACAATAGAAATTGCTCCAATTATTCGCAAAAAATTTATATTGTGTAGTTTTTCTTTTAGCATACTTACTCTCTATCCTTTCATAATTTTTTCTAGCAAATTTACAACACGCTCTGATGCGTGACCATCTTCCATGCACCCTTTCTCCTTTAAAAAAAACTCAACTTGATTCTGATATTTTTCCAAGTCAAATGCTCTAATATTTAACAACAACTGTTCATTGTTTTCTGCTATTGAAAAAGGTGTTTGTTCTAATGGATAATAAAATCCTCTTTCTTTGTTAAATTTAGCAATATCAGTAGCAAAAATAAAAGCAGGTCTTCTTGTCAACATAAAATCAAAGACACAGCTTGAATAGTCAGTAATTAATACATCTGAACTTACTAATAATTCTTGTATATCTGGATAAAAAGTTACGTTTACAATATTTTCCTGTTTAGGTATGATTAGCGAATCATATTTTTGAACTCTAGGATGAAGTCTTACCAAACAAATCCAATCTGAACTAAATTTGTTGCTCAATATATTTAATACTTTGTTGTAGTCTAGATTATAATAATCAATACCTTCATCATCTCTGAAAGATGGCACATATAAGATAATTTTTTTATTTTTTGCTACCTTAAGAGTGCTAAAAACCTTTTCTTTTATCTGTCCTTTTATGTGATCACAATAAAAAAATATGTCATTTCTAGGATGCCCTAATTCTAGTACAGATTTTACTTGCCACAAGCTCTCCCTATACACTTTTGTTTCAAATTTACTATTTGATATCCAATAATCTGTGATTAAAGAATTTAATTTTGCATATTTTAGCCATGTTTTATTATCTGTTAAAGATTTAACCGTTTTTTCAATTTTCTTTATTCCCAATGAACCATGCCAGGTTTGTATATAAAATTGCTCATTTTTTTTTGTTAAGCCAATTCTTAAAGATTTCACCTTATGGTAATTATCTACCCAAATTTTAGCAGTTGCAAGTTCTTTATAGGCCTGATGTGTATTAGTCCTCACTAATCTAATTCTATCAGGGAAACTTGTTTCTTCCGTATTTTTATTAATTAACCATACTATGTCATAATTTTCATTTCGTTTGAGTAACTCTTCCGTTATATATTTAGGATTACAACCATAGCTCCTACCTAGATAGTTTGAAAACACAATCTTATTAGGAACTATTGGTAATTTTTTATACATGTAAATATGACACCTATCATTAACCATACTCAAAATTCTTTTCAGCTTATGAGCTATTTTTTTTAACATAAAATTTTTTACACCTTTCTCGAACTTTATATTTTGAAGCATTAGATAACTATTACTGAAATAATAGAAAGTAAAAATTTTGTTACAGTAGCTACATTTTGGATATCATCACCTAAATTTACTGCATTATATGCAATTAAACCAAAATTATAAAAATTGTTATTTGCCATCATTCCAACCCCAGTTATCTATCATATTTTTATACATGTCCTTCGTTCCTATACGTGCCTTCCAACCTAAAGCCTCTATCTTGTCCGTAGCCAAAAAGAATCTATGGGGGGGAGAAAATTTATTAACAGCATCTTTTGCATTTGTTGTAAATTTAACCGAAATCTCGTTATGAGCAATTTCTTTTGCCACTAACTGTGCCATTTCAAAAATGGACATATAGGTGTTTTTATTTGCAGCATTATAAGCTTCTCCATTCTTACCATAGAGAAGAACGGATAAAATTGCAGTTACTGCATCTTCAGTTGAAAGATACATGCGTGAACTTGAACCATCGGTCAAAAGAATAATGTCTGTTTTGTTTTTAGCTGCCCTTGCAAATTCTGCAAAAACTCTCGTGTCATCAGGCTTTACACCAGTTCCAAAAGTTTGAGCAAGACGGACAACCTTTGTTTTAAGCCCATATTCAGCAAAATAAGAAACACATAGATTTTCTGCCATTCGTTTGCTTTCTGGATAGCAACTACGTAAAACCATAGGATTAAGGTATTGCATGTTATCTTCCGTTAACAATACTTTCTCAGTGGTAAAACCATAGGCTTCCATGCTTGAAAGGTATATAAAAGATTTTACATTGTGAGTCCTAGCTAAATCTAGCATATTTTTTGTGCCTATCACATTTGTTGAAATAACTTCTATGGGGTGTTCCACCATTGTTTTGCTACTCGTGACACTAGCACCGTGAATCACATAATCGATGTCTCCTACTACTTTATCAAAATGTAGCAAATCCCCTTTGATTAGCTCTACTTCACCAGTAGAAATCCTGTCTAAAATTTCTTGTGACAATCTGTTTGCATCCCTAACAAGCAAAATGAGCTTTATATCTGCATCATTCTCCTTATTAAGTTTAAGAAGTTTTTTGCACAAAAGCCCACAAATTAATCCTGTGGCGCCAGTAATAAAAAATTTTTTTCCACTAAGCAAAGATAAATCTATATTGCAAAATTTTAATTCTTCTAAAACAGTCATCAATTAATCCTCGTTCTCATATCCATAGATTTGAGCATTTTCTTCCCCATCCATAAGAGCACGTAGGACATAAAGATCACTTGGAGTCGTTATTTTTATATTTTCTTCAGCCCCTTCAATCAAGTGCAAGTGGTAGCCATAATAGTACATCATTGTGCAACTATCTATAAAATTGGTTTTACCCTCATCTAAGGCTTTTCTGTGGGCGGAAAGAATATCCCTCAACCAAAAACTTTGTGGAGCCTTTGCTACCCTAGAGCATTGTCTATTTGGAACATTATCTACCCAACCATCATCGTTAACAATAACCAGCGTTTCTTTTACCTTTGCTGTTGTTATTGCAGAACCGTATTTTTGAACATTTTTAATATTATTTTTCAGTAATTCGTCTGTAACAACAGGTCGCACTCCATCGTGAATCAAAACTATAGACTCACGTCCCTGTGCAATTTTTTCTGCCTCACAAAGAGCATTATAAATAGAAATTTGTCCTGTCTCTCCACCAGAAACAACGGAAACAACTTTTTTTATTCCCCATTGTTGTAGTAGATTTTGGAAATAAGGTATCCAATCCTTAACACAAGCAACTACTATAGCATCTATCTCAGAACAATTTTCAAAAACATCCAATGTGTGAATAATTATAGGTTTTTTATGAAGTGTTAAAAATTGCTTTGGCAAAGTCTTTGTCCTCATACGTTGACCAATGCCTCCAGCAAAAATTACAGCAATGTTCATTATGGCACCATCCCTCTACGTTTCGTCATTGTTTATACCATCTAAATAATGTATGTTACCAGTAACAAATTTATTTATTACATCTGCAACATCATAGGAAGCATGATCTGTAAGGACAAGCCCTCGTGCTTCGCTCCAGTTTTGCCACAACTTGTCATAATAGACTTCATCATAATTTTTTATATGCTCAACTAACTCGGTATTATTCTTTGCATAAGGGAAGGGATAACTTTCTATCGGTTCTACCAATCCTGATGCACGTTCATATTCTTCTACATCTATAGCAAAGACAAAACAAGGAAGCCCAGCCATCTTTGCATCAAAAATTCCGCTAGAATAGTCGGAAATAAAAGCATCTGAAGCACAAATTAACTCCTGCATATCAGAATAATCAGTAGCATCAACTACTTTCGTATTAGCAAATTTTTTTCGACACATCACATCGTTTGCCTGAACACAATGCCAGCGAATAACAAATACCCAATCGCCACCAAATCGTTCTGTAATAGAATCTAAAACACCCTCTACATCAATGTCGTATGGAGCTAAATTACAAGTTTTACCTTCATATGCCTCTTGGCGAAATGTTGGAGCATAGAGTAAAATTTTTGTATCTTCGCGAAGTTTATATAAAGTCCTTATCTTTTGGCGAATTTCTTCATGATCACCTAACAAGACATCACACCTTGGATAACCAATACGCCAAATCAAGCCATCATATAAAAAACCAGTGCGATATACCTGTGACAGCAAGGCAGAATTTGAAATCATTATGTTTGGGACGTTAAACTTTTTACACCTAAGTGAAAAAAGCAAAGAGCCGTTTCCCTTATTCACTGGAATTTCAACACCAACCTTTTTCATACCAAGTGATCCATGCCACGTGCTTATAAAAAGTTGCTTACCAAAATTTTTTACACCCCAGTCAAAAAAAACACTGCTCACCAAAACACTTGCTGTGGCACACTCGTAAAACCTCCGAAGTATTCCGAAAGAATGTAAGCATACTACACGCCTCATCCAATAGGGCAAAGTGTAGTTATCCTGCGGTGAAGTAAACCAAACTAATTTTAGGGATGGATTTAACTCGTGCAATGCTTCTGCTATATATTTGGGATTATCAGAATAACGATTTTGATGACATATAAACGCCACTTTTTTCTTGTCAATTCTCGTAAACACATAAATTAGAGAATATAACAGCTTTGCAAAAAATATGGCAACAAAAACGAAACAATCCGCAACAAAACGAAATTTTGTTGCGTAACGAATCTTAGCCTTTAACCTCTTAAATAAATTTTCAAAACAAACCTTAAACATAAATCTCGTTTCTCTTCTACTTCTTTTTCACAAATCCTAGATACTCATCACATATTGCTTCAACATCTGCACTAAACGCTTTTTGTTGTCCCTTGTGTAGCCAAAGAACCTTGTTACAAAGTTCCTTTACCTGCTCCACGCTATGGGATACAAAGAGGGTGGTTACTCCACTTTGTATTAGGTTTCTTAAAGTGGCCTCGCTCTTTGCCTTAAATCCAGCATCCCCAACAGATAAAACCTCATCCAATATAAGCACATCAGGCTTCAACATGGAAGCTATTGCAAAAGCAAGTCGTGACTTCATTCCACTGGAAAGTTGTTGAAAGTTCATTTCCTCGTATTCGCGAAGCTCTGCATAGTCTATCATAGCATCATAATTTTCATCCATAAATTGCTTGGTGTAACCGAGCAGTGCACCACGTAAATAGGCATTCTCACGAAGTGTCAACTCTCCGTCAAAACCACTTGCTAGCTCAAGCAACGCCGCTATGTTACCATGCACTTTTATCGTGCCTGTTTCTGGCTTCATTACGCCAGAAACAGCCTTTAATAGGGTTGATTTGCCAGCTCCATTTGTGCCAATTATGCCAAGCATATCTCCCTTTTCAAGAGAGAAATTTATATTTCTATTTGCCCAAAGCTCTTTTACATGAAATTTACCACGAATCTTGTCACAGATATATTTCTTAAGTCCTATTCTTTTCAGGTCTCCCGTAATATACCTTATTGATACATTTTTTACTTTAACAATGCTCATTGCAGCCACCTAAATGTAATAGATAAACCTATAGTTATTGCGCTTATAAATAATGTGGCCAATAACATAGAACAAAATTGCGTAAAACGCCATCAACAGATGATATTGGAGGCTAGGGATTGTATTTTCAATAACCACCAATCGGAAATATTTTATAGCTAAAAACACAGGATTTAAACAAAAAAACTTTTGAACACGAACAGGAAATCTATTTATATTGTAAAAAACTGCAGAGACATACATGAGTAATCGTGTAAAAATATCATAAAAATAGCTCATATCACGAAAAAATATAAAAAGCGCAGACAAAATTAATCCAACTCCAAGGTTCAAAACAACAAGATATATAACTGGATAGATAAGCGCAAAAATTTTCAGAGAAAGTCCAAGTCCGTCACACCAAATAAAAACCAGATATATACCTAAAATTATGAGATAATTCAAGGTAGAAACAAATACCTTTGAAAACAAGAACAAATATTTGGGGACTGGTATCTTTGAAAAAATTGACACATTCTTTACCAAAGAATGCATTCCATCTTTGGTAGCCTCTGAATAAAAGTTGAAATTTATTATTCCACTAAAGAGGTAAACTATGTAGTGAGGAGTATTTCTACCAAAAAATTTGGTAAAGACAACCGCCATAACAAGTAGCGTAAGAAGAGGGGACAGCACACTCCATAACATTCCTAAAGCTGTCCCTTTATATTTTTTCTTGAAGTCTCTTTTTACTAGTTCTGTAAAAAGAAAACTATTTTTCTGCCATGTTTTTCTTAATTCATCAAACATTAAAAACGCCTCTAATCTAAACATACTCCACACATTGTAACCAATTATAGCATAATATTGCCAAAAAACAGCCGTCCAAACTTGTAAATCAAGGTTTTACGCGTTGAGGCATTTTTGATTTACACATAAATTGAAGAAAAATTTTTGTATGTAACATTTGCTATGCCGCCTTGAATTGGCGTTACATATTTTCTAGGGCAATAGTCAACCCGCGTTCCTGCTTGCCCCTTTGCTTTTGAATAGGTCGCAGCAAAGGAAGCACATTCTTCCTGCAATTCAGACAATCTCTCTTGTGTTACGGAAGTCGTCATCCGTAGGATAACATGGCTTCCCGGAAAACCCTGTGCGTGAAACCATGTGTCACTCGCTATTGCAAGTTTGAAGGTAACAAACCTGTTGCCCCTGGCAGAAAGCCCAACAAAAATTATTGCGTCGTCATACTCAATCTTTTTGTATGGCTTACTCTCCTCTTTTTTTTGCCTGTTTCGTCCTTTGCTTTCACGCACCTTGTGTGCTATGCCAAGTTCGGCTGCCAAAACTTCAAGCTCACTTGCCGTGTTCAAACTTTCTGCTATCGCCCTTTGCGTTTCAAAATCCGACTTTTCAGCCTTGACTGTTTCCATTAGAACTCTTGCTCTTTCCTTTGAAGAGCGGAGTTTTTTATATTTTTTATAATATAGCTCTGCTGTCATGCTAGGTGAAGTGGTGATGTCCAATGGCACAAGGACATTTGTTTCGCTTCCGTCCTCGTTATACTGCACAAGCAAAATTTCACTTTTGCCACGTTCTATTTGCCATAGATTAGATGTAATTAAGTCCGCCCAAAGCTTGAATTTTTCACTTTTTGTTTCTTCAAGTAAATTTTCTATATCTTTTAACTGCTTTTCTCGGCGAGAAAGCTCCTTGTCTATTGTGGAGAGCAGCTTTTTTCTTTTTGCTTCCAAGGTACGATGTGCAAAATTTTCAAATGTGCAGTGCAATACCTTTTCAAAATCATTTTGAGCAATATTTTGTGGCAATTCATTTAACAAAGAAACAGGAAATGGTGCAACATAATTTCCTAAAAATAATGCCACAAAATTTTCATCTTCACTAAAGGAAACAAGCACTTTTTTTGCAGTTTCTAAATCAAAACTTGAAAGAAAAGTTAGAAAAGCTTTTCCAAAACCGAGGATATCTTGCAATGTGTCTTTGCTTGGGCTTTCAAGCCAATTTGCCAAAGAAATTCCTTTTAGACTCGGAGGTGGGGCATAGGGTAAACGAGGCAAGATAGTGCGGAATGCATTATCTTCTGGCGTAAAGTGACGCGAGGCCTCTATTATGTTTCCATCTTCAGCAACTAAAAGAAGATTTGTGTGACGTGGTTGAAGCTCCAAAATTAAGCTTGTTTTCGTCTTGAAAGCTGCACCAATCTGCCTTTCAAAATTTAACGCAAGTACCTTGTCAGAATTTATCTGTTCAAAGGAAACAAATGTAGCACCAAGAAGATGGCTTTTTATTGCATTTATGATTGGCGGTAAAAAATCGTTCTGCTCGAGCAAAAATTTTTTTTCGTTGTCGTCTATGAGAGAAATTCCTGCATTTGAATTTTCAAAGGACAAAAGCAGATTATTGTTTTTACCAAGCGTTAAAACACAAAAAGAGGAAACCCCAGCCACAGACTGAAGTTTTCTCCCATTAAAACGACTCAAATATTTTGATAATACTGTTACAAATTCCGCCCCAAACGTCATGATAAATCTCCAAATTGAGAATGGAGAGTTGAGAATGGAGAATTTATGTGTGTCACTGTGTGACACGATTTATATAGTGAGGCAAAGCCTCACTATAATATGTTTTTACAAAGCAAAAACACCGAATTTCTCAATTTTCAATTCTCAATTCTCAATTATTTTTTTAAGAACAATGTCCCGACTTGTTTTCCTTCAAGCAGGTCATATATTTTTTTAGGATCTTGCCCCGCTATGATATAGGTGTCAATTCCGTTGTTTGTTGCAATTGTCGCGGCACGGAGTTTTGTTTTCATGCCACCTGTGCCCATTGAGGTCTTGCCCTCTCCGGCAAAATCCAACACTTCCTGCGTAATGTTTGCCACAAGGTCTATATGTTTTGCAGATGGATTATCCTGCGGATTTGAATCATAAAGTCCATCTGTTTCTGTCAATATTATAAGTTTGTCCGCTTTTATAACACTTGCTACCATAGCAGAAAGTGTATCGTTGTCACCATAAACGATTTCTTCTGTCGCCACAGCATCGTTTTCATTGATTATTGGAATTGCTCCAAAGTCAAACAATTTTACGAACGTGTTTGTGAGGTTTGTGTGGCGTTTTTCGTCTTCCATGTCCTCTTTTGTGATGAGGAGTTGCCCTACCTTATGCCCAAATTGTGTAAAAAACTTGTCATACAGAAACATCAGCTCACACTGTCCAACTGTTGCTGCTGCTTGTCGTCCTGGCACATCACTTGGTTTTTGTGAAAGCCCGAGTTTTCCTGTCCCCACACCAATAGCACCAGAAGTAACAAGGGCTACCTTGTGCCCCATGTTGCAGAGGTCTGCCAAAACTGCCACAAGCTTTTCCACACGATCAAGGTTTATTCTGCCTCCCTCGTGTGTCAGGCTTGAAGTTCCAACCTTAAAAACTAACTTTTGTTTGCTTTGTTCACTCATCTGTAATATCTCCAAATTTCTTTGCATCTCCACGGTCAAGGGAGATTTCATATCCTATTTTGGTGAGCCTTTCTTTTGTCTCGTCAATCTGGCTTACTGTATCGCACGCATTTGCCTTGCCATCATATATCTTATATGCACACCTCGCATCTTGTGGTGTTAGGTTTGGCATTATGACGTTTGCACCAGCGAGTATTGCTTTCTCATAGCTCATGTCGTCTATCGTGGCAAGGGCGGTTGTTGCAGGAAGCAAGACATTTGGCATAAGTAAACGAATTATAGCAAGAAGAAAAACAGTTTCCTCGCTCGTGCCACAAATTTTGTCACCAAAAGGCGTGTCCACCTGTGGCACAAAAGGCCCAATACCCACCATGTGTGGAGCAAAATTTTTCAAGAAAATCAGGTCATCTGCCACATTTTCTGCAGTTTCAAACGGACGAGCCACCATAAAACCGCTTCCTGTTTGATAACCGATTTCTTTTAAGTTATGCAATGCACGCAAGCGTGTTTGTAGCTTCATTTCCTCTGGGTGAAGTTTTTTATATAGTTCCTCGTTTACTGCTTCGTGGCGCAAAAGATAGCGGTCTGCTCCAGCTTCAAAAAGCAACCTGTAGCTTTCGTTTGACATTTCGCCAAGCGACAACGTTACAGCTGAAGTTGGGGCGATTTTTTTTATCTTTTTTATGAGTGGCACGAGATTATCTGCACTCCAGTAATCATCTTCGCCACCCTGCAAAACAAATGTCTGCAAGCCAATTTTTGAACCCTGTGCCACGCAGTCTAAAATTTTATCCTCGCTCAAACGATAACGAACAGCCGAGTTATTACTTCGCCTTAGACCGCAATAGTAACAATCATTTTTGCAAAAGGAAGAAATCTCAATAAGTCCACGCAAATAGATTTTTTTGCCATAATAAAGAGATGCTGTTTTTTGGGCAGAGTCAAACAAAAAACTTAATAAATTATCGTCAATTTGCTTCCTATGCTCCAGCAAAAAAACAAGCTCTTCTCTTGTTGCATCATGATGTGAGGCAAGTTTATTTATTATATCTATACAATTTTTGACCACAATCAAAGCCTTCTTTGAGGGTTATCTGAGTGCATTATAGCTCAGTCCATAACCTCTCTCATAGATAATGTTAGAAGAATCAAACGTGCCAGTGGCAATATTGAAATACGGGATTTCTACGGGCAGTTTCCCAGATGCACCAAAACAACCTAAAATGACTTCCACCCCAGCCACCACATTTGGACCAAAAGCTTCGTTCGTGGTTGTAATCGTTTTTGCAACGGCTTCTTTTGAATTCACATTTGACCCTCTATAGCCGTATGTTAGCACGATAGCATCTGCATTTTTATATAACTGGACATCATAGGGAATATGAATGGACATGACAATAGATTTTTTGTTTTTCTTGTGACAGTAATCTGCAACATTCCTAGGACATGCAGACGTCCAAAAATCAGCCATCATGTCAGAAGCACGAGATACATTTGAACATACTATCACAGTATCAGCCCAATCAAGAGCTGCTTTAAGTTTGCCACGAACCTTGTAATCTCGCTCTGAAAATACATAATAACGCACCTTGGCACTCCTAGGCACAAGACCT
>JAZLJR010000005.1:0-4332 GCA_045617925.1 Synergistaceae bacterium
AGCCCTCTAATAATTTATCAAAAAGCAATGCATGGCGCAATGATTTGTCAGACACAATTAAATTGTCTTGTCCACACGCAGACATTATAGCGTATGTAATGCAACATCCTGCAAGAATTATACCAGCACGTTTTGGTGCAAGTCGTAAAATCTTTTTACGTTCTTCTAACGTTGAATCCGCATAGTATGCAATTTGGCGTTCAACCTCTGCCTTTTGCAAGGTGTAGCCATGAATTAATTTTGAATCATGTTTTTCAAGTCCGTAGGCAACACAAAGTTGTGCGGAAACATTGCCACCTATTCCGATTAGTTTATTACAAACGAGATTCTTAGCCTTAAATTTATCAATTAACTGTGCAATAACATTTGCTACGAGGCTATGTGGCGTTTTTTCTTCAGTAAAGTACTGATCCGTCAAGGTTACAGCACCGATATTAAGACTATCAAAAGATAATATGTCCCCGTTTTGCACTTTTATAATTTCTGTGCTACCGCCACCTGTATCAAAAATTGTAACACGACCTTCATTAAGCTTGTCAAGGGAAGAAATGACGGCTTTTGCACTGTAACATGCCTCATCTTCTCCAGAAAGAATTTGTAAATCTAAAGAAGTAGATTCCTTTAATTTTTGTATAAATCTATTTGCATTTTCTGCTTCGCGAAGTGCCATTGTCCCGACGGGGACAAAAATATTCGCACCTTCTTTTTTTGCAAACTCATAAAATGCTTTCACAGCTTTTACTGTTTGATTGATTGAATTTTCACTTAAAAGTTTTGTGTCGTTAAAACCTTTTGCAAGCGAAGTTACTACACTTGCGTCAAAAAGTAATACAGGTTTATTATCTTGCAATCCAGCTATTGCTAGCTTGACAGAATTGCTACCTATATCGAAAACTGCAACTTTTTTCATCTTTAATCAGTTAGTGAAACAACCATATTTTTGCCATTTGGCACGTTCTTTAAATTCAGCCAAACCATTTCAGCGGGATGTAGTTTTTTAGTTTTTCTTTTTAATATTTCCTGCCCATCTAGCGTGACTAAAATTGTCTTACCTGCACTAGGAGCTGTTACACGAAATGCAAGAGAGACTTCGTTATTTGTTTTTATCTTTGTAGGCACAACATAGCGCACGCCATTTGTGACATTCACAGAAATTTCATTCACTGCCGCAGTATTTTTGTTACTTATATATTTTGCAGCCGCTTCACCGGCTTTTGCTGCCTCTTTTGAAACAAAGTCAACTAAATCGTGAACGTGCAGAACATTTCCACAAGCAAAAATTCCATCTACACTTGTCATGCAGTTATTATCAACAAATGCTCCTTGCGTGAGGGGATTTATTTCAACGCCTGCTTCTCTTGTTAATTCATTTTCTGGGATCAAGCCAACGGACAAAAGGAGAGTGTCGCACTCTATAAAACGCTCAGTTCCGTGTTTTATCTGTCGTTTTTCATCAACTTGTGCTACTGTTACGCCTTCAAGTCTGCCACCTTGTCCCTTGATATCTATAACCGTAGTTGACAGATAGAGTGGAATGTCATAATCGTTTAAGCACTGATGAATATTTCTGGCTAATCCGCTTGAATAAGGAAGCACCTCAAAAACTGCAACAACCTTAGCCCCTTCAAGTGTCAAACGTCGTGCCATAATGAGCCCAATGTCGCCACTACCTAGGATTACAACTTTTTCACCAGGCATAATATTTTCAATATTTATGAAATTTTGTGCTGCGCCAGCAGTGTATACGCCAGAAGGCCTGTGTCCAGGGATAGAAATTGCGCCCCTTGTCCTTTCACGGCAGCCCATAGCGAGGATTACAGCACCTGCCTCAATCTCTTCTATTTCACCATTGCGACTCACTAGGAGTTTTTTGTCTTTTGAAAGGCTTGTAACGATAGTATTTAACATAACATTTATGTTTTTATCATTAAGTTGATCTATAAAACGTCCGGCGTACTCTGGTCCGGTCAATGCTTCGCCAAAAGTGTGAAGCCCGAAACCGTCATGTATGCACTGATTCAAAATACCACCGAGCAATCTGTCTCTTTCTATTACTACGATATCTTTTGCCCCAGCTTCACTTGCAGCAATGGCTGCAGCCAGTCCTGCTGGCCCACCGCCAATTATAACTATATCATGGTAGTTATTTTTCATTGTTGTTTCTCGCTTTTCCGCTGAACATGTAGGAGGCTTTTTCACGTAATTTGAAGTCATCTTCAGTCCAACCGTATTCATCTCTCAGTATGCGAACGATTTTTGGCATACAAAAACCACCTTGGCAACGTCCCATTCCGTTCCTTGCGCGATACTTTATGCTTTCAAGCGTTCTGGCGCCAAGTTTATTTTCTATTGCATCTTTTATTTCTTTTTTCGTAATTTTTTCGCAACGGCAAATAATTTCGCCATAATCAGGATAAATTTTGACGAGGCGTTCTTGTTCATCTAGTGGTAAATCGCAGAAATGCCCAGTTATTCCCTTTCTCTCGCCATTCCAATTTTCTTTTTCTCGTAGGTCAATTTTTGTAGCTAAGATTTCTTTGACATCAAGTGCAATGGCGGGACTTGATGTAAGAGCTGGGCTTTCTAGTCCAACAAGATTAATGAAGTTTGGAACATCACGTGTTTCTTCTATTATAAAATCGCCGTTGCCACCTACGCTTGGTGGTGTGCGCTTTGCACGGTTACCAGCGAAGTTTCTAATAAAGTCACTCATTTTTAGCTCTGGCAAAAGCTTTTGCCCTTCAGTTCTGAGGCTTTGTAAAATTTCTTCTGTTACACGGTAGTCAACGGGGGATTCATCACACATATATTTTGCGGATGGTCCTATCAAAATGTTGCCATCAACTGTTGGTGTAAGGTGAATACCAAGTCCAGCATCTTTTGCGCCAGGCACGGGGTAAAGAAGAGTTTGCACTGTGCCTTCAAGGCGCTTGTCTAAAACGTAATACTCCCCGCGACAAGGATAAATTTTTAGAGGTTCCCCTAAATTGCTTTCTGTTACACCAATCATTTCACTGATTTTATCGGCAAAAAGTCCCGCAGCATTTATTACAAATTTTGCATTGAAGGTATCAGCAGTCGTATATATAACAAAATTTTCACCGTCATTTTTTGGTTTGTCAATGGAAACGACTTCGGTATTTAGGAAAAATTTGACACCATTGTCACATGCATTTTCTGCTAGTGCAATAGTTAAACCATATGGAGAAATAATTCCTGTAGATGGGCTCCAAATTGCAGCTATTCCGCTGACACCTGCTTGGTGCTTCTGCATCTCCTCATGATTTATTACACGAATACCAGGCACACCGTTTGCTATGCCATCTTTCATCAAACGATCAATGCCCTTCATATCTTCATCATTTTGAGCAATTGTCAGCTTACCTATGCGTTTAATTTTTACCTTTAAGTCGGAGCAGAGTTTGTCCATCATTGCATTTCCGGCTACGGCTAAACGTGCTCTTTTTGTGCCATGCTTGTAGTGAATGCCTGAGTGGACGACGCCAGAGTTTCTGCAACTGGTGTCAAAGCCGACATCCGGATATTTTTCAATAAGAGCGATGGAGAGGTTATATTTTGAAAGTTCGCGAGCTATTGCAGAGCCCACGACCCCACCACCTATTATAAGAATATCAAAATTTTGTGCCATAGTTTATATTGTTGCCTCCAAAAACATAGTAGACATTTGGTATTTTTCAATTCTTGAATTTTTATGTATAACTTTATATGGTGATATACAGCAAAATAAGACAGACTAGAAATAACCAAGTCTAATAAAACTCGTAATTGTAACACAAAGCCAAACAAATTTCAAATATTAGAGCGTATTTTTGCAATTTTTGGCAAAAAGTTTATATTTATTTTTTAATGTATAGTAAAAAAGTTGAGATTTTTTTATAAAATTTTTTAGAATTTTTAACGATTTTTTAGAAGACTAACTTTGTTAACCCTTGCTACAAGACAAAATATGTACCGTGAGAACAAAATAAAAAAATAATTTTAGCCCCCTTGACTTTAAGTTTTTTTGTAGTATAATACCCGCTGTCGCTGCGAGACGGAGGCGCTCAGAATTGCCATGCAACGATGAGAAAAACCTTGGTATTACAGTGACGAGAACAATGTCAATAGAATATGGTGCATAAGAAATATTGAATTAAAACAATTCAATTCCAGCGAGTAATTTTTATGTCAGTATCAGACGGAGAGTTTGATCCTGGCTCAGGACGAACGCTGGCGGCGTGCTTAACACATGCAAGTCGAACGGACGATATTGGTTTGAAGTTTTCGGATGGAAAACCGATAAAGTTAGTGGCGGACGGGTGAGTAACGCGT
>JAZLJR010000006.1:0-38368 GCA_045617925.1 Synergistaceae bacterium
TTTTGACCTCATGGCGCAAAAATTTTTGGCAAACCTTCTTTTGCGAGATGATCACTCATTGCTCGGAGCTATTGTTGATTTGTTTGAGAAACAAGGTTTTAAGGTTATGCCATATAAAAACATTGTGCCAGAACTTGTTGCTCATGAAGGACAAATCGCAGGGAGAAAGCCCACTAAACAAGAGAAAAATGATGTAAAATTTGGTTTTGACATCTGTCAAAAACTTGTGCCGTTATCTTTTGGGCAGACTATTGTTGTGCATAAAACTGCTGTTATCGCCGTGGAAGCTATGGAAGGCACGGACGCTACAATTTTGCGTAGCGGCGGGCTTTGTAAAGGTGGAGTTGTTACAAAAATGATGCGTCTTGACCAAGACGAGCGGTATGATATTCCGACCGTTGGCCCAGCGACATTAAAAAATATGAAAGATGCACATCTTACTTGCCTTGCTGTTCACGCTGACCATACACTTATAATGGATAAAGAAGAATTTATGAAGTTGGCTGATGAATTTAATATTGCAGTTATTGGAGTATGTCCATGTCAATCTTTGTAAGTGCAACAGAGGCATCAGCTGATCACTATATCGCACGATTAGTTACTTCCATTAGACAGGCGGGGTATACGGATAAAATTTACGCCATGGGCGGAGCTGAAGTTAGACAGACAGATGCGGAAATTATCCAAAATGGCGATGAATTACAAGTCATGGGACTTTTTGACGTAATACATGCCCTACCAAGAATATTAAAAATATTCAATAGAGTTTTGAATTTTATATTAGAAAATAACTGTGAAACCTTGGTTGTTTGTGATGGAGCAACCTTTCACATGAAACTTGCAAAGGCTTTGCGCAAAAAAGGTTACAAGGGGCGTATTGTTTATGTTTCGCCACCGACAGTTTGGGCTTGGAAAAGATGGCGTGTAAGAGATTTACGCAAAAACATTGACCTTTGTTTACCTCTTTTCAGATTTGAACATGAATTTCTTTTGAAGCACAATGTTAAAAGTCTGTGGCAAAGCTATCCTTTGAAGCAAGAAGCAGAAGAAAATATTTTAGCTTCCAAGTGGAGTCTTGGCACTGACACGGTTGCATTTTTGCCAGGTTCAAGAAAGGGCGAGATAAAACGTCTTTTGCCTATTTTGCAAGATGTGGCGCGTGACATTACAGCAAGAGGGCATCATGTTATTTTCTCTGTAGCACCTGGCTTGGCAAAAAATACAAAAAAAATTTTGAAGGACGAATTAGAAAGCAATAATTTGCCTTACTATGAAGGCTCAGGACAGGATTTGCTCTATGCATGTGATGTGGCTGTTATTGCATCTGGAACAGTAACTGTTCAAGCGTTGCTTGCAAATTGCTATTCCATAATTGTCTATCGTATCAGCAATATTGCAGGTTATCTTGCGAGAATTTTAATTCCTATACGTTTCTTTGGTATGGCTAATATTTTGGCAAATAATGAGATTTTCCCCGAGCTTTTGCAGGAGCACTGCACAAAAGAAAATATTTTGAACGAGCTTGAAGCTTATTGGAATGGACAAAAGGGGCATGACAAAGCTTACCAAGCACTGCTAGACAGAGCAAAGGAAAGCTTCGGAACTGGTGACACCTATAAATTTTGGGCTTCGCAGGTTGTTTAATTTTAAGAAATGGGAGAAAAAGATGAACATTTTTACAAATAAGAGAGATTGGACATCTTACATTAGACTTTTAAAATATTGTTGGCCTTACAGAGTTCGTCTCCTTTGGGGCGTTATTTGTATGGTGTTAGGTGCCTTGGCATCCATAACGCCACCGTGGCTAATAAAAAATGTGGTTGATGATGTGTTAATCAAGGGAGATTCCAGTCTATTGGTTCTCCTGTGTCTTGCTGTTGTTTTCTTTTATAGCTTAAAAGGCATTTTTAACTATCTTCATCTTTATCTTATGACTTGGGTCGGAAACAAGGTTGTTATAGATTTGCGTCTTGAGCTTTACGATAAGACGCAGCGTTTGCCCTTGACAGTAATATATGGCAGGAGAAGTGGCGAATTTTTGTCTCGCATAACAAACGATGTGGCAACTATACAGGGGATTCTTTCCACAACGGTAATTAGTTTTGTTGTGCAAGGCGTAACATTTATAGGTATTTTGGGTTTCCTTTTTACACTTGACTGGAGCCTTACTCTCATTACCTTTGCCATTATTCCTCCGACAGCTTTTGTAATAGACAAAACCTCAAAAAGACTTCGTGCGGTTGGAAAAGCGACACAGGAGCGATTAGCTTCTGTTGCGGCAATCGCACAGGAAGCAGTATCCAGCATAAAGGTTGTAAGGAGTTTTGTAACAGAAGAACAGGAATATAATCGTTTCAAGGATGAAAGCTACAGCCATTTTGAAACGTTGATTGAATCTACTAAATTAAAAGGTATTCTAGAAGGCGTTGTTGAAATAATCTTGATAATAGCCTTGGCTTTTGTTCTTTGGTGGGGTGGAAGAAACGTTATCTTGTCAAAATTGACTGCCGGCGGTCTCATTGCATTTTTAACTTATTTAGGGTTGTTAGTCCAGCCGGTCAAAACAATTTCAAGTGTCATTGGTCAGATTCAGCAAGGAGCTGCTTCTGCTGACAGAATTTTTGAAATTTTAGACGAAAAGAATGAAGTTCCTATTGCAGCGAATCCAATAAAATTGGACAACATGAAGGGGCATATTGAATTCAAGAATGTATCATTTGCCTATGTTAAAGACGCCAATGTATTAAACAATTTATCTCTTGAAATTAATGAAGGCGAGAAGGTGGCAATTGTTGGACATACTGGCGCAGGAAAATCTACAATTGCAGACCTTGTGATGAGATTTTATGACCCAACAGGTGGTGAAATTCTCATAGACGGGGTCAAACTGGAAGAGCTTGATTTGAAAAACTATCGCAAGCAAATTGGTGTCGTTCCGCAAGATCCTGTGCTTATGAAGGGTAGCCTCGCCTATAATATTGGCTATGGCATTGATAATGTCACAGAGGAAATGTTGGAGCGTGCGGCAAATATTGCTGGTATTTATGATTTTATAAATGAACTTCCAGAGCGTTTTAATACGGAAGTTGGAGAGCGTGGAGTCACCCTTTCCGGTGGTCAACGTCAACGTGTAGCTATTGCACGCGCTGTTTGCAGAAATCCTAGAATATTGATAATGGACGAAGCAACGAGCTCGCTTGATGCTCTTGTTGAACAGCAGGTTCAGGGGGCAATGAATGCCGCTATGGTTGGCAGAACTTCTATAATCATTGCACACAGACTTTCCACGATAAAGAATGCTGATAGAATTTTGGTTATAGATGACGGTCATGTTGTAGAAAGTGGAACACATGATTCTCTAATCGCTCTTGGTGGAGCGTATGCCGAAATGTATGCTGCGAATGTATTCACCGATGAAAACGAAAATACTGATAACAAGGAAGAAAAAACTTCAGAAAAAGAGAAATAACAATGCAAAAAGTAGCTAGAGATTTTTTGAATTTTGCACGAGGAGAAGGTGGAAGTCCTCTTTGGAAGTTACTTTACCCTGTGCAGTTTGCAACAAAGTTATGGATGATTTTTCGTCTTTGGTGCTTTGACCGCGGAATTTTTGCTGTGACCAATCCCTGCTTGCCTACGGTTAGTGTTGGTAATAATTGCCTTGGGGGAACTAACAAAACACCTATGACGGAATTTTTGGTGCATGAGTTTGTTGCTGCAGGAATTCCGGCTGGAGTTGTCTCACGCGGATATCACACAAAGAAGCATCCACCTCTTTACATTGGTCAGGACGAAAAAAGTCTCACTCGTGATTTTGCAGGAGACGAGCCACTTATGCTCGCTTCTCGCTTGCCAAATTGTCCTGTTGTTGTTTCAAAAAACAGACTTGACGGGGTTAAACTTTTGGCATCACTTGGTGCAAAAGTTGCTGTTACAGACGATACATTTCAACATAGAGCGATAAGGCGTGATGTTGATGTCGTGTTGGTTGATGCCTCTTGTCCATTCGGCAATGGCTCGCTCATTCCAGCTGGCTCTATGAGAGAGCCAATGAGTGCCTTTAGCAGAGCTGACATCGTTGTAATTACAAAGGCAAACCAATCTACACCAGAGAAAGTAGAAGAAATAAAGCAGACTCTATTAAAATACATAAAACCAGACAGAATTTTTATCTCTAATCTCGTTCTGCAAAATTGGAACATCTATAACCCAGTGACGGGAAAATTAGAAATTCATGACACGCCGAAGGGAAAACTTTTTGCAATTTCTGCTATTGGTAGCCCAAAAAGCTTTAGTGATTCATTGAGACATGCAGGTATTGATGTCATAGCGACAGAAACATTCCAAGACCACCATACACTTACAATGGCTGAAATAAAAAAGCTTAATAAACAGGCTAAGCAGGTAGGGGCTACGGGCTTTGTTTGCACTGAAAAAGACGTGACGAATATTCCTCACGGGCACGCATTTAATTTGCCCCTTTATGTTCCTTCTGTTTGTGTAACGATGGAAGAAAAGAAAAAATTTTTTGAAATAATTTGTGCAAAACTTCAGCCAAAGATTTTGTTGGCTTCAAATGGACATGGTGAAGATGCCATTGGTGTTGTTTTAGCTCAAAAACTTTCAAAACGCTTTCCTGCGGCTACCCTTGATGTCTTTACCTTCGTTGGTTCTGGAACGCCTTATGAAACAAAAGGGTATAATGTCATTTCACCAGCGGTTGAAATGCCGTCTGGCGGAGTTATAAAATATAATTTTCTTGATTTGCTAAAGGATTTACGTAGCGGACTTGGGCGCTCTGTAATTGAGCAACTTCATGCCTTGCGTAAGCTTTCAGGCTATATTACTCCAATTTGTGTCGGTGATGTTTATCTCTTTGCAACTATGCTTTATGGCACGGGGCTTAGCCCAATGCTTGTTGCTACCGCAAAAACAGTCTTTCTTTCAGGCCATTTCTCTATTGAAAAGTGGCTTTTGAAAAAACGTTGTTTAACAACCTTTACCCGTGATGAAGAAACTGCACAGGAACTACGAGAAGCGGGTGTAATAGCTACCTTTGCAGGGAATCCAATAATGGATTTGCTTGAAGAAGCAAAAACACCAGAGTTTGCTTGGACAGGCGAAGGAACTAAGGTTCTGTTGTTGCCAGGCAGTAGATTAAGAGCTTATAAGGATGCAAAGTTAATTTTGGATGCTGTTGTAATTTTGGCAGAAAAAACATTATGCACATTTGCTATGGTTGTTGCACCAACAATTGAGGCATCAAAATTGTCAGAACAATTAGATGATTGGACATTTAACGATAATATTTTAAGTTACAAGAAAAATCCTGCTTTAACAGTGCGTGTTTCCACTGTGCCAGTTTCATCTGCAGCGTATGGTGCGGAGATATTAATAGGGCTTGGAGGCACAGCGAATCAGCTTTGTGCTGGACTGGGGATACCTGTTATTTCTATTTTAGAGGTTGGTAAGCTCCGCCAAAAAATGTTGCTTCGTGATGCTGAAATCTTGGTTGAAGCAAACCCTGAAGCACTTGCAGGTGCGACGTATAATGTTATTACAGATACGGCATTGCGAAGAAAAATGCAGGAAGCTGGTATAAAAAATCTTGGCAGAACTGGGTGTCTTGATGCTGTTTGTGATTATGTTGCAACAGAGAGAGGTTTAGATGCAAGGTGCGAAACATTCCTAAAATTAAAAGAAGCTCTTGCGCAAAATAAAATATAAGAAGATAAAAAAAATCAGTAACACGTTAGCTCGTGTTACTGATTTTTTTTGGGGTTAATCGTTCAAGATATGTGGAATTGCGATAAATGCAAGCTGTGATTTGTTATCCTTTACGCTTCTATTTTTGAAAAGTTCTCCCAACAGTGGAATATTTGAAATAATTGGAATTCCTGTTGTTACATTTGTTTTTGTATGCTCGTAAAGCCCACCAAGGACAAAAAGCTCCCCATCTCTAACACGAATTTGTGTTGTGGCTTCACGATTTGCTGTTTCAGGCACTTCTGATATGCCAGATGTCCTAAATTTTACAATGTCTCCTGATTTTATTGTTATCGTTATCGTTATGTAGCCGTCGTTTCCTACAACTGGTGTGAATTCTAGCATAGGCCCCGTTTCTTGTTCTCTAAATTGTGGATTGCTACTTCTGTCAACACCTGTTTGATAAAGATAATTATGCGTCAATTTTACCACAGCCTTTTTCCCGTTGATTGTTGCAATGGATGGAGCTGCTAAAATTTTTCCTTTTTCCTTTGTTTCTATTGCACGAAGTCCTGCGTCTATCATTTGCATTGCGTGGTCAACGACAGCTGTAGGTGTGTTTAGCATTGTGTCTGTTGATACAATTGGGAGCTGCCCTTGTTTGGTTTCACCAGTAGGGTTTACGTTTGGGACGACACCACCACCGTAATCTGTGTATCTTGCAGAAATCCCATTGTTGCTAAAAGAAGCAATAAGACCATTATTCACAATATTAACCAACTTTTCAACTTCCTGTTCTGCGTCATCTTTTACCTCTATAAGGCGTGCTTCTAACATAACTTGCTTGGATGGTTTATCAAGACGAGCTATCATATCAGAAATTTGGACATGATCCTCGTGAGTAGCGCGAATGTATAAAGTGTGTAATCTTTCGTTTATTGTTATACCATTTTTAAGGTCAAACATTTCTTTTAAGTTTGCAATAACATCTTTGACATTGGCATAATATATTGGATATTCTTGAACAACAAATCCCCCCATGGAGCGAGCAACATTTTCTTTTGTGCCTACTATTAGCGTCTTGCCTACGACAGTATAAGAAATATTATATGTATTGACTAGGAAGGAAAACACATCGCAAAAGAGAGCTGAATCAAATTTTAGGGATAACGTTGGATTAGGGAGCTCCGAGTCTGCCATGAAATTTAGCTTTAGTTTGCCAGCCATAAAACGAAGTAAATCGTGCAAATAAATCTGCCTGAAATCCAATGAAATTTTTGTTTTATTATTTATTGGATCGTTGCTACTTGTTGGGCGTTGTTTTTTTATACGTGCATCTGGCTCGTGTAGTTTTGTCCCGTTTTCAATGTAAAATTGGAGTAATCTGCCTCCTTCTATTCCCTTGTGGCTTTTTACAATGATTTTTTGATTAGATACAAATTTGAAAAGGAGTGTGTTAGCATTTTGTGAAATATCAATGCGCGGGCAAAGAGGAATGTGAGAAAAGAATGTGAACTTTTCTTTATCAGAAATATTGATTCGCGAAAAACCTAGAAATGAAGAATCGCCATCTTTAGGCTCTTTTGAAATAATATGTGCGCCAGGTGAAGTCAGTGAAATTTCTAAAAAATTTTCTGTGTCGTTTATATTGAAGTTTGGTAAATTCTCTCCCGCAATTTCAAACAACATCTGGTTTGCACCATGTTGCGTTACTTTTATGCCATATATAATTGTCGGTGTGTTGGTTGCCACTTCTGCCTGCTCATCTGCTTTAGAGATATTGGCAGAAAAAATTAAAGAGATAAACAGAAAACAACACACGAAGTGTAAAAGTAATTTTAGCCTATTTTTGTAACATAAAGATTTCCTTGCCATTTCCAAATAATTTCCTCTTTTGTGATTTTGATTAACAAAGCGGTGCCAGAATAAAATTTTTGTTTTTCCTTTATAAAAAGTTGCGTTGTGCTATTAGCAACTTCAATTATTGCGGTTTTTGTTGATGCATCAAAATAATATCCCTTATAGCTTACATGTGGCGGGGAAGCATATATAGCACGCCCATTAGAAAGGAGCTTCTCTTGTGATATATGTGGGTCTTTTAGTAAGCAAGTTTCGTTTTCTTCAATTTCTAAAGCTAAATTTTGTAAGATTGTATTGTCCTCTATTGTTTTTATTGATGCTATATCCTGTTTTGGGTGGATAGATGACGATTGATGTGTTTTTAGTCCTGATAAATTTGGAGTGTTAATGAAGCAGAGAATATAAACAATGCACAAAAAACTTGCTCCAATAGCAATGTAGAAAATAGTTGAAATAGATTTGAATATTGAGATCTGCTCATTTACTATACGCTTTTTTTCTTGAATTTCCCTTTGAACATTGCGCGATTCCGTTAAGTGTAATAAAGATGCCATTTGCAACTTCCTCTTGATAGCAATTTGCGAAAATTGATAACACAAATTATATAAAAAAACAAGTAAAAAATTAGAAATTTACATAGAGAAAAATATATAAGTTAGTGCAGAGCTAAAAATAAATTATTCAGTAAAATTTTTTGACAGAGTGATTTTCTTGTACTAAAATTATTTTGTTGTTTGTTTTTGTGTACTTTCAATAGATGCAAAACGCACATTGCTAGAAGGGAGGAGGAAATCTATGAAGTTCCAAAGAAAAGTTGTTTTAGCAGTAGCATTGTTAGTGTTATTTGTTTCACCGGCTTTGGCTGTAAATGTGCAATTTTTGTCAACAAACGATATGCACAGTCGTCTTTATTCAGAGCAGGACCCAAAAACGACGAAAATACTTGGGGGCTTTGCAAGACTTCGCACCGCAGTTGATGTCGCCAAGAAGGAGTATAAAGGTGACACACTTGTGGTTTGTGGTGGCGACTACTTTGAAGGATTTTTCTATTATTATTTCAAGGGGGTTCCTGAAGTTACAGTATCCAACATGATTGGTTATGACGTAGCTACAATAGGGAATCATGAGTTTGACGGTGGCGCAGAGGAATTTGTAAAATTACTTAACTTATTCAAATATCCGATAATTTCAAGTAATCTTACATTTAGGGATAAAGCCTTGAATAAAAGGATAAAGCGCACCCACATCGTCAAGACCAATGGTGGCGTGAAGGTAGGATTTTTTGGACTTACTACCCCTAGAATAGTGCAATCTAGCCATATTTGTGAGACTGGTTTTGTATCTGTCGAACAGGACGAGGGAACACTTAAGGTTGCACAAGAAGCAATTAACGAGTTAAAAAAGCATGGCTGTGATATGATTGTTGCTGTTACTCACCTTGGATATGATGACGACTTAAAATTAGCACAGAATGTGCGCGGACTCAATGCAATCATAGGTGGTCACAGTCATACAAAGGTTGAGGAGCTTGTAGTAAGAAAGAATCTAGATGGTGATCCAGTAATAATTGTGCAGACCGGTTGCTATGCACATTACTTAGGGAAGCTAGATCTTTGCGTTGAAAAAGGTAAGACAAATGTAGAAAAATCCAAATGGCTTTTGGAACCAGTGGATTCAAGGTATAGTGAAAACGAAAAGGTTGCAAAATACCTTGCTACTTTCAAGGCAGAGCTTGACAAAAAACTTGGTGCAACGATATCTACATGCCTTGACCCTATTAACCTTGAACTTGCTTGGATAAGATCAAATGAATCTCCTCTTGGTGACATGATTACAGATGCGGTGAGAGAAGGAACAAAAGCTGACGCAGTTATTCAACATTCTGGTGGAATTCGTGGCGGAAAGATTATTCCGCCAGGTCCAATAAGTGCCTTAAGCCTTAACTCAATTCTTCCGTTTGGTAACACGATTTTGGTGACTGAACTCACTGGTAAAGAGTTGAAAGATATTATGGAAGTTTCTGCTTCTGCTTGTCGTCGCGAAGGTGAAACGGTGGATAAAACGCTTCGTACACCTAGTGGTGGTTTTATGCAGATTTCAGGAATTCGCGTTACCTTTGACCTCTCTAAGAAACCAGCACTGGTTGACAATGAAAACAATGTAAAGTTTGCTGGCGAGCGAGTTATAAAACTTGAAATCTTGCAGGATGGTAAATATGTTCCAGTAGATCCAAATGCTACATATAAGCTTGCTACTACAGACTGGACTGCCACGCCTAAAGAAAGATACTATACATTTGTTGGTAAAAAGTGGGAAAATACCGCAACTACTAATAAGGAATTTTTTATCCAAAAATTAACAAATATTGGAAAAGATTTCCATCTACCAAATCAGGATAGAATGATTTTCTTGAACAGGTAAAAATTTACGAATAAAAACTTTTGACAGAGTAATTTTAGTATGATAAAATTACTCTGTTGTTTTTAGCATACCGGAGGCTGATTTGAAGCTATTTAGAACATTGGTATTTCTGCCTTAAGGACATGCAAAATACAAATCACACTAAGGGGGAGAACTCTATGAGGTTCCAAAGAAAAGTTGTTTTAGCAGTAGCATTGTTGATGTTTTTTATTTCACCTGCTTTGGCAGTAAATGTGCAGTTCTTGTCAACAAACGATATGCACAGTCGCCTCTATTCAGGGAAGAATGCAAAAACACAGGAAATTTCCAGCGGTTTTGCAAAACTTCGCACGGCAATTGATATCGCAAAAAAGGAATATAAGGGCGATACCCTTGTAGTTTCTGGTGGCGACTTTACGGAAGGCTTCTTTTATTATTACTTTAAAGGCACTCCTGAAGCTACAGCTTCAAACATGGTTGGTTATGACCTTACAACTGTTGGTAACCACGAATTTGATGCTGGTGGTGAGGAGTTTGTTCGTTTCTTGAATATTCTCAAGTATCCTATGATTTCAAGCAACCTGACATTTAAGGATCCTGCCTTGAATAAAAAGGTAAAACGCACCCACGTTATCAAAACTAAAGGTGGAGTGAAGGTTGGTTTATTTGGTATGACAACAACAGAGCTGACAGCGACGAGCCACATCTGCGAAACAGGATTTGTTACAGTTGATCAGGACACAGTAAAGGTTGCTCAAGCGGCAGTTGACGAACTCAAGAAAAAAGGTTGCGACATGATTGTTGCAGTTACGCACCTTGGCTATGAGACAGAGCTTTTGCTTGCAGAGCGTGTTCGCGGTATTAATGCAATTATTGGTGGACATACGCATACAAAGGTTGACGAACTCACAACAAGAAAAGACCCAGATGGCAACGATGTCATTATTACACAAACAGGTTGTTATGCAGAAAATATGGGTATGCTTGACCTTTGTGTAGAAAAGGGGAAGACTGTCCTCGCTAAATCAAAATGGCATTTGGAGCCACTTGGTGCAAAATACAAAGAGAATCAAAAAATTGTGAAGTATCTCGAGCCATTTAAGGCTGAGCTTGAGAAGAAACTTGGTGTTACAATTTCTACATGCCTTGATCCTATCAATCTTGGCAAGGAATGGACGAGATCTAACGAATCTCCAATTGGTGGTATGATAGCAGATGCTATGAGAGAGGGAGCAAAAACAGACATTGCAATCCAGCACGCAGGTGGTGTTCGTGGTGGAATGACACTTGATCCAGGTCCTGTGAGTGCTCTTACAATGAATACAATTCTTCCTTTTGGCAACAATGTTTGCATTGTAGATATTACAGGAGAAGAGTTGAAGCAGATTATGGAAGTTTCTGCTTCTGCTTATGTTTACAAGAATGATGGTTTTGATGGACAGCTTCGTACACCAGGTGGTGGCTTCATGCAAATTTCTGGCTTCCGTGTTACTTATGACATGTCTAAGAAACCTGCTCTTGTTGACAACAACAACAATGTCAAGTTTCCTGGCGAAAGAGTCGTAAAAATAGAAATATTAAAGGATGGTAAGTTTGTCCCAGTAGATCCAAAGGCAACATATAAACTTGCTACAACAGACTGGACTGCAAGCGCTGCCGACAAGTATTATCCTTTTGCTGGCAAAAAAGCACTCAATACGGCAACAACCAATAAGGAATTTTTCATTCAAAAGCTTACAAAGATTGGTAAGGAATTCCACCTACCAAAGCAAGATAGAATGATTTTCTTAAAGAGATAGTTTACTATTTTATTAGTTTTTATAGAGACCAAGGAAACAGGCGTAAGACACCTGTTTCCTTGTTTTTTTGTATAGTATGAAGCATATGCTTCTAAGACGGCTATTATGCTTATAAAAATGTTGTATTTTGCTGTGGTATTTTTCTGTATATTTTTTTGCAATTTTATGTTTTGAATAAAATAAAAAATAGCCAAAAACTGAATTTTGTTGTATCATACACATTACATGAGAAAATATCGGAGGATGTAAAAAATGAAAAGTTTTTTTGTTTCACTTGTTGCAGTTATGTTTTTGTCAGCTGTTTACGTTTTTCAAAACTCTGCTATCGTGAATGTTCGCTTCTTTGTCTTTAATTTTTCTTTTTCACAGGGGCTTTATGAGGTCGCTATTTTTGCTTTTAGTGCGGCACTTATGTGGTTCTTCTCAATATTCTCTTATTTTGAGAACAGAGCTAAATATAAAGAAGAATTAGCAGAGAGAGTAGCAGAAGTTAGACAACTCGAAGGTGCTAATAAGGTTTTGCTTGATACATTGAAACAGAATTCAATTGCTAACCCATTGGAAGTTACGGAAACACAAGGAACTAATTAGGCGCTTTTAGTTGTGGTCCCTTGTGTAAAGAAGAATAATTTAACAATATTTGAACCTAACGACACAACATTTCAGCTTGCTCAAAAGCTTTCCTGTTCTGTTTTTTGTGCTACGATTTTAGAAACAAAAGGAATTAGAGTGCAAACGCCTCTGCAAGACGCACTAGCTTGGAACAAACCTGTTTTATCTGATTTGCTTGATAGATTGTGTATTGGTAAACAAACTTTGCAAGCTGCGGAAGTTATAAAAAATGTCTCTGTAGGTGCAAAGGTTGTTGTGTATGGGGACTATGATGTAGATGGTATTTCAGCTACAAGCGTAGCTATGGATCTTATGCTTTTTCGTGGAGCGTCAGTTCGCTTCTATATTCCTCATCGTTTTCGGCAGGGCTACGGTTTTCACGAAGATGTGGCTCGCGAAATTGCAAAATTAAATTGTGACTTGGTGATAGTTGTAGATTGTGGCACACAAGATTGTGATGCCATAAATGTTTTGAGATCTGCGAATATTCCTGTTGTCGTTTTTGATCATCATCTGGTTGAGGGCAATACTGCTAATGCTAATGCGATAGTAAATCCTCAGATAAATGGTGATGACTATGCTAAAAAACTTTGTGCCACTAGCGTTATTTGGGCTTGGATATGGCAGACTAACCTCTTACCAAAAGCAAAGTTGCTTAGCATGATAGATGTGGTGGCCTTGGCTACTGTGGCAGATTGTATGCCTTTGTCTTCTCCTTTGAACCGAGCTATTGTCTCACAAGGGATAGAACAATTGAAGCATACTGAGAGAATTGGGCTTAGAACATTGATGAGCCTCCTTGACGTTTCTCTTGAATGGTTAGATACAGAAGATATGTCAATGAAGATAATTCCATGCCTCAATGCTGCCGGAAGACTGTATTTTGCTGATGTAGCAGTTGAAGTGATGTGTGGCATAGGCAATGTTGAAGAATCGGCTTCAACACTGGTGACATTGAATCAAAAAAGACGCAATCTTTCAACAAAAATTATAGAAGAAATAAGACAAGAATCTTTTGATAACTATAAATATGTTCTATCTAGTGATACTTGGTATTGTGGTGTGTTATCTTCAGTTGCTTCTCGGGTTTGTGCGGAACGGAATGCCCCAGTTGCCCTTGTTGCAAATGTAGGGCAGGTAATGAGAGGAACATTGCGTATGCCACAAGGGGGAGATGCAGTTTGTGTGCTGAAAGGACTTGCACCACTTCTTGAAAATTGGGGAGGACACAGACTAGCTGCTGGGTTTTCTGTGCTACCAGAAAATTGGCAGAATTTGCGCGATGAATTGGAAAAAGCACTGTCGACCTTTGTCCCCAGCGAAGAGAGCTTGAATGTAATTTTGTGGGATCCAAAAGAATTTGACAAGATTTGTTGGGATGATATGTCATCTCTTGGTCCTTTTGGCATAGACAATCTGTTGCCTTCATTTTATGTTCCAATGACGGGGGATGAACTGATATCTGAACTTGGGCACAATGGGAGACATTCTAAAATACAAAAATCAGGTGTTAGTATATTAGCTTTTGGTGTAGCGCCATCATTTTATGATGAGGTGAAACCTATTGGTTTCATATACAAACCACGCGTAGATACATGGAGAAATATTCCAAGGATACAGTTTGTTTTAGAAAAGTTGGTAATTGACTAATGCAAAATGATGAGATGAAAATGGAAGACATTGACCATAAGGCAAATAAACAAATTAGTGTTAGAAATCATCACATAAGCGATATCTCAAGCTTGACTAGTTTTGCCAAGCAGGACGATGAAATGCAAGCTATGATGGAGAATTTTTGGCAACAGATTCCTAGAGTTCAGCGAATTGTTGCATTAAGAAGAGCTTGGCAAGAGCTGTGGGGCAAAGTATCAGCTTATCTGAATAAAGAAGAAATGCAGATGTTGGGATCGGCCTTTGTCTTTATGGCATTGAGGCATGGGGCTCAAGTTAGACATTCCGGTGAACCTTATTCAATTCACCCTGCTTCAGTTGCTGTAATTTTGGCCTCAATAAAAGCCGATATACAAACTGTTATTGCAGCATTGTTGCATGACATCTTGGAAGACACAGATTTTTCTGAAGAAGAATTTAAAGCTCAATTTGGTGAAACAGTATTTAGCCTCGTTAATGGTGTTACAAAGTTAGACAAACACCAATTTAATTCTACTGAAGAATATCAGGCAGAAAACCTTAGAAAAATGTTTGTCTTGATGGCAAAGGATTTTCGTGTAATTCTCATCAAGCTGGCGGATAGACTTCATAACATGAGGACAATTTCATCTCATCGCAGGGACAAACAGATACGAATTTCTAGAGAAACGATGGAAATTTATGCACCTTTGGCGCATAGAATTGGTTTGTATCAAATCAAGGGTGAATTAGAAGATATATCTTTTAGAATCCTTGATCCAGAAGCTTATTATGACATAAAACGACGCATAGCACAAAAGCTTCCTGAGAGGGAAAGTGTGATAAAAGAAGTTATAAGTGTGTTGCAAAAACGTCTTGAAGATGAAAAAATAGACTGTAATATAAAAGGACGTCCAAAACAGCTTTACAGTACCTATGAAAAAATGCATAGGAAAAGCATTTCATTTGATCAAATCTATGATTTATTAGCAGTTCGTGTGATTGTTGATACTGTTGCACAATGTTATATTGTCCTAGGTTTTGTGCATTTGCTTTGGAAACCACTTGATGGTGAATTTAACGACTATATATCTAAACCTAAAGAAAACGGTTATCAAAGCCTTCATACTACGGTGGTAGGTCCAAAGGGGCAAACTGTTGAAATACAGATAAGAACAAAAGAAATGAATCTTTTGGCTGAATATGGTGTTGCCGCTCACTGGAATTACAAAGAAGGCGGAGGAAGAATTGATACTCTGGATAGAGGGCTCGATCTTATTAGACAAGGCTTTGAAAAAGCAATTAGCGATTCTGAAGAGAAAGCTGGAACAGAATTCACAGATTCAGTAAAAACAGATTTACTTTCTGAAACGATTTATGTTTCTACGCCACAGGGAAAATCTCTGGGATTGCCTTATGGCTCTACACCAGTCGATTTTGCTTATGCCATACATACGGAAGTTGGACACAAGTGTATAGGTGCTAAGGTGAATGGTCGAATTGTCCCCGTGTATCAAATGCTAAAAAATGGGGATAGAGTTGAGATATTGACTTCATCGCAGGGGCATCCTTCTAGAGATTGGTTAAAGTTTGTAAAGGCTGCACGTACAAAATCCAAAATTCGCTCGTGGTTTAATTTGCAGGAAAAAGCCGAAAGGGAAGAAAGGTACACTCGTGGTAAAGAACTTTTGCTAAAAGAAGCTAAAAAACGTTTCCCTGATGAATCTGATCCACTTGAAAAGTTTTCTGCTAAATTAAACCAGGTAGCACGTGATCTTGGTTATGCATCACTTGACGAACTCTATGTGGCTGTCGGTGACGGAAATCACGCTACATCAGCTATTTGGGGTAGAGTGTCCACAATAAAGGATAAAAAGACAACTCCTGTTTCTGTCACGCAACCGATAAAAAGAAATCTAGACACTGAGATTATAGTAGAGGGTGCTAAAGGAGTGCTTGTTGTGCTTGCAGGGTGTTGTAAGCCTATTCCAGGTGATGAAATTTGTGGAGCAGTGACCAAGAATAAAGGAATTGCAATCCATAGAAAGTCCTGTGCAAATTTGAAAGATAGAGATGCTTCAAGGTTAGTCCCTGTTTCTTGGGGAAATGCGACAAAGGATAGATATGCACTGAATTTAATTATCGATGGTGTGGCAAAACAGACATTGTTGGGTGATGTTGTTAATGCTCTTTCATTGAACGATGCAATGGTTAGTCAGGTTCGTAGTAGTGTTGTAAATCATAGTAGAACATTCATTGTAGCAGAAATTACAGTAAAAAATTTAGAGCACCTTTATCGAGTAATTGCTGCCTTAAATGGCATACCAGGGGTTTATGAGGTAAAACGAGAATGCGAGCGTTAATTCAACGAGTAAAAGGAGCTTCTGTTACCATTAATAAACATATTATTTCTTCTATCGATTATGGATTGTTGGTTTTACTTGGTGTAGAAACATGTGACACAGATGCTGATATTAAATGGCTGGCACGAAAAGTGTGTAATCTAAGAATTTTTGATAATGATTCTGGAATTATGGATAAATCTTTGATAGAAGTTGCAGGACAATGTTTGGTTGTTTCACAATTTACACTTCACGCTAGTTGCAAAAAGGGGAATAGACCAAGTTGGTCGAGAGCTGCAACCGCAGATTTTGCCAGTGTCATGTATGAAAAGTTTATTCAGGAAGTTAAAAATATAGGTGTTGATGTATTTGCGGGGCAGTTTCAAGCTAATATGCAGGTGTCCTTAATAAATGATGGACCTGTCACAATTATGCTAGACACCAAGGAGTGATCTTTATGAAAATAAAAAGACTTCCAGTCGGAGCTCTTTTGACAAATTGTTACCTTGTGTGGGATTCGCAAAAACACGGTTTTTTTGTTGATCCAGGTGGTGATGCCAGTGAACTAGGTAGATTTGCTTGCAATAATGATATAACGATTGATTGGGTAATTATTACTCATGGGCACATTGATCACATCGCAGGCCTTGCAAGCTTGAGAAATCTAGCTGAAAATGGTGTGGCAATTCACGAAAAGGATGCAGATTGTTTAACTAACTCCAACAAAAACTTGTCTGATCAGTTTGTAGGGCAAACTTCTACATTTTTGGCAGCAGAGAAAACATTATGGGATGGAGAAATTCTTCATGTTGGTAATATGTCTATAGAAGTTATACACACACCTGGTCATACAAGAGGTGGAATTTGTCTCCGTGTGACTGATGGAGATGAAAGCATATTGCTTTCTGGAGATACTCTTTTTGCAAGCTCTGTCGGAAGAACAGATCTGCCAGGAGGAGATTATCAAGAGTTAAAGAAATCACTGCAAAAACTGTGTTGCTTGCCCGACGATTTAATAGTATATCCTGGACATGGTCCGGAAACTACCATTGGCGAAGAGAAAAGAAATAATCAATTTATTATTAATATTGACTAGTAATTTTATATTGGAGGCATAAAAATGTTCGGCAAAAGAAGACATATTTTTAATAATGCGTTAGGATTAGATATTGGAACAGCAAATGTTGTTATGTGTTCAATGGACAAGGGGATTATCTGCGATGAGCCTTCACTAGTTGTTGTTAGGGGTGAGGGGCAAGATAGGATTCCTTTAGTTTATGGAGCACAAGCAAAAAAAATGTTGGACAGAACGCCAGTAGGGCTTATGTTGGTTTCTCCTCTTGCAAATGGCGTTATAGCAGATTTTGATTTGACGTGTTCAATGGTAAAAAAATATATGCAACAATCGAATACTGTTGGAACTTTTAGTAGACCTACAGTTGCTGTGAGTGTTCCAGCTGGTTCTACAGAAGTTGATAAAAATGCAGTTGTTGATGTTGCCCTTCAAGCGGGAGCAAAAGAAGTTATTGTAGTTAGTAATTCCATTGCTGCAGCGTTAGGAAATGATTTGCCTGTAGAGGAACCAATTGGAACCATGATTGTTTCAATTGGTGCTGGAATTTGCGAAGTGGCTTCTATTTCCTTGGGAGGAATTGCAAACTGCGATAGTATCGCAATTGCTGGACATAGTTTTGATGAAGCGATCAAAACTATGCTTAGAATGGATAGAAAATTTGCAATTGGCTCTGTGACAGCGGAAGAAGTTAAAATAAATATAGGAACTGCTTTGGCTAACGATAAGGAACTTTTTATGGATGTAAAAGGTAGAAATTTGGTGACTGGGCTTCCTGAAGGGCTTAATCTTTCTTCGCACGATGTTCAAAAGGCCTTAGATGCACCTGTTATGCGCATAGTTGAACTAATTCACAATGTGCTGGAAGCAACATCAGCAGAATTAGTTAGAGATATTCTAGAGAACGGAATTATTCTTGATGGTGGATCTGCCCAGTTACGTGGACTTGCAGGGCGTCTTGCGCAAGAGCTTAACATTCCATTTCACGTTTCTGAAAATCCATTCTATTCTGTTTCGAAAGGTTTAGCAAAAGTTCTTGAACTTAGTAATGGTAAACATGTAATTCCTGTAGAAATTGAGAAGGTCGGTAGATAGTTATAATGCGTGATGTTGCCAGAGGAAATTCCTACTGGGTTCATAGTGTAGTTAGTGCTGTTGTTTCTGTTGCTTTTATAGTGCTTTTTTCTTTTGCACCTTCTGTTAAGCGAATTTCAGTTGGGGTATTTGTTTCTGTACTTAATTACATTGAAACACCAGTTGTTGTTGTTAGGAATAGTTTTGAATCTCTAACTGACTTTTTCTTAGCTAGAAAAAGTTTGAATCAAAAAATAGCTGAAATGGAATTATACCTTATGTCTATGCAAGAGGCAGTTGAGAAAAACAGTTTGCCAATTGTTGAATCAGAATATGACGGTTATATCTTGGCAGATGTTGTTGCTCGAAGTCAGAATAACTGGTGGCAGGAATTTGAAATAAATAAGGGGTCTTTTGATGGGGTGACTGAACATTCAGCTGTAATTGCAGATGGTTATTTAGTTGGTAAAATTGAAGATGTTTATCCACATGCAAGCCGCGTGGTGATGATTACATCTAGGGAATTTACTCACGTTGTGACTGTTGCAGATACACGTGATCTTGGAATTATATCGGGTGATGGTCAGGGAAATGTCATTCTTAGTTTTATACCGATAGACAGAACATTGCAAAACGGTATGAAAATATATACCAGCATTATGAGTAGTTCAATTCCTCCAGGAATAGCTGTGGGAGAAGTTTATTCTCTTGGGGCAGAAAAAACACTTTATAAGGATTATAATGTAAAGGCAGGAGCACATTTGACGCAACTTTATACTGTCGCAGTTGTAACGCAGAATAAAGAAAATAAAACAATTTTGGGAAATAAAGAATAATGCAAAAAAAAATTTTAATAGGTATATGGCTTTTGCAAGACTTGTTACAGGTATTACTTCTTGGTTTTTGCATAGTACCTAATATATATCTTACATATCTATTGTTAGTTATGATGCTAGATTTTTCTAATGATGCACTTGCAAACGAAACACTCCTATGGGCATTTGTAGGTGGTTTTTTTTATGATTTGCGTTGGACCAATGTTCCAGGTGCTTCCTCATTGGTTTGGTGTCTTGCTTTAGCTGTTGCGACAGCAATATGGGAGCATATTCCGCAAAATATGAGGAATTATGTTTCTTATTTTTGGCTAGTTTTTATTATGCTCTTATTTTCAGAGTTTGTTCACTTTGTGTTTTTTGCTACCTCAAATGTAGCTGTATGGAGATTGTTATTACTTAATATAGTTTTGAGTTTGTTAGTTTCCTTTATCGCTAGTATTGTGTTTATGAGGAATTTAAGCAGTGACTTCTGACGATAGGTTTAACAAAGAATTTTTGATGGCAAAGCGTATTCAGCTTGTAAGGGTTGTAATATTAGCTTTGTCTTTTGTGTTGCTTTCTGCTTTGTCATATTACCAAATATTTTTCCGCAGTGAGTATGTTATTTTGGCTCGAAATAATAGGTTACGTTCCGTTCGTATCGGTGCCCCGCGTGGTGATATATACGACCATAATGGCAATCCGCTAGCATTAAATGTTATAATGTTTGACATAAAATGCTATCCGAATATTTTGTTAAAAGATGATAATATGAAGCGCATTGCAGAAGCCTTGACGCGGTGTGGAATTGCACTTACAGAAAAAGACATAGAGGAAAAAATGCGTAAGCAATATACAACGCTTTATTCTGCAATTACAGTGGCTAAAAATCTTACATTTGCCCATGTTGCAGAAATTATTTCAGATGAAAGCATAAATTCTCTCGTATTTCCTGTAAGGGCATGGAAGAGAACATATCCTGCTGGTAAATTTGCAGTTCACGTTGTAGGGTATGTTGGCGAAATTAGTGATAAGGAATTGGAAAAACGTCAAGGGACTAATTATCGTGGTGGAGATATGATTGGCAAAAACGGTATCGAGTCCGTGTATGAAGATGACTTATTTGGTGTACCTGGTGAAGAGGTTATTGAGGTTGATGCCAGGGGGCGAAAGATAAAGGATGTTGTTCATGACGAACCGACCAAAGGAAATGATATATTTTTAACCGTTGATTTAGAGGCTCAGAAATATGCTGCGGAGTTATTAGGAGATTTTCGCGGTGCAGTTGTTGCCATGGATGTTACTGATGGTAGTATTTTGGTGCTTTATTCTTCACCTTCATATGATCCAAATAGTCTTACTTGGGGAATTACACAAAAAGATTGGCTTGCTATGTCTGACCATATTGAACGCCCAATGATGAATAGAGCAATTTCTGGTGCTTACCCACCCGCCTCCACTTTTAAAGCAATAATGGGGAGTGCATTGTTAGAAAAAAACGTTGCAGATACCTATTCGCAAATTTATTGTCGTGGTTATTATGAGCTTGGTGGAACAAAATTTAAGTGTTGGAAGCATTCTGGGCATGGAACAGAAAATATATTTAGAGCCTTATCAGACTCCTGTGATGTATATTTTTATACATTAGCCCATAGAGCGGGTATAAATGTTTTAACTAATGTTGCGTCTCAATTTGGGGTTGGTGAAAAGACTGGTATTGATCTTACAAGTGAATCCTCTGGCACGCTTCCGACTCCAAAGTGGAAAAAACGTATATTGAAAGAAAGTTGGTATGGCGGAGATACAGTAAACTTTTCCATTGGTCAAGGTTATGTCTTGATGACACCTCTTCAAGTGTTACGTGCCTACGCCGCAATTGCAAATGGTGGTAATCTCGTTACTCCATACATTAAGCAAGGCGAGAAAAAGCCATTAAAATCACTGGGAATATCTCAAATAACATTGGAAACAATTAAGAAAGGGCTATATGCCGTTACACATGGTGGAACTGGAACTAGAGCAAACGCTTTTGGGGTGGATGTGTCTGGTAAAACTGGCACAGCACAAAATTCACATGGAGCTGACCATGCTTGGTTTGTTGGTTTTGCCCCTAGCGATCAACCTAAATATGCAGTTGTCGTAATAGCTGAAGCTGGTGAACATGGATCTTCTGTTAGTGGCCCTATAGTTGGCAAAGTTCTATCTTATTTGATAACTGGGCAAAAACATTGATAAACAGGGTATAAATATGAAAACAGATTTTTCGTCCATAGGTGATCTTTGGCACAGATTAGATAAAATGTTATTTTTTGTTCCACTTATACTTTTAGTTTTTGGACTCATTAGCATCTATTCTCAGTGTGCTTTGATAGATCAGTCAATTTTACAGGTTGGTATTTTATTACGTCAAATAATCTGGTCTTTTGTTGGCCTATGTTTTTATTTCTTGATAGTAATGCTAGATTACAGGGAAATATATCGCTACACAACAATTTTGTATGCCATTATGATGACAATGTTTTTATTGCTACTTGTGGTAGGTTATGCATCCAAGGGGGCTAATCGTTGGTTTAATCTTGGTTTTATGCGGTTTCAGCCTTCTGAATTTGGAAAAATTGTTTGGGCTTTTGTAATAGCGTTTATGTGTAGTAATTTCCCGCCTAGGCGATTTTCTGATGTTGCTGTTACACTATCGGTGGCAGGAGTGACGATATTACCAATACTACTCCAACCAGATTTAGGTAGCACACTAGTCTATATTGTGATGCTTTTGGCTGTTTTTGTTGTTGCTTGTATCCCTTGGAAATATGTTTGGGGACTCGTTGGAATTGCACTTGGCTCTTTTCCACTTCTTTGGCCATTTTTGAAAGAATATCAAAAGTTAAGGATTCTTGTGTTTATAAATCCATCTTTGGACCCACGTGGTGCAGGTTATAATGTTATACAATCTCGCATAGCTGTTGGTAGCGGTGGTTTTTTTGGCAAGGGGTTTTTGCAAGGAACACAAGGGAAATTGCACTTTTTGCCTGAACCACATACAGATTTTATCTTTAGTATTTTTTCTGAAGAATTTGGTTTTATAGGTAGCTCTATTGTTGTTTTGTTGTATGTAGCTCTTATGATGAAAATTTTACATATTGCACAAAAAACAAAGGATGAAAAAGCACGTTATGTGTGTGTGGCGATAATTGCCTGTATATGGTTTGCTGTGACGGAAAGCATTGCGATGACTGTTGGGCTAGCTCCTGTAACAGGAATCCCATTGCCACTTTTCAGTTATGGTGGAAGTAGTATTCTTGTTACATTTATTATGCTTGGTATTGTTCAAAGCATTAGTGTGGTAGCAGATAAAGGAGAAAATTAGTGCAACAATCTATAAGCGTTGATAAATTGAAATATGTTTTGTCTCAGGTAAAACGTCCATCACGTTACATTGGTGATGAGTGGGGAACTATCTGTGAACAAAAGGAAAATGCTGCCACAATTTGTTTGGCTTTCCCAGATCTTTACGAAGTTGGAATGAGCTATCTTGGGTTTCAAATTCTTTATTCACTCATAAATTCATTGCCTTACGCAACTGCTGAACGTGTTTATGCTCCTGCTGTAGATGCCGAATCGGTGATAAGAGAAGAAGGTTTACCACTTTGGTCACTTGAAACAAAGATGCCTTTGAAAAATTTTGATGCAATAGGCTTTACATTGCAGTATGAATTGTCTTATACAAACATCTTAACAATTTTGTCGCTTGCTAATGTTGCATTTCGCTCGGATGAAAGGGGCGATGACGATCCAATAATTGTTGCTGGTGGCGTTGGTGCGCTTTATCCTGCTCCTCTTGAAGCTTTTGTCGATGTTTTTTTGCTTGGTGATGGTGAAATAACCTTACCAAGGTTAATGAAAGTTTTGAAGGAAACGAAGGGGCAAAGTCGCGATGCAAAACTGAAAGAAATTGCCCAAATAAATGGAACTTATGTTCCACGTTATAGTGTATTACCTGCAACAAGAGTAATTGTAGAGAATTTGGAAGATGAATTTATTCCAAATACTATGATTGTACCGAACGCAAGTATAGTGCACGATAGAGTTGCAGTGCAAGTTTTTAAAGGGTGCACTAGAGGGTGTCGCTTTTGCCAAGCTGGGATTATAGATAGACCTGTTCGTGAGAGAAATTCTAAAAGTGTCCTTCAACAAATAGAAAATCTTCTAAAATTTACCGGTTGGGACGAAGTCGGGCTTTTGTCTTTAGCAACCTGTGATTGGTCTTGCTTGAAGGAAACATTGGATAAACTCTCAGAATATTTGGCAAAAGATAAGGATCGTCTTTCTTTGCCAAGTTTGCGTGTAGATGCTTTTTCTGTTGATATGGCTGCCGCCTTACAAAAACTACGTAAAGGTGGCCTGACCTTTGCTCCGGAAGCTGGAACACAACGTTTGAGAAACGTGATTAACAAAGGCGTTACGGACAAAGATATAAATGATGCTTTGACTTCGACCTTTGAGCATGGTTGGGATAGAGTAAAACTTTATTTTATGATGGGACTCCCAACAGAAACTGAGGAAGATTTAGAGGGAATTACGGAAATTTGCAACAGAGCATATAGCATTGCAAAACAATACAAACGCCGTGGTGACATCAATGTTTCTGTTGCTGGCTTCGTGCCAAAACCGCACACGCCATTTCAATGGGAGCGCCAGGCTACAATTGAAGAACTTTGGGAAAAGGGCAAACGCATAAAACATAGCATAAAAAATAAACATATATCTCTTTCTTACCACGAGCCAGAGCAAACATTCTTGGAAGGTGTTTTTGCACGTGGTGACAATAAGCTTTCCGATGTCTTAGAATGCGTTTGGAATATGGGGGAACGATTTGATGGTTGGACGGAACATTTCAATTTTGAAACTTGGCAAAAAGCATTTGCCGAAACAGGAATTGAACCAACTGCTTATACTGGGGAAATAAATCTCTCTGACACCTTGCCGTGGGATCATATAAATGTTGGTGTGACAAAAGAATTTCTTTTGAAAGAAAGAGAAAAGGCATACAAGGCAGAGACAACACAAGACTGTAGGCATGGCTGTAATGCTTGTGGTTGGCAAGATATATGCAAGAAGTAGATTTTTTTGTTTGTATGTTATTTGTGGAGATAAAGTATGTCTAGAATTAGGATAATTTTTTCAAAAAGTGGTCTTGCTACCTACATAAATCACCAAGATTTGCCAATTATTTTTTCTCGTAGCTTGAAACGTGCTGGTGTAAACCTTGAGTTTACCCAAGGATTTTCACCTCATCCTAGATTAAGTTTTTCTGTTGCTTTAGCAATTGGTGTTGAGGGAAAAGCAGAGGTTGCAGATTTTTGGGTGGAAGATGAAACCGTGCAAAATATAGCTAAGGTAAACGATTTTCTTCCTGACGGTTTTCGCGTGCTAGATTATTTTGAAATACACAATGATTTTCTTTTAGGGAAGCAAATTAAGGTAGCAAGTTATGATTTAGCTTTCAATGATGTTGTGCTAGCGGAAAACGCACAGAAGATTTTGTATGATAATTTAACAGCGGAAAATGCTTTGGTAAGAATAGAGGCAAAGGAGAATGTAGTTTGCCTTACGGTTCTGTTTCCTGAGCGTTTTGGAGCATCCTGTTTTGTACGATTGTTCAAGGAAAGTGGGATAATTGCAGGTTGGCAAGACATAAAAATGACAAGGACTGTACTTGGAAGAATTGACGAAGCAACAAATGAAATTGTGGTTCCAAGGTCATAATTTTTAGTGGGTTAGAGTAATGCAATTTTCTTCAAAAAAAATTGTAGCAAATTTAATAGACAAGGAAGAGCAACGAATTGCTATCCTTAGGACAAATGGCAAACTTGAGGAAATTTTTATCAGTGATGGTGAAAGTTCCGACTCAATAGGCGCAATATACAAAGCTAGAATAAACAATATCGTCAGGGGCATGAATTCTGCCTTTTTGGATTTAGGTGGTGGTCAGACTGCCTTTCTTTACCTAGGAGAAACACATGAGACCTTTACCCAAGGGCAACATGTAATTGTTCAAATTGTTAAACCTGCTGTTAAGGGAAAAGTTGCACGTGCTACAACAAAGATTTCACTTTCGTCTCATTCTTTAGTTTTACTACCTGGCGAAAGAACAGTGGGGGTTTCAAAAAATATCGCAGATGAAGCAAAAAGAGTTATTCTGCATAAGTTAGCAGCGAAAATTCGTCCTGATGGCTTTGGAGTTATCATAAGAACATTGGCACTTGAGGTGACGGAATCGGACCTTTCTTGTGAAATTGACAAATTAATTTGCAGATGGCAAAAAATTACAGACGCTTCAGCTCACCTTACGCATCCAGCCTTGCTTTACAAGGAGTCAAATTTATTAGAAAGAGTTCTTAAAAAATATTTATCAAACCAATTTGATGAGATTGTTACAGATGATGAATCGTCAGTAGATGAAATAAAAAAAATTATAGCTGACAATTTGCACAATGTACCAATAGATGTTAATTTTTATAATAACAATACACCGCTATTTGAACTTTATGGAATAGAAAAAGAAATTACTTCGCTTCTTGAAAGAAAAGTTTGGCTTTCTTCTGGTGCTTTTCTCGTAATAGACAGAACAGAAGCACTTACCGTAATTGATGTGAATAGTGGCAAATTCATTGGTAAAAATGAGCTTGCGGATACTGTTCTTGCGGTAAATTTAGAAGCATGTGAGGAAATTGCAAGGCAATTGAGGTTACGTGCTATTGGTGGAATAGTAATAGTTGATTTTATAGATATGTTTTCTCGTGAAGATGCGGAGCGGGTTATTGAACAACTTGAAGCAATTTTTAAAGATGATAGGTCAAAGGTTCAGCTATACGGAATAACAAATTTAGGGCTTGCTCAAATTACAAGAAAAAAAGAACGTAAGGAACTCGCATCACTTCTTACCACAACCTGTCCCTGTTGTGGTGGAAAAGGTGTAATTCAAAAGCCACGAAGTATTGCTATTCAGATAAAAAGATTTATTAGAAAAAATATTTCTGCATCACATAAGGAAGCCTTATTGCTTGAATGTGATTCAGAAGTTGCAAATTATATAAGGAAATATTTTCTAATTCCTTGGGAAAATGAATTTAGTGTAAAGCTCCTGTTTGTTGAGACATGTAATCTGCCAAAAGATAATTACAAGCTTTTAACAGCAGGCACATTAGAGGAAGTAGAACAGTCAAAAGAAAATTATTTAAAGAGGAAAAAATAATTGTATATTAGTCGTTTACAACTAAAAGGATTTAAGAGTTTTGGGGGGAAGCCTCACGATCTTCAGCTTTCACCAGGCTTTACAGCGATTGTCGGTCCCAATGGCTCTGGCAAAAGCAATTTGTTAGACGCATTACGTTGGTCTCTTGGAGAAACGAGTGCGTCTCGTATTCGTATCTCCCGCCAAAGTGACTTGTTATTCTCAGGCTCTCCAACCTATACCAAGGCAAATGAGGCGGAAGTTTTATTGCAGCTGCGTGATGAAGACAAAATCTGCTCCATTCGCCGCCGTGTTACAGGCAAGGATGGCGGAACGGCACTTTTTGTCGATAATGTTCGTCATACATTGTCAGGTCTTGAGTTGGTGAAACATCAGTGGAAGCTTGAGGGCACTCGTTTTGCTTTTATTGGTCAAGGAGAGGTTCAAGAAGTTCTTAGTGCATCCCCAAGTGAAAGACGTCAAAGTTTGGAATCTCTTTTTGGAATAGATATTTATAGAAAAAAAAGGATGGAAGCGAGTGACAGACTTGCAACCGTCAGAGATGAATATGAAAAGTTACGTGGTCTTTACGTTGAGCTCTTGAATAGACGTGAAGAAATAAAGGAAGACGTCAAGAAGGCGTTGATTGCTAAAGAAATTGCAGATAAGGTAGAAGAAAATAGACGTCTTCTTTACTTTGCACAACGTAGAAAGGCAGAGGAAGCCATTGAAAAGCTAAATGAAGAAATAGAGCTTGAAATAAAAAATGGTATGGGTGCAGCCTTTTGGGAAAATTTCTGGAAAAGTATATCCACAAGCATTAACAAAAAAATAGAAGATGCAACTAGCGGTCAAGAGACACAAAGGCAGGAGTTAGATTCTTGCAAAAACCGTTTTGATAATTTGACAAAATCTGGTCTTGCTTCCGCAATGAATCTTCGTTCTGCAAAAGCAATTATAAAAACTAATGGCGATGATTTATTAGAGGCAAGAGAAGATTTAAAAAAATTGCTTGAAGAGCAAAAGCTTGCGCAGGAAGCTATATCCAAAGCAAGAGAAGATGCAAAAAAAGCAGAGGAAGAATTGAAAAAGGCAGAAGATGTCTATGCCGAATTTGAAAAAGCACTTGCAGGGGTAAAGGAAGCAAGAGAAGCTAGAGCAACAGAGCATGGCAGGCTTGATGCTGAGCTGGATAAACTTCGTGCCAAGCTCGCATATCTTGGTAAAGAGCTACTGGAAGCAAAAAACGAAAAAGAAAAATTCCGTGAAACAACACGGCATACATTAGATGAAGAAATCAAAAAACTTAAGTTAGAACGTGATAAGGTAACTGGCGAACAGGAAGCAATAAACAAAAAACATATGGCAATCACGGCTCTCTGTCAAGACTTATCAACGAAACTAGGAATGGCGAAGCGCCAAACATCTTCTTTGAAGGCAGATTTGCAGGACGCTCGTGATAATTTGGAACAGGGAATGTATCCTTCCCCTGTTCGCTTTGTGCTGTCTTCTGCAAAACTTGGTAGAATTGATGCAAAACCGTGTGCCTTGATTGATGCAATGAATGTGCCAGCAGAATTGGCTATTGCTCTTGAGGCATATCTTGGAGGCAGGCAATTTCAGCTATTTGTAGAGACAATTGATGAAGCGAGACTTTGCATTGACAGGTTAAAACAAAAGCAAGAAGGCACTGCGACCTTCTTGCCACTTGAACGTGCAAAGCCACGTACACCAAACAGGTCTTATCCATTGCCAAAAGCAGGTATAGTTGGTTTTGCTGTTGACCTTATAAAAATTAGCAATAAATGGAGAGACTGTATTGAACACAATTTGGGTGATCTCTTAATAGTTGAAAATTTTGAGACTGCAACGCGTTTGGTGCGTGAAGGATTCAAGGCACCTATTGTTACACTTGAAGGTGATGTGTTCCAACCAGGTGGAACTATTTCTGGTGGTAGAAGCAAAAGAAGTGGAAAAACGCTCGAAATGAGGGTGCAGGTTGATGCCTTGGAGGAAAAGTTTAATGCTTCCTATGCTGCATTGCAGGAACTTGCGAAAAAGTATAAGGTGTCTTCTGAAGACGAAGCAAAGGTTGCAGAGCAAAAGGAAGAATTTACCAAAAAAGTCCGTGAAATTAACGGCAAAATTGCTGTGGCCGAAGACGATTTAGAAAGACTGGAACGCGAACAAAAGCACAGACAAACTGAGACAAACAGAATTTTAACAACCTTGAAACTCGAAGGTAAAAATTGGATAACAATATTAGATAACATTGCTCAATTGGAAGCTGAACAAGATGAAGAAGTTGACATTCCAGATGACAAAGAACTAATTGAAAACAGAGAAAAAGCTCGTGCAAAGGCAATGCTTGCTGCAAGTGAGATCTCTAAAAATTTTGCTTTGGCAGAGAGAACAGTTCGTGAAGTCAGCTCAGCTAATGAAAGAATAAGACATCTTGAAGAAGAATATAATGAGGCGGTAAGCACACAAGCACAGTCAAAAGCTGATCTTGCTAGAATGGGCAAGAGCTGGCTTGATGTGTTTTATCAAAAGCAGAAAATTGAGGACATACTTGAAAAATCGAGCAAGGGTTATAAAAAATATGAGCGGATTAGACTTTTTGCTGCTAAACGTTTGCTAGTTTCTCAAAACACTGCAATGCAACAAAATGAAAATTTAAACAAGAAAAAAGACAAAATTGCTAATTATGAACAGGAAATAATAGACCTTACAAACACATGGGATGAGCGTTTCCCCTACAGCAAGGATATCGTAATAGAATTTAATCTAGAAGACTTGAAAAAGCAAACAAGAGATTACGAAAGGAAATTGCGTGGACTTGGTGAAGTCAATATGGGAGCTCTCTCGGAAGACGAATCTCTTGAAAAAAGAACAGGAAAACTTGGTGAAGATTTGGCAGATGTTGAAAATAGCGCTGCGGAGATTGAACGCCTCATAACTGATGCAGATATGATGGCATATACAAAATTTACTGCGGCACTTGACAAGGTTGATGAAAAATTCACATATCTTTTCAAAAAGTTATTTGGTGGTGGAGAAGCACATCTTGTTATGACAGATGGTGCTACAATTTGGAATTGTGGTGTTGAAGTTAAGGCACAACTTCCGGGCAAACAGAGCCAGGTTTTAAATCAGTATTCTGGTGGTGAAAGGGCGCTTATTTCTATTGCACTTCTTTTTGCAACTATGGATGTTGCAGGAAGTCCACTTGCAGTTTTGGATGAGGTTGATGCTGCACTTGACGAAGCGAATTTAAAGCGTTTCTCACAATTGACAAAGGAATATGCGAAGGAGCGCCAAATCTTAGCAATGACCCACAGACGTGTCACAATGGAAGGTGCAGATGTGCTCTATGGTGTTACATTGCAGGAGCCAGGGCTTTCGCAAATAGTTGGTGTAAAACTGGACGATTGGGATTAATGGAATAATAATGTTGGATTGCGAAACACATGACCTTTTGTCTGGAAAACTAAAAATTTTACAACCAAGCAATTCTGATTGTCTTCGTGTTAATTTAGACACGATGCTTTTGGCATATTTTACGCAAAATGACAACTTGAAAAAAAATGAACGAGTGTTAGAGCTTTGCACGGGACATGGTGCAATTTCTCTAATCTTGGCGTGTAAAGGATTTAGCCTTTCAGCTTGTGATATAAATACCGATCTCGTTGAAATTGCAAAACAAAATGCAAGGTTAAACAATCTTGATATAAATTTTTTTGCGCAGGATGTAAAAAATTACAAGAGTTGGGGCAAATGTGAGGAATATGACAGAATTGTTGTAAATCCGCCATATTTTGAGCAGAATATGGTTCAATGTAGTGTGAGTGAAGCTCGTGCCTTGGCTAACAATGGTGTTGCGCTTTCACTTGAAGCATTGCTACAGGCAGTAAAATATTTGCTTCGTAATAGAGGTAAATTTAACCTAATCATAAATGCTGGTAGAGTGACGGAGCTTTTGACAATGTTAGAGGAAATGAAAATGCCTGCAAAGAAGCTGCGTTTAGTTCATGCAAAGCCGTCAAAAGAGTCCTATATATGTTTTGTTTCTGCCATGAAGGGAGCGAAAACTGGCGTAAAAATTTTACCACCATTGTTTGTAAAGGATGAAACAGGACATGATACATCTGAGTTAGGAGAGGCTTACAAATGAGTTTAACCCTTGTGCCAACACCTATTGGCAATTTGGACGATATAACATTGCGTGCCTTGAAGGTGCTAAAGGAAGCTGACATTATAGCCTGTGAAGATACACGCCACAGTTTGCAGTTATTGAATCATTATGATATTTCAAAGCCGTTAATTTCCTGCTACAAGGAAAACGAAAGAGCTAGAGCAAAGGAAATAATTGCATTACTCAAAGAAGGAAAAAAAATCGCAATGGTGTCTGATGCTGGCACTCCGGGAATTTCTGATCCTGGTGCTGCGCTAGTTCGTTCTTGCCTTGAAAATAATATTGAGGTTGATTGTTTGCCTGGGGCGACAGCGGTAATTCCGGCACTTGTTATGTCCGGACTCCCAACTGAAAATTTTTATTTCTTTGGATTTTTGGCAGGGACCGACAAGGAAAAGAAAAATTCTCTAGAAAAAATAAAAAAAATACAATCAACACTGATATTTTACATTGCACCACATAAACTCAAGAAAGAATTAGACATTCTGTTTCAGGTTCTTGGGGAACGCAAATTTGTTTTGGTAAAAGAAATTTCAAAAATTCACCAAACTCGAATTACTGGTATATTAAGCAATTTGTCGGCTGACCTTGATAACATAAAGGGTGAATTTGTTTGTATAGTGGAAGGGGCAACAAATGTTGTGCAACTGGATGATGATGAGTGGAAAGAAGAAGCAGAGAAATTGAAAAAAGAAGGGACATCCTTAAAAGATATTTCTCAAAAGATATGTGATGACTTTGGTGTAGCAAAAAATTTGGTAAAAAAATATATATTGAGCATTGAATAGAGCAGGAGGCAAATTATGGATAGGGATAAGACTTTTTATATCACGACCCCAATTTATTATGTTAACGATGTGCCACATATTGGACATGCCTATACAACCATAGCTGCGGACGTGTTAGACAGATGGTATACATCTGGTGGTCATGATAGTTATTTCTTGACTGGGACAGATGAACATGGTCAAAAAATTGAGCAATCGGCAGAGAAAAGAGGCATGACACCGAAAGAACTTTGTGACGAAGTTGTGCAAAATTTCAAACGCCTTTGGCAAACCTTAAATATACAAAATGATGATTTCATCAGGACAACAGATAAACGACATGAGGAAGTTGTGCAAGAGGTCTTTCGTCGTCTTTTAGCACAGGGTGATGTATATAAAGGAGAGTATGAAGGCTGGTATTGTGTGCCATGCGAAACCTACGTTCCTGAGGCTCAAATGGCAGAGGGAAATACTTGTCCAGACTGTCATCGCCCTCTGACAAAAATGACTGAAGAAACCTATTTCTTCCGCCTTTCAAAATATCAAGATGCTCTCTTGGATTACTACGAAAAGAATAAAGATGCGATTTTGCCACATGAGCGTTATAACGAAGTTGTTAGCTTTATAAAAAGTGGCTTGAAGGATCAGTCTATTTCGCGGACAACATTGAAGTGGGGAATCCCTCTTCCAGGGGACGACCGTCATGTAATTTACGTTTGGTTTGATGCTCTGATTAACTATCTTTCTGCAATGGATTTTCCAAAGGAAGATGGTAAATGGAAAAAATATTGGCCGTCTGTCCGTCATTTAGTGGGAAAAGATATAATCCGTTTCCACTGTGTGATTTGGCCGGCAATGCTTTTGGCTCTTGGTGTGAATCCGCCTGTTCGTGTCTTTGCTCATGGTTGGTGGACAGTTGACGGAGAAAAGATGTCAAAGTCTTTGGGAAATGTAGTTGATCCATTTGAAATGACAGAGCTTTTCTCACGTGACAGTTTTAGATATTTCTTGCTCCGTGAAGTTCCATTTGGTCAGGATGGGAATTTCTCAGAAATGGCTATGGTAAGCCGTGTCAATAGCGATTTGGCAAATGACCTTGGCAACTTGCTTTCACGTTCCTTGCAGATGATACAAAAATATAGGAATGGTGTTTTGCCAGATTTTTCCGAAATAACGGAGCTCGATACGGAGATAAAAAATTTGGCAGAAGCAACGGTTGACGAGATGGAAGAGCAACTTGACAGATTTGCTTTTGATGAAGCATTGAAAACTCTTTGGAAATTGATTTCTCGTGCCAATAAATACATTGATGAAACAGAGCCATGGAAACTTGGCAAGGAAAATAATGCTGCAAGACTTGACACAGTGCTACGCACTCTTTGGGAAGTTTTAAGAGATGTATCTGTTTTGCTTGCGCCATTTATGCCAGATACAGCGGAAAAGATGACGGCACAGCTGGGCATTGAGCCGATAAAAAGAATTGACTGGGCATGGGGGAAGGTAAATTGCCCTGTCACAATTGCAAGAGGTGAGAATCTTTTCCCACGTCTTGACCTTGTGCAATGGGAAAAAGAAAAGGCTGAACGTGATGCAAAAAAGCGTGCAAAAGCAGCCGGAATTTTAAATTCAAATTTTAAATTTGAACCCTTGGCGGCAGAAATTTCAATAGAAGATTTCAAAAAAGTTGATTTGCGTGTGGCACTCATTGAAAGTGTAACGCCTGTGCCAAAGGCAGACAAACTCTATAAGCTGGAATTAAATTTGGGATTTGAAAAAAGATTTGTAGTGTCTGGCATACGTCAATACTATGCCCCGGAAGACCTTGTCGGTAAGAAAGCAATTATTGTGGCAAACTTAAAGCCAGCAAGAATTCGTGGGGTAGATAGCAAGGGTATGATTTTGGCTGCAGATAATCCAGATAAACAAAAGGAAGATATTTCGATTGTTACAATCTTGGATACAGATATGCCACAGGGTGCCCGTGTTTGCTAGTGCATAGAATTATTAGGAAAATTTTTCTATGAATATTCTTGTTATAGATGCTCAAGGTGGCGGAATTGGACGCTCACTTATAGAAGCGATAAAAGAAAAAATCCCCACTGCTGTTATAACGGCTGTAGGAACAAATACGGTGGCAACATCTGCCATGATAAAAGCTGGTGCTGATAATGTTGCAACTGGAGAAAATGCGGTGGTTGTCGGTTGTCGCCGTGCTGATGTGATAGTTGGTCCAATTGGAATTGTAATTGCGGATGCTTTGTATGGTGAGATTACGCCTGCAATGGCATTGGCGGTAGGGCAGAGTAAGGCAAAACGTATTTTAATCCCAGTTAATCACTGTGATAACATTATCGTTGGTGTCTCTGACCTTTCAATGGCGAAATTGATGGACAATGTATTAAGAGAACTTATGCAAATTAAAAACAATTAAAAATTTATTTTGACGGATAAACATTTAAGTAGTCAAACGAAATGCATGAAAAACCTTGTATCAATATTTTTTTAGGTATAATGGCGAAAAATTTTGAGAGTTTTTTCAAGTTGAATTGACACATGAAGCAAAAAATGTTAGGATAATGCCGTCAGGCAGGAAGCTTGGCTAGGATGCAGAAGCGTCTATTTTCAAATTAAAATTAGTAAAATACAGATGAATATGTATACACAGAAGGTATGCAGTTTCTCAGAAGGGAAATTGTATGCCTTCTTTTTGTATACAGTCATCTGAAATTAAGGAGGAAAATAAAAATGGCATGTTTTCTTGTTCCAGTTAGTGAAGCTATCGTTACAACGATAGCTGAAAAGGTGATGAAATCAAAGGAAAAGGAAAAAACTGTGAGTTTTTCTTTTTCTGACGGTTCGGTGGCAGTAGCTACAAAAATTAGCTTTGCAACAAAACTGAGTTGGCTGAATAAAATGCTTTGGGGAGGCTCTGCATTGCTAGCCTTTGAGCATTTTTGGCACGGTGAAATTGTCCCCTCGTTTCCGTTTCTAACTGTTGTGGAAAATGGCAGAATTGCAGATATGCTGACAGAAATGGAAAGTAATGGTGTTGTGATGGTGCTTTCTGTCACTTTTGTGTGGTTTGCTATGCTTGCTGTGTCTTCTGCCCTTGAAAAGAGAGCATTGAATAGGTTAAAACCTTCAAAGGTTGAAGCATAAGCATGGTTCTTTTAATAACTGTTTATGCCGCAATAATTTGCACAATCATTTGGTATATGAGTGCTTCAAAAAACGAAATGCAACTTGGTACTCTATGCCTGATGTATTGGGGGGCTTTTCTTATGTGGCTTGTTGATGCTGCTTTTGGCTATGCAGAGCTAGGAGTTACTTTTTTTACTCCAACTCCCATTAAAATGCTTTATGATTTTTACCTCGGGCTATCAATTGTAGCATTAGGTCTTGTCATTTGGCTTGTTATCTTGCTTGTAAAAGATCCCAAAGGTGTTATCAAATCTGCAATATTCAAAAGAAAATGATTGTTAATGGGTGGTTTGGCTCAGTTTGCATATCCACCCATTTTATATTTTTAGAGGTGTCCCATGACTTTACGTGAATTTTTTTGCAAGTTTCCAAAAGTAGCAATTGCATTTTCTGGTGGTGTTGATTCGGCTTATCTTCTTCATGTGGCAAAACAATGTGCAAAACAGATATGTGCCTACTATGCTAAATCGCCTTTTCAGTCACAGCTTGAGATGAATGATGCTTTGCATTTTGCTAATGAGTTATATGTGCAAATGAAAATAATATCTTTGGATATTCTTGCAGATAAAAATATCGTAACTAATCTGTGGAACCGATGTTATTACTGCAAGAAACAAATTTTTACCGTTATAAAAAAGCAAGCTATGGTTGACGGTTTTTCTGTTTTGCTAGATGGAACAAATGCATCTGACGAGGTAAACGATCGCCCTGGTATAAAAGCACTTGATGAATTGTCCGTGTTTTCACCCTTGCGACTATGCGGACTGACTAAAGAAAAAATTCGTTGCTTATCCAAAGATGCGGGGCTTTCTACATGGAACAAACCAAGCAATTCGTGCCTTGCAACAAGAATTTCTACTGGTCAGGCTATAAGTGAAGCATTGCTTCGAAGAACGGAGTCAGCAGAAAATTATTTATTTTCAAAAGGATTTTCAAATTTTCGTATTCGCACTGTTGGAGAAAACGCAAAAATTGAAATCACGGGGCAGCAAATTCCATTGCTTTTGAAAAACAGGCAAGAGATACTTGATGAACTAAAAAGGTATTACAGCTCGGTTTATCTTGATTTGGAGGTGCGAGATGAAAACTGAAATAAAGCAAATTCTTGAAGATATGAAGGCAGGCAAGATGTCTGTTAATGATGCATTATTAAGAATAAAAACAAAGCCATTTGAAGACCTTAAATATGCAAAGGTCGATTTGCATAGAAAGCTTCGTCAAGGTGTAGCAGAAGTGATTTATGGTGCTGGTAAAACTGAGGAACAAATAGCAGGCATAATTAAGGTAATGCAGGAAAAAGGTCAAGAGTCCATATTGATTACACGTTTATCTTATGCTATAGCAGAAGAAATCGCAAAGAATTTTTCTCTTCATTATTTTTCAAATGCGCAAATAGGTATTATTGGTGAAATGCCAAAGCCGAATGGAAGTGGAAAAATTTTAGTGGCGACTGGTGGCACAAGCGACATTCCTGTAGCAGAAGAGGCGGCACTTACTGCTGAAGTGCTGGGGAATGAGGTCGTTCGTTTGTATGATGTTGGTGTGGCGGGGTTCCACCGCCTTTTATCGCATATTGATGATATTATGACTGCATCTGTCATTATTGCTATTGCTGGTATGGAAGGAGCACTAGCCAGTGTAATTGGTGGGCTTGCAGATTGTCCCGTTATTGCCGTTCCTACAAGTGTTGGTTATGGTGCATCTTTGGGTGGTGTATCTGCTCTTTTGTCGATGTTAAATTCCTGTGCAGCTGGCGTATCTGTCGTAAATATTGACAACGGGTTTGGTGCTGGATATTTTGCAAGCATGATAAATCACATGGAGGCGCGGTAAAATGAAAACACTATATATTGATTGCAGCATGGGAGCTGCTGGCGATATGCTAACAGGAGCCCTGCTTGAACTTTTACCAAACAAGCAGAAATTTCTTAGCGAATTAAATGGTCTAGGTATTCCAAATGTGACTGTTACAAGCGAAACATCTGTTAAATGCGGAATACGTGGTACGCATGTTACTGTTAAGGTTAATGGAGCAGAAGAAACTGAGGAATTATATGACGAGCACTACCAACATCACCACAGCAATATGCACGAGATAGAGCATATTATTAGCGGGTTAGCGTTGCGTGAAAAGATAAAAACGGACATTCTGGCAGTCTATTCAATAATTGCTGAGGCAGAAAGCAAAGTCCACGGTGCCCCAGTGACTGAAATTCATTTTCACGAAGTTGGAATGATGGATGCTCTTGCGGATATAACAGCTGTGTGTTTATTGATAGACCGCCTTTCTCCTGAGAGAATTATTGCGTCTCCCGTTCATGTTGGTAGTGGTCACGTAAAATGTGCACATGGCATTCTCCCTGTTCCTGCTCCTGCAACTGCTTATATATTGCGAGATGTGCCGATATATGGTGGCAAAATTACGGGAGAGCTTTGCACACCTACAGGTGCGGCGTTATTGAAATATTTTGTTTCTCAATTTGGTGAAATGCCAGTTATGCAGGTCAGTGCGATGGGCTACGGTATGGGTAAAAAAGATTTTCCAGTTACTAATTGTGTCCGAGTAATGTTGGGGGAAACGGAAGCTGATGTTGATTTTGTTACGGAGCTAAGTTGTAATTTGGACGACATGACAGGAGAAGTAATAGGATTTGCTGTGGAACAATTTTTTAGAGCTGGTGCACTTGATGTTTATACAATTCCTATTCAGATGAAAAAATCTCGCCCCGGGATTTTACTTACGGTTATGTGCTATGCGCGAAACTCAAAACAAATGATTCGTCAGATTTTTCAGCATACAACCACACTTGGCGTGCGTGAAAACATCAGCCGTCGCTATACTATGTCACGTTCTATAAAAACTATTCCTACGGATTATGGAAAAGTGCGAAAAAAAATCTCTGTTGGTTACGGTGTTACAAAAGAAAAATATGAATATGAGGACATCGCCAACATTGCAAGAGAAGAAAAATTAAGCATAGCGGAAGTAAGTGAGCAAATCAGAGCACAGCAAGAAAGTAGCCGTAAGGATTAAAGTATGTTTCAAGAGAGCATTGTTGTATAATTTCTGTAGTGTTTTTGCCAAGTTTTGATTGACGGGAATTTGTTTTAATAATATACTTACAAGGTCGTGGCTTTTGGCACGAAATTTATTTTTGCTTTATGGTGAAACTTATGAAAATTTTGGATCTGTTTAACTTCTTTTACATTCCAATTGCGTGGTATCCAGTTTTATTTCTGTTAATGAGTGGAATATTTTTTAGTTTCTTTCTAATTAGAAATCGTTTTTTTACAAGCTCGCGGAAAGAATGGATTTATTTTTCACAACCTACGCTTAAGAAAATATTTACATTTTTGATGTTCATATCATTTCTATTTTGCTTTGTCATTTGGCTGAATGTGGTTCGTTTTGTTCCAGATAGACTTGCTAGCTTTGTAAATAAAGATTCCTTGCTAGTCGCTGGAATGGTCAATGCGGTAGATTATGCGGTGAATTTGGACGCATTCGGTGCTTTCTCTGCCCTATTATTTTCTGTGATACTTTTTTCTTCTGCCTTGTCAGTGGCACTTGATAAAGAATCCATATTTACACCAAGCATAGCGATTTTTGAAATCTTGGTTTATGCTGGATTTTTAGGGATCTTTTATACTGATTCGCTGTTTAT
>JAZLJR010000007.1:0-3559 GCA_045617925.1 Synergistaceae bacterium
ACAATAGAGCCAAGAGTGCCTGGCATTTTTGAAAATCTGCCGACAGTGCCTACTGTCGCGACAAGCCCATACCAACTTGTCATCTCTTTTGTTAATTTCATACGTTTCACATCCCTCAAAGAAACTAATAGCGATTATAACAAAATTTCAAAAAAAGAAAAGTCCATTAATAAATAATGGACTTTCTGCGTAGAGCAATAAAATTTTTATCTTTCACCAAGCTGGCTATCCAGTTTGAAAAGTAAGCAGGTGTGATTTTTTGCAACTTTTGCCTTTTCGTAGATGGCAAGCGAATCCTCTTCTTCCTCGACTTGCTCATTCACAAACCAAAGCAACATCTCAACTGTTGCGAAATCTTCCTCCGCTCTTGCAACACGAACAAGGTCATAGATCATGCCCGTTACCTTTTGCTCATGCTCATAAACCTGTGCAAAAAGTTCCTCAAGATCTTTCCATTCTGTGCGTGGGGCTTCAATCGCCGTGAGTGTAACACGACCAGCTCTGCGGAAAACAAAATCATAAATCTTCATAGCATGAGTTTGCTCTTCTGCTGCTTGTTTTCTGAGCCAATTTGCCGTGCCACCGAAGCCATTTGCCTCTGCCCATGCAGCCATGGAGAGATAGAGATAACCCGAGTAAAGCTCAGCGTTAATCTGAGCATTTAATTTTGCTTCTAACTGTTGTGATATCTTCATAAGACAAAACCTCCTCAATATTTTATAATCAAATTATAAACTTAAAACAAGAAATTACAAGAGGTAAAATTAATAACAGCAAGATTACAATACCAATGTTGTAATCATATCATGCGGTGAGGCATCTGTAATTTCTACATTAACAAAGTCCCCTGCAGAAATTGCAGGAGCACTTTTCAAGCCACGAATTTCTATTACGCCATCAACCTCCGGCGCTTCACGATATGACCTTGCAAATGCGTAGTCTTCAGCAAGGTTTACTTCTTCCACAAGCACCTTCATTGTTTTTCCTATGAACAAATTTTGACGTGTTTGTGAGATATTTTCTTGTAGCAACATAAGCCGTGCAAGGCGCTTTTGTTTTGTAGCCTCTTTACACTGATGTGGCATAGTGTCTGCTACTGTTCCTTCTTCTTTGAAATAGGTGAAAGCACCAAGCCTATCAAATTTCACCTGCTCCATAAATTTCAAAAGATTTGCGAAATGTTTTTCCTTCTCACCAGGGAAACCAACCATACAGGTAGTGCGGAGTGCAAAGTCTGGTCTTATGGAGCGTGCGGTTTTGAAAACTCGAAGCAAATCTGATGCATCTTGTCCCCTGTTCATTGCAGACAAAATTTCTGCATCTGCATGCTGAATTGGAATATCTAAATATGGCAAAATCTGTTTTCCACGAGCAACACGTTCAAGCAACTTGTCTGACACTCTCACAGGATGAAGGTATAACAAACGAATCCAAATATCTTTTGGCAAGGCCTTTTCCAAATTATCAAGAAGCTCAAGCAAATGGCTTTTGCCATCAAAATCCGTGCCATAAACTGTCAAATCCTGCCCAACAACGCAAAGCTCTTTTGCCCCAGTTTCTATAAGTTTTGTTGCTTCACTTACTATTGTTTCTTGCGTAAGGCTACGGAGACCTCCGCGAATTGAAGGAATTGCGCAATATGTGCATTTATTTTCGCACCCCTCAACGATTTTCAAATAACGAGAAAAAACGGGACTGCTAGGCAACTTGCCACGAACACGACAATTTTGTGTTTCCCGTGTTTGTCCCTTCAAGCTTTTGACTACGCTATTCCAGTCTTCACTTTTCGCCCAAAAATCTACATTCTTAAATTCACGCTTTAAATCGTCACCGTATCTATTAAAGAGACAACCAACAACGCCAATTTTTTTTAATTGAGCTGTCTCTTTCAATTCTTCCATATTCAAAATTTCTTCTATATTTTCTTCAACAGCGGAGCGAATAAAACCACAGGTGTTGATAATTGCACAATCAGCATCTTCTGCATTTGCCACAATTTCAAAACCTTCTTGTTCCAACCTTCCAGCGAGGCATTCAGAGTCAACTCTATTTTTTGCACAACCTAAACTTAATATGTATATTTTCATTTTCTTACACACCTTTTCCAACATTTTTTTTAGTATAGCACAAAAGTTTTTACAAATCATACATAAAAGCTAACTTTATGATACAATACACGAAATTTTTGTTAGGATAAATTATATGAAAAACAAAATCCCACTCATAGCAATAATTGGACCAACTGCTGTCGGCAAAACCGCGACTAGCCTTTCTCTTGTTGAGGAACTCAACGGAGAAATTATCTCTGTTGATTCTCGCCAAGTTTACCGCTTGCTAGATGTTGGAACAGACAAGGTGCCTCCTCACATAAGAAAAAAAATCCCTCATCACCTTATTGACATTGTTGACCCTGACGAAATATACAGTGCCGCAGACTTTGCAGAAGACGCAGGGCGTGCAATAGATCGCATACGAAAACGCGGCAAAACACCACTTTTGATTGGCGGTTCACCGATGTATTACACGGCACTTTTGGGTGCGCTACATGAAGACCTGCCAAAAGATGAGAATATTCGTCGTGATTTAGAAGCAGAAATTACTGAGCGTGGACTTTTAGCACTCCACCAAGAATTGGAAAGGCTAGATCCGATTTCTGCATCCCGCATCCATGAACACGATCCTGTCCGCACAATGAGAGCACTGGAAATTTACCGCATAACGGGAAAACCTTTATCATGGCATTATAAAAACCAGCCAAAACCAGATAATCCATACGAAATTTTTTACATTGGACTTTTGCGAGATAGAAAAACCTTATACAAAAACATAGCTCGCCGTGTGCGAGAACAATTTGTTACCGGATATATTGAAGAAGTAGATTACCTTTTGAACAATGGTTACTCGCCTCGGCTTCCATCACTTCAAGGTTTTGGTTACAAAGAAATTGTAGAATATTTACAAGGGAAACGTTCTCTTTACTCTGCAATCGAGGGTGACGTCCGTGCAACAAAGGCATTTTCCAGACGTCAAATGACATGGTTTAAGCATTTTGAGCCTGCCCATTGGTTTAACTTGGACGAAATCCCCGAAAACGATGTTATAACGCAATCACTCAAACTTTCAAAAGAATTTTTAGAAAAAGCTGGTGAATAATTTGGAAATCTTAACAGCTTCCCCCACAGGGCTTTGTTTTGGTGTCAAACGTGCAATAAAAACGCTTGAGGAAGAGTTGCAAAATGGAACAGTTTACGCCATTGGCTCTCCTATTCATAATCCACAGGAAACACATCGCTTGGAGAAAATGGGACTTATCGTGGTGGAAAGACCATCTGAAGTTCCAAACGGTGCTGTGTGCTTCATTCGAGCTCACGGCATAACACCTCAAATGCAAGCAGAGCTAGAAACAAAAAATGCTAGAGTAGTTGACGGCACCTGTCCTTTTGTAAAAAATGCACAAGAAAAAGCAAAAAAACTTTCACAAAATGGCTATTCTGTGGTAATATTAGGCGATGTGTCTCATCCTGAAATCGTCGGAATAAATGGTTATGCGGAAAATGCA
>JAZLJR010000008.1:0-3339 GCA_045617925.1 Synergistaceae bacterium
GCTTCATTCCTCCAAAGATCTCTGCTAGCTCTTTATCATTAAGTACTGCCATTGCTTTTTCCTCCTAATTATAGGTCTATATCAATTACGTCATCTGTTGGAGTGACAATAATTTTGCCACCCAATTCTTCCTCTGGAGAAGTTGCAGTAACTGGTGCTGTAGGAGTTTTAAGTACTGGCTTAGTAATGTTTTTAATGCCCTTGCCAATCTTTTTAAAGAAATCCTTAATGCCATTTAAATCTGATTCTGCTGGATCTACTCCACCGTTTACTTCGTTTAATTCTCTCTCGTTAAGTTCTGTCATTGTTTTTTCCTCCTTGTGATTTGTTTTACATCTCTTTATACGAAGAAATAGGGGAAATGGCTACAAGAATTTTTAAATATGGTATTATATGGATAGACATATCATGTCTAGTTGCTGAAAATACGGCATTTCTCGCTTTGTGTCGTGTTGTCATTGCTGGGCATTTGCTAATATGTGGTTGAAGGGAGGGCCAAATATGGACCAAAGAAAAATAGGAGCGCTTCTTCGTGACCTTCGAAAAGAAAAAGGGATAACTCAAGAAGAACTTGCAGAAAAAATGATGGTGTCAAACCGCACGGTTTCCCGTTGGGAAACAGGAAGTAATCTTCCAGATATCGAAATTCTTATTGAGTTATCGGATTATTACAATGTTGACCTTCGAGAGATACTCGATGGTGAAAAGAAAGGCGAGAATAATATGGATAAAGATTTAAAAGAAACTGTAATTAAAGTAGCAGATTACAAGGATGAAGAGAAAAAGAAGTTTATAAAGTTTATTAATGTAATTTTGATAATTGCATTTATTCTTGGAACAATTAATATGGTAATCAATTTTGTTGATCCTCAAAACACATCAGCTGTTTTTGATTTCTTCCATGGATTCTGCGGTGGTTTTTCATATGCTGCCCTTGGAGTAGCTGTTTTGGCTACCAGCGCTAAATCCCTTGATACAATTGTTAAGAAGCACTAAGACGAAAATAGAGCCCCTTGCGGGGCTCTGTTTTTATTAATTGACATTTGATGCAATTTCTTGAACTATTTCAATTGGGATTTCAAAAATTGTTGCTAACTCTTCATTTGTTAGGGAATGTTCAGTTTTTAAAATTCTTTCAATCATATCTTTCCTATCCTCAAAATAGAGTTCCTTAGTTAATTGACTAGGCATTGAAAATCCCTCCCCTATGTTCTTAATCTGACGTGTTTTATCTCTAATAGTATTATAATACATATCATCTGGGTTATTGCAACAAAAATCTTTCATAAGGTTACCTAACGGTGCATCAGGTAGTGATTTTGATACTGGCTTATTGCAGCAATATAACACTGCTTTTAGTGAAGCTGTGTATGAGATGCAAGAATATTAATTTTTGGTTTTAGAAATTAATGGAAAGCTAATACAAATGGAAAAGGCGGGGTGTTAACCCCGCCTTTTCCATTTGGTTTTTATGGTGTTGGTAAAATTTCCCAATTAGGATAGAAATTTGGATCGATAGTATCAACATCCATATACATAATTTTATCTGTGTCAATTTCAATATCTGGATAGATGCAAACGCCAGGATCAATAATGAAATTATCGTAGCTTAAACCACCGTCTACCTGTTGTAAATCTTTCTCTCTAAGTTCTGCCATTGTTTCTTCCTCCTTGTGATTTGTTTTACATCTTTTTATACGAAGAAATAGGAGAAATGGCTACAAGTAATTATCCAAGCAAGATTTTAGTGGTAACTGTATCCTCATGCTGATAGTTAGGGCGTGGGATGAGGGTGCGTGCATGACCTTCGCAGGTCGATGCACAGAGGCCACATCCAAGGCACTTATCAGCATAAAGGACTGATTTACCATTCACCATTTCGTTTGCGCCGAAGAAGCAACGGCTTACACATTTGCCACAGCCAGTGCATTTGCTTGAATCTTGTACTACTATTTCAGGACCAGCAAGAACCTGATCCCTACGACCAGCCTTGTATGCACGAATTGGAACACAGATTTCATCATCACAATTGCATACTACAAAGGTCCACTTGCCACTGCTGTGGCAATAAAGGATTGAGTGCACAAGACCGCACTCATCGAAGTAGCGAATCATGTCTTTTGCTTCCTCTGCTGTTTCTATAAGACGGTATGGTTCACCAACACCATTGCGCTTTACATCCAGTTGAGAGTAAAGATTCGCAGTGTAGAGGAGTGCCATATCTTTTTCTATTGGTTCTTTGAAAGTGTTGGTTGCTGTTTGACATACACATTTAGTAACTGCCATGCGTGGTGATTCATTACCAGAATTTTGAGTGTATATGAAATCAATGAAACGACATACAGCTTCTGTTGATACAACTACTTCACGTGGGAGCGACTTTGGTGTTGCAAGCTTGTTATAAAGCTTGGTTCTGATTGGACTGTCATACATGAAAGTTGTAGTTTTAAGGATTGCTGGCTCTACAAAACCATATATCCACTGTTGGATGTATTGACTACGCTTAACTGGTTTGAGTGTCGCTGTTTCTGGATCCATTACCAAACCCTGTGAATACTTCTTTTTCATATCTGCACCAACCTTTGTTTTTTTCTATCATACAGTATTTTGAAATCATAAATCAATATTAATAAAATGGCGGGCACGTTTTGCGCCCGCCAAAATTCATGATTTTAACTTTTTACAGTTGTCTTACATTACACAAACAATTCAGCCATTTGGATTTTCTCTTATCTTGTCTTAAAATTAAGCCCTGCAGCATAATCCCCAACATCCTTGATATCATTTACTTCAGCTCCATCTTTTTCGTATATGATATCATAGTTTGAATCGTAACCACCATTTACTTCGTTTAATTCTTTATCTTTAAGTTCTGCCATTGTTATTTCCTCCTTGTTATTTGTCTTACATCTTTTTATACGAAGAAATAGGGGAAATGGCTATAAAAAATAAGCTGGTAGGAAAGTTTCCCTACCAGCTTTTTGTTTTATTAATTGACATTTGATGCAATTTCTTGAACTATTTCAATTGGGATCTCAAAAATTGTTGCTAACTCTTCAATTGTTTGGGAATGTTCAGTTTTCAAAATTCTTTCAATCATATCTTTCCTATCCTCAAAATAGAGTTCCTTAGTTAATTGACTAGGCATTGAAAATCCCTCCCCTATGTTCTTAATCTGACGTGTTTTATCTCTAATAGTATTATAATACATATAATCTGGGTTATTGCAACAAAAATCTTTCATAAGGTTACCTAAATTGTCTTTGCCACGATAGAGTCCATTTACATAAAGAAGGCATATCCCAAAATCTGCCAAAAGCGGACGCTTTTTCTACGAAT
>JAZLJR010000009.1:0-20065 GCA_045617925.1 Synergistaceae bacterium
GTTTTCCGGTGTTAATAGAGAGATGGACCCACCTGGTCTCATTCCGAACCCAGCAGTTAAGCATCTCATCGCCGATGGTACTACGGAGGGTATTCGTGGGAGAGTAGGTCGACGCCGGAGTTTTTTAAGAACGAGTCACAGAATACTGTGGCTCGTTTGTTTTTTGTGTAATGTACGATAGAATTAAACGCCTGAGGTTGATTTTACTTATTCAACCTCAGGCGTTATCTGTCTTCTATTGATTCTTGTTGAGTTAAATTTAAATTAGGGTCCTTGACGTATTGGATAATGTCTTCCACGTCGCAATCTAGAATTTTGCAGAGTTCGTTTATTGTGTAGGTGCTGACGAAGCTGTTTTTGCGTAATCTATCAATTTGCCCTGTGCTTATGTGGTATTCCTTTATTAATTTATATTGTGAGATTTTTCGCTGTTTCATTGTTTGCCAAAGTCTGTCAAAAACAATCATAGCTTGTTCCCCCTAAGTCCTTTACTTTGGCAAGACTAAAATAATATTCTTTTATTGACAATAGCCCGTAAAAGGGCTATAATTTATACAAAGTTGTATCATTGACACCGCTGACGGAGTCACGAGTATAAAAGTTGAGGGGGATTTGCAATAATGTTTAATTCTTCAAAAAAAGTTAGATGTGTATTCCCAATATTTTTACTAATTATTTTTTATTTAATGAGTTTTATTGTAAAAAATTGTGGACTAGAGCAAATGGCTTATACAGAAACGGTAGTTAGCAAACAACAAGAACAACAACAAAGATACGATGCTAAGTTACATTGGGCACAGGTGAAGCAACCAGGCTTAGATCAAAAAGGTACAGACTTAGAGTGGGCATACGATTCACTAAAAAATAAGTTGATTTTTCGTGTAAATGATTCTTATGGGACAAATGTAACAGCCTTGCCAAATTATTTTTCCTTTGGTAATGATGAAAAACCTTGGGGGGAGCATCTTAAAAAGGAAAATATTGAGGTAGAAATTAGAGAGGGTATAATCTCTGTAGGTTCTAGTTGTTTTATGATACCACAAGTTAACGCTAAGATTCAACCAAAATCAAAGATAAAGAAAGTTAGTTTGCCGTCAAGCTTACAAAAAATAGGTTCCGTAGCATTTGCACACAATGAAGCAATGGAAGACCTAGAGATTCCTGATGCTGTTACAAAAATAGATAATTTGGCGTTTTGTAATAATGTCGCACTAAAAAAGGTTAGACTTTCTAACAATCTACAACATTTAGGTGTGATGGCATTTTCAGGATGTTGTATATTAGAAAAGGTTATAATTCCAGATAGTCTTAAAAAAATTGCAGCCTTCGCCTTTCAAAATTGTTCTTCTTTGGAGGAAGTAATTTTACCTACTACATTAAAAGAGATTGGTCATGCTGCTTTTGCCTTTTGTACAAAACTATCCAAAATTAAATTTCCGCAAGGCCTAGAAAAGATAGAAAGTGTTGCTTTTCGTAATTGTACATCTCTAAAAAAAATTACGATTCCTTCCGGAGTGAAATATCTTGGTACACAATATGAAAAAGGTGGTGGCTTTGCAGGGTGTTTTCATAATTGTAAAAGACTACAAAAAATTACTGTTTACAAACCAAAAGATGGTATAAATATTTGCCAGCCACAAAGTAATCCTAGAGAAGGTGTAATGTATTTATTTACTGGTGCCCCGAGCGGTAAAATTAATTTTATGGGTTCAAAAGATGATTTTGAAAGAACAGATTGGAATGAATTCAATTTAAGATCGAAAGTGTTTGGGTATAATGAATACCCTAACTGGCAGATAATATATACAGAATAGATATGTGGGACTATGAAAGATTGGTGCCAGTAATGGAGTTAGGTTTATAAGATTTTTTACGTACTCTACAAATAAAATAAGCAATAAATTTATCTACGACTTGGTACTAAAATAGCATTGTTTTTTATTATGTGAAATTTTAATTGTGTAATGGTGCATTTGTGCAGTTTCCAGTTAAATTAGCTGAAGGGGGGTGTTGATTGTGTGTGTAAAATTAGTAAAGAATGGAGTTGTTCGCGTTTGTCCTACTGGATTTTCTTGGACTATGTTTTTCTTTGGTTTTTTTGTGCCACTTCTTCGCGGTGATATTGTTTGGTTCTTTTTAAATTTATTAATTTCAGGTATCACATTTGGAGCAAGCAATTTTGTTCTTTGTTTCTTCTACAATACTGTTATTGTTTGTCCTTTTTTGAATTTATTGACTTCATGTATTACATCTGGAGTAGGTAATTTTGTCCTTTGTTTCTTCTATAACAGGATCTATATCCGTTCATTATTATTGGATGGTTACCTTCCAGCGGATGAATTTTCTAAACAATATTTTGCTAGCAAAGATTTATTTAGACAAGCATAGGCTTTGTTAAATAAATATTGCTTTGTTTAAACTCTTAAATAGGAAACAGTGACATAACATAAATATTAGTGCTATAACAAATACTAAAGGGTATGTTTAGTTTCTTGTAGTTCATTTTTATTGCTATGTAATTTTTTCCTTACTGGAAATTGCGAGAATAACAAAATTAGTAAAAAGCAAATTTAGAAAATTTATAATATGTCCTAGCTAATTGTATAAATGCAATTTAGCTAGGACTTTTTATTTCAAAGCTAAAAAAATATTTATATCTTTTTATCATCTACACAAATAAAAAAAATGTGGTAATATATGCTGTTAATGGAGTTTGTAAAAAATAAAGAAAAGGAAGGATGATAAAATGTTTTGGAAAAGAAAACCGAAGGTTGGGTTGTTGCCCAAGATTTTAGGCGGATTGCTTTGTGCAGTCGTTGTTGTTGCGAGTGCTGTTGGTGGTTCTGCTTTGGCAATGAAGTTTGCTGATTCAGATTCATCTTTGATGCAAAGGGTGAGAGAAAATCCAATTGTAGCGAAGGTGTTACCACAGAATACAGAGGAAAATGCAAGTGTGACAGAGCAGACACAAGAAGCCTCTAGCGAGACCGCAATGACGGAAGAGCCAATGTCGGTTGATGCTGTAACGTCTGCTCCTGTAGGCCCAATTGATTATAGACAAAATCCTTTTGTTGCGATTGTAAAAAAGAGTTCTCCTGCAGTTGTGAACATTGATGTGGAGACAATAATTACACAGAAGGTTAGAAGAATTAATCCATTCGGCGGTTTTGATGGGGATCCATTTTTTGAAGAATTCTTTGGCGATGCTTTCCCATTCTTTGGTGGTGGAAGAAAAAATAATGGCAAAAAAGGCGAGAAAAAGTCTGAACCGAAAGAAGAAATTCGCAAAATTCCACGTCGTGGCAAGGGGAGCGGTTTCCTTATTAATTCAGATGGTTATATCTTGACAAATCATCATGTTGTTGAAGAGGCAGACACAATAACTGTTACATTGCTTGACGGCAGATCATTCAAGGCAAAACTTGTTGGTAAAGACCCAACATTTGACTTGGCAGTTATCAAGATTGTGCCAAAGAATAATGGCGAAAAAGAAGCAGTAAAGAAATTGCCATACTTGCCACTTGGTAATTCTGACGCTACTGAAGTTGGTGAATTTGTTGTGGCAATTGGTAATCCACATGGGTTTGAGAACACAGTTACATCTGGTATTGTTTCTGCAAAGAACAGAACATTGCAGGATGGTAGTATTAATTTTCAAGGCTTTTTGCAGACAGATGCTGCAATCAACCCGGGGAATTCTGGTGGACCTCTGCTTAACATCCGTGGAGAAGTTGTCGGCATAAACACAGCAATTGTGCCATACGCACAAGGACTTGGTTTTGCAATTCCTGTTAACCCAGCAAAGCAGATTATGGAAGACCTTATCAAGCATGGTGAGGTTCGTCGTGGCTGGCTTGGTTGTGTGGTACAAAACCTCATGCCAGCTTTGGTTGAAGCATACAATATTCCTGTTAAGGAAGGTTCCATTATCTCAAATATTGAGAGTGGTTCACCGGCAGAAAAAGCTGGTCTCAAGGTTGGTGACGTTATCGTCAAGGTTGGTGCAGCAAAAATTAAAAATAATCAAGACGTTGTTTTTGCCGTTCGCAGTCACCTTGCTGGTGAAAAGGTGCCATTTGAAATCTATCGCGACGGTAAAAAGCAGACTGTTACTGTCACCTTGGCAGAAATTAAGGATTCCAAGACGGGTGTGACAGGTAAGAGTAGTGGGAAAGACATCTTGTCAGAAACAGGCGAAAAATATGGCATCAAAGTCCGTACAAATTCAAAAGATTATGCCACTTCGCAAGGCTTGAAAGAATCTAGAGGCGTTGTTGTGCTTTCTGTCTCTGGTGATTCAGAATTAGCACGCATTGGTCTTCAGCCAAAGGACGTTATTTTAGAAATTAACAGAAAAAAAATTAACACAGTTACAGATTTCAAAAATAATCTTAACGCAAAGGCTAAGGCTATCGGTATGTTGATTTCAAGGGATGGTCAGACGCTATTCCTGTCCTATTCTTCAAAGAATTAGTTAAACGCTAAAAGAGGTGAGCATTTGTTGCACATAGCATTTGCTCACCTTTTATTTTTAGGTACTTTTATGGAGGTAAAAAAATGACTTCAGATTTTGATTTTTCACAATTTGTCCAAATAGCAACGGTAGATTATCCTCACATAGTCAAGGCGATCGTGTTTTTTATCGTTGGTTATTGTTTGCTACGAATTTTTAAAATAATATTAAGGCGTGGGTTGAAGAGGTCGGACTTGTCCGAGCCGATTAGAAATTTTATTGTTAGTTTTCTTGGCATTTTCTTCCTAGCAGTGCTTATAATAGCCACACTTTCCACAGCAGGAATTCGTGTTACCAGCCTTTTGGCAGTTCTCTCCGGTGTCACCTTGGCTATTTCTCTTGCTATGCAGGGGATTTTTACAAATTTGCTTAATGGTCTTTACATTTTTTACACAAAAATCGTAGAGGTAGGTCAGGTTGTGGAAGTAGATGGTCATCTTGGGCTTGTTACAGACATTGGTTTGTTTTACACTGTTATTACCACCTTCAAAAATGAGAGAATTTATGTTCAAAATACAGAAATCTGCACAAGAAAATTCAAAAACTTTACTGCAAATGAAATTGTTGCAGCAGATTTTGTTATAAAAGCAGCGAATACAAATAATATTCAGATTGTGAAGGAAGCTATATGGGAAGCAGTCAAAACAATAGATTTTCGTATTGAAAACATGGATGATCCATTCCAACATTCAGAAGTCTATGTTACAGAATATGCAGAGGATCTTGTGTTCCGTGTTCGCACATGGTATAAGGCTTCTGATGGATACAATATGTTCCGTGCCTTGCCGGAAGCAGTGGCTATTTCTTTCCAGAGGAATAATATTACTCCTGCACAAAAAATAGGTGTAAAATTTACGGACTAGTAAAAATATGAAAAAAAGTATTACCAAATTCTTATTATTGTTTACTGCTCTCTGTGTGGTTATTTTGAGCTGTGCTTGTTCCTTTGCTCTGCAAAATACAAAGACAGAGAAGGAAAAACTCTTCGTTGTGGGGCGTCCCACAATAATTTGTTTTGGTGGTTCATACTGTCCTGCGTGTAAGAAAGCCCTGCCGGCACTAAAAACAACGCAAAAAAAATACGCCGATCGTGCCACAATTCTTTATCTTGATGTGGAAAAAGACCGTAAAATTACGAGAGAATTTCCATTGCAAGTTGTGCCAACATATTTCTTTTATGATAAAAATGGCAAGACGTATATTCCAAGCAAAAAGGCGAAAGAACAAATTGAATTTAACGAGATTAAAAATAGAAAGACTAGTGCAAGTGAGTGGATAGCGCATATGGGAGGTCTTAGTGAATCTGAACTTGCTATGATACTAGCAGATTTAGGAGTCAAATAATGGGTGCCTTTGGTGGTATGTTTGCTCCGATAATTGTGTTTTTTGCAGGAGTGATGACGTCCTTTTCACCCTGCGTGCTTCCGCTCATTCCACTTGTAATTGCTGTAACAGGCGGTGCTGGCGAAAAAGATACGAAAAAAGCATTTGTATTTTCCTGTGTTTTTGCACTTGGGAACGCTCTAACTTTTGCTGTGCTTGGTGTTTGTGCAGCACTTTTTGGCACACTTATTGGGCATGCTTCACGGATTTGGTTTGCGTTTTTGGCACTCATTATGTTTCTTGCGACCTTGCAAATTTGGGGTGTCGCAGAGATTTTTCCGAATTTTAGATTGTTCAAATTTGATTATCGGGTTGGGCTGATTGGAGCTTTTTTAGCTGGTGTATGCGGTGGATTTTTTAGTTCAGCCTGCGCTACGCCAATCCTTATTGCTCTTCTTGGTTATCTTTCAAGTGGTGAAAGTATGGCAAAGAGTGCTCCACTGATTTTTCTGTATGCTTTAGGTGCTACAACTACGGCTATCTTGGCTGGCACCTTTTCTGCCTATACACAAAAAATCTGTAAAAGTAAACAATATGAAACTGTCAGCAAAAAAATTGAATTTTTACTAGGGATTGTTACTCTTGCATTAGGAATTTATATGGTTTATTTGTGTTTTTAAAAAACAAAGATTATACACCTTACCTGCTTTGCGGTTTGGTACAAAAGTGGCTCAATGGACAATTAGTCCGCCTTCGCTCCTTTTGCACCAAACCGCTTTGCATTTAAGGCATCTAACCTTTGTTTTGCTTCTATTGATTGCATAAATTTAATAGAACCAACAAATGGCAAAGCCTACAACTCTATGCCCTAGTATGTTCTCAATGGCAATTCGTGTTATGCTTATGGCTAAAAAGATATAAAAATATTTTTTTGACCAGTCTTGACAAAATATGAGAATACTGTTAAACTTACGCCGTTGTTAAGAATTAGCACTCGCATGTTGAGAGTGCTAATGGGTTTGGAGGTGAGGAGTTTTGATTACGGAACGTCAATTAGAAGTTGTCTTATCTGTCGTTTATGAGTATATCAAAAGCGGTGAAACTGTTGGTAGCTCCACTGTAGCAAAAAAATTCCTTCACCATAGAAGCCCAGCTACAATAAGAAACGAAATGAGCAATCTTGAGGATTTGGGATTTTTAAAACACACTCATACCTCCAGCGGCAGAGTGCCAACTTCTCTAGGTTACAGGCTTTACATAGACACAGTTCTTGAACGTGCAAAGGACAATAATTCAATAGAGCTCCTGCAAGACATTACACGACGCAAGGAAGATATTGAACGCTCCATGCATCAAGCATCTGAAATGCTTTCCAAAATGTCAAATTACATTGGCATCGCGGCGTTTACTCCGCTAGACACGATAAAATTCCACAAGGTGGATTTAGTGCTTGTTGCAGAAGGAAGAGCTTTGCTTGTGGTTGTTTTAGAAGGTGGCGTGTTGCACAAAAAAATGATCACCTTAACGCAAGACGTTAGCCAAGTTGAGCTTGATGAGATTTGCCGTTACATAAATAAATTTTCCGGCAGAACGTGGAGTGATGTTAAGCGAATTATTCGTGCTTCCATTTGGAATGATGTTATGCAATACAGAGAGCAATGTGTTCAAGCTGTCGAAGAAATTGATTCGCTCCTTGGTATCGGAAAGCCCCGAATTTTTACCGGCAATTTTAGCCACATCATGGGGTTAAAAGATTTTCAAGACCTTACAAAGGTTAAAGCACTTTGTTCTTTCCTCGAAGAAGAGGACAATATGGCAGATCTTGTCGCCAGCTGTGGAACGAATAAATTTAATGTCACACTTGGCGCAGAGAGTAATTTTGAAACGCTTGGACAAACAGCAATGGTAACAGCCAGTGCAGACGTAATGGGACAGCGGGCAGTCGTTGGGCTCATTGGTCCAGAAAGAATGGATTTTGAACAGGCACTTGACACTATACATTGCGTGCTAGATATGATAACAAATAAAACGAAAGGATAGTTGATATGTCAAAGGAACGTGACGAATTGGAAGAACTAAAAAAAGAGCTGGAATCTGATGCAATAGACGAGAATGTTGCAAAGATAGATGAAACAGAAGATAATGATGGTAAGCCTCAACAAGCATCTGATGAAATTTCTCTCTTGAAGGAAGAAAATGAGAAATTGCGAGAAGATGTTATGAGGGCTAAGGCAGATTACTTTAATCTTCGCACAAGAACAGAAAAGCAACGTGAAACAAATGCAATTCTTGCAGCAGAAAGTGCCGTAAACGCCATGCTTCCCGTGTTTGAGAATTTGGAGCGCATTGCAGATGCCTTGACAGATAAGGAAGATGCTTTGGCAAAAGGCATTGTTATGGTGCAAAGGCAGTTTGCCGAGTCCCTTGAATCTCTAGGGCTTGAGTTTATAAAAGCCGAGGGTGATTTTGACCCTTCACTTCACGAGGCTATCCTTATGGAACCGGTTGAGGACGAAGCAATGGACGGCAAAATAATTGGTGCTGTTAGCCGCGGTTACAAGCTTGGTGGAAGAGTTCTTCGTGCTTCAAAGGTTCGCGTTGGCAAATTTAATGGGTAAAATAAATTAGCAAGTAATAAAAAAACAAATGAATTAAAGGAGTGGTTGTTATGCAAAAGTATTTGAAAGGTATTATTGCTTTATTCGTTTTGGTTGGACTGTATTTTACAGTTGTTGGTATTATGTCCTTAACAGGCCAACTGGGACTTAAGATTACGGCAAGATTAACCTACGGTCAAACACAGATTTTGACAGCAGTTGTCTGTTTTGGCTTTGCTGTCCTATTTGGCATATTTGGCGATAAACAGTAATTTTTTTTTAACACAGTAACAAAATTTCAAGAAAAGGAGATAGATAACAATGGCGAAAACAATTGGAATTGACCTTGGAACAACAAACAGTTGTGTTGCAGTTAAGGAAGGTGATAGCGTAAACGTTATCCCAAACCCTGAAGGTGCTCGCACAACTCCGTCCGTTGTTGCATTCTCAAAAGATGGCGAAGTCTTAGTAGGAACCTTGGCGAAACGCCAGGCAATAGTGAACCCAGACAGGACGATTATTTCTATCAAGCGTGCTATGGGCAGTGACAAAAAAGTATCTATTGACGGCAAGGATTACACGCCACAGCAGATTTCTGCAATGATTTTGAAAAAACTCAAAAAAGATGCAGAAGATTATCTTGGCGAGCCCGTAACAAAGGCAGTCATTACATGCCCTGCATACTTTACAGACGCGCAGCGTCAGGCAACAAAGGACGCTGGTACAATTGCCGGACTTACGGTTGAACGTATCATTAACGAGCCGACAGCTGCATGTCTTGCCTACGGTATGGCAAGCGGTGCAAATGACCAGAAAATTATGGTCTATGACCTTGGTGGAGGAACATTTGACGTTTCCATCCTTGACGTTGGTGACGGCGTTTTTGAAGTTCTTTCCACATCCGGTGATAATAACCTCGGTGGAGATGACTGGGACAACGCAATCGTTCAGTGGATGGCAGCTGAATTCAAAAAAAGCGACGGTATTGATTTGCTCCGTGACAAAATGGCGAGTCAGAGACTCCGTGAGGCTGCAGAAAAAGCAAAGATTGAGCTTTCTGGTGTTACAGAAACAGCTATTTCTCTTCCATTCATCACAGCAGATGCAAGCGGTCCAAAGCACCTTGAGTTAAAGCTCAGCCGTGCAAAATTTGAGGACCTCACACATGATCTTTTAGAGAGAACAAGAAAGCCTGTTCTTACTGCTTTGGAAGATGCAGGTCTTTCTGCTTCTGAAGTCAGCAAGATACTGCTTGTCGGTGGCTCAACACGTATGCCAATGGTGCAGAAGCTTGTTAGTGACCTCATGGGGAAAGAGCCGTCAAAGGGCATCAACCCAGACGAATGTGTTGCAATGGGTGCTGCATATCAGGGAGCAATTCTTGCAGGAGACGCAGGAAGCGACATAGTCCTTGTTGACGTTACACCACTCAGCCTTGGTCTTGAGACACTTGGCGGTGTTTTTACAAAGATAATTGAGAAAAATACAGCAATCCCGACAAACAAGACGCAGGTCTTTACAACTGCTGCAGATAATCAGCCGGGTGTTGAAATTCACGTCTTGCAGGGTGAGCGTGCAATGGCAGCAGACAATGTTACCCTTGGCCGTTTTACCTTGGATGGTATTGCACCAGCCCCACGTGGCATTCCACAAATAGAGGTTACATTTGACATAGACAGAAACGGTATAGTTAATGTTTCTGCAAAGGACAAAAATACAGGCAAGGCACAGAACATCACAATTCAATCTTCACGTCTTACAGACGAGGAAATTGAAAAGATGAAGCGTGATGCAGAGATGAACGAAAGTGCAGACAAGGCACGTCGTGAGCTCGTGGACGCAAAGAATGAGGCTGAGTCTGTTGTTTATCAGTCAGAAAAACTCATATCTGAAGTGCCAAACATGGACAATGCAAAAGCAAAGGAACTTGTTGAGGCATTGAAAGAGAAGATGAAGGGCGAAAATGCGCAGGACATTAAAAATGCTTCACAGGCTCTCATGACTGAAATGCAGAAGTTTGCACAGGCAAAGGCTCAGGCTGACGCTGCTGCAAATCAAGCAAATGCAGGTGCTGGGGCAGATGCAGGACAGACAAACAATGATGCATCTGGCGATACCGTTGATGCAGAATTTACAGACAAATAGTTGATTTAAAAATTGGCAAAATGATTTTGGGCTCTAATAAAAATTAGAGCCCACTATCTATTCTTATTATTGTAACTTATGTAGTTAGCGCAAAAGGAAAACTAGAAACAATGGCACAAAAGGATTATTATGAAATTCTAGGTGTAGGCAGAAATGCCACGCCAGAAGAGATAAAAAAAGCTTATCGTACTCTGACACGCAAATATCACCCAGACTTACACCCTGGCGACAAAGAGGCGGAGGCAAAATATAAGGAAATAAACGAAGCTAACGAGGTTTTGTCTGACCCCGATAAAAAAGCGCAATATGACCAGTTTGGCACCGTTGGTGACATGGGTGCCGGTGGATTTAGTGGCGGTGGTTTCGGTGGTTTTGACTTTGGAGAAGATCTTGGTGACATCTTTGGCAACCTTTTCGGTATGGGTGGCAGAAGCCGCAGAAGCAATCCAAACGCTCCTACAAAGGGCGAAGACCTAGAATATGGTATGAGAATTTCTTTGGAAGATGCCTACCGTGGAACAAAACGCACAGTGGAAGTTACACGTGTAGAAAACTGTGACCATTGTCACGGAAGTGGAGCAGAGCCTGGAACAAATGTCAAGACATGTGCTACATGTAACGGCAGTGGTGTTGTTACTCAGGTGGCGAATACGCCATTTGGACAGATGAGACAGCAACATGTCTGCCCAACATGCCATGGTAAGGGTAAAAGCATTGAAACGCCTTGCAAGGAGTGTCATGGTAGTGGACACATTCGTCGTCGTCATCCAGTAGAAGTTACAATTCCTGCTGGAGTTGATACTGGATTGCGCCTGCGTGTTGCTGGGCATGGCAATGCAGGGACGAATGGTGGACCATCTGGTGACCTCTTTATATTGATAGAAGTTGCGGACGACAGTCGTCTTACAAGAATGGGAGACGACCTTGCCACGTCAATAGAAATTACCTATCCACAGGCAGTCCTTGGCTGCACAGTTTCTGTGGAAACATTTGATGGTGAGGAAAAGCTGAATATTCCTGCAGGCACTCAAGCAGGAAGCAAGCTTCGCATCCGTGGACGTGGTATGCCACGTCTTCGTTATCGTGGAATGAAGGGTGACCTTAACATTTTGGTAAGGGTTACTGTGCCCAAGAACCCAACCAAAAAGGAAAAGGAAATTTTACAGGAACTTGCAAAAGAAATGAAGGTTACAATAAAAGAATAAAGCAATAACTAGGAAAAGAAAATAAAAAGCGAGTGAAACAGATAAAAATTCTGCTTCACTCGCTTTTTCGTTAGCTTTATTTTAAAATTTCCTTGATTTTCTTTATAGCGTTAGCTCTATGTGAGATTTTGTCTTTTACATCAATACCAAGCTCTGCAAAGGTCTTGTCATATCCATTAGGAACAAAAACAGGATCATAGCCAAAGCCACTTTTGCCACATGGTGCTGTGATTATTTTTCCTTGGCATATGCCACGGACAGTTTGTGTTGCACCGTTTGGTTCAACAAGTGCAATGGCACACACAAATTGTGCTGTTCTGTCCTCCCGATTGGCAAGAGAAGTCAAAAGCCAGGTGAGCCGTTCCTCGTCTGTGTTTCCCATCCTTGCCGAATAGATGCCAGGTTTTCCGTCAAGGGCAGTGACTTCAAGTCCGCTGTCATCTGCTAATGCGGTAAGCCCAAGAGACTCTGCATAGGCTTTTGCTTTCAGAATTGCGTTTTCTTCGTAGCTTGAGCCGGTTTCTTCCACGTCAATTTTTTTTTTGCTGTCAAAATCCCCAGCAAAAAGAAATTCAACAGGAAGTCCTGCAAAACTTTGTTTGAATTCTTCGTATTTACCTCTATTTGTGCTTGCAAAAACTATTTGTCGCATTTTGTTTACTCCATTACAAAAAGAGTTTATTTTCATTTTCAGTTAGACAAAGACATTCTTTTTGCAATCTTAAAATTTCTGCTGTGCCTGTCTGCGCCAGTTCAAGTAAACTTGCCATATCTGTGTAGTTTATAGTGCCACCTTCGCCTGTGCCTTGAAACTCTACAAACTCACCTTTGCCTGTCATGACGAAGTTTGCATCAGCCTCCGCTGTGCTGTCTTCTTCATAGCAGAGGTCAAGCAAAATTTCTCCCTTGACCTTGCCGACACTTACAGCTGCTATCTGATTTATGAGAGGGATTTTTGTTAAATATTTTTCTTTGGTTAAAAAGCGGAAAGCGTCAAAAAGTGCGACAAAACCTGCGGAGATGGAGGCAGTCCTTGTGCCTCCGTCTGCTTGTAATACATCGCAATCAATTGTGATTGTGCGTTCACCAAGGTTTGTAAGGTCTGTTGCAGCACGGAGTGATCTGCCGATGAGGCGGGAAATTTCACTGGAACGGGAGTTTGGTTTTCCCTTGGTGATTTCACGAACGGTTCTTGTCTTTGTGGCGCGAGGCAACATTGAATATTCAGCTGTTACCCAGCCTGTACCAACACCACGCAAGAATGGCGGGACCTTTTCTTCAACGCTTGCTGTGCAAAGAACAATTGTGTTGCCCCAGGTTACTCGGCAAGAGCCTTCTGCGTAGCGATTGATTTGTCTCTCAAATTTTATTGGGCGTAATGCGTTGGAGGCTCTTCCGTCAAAGCGAGCCATCACATAGACTCCCATGTTTTTGTAAGGTCTATTGGTTGTGTAATCGTAATTTCTTGTGAATCTATAAAGACCTTTAGCTTTTTTACGCCGGACATGTTCGTATTTATTGTGCGCAGAAAGCCTCGCATTAAGAGCGTGGCACTTTTGGCACTAAGCCTACGCAGATCAGACATAAAATTTTGGTTCATTGATAGATATAATGTATCTCCGCCAATCCAAATTTCTGTCAATTCTGTTGCTGTGGAAAGCAACCCGACTTCTTTTACACTGTCAAGATAAACACCAAGAATTCCCTTTAACATTTGCTCGTTTGAGGGAGCTTCCTTTTGCTCAATTTTGACAGAGACAAGAGAGCCACCTTTTGGTACAAATAATGTGGTGGATTTTACATTAGCGATGCTCTGTGTGAGGGGGGTGGAGGTGCCTTTCGTTTCCTGTTGTTGCCCTGGTAAAGAAGAATTATCAGTTGCTTGTTGCTCAATCTGAGCTTCATTGCTAGGGTGAACATTCATTATGTTAAGCACACTTCCACAAATGTAATATCCCCCCAAGAAAGCCAGCATAATAAATGCAAAGAAAGCAATCCAACGAATAGGACGGGGAGTTTTTGTTCTTTGTGAATCATTGTAAGAACGCAAGCCCACGCGTCTGCTTTGTAAATTAGAAGCTTCTTTTTGTCTGAGTCTTTCTTCTGCTTCTATTTGGCGCAGGGTTTTTTTTCTTCTAATAGGCTGTGGTTGATAATCCCTTGGCAAATCTAGAGAGGGTGTATCGTCATCCTCTTCCATTTTTTCGCTATCGGAGTCAAAATCAAGATAATCATCTTCGCCAGATTCTGTTTCTAGTTCATCTGCTTCGTCTTGATTGATAGGCTCTTTCTCAAGGGCTTCTTCATGAAATTCCTCATTTTCTTGTACATCTTCATCTTCCAATTCTTCCGGTTCTGGTGAAGATAGCACTTTTTTGCGTTGTGTAGGAACTGTTAAGTGACGTGGTTCTACAAAATCTTTTGGCTCCTCGGGTAAGATTTCTTCCCTTTGATAATCCTGCATGTAATTTTGTCTTTCATCAAAATCTGGGTCGTCAAAATCACGTAAAATGTTCCTAAAAGTTCTAGCCTTGTATTTGGGCACATGTGGAGCAAAGCGACCACCCTCGTTTTCGGCATCTTCTTCGCTAGAATCATCATTGCTGTCATAAGAAAGTCCACGGCTCATTTTGCCAAGTCTTTCTTCTTCTTTTAAATATTTTTGCCTCAATAGACGACGACGTCTTGTATCCATATTCTGTCCACCTCATTATTATTAACTATATATGTGTAAGTAATGTAAATGACTAATTTAGAAAATTTCTAGGTTCATAATGTAACTAACCGCAAAAACTCCATCATGCTATTCTAGCAGGAAAATTTATTTTTACAAGATGTAATTCTAGTTTTTTACCTTTTGCTCCTGTCTTTTTAGCTTTTTGTCTTGTTTTTTATACGGTTAAAAGATAAAATACGAACAATTAAAAATTTAGCAGAGGAATTAACTATGTTTTCATTAACCCAAATACTTATTTTTACAGTAACCTTTCTTTGTTTGATAATTTGCGGTTTGCTCATATATCTTGTTGCAATCTACAAAAATTCAAATGGTGATGTCAAGGGAGAGCTAAAATTCTTTTCCCGTGAGCAGAAGGAACAGCAAATAACCTTGAATGACCAAAATGTAAAGCTTCTTCGTGAAATATCTTCACATCAAGATAAAGCGCTGGAGGATTTTGGAAAGCAACTTTTTACTATTAGTAAGATAAACGATTCACGCCTTGACGGAATTGACAAAACATTAAAAGAAAACCTTGAAAAGCTCCAAAAGTCTAACGAAGAAAAATTGGAAAAAATGCGCCAAACTGTAGATGAGCAGCTTTCCAAAAATTTGGAAAAACGCTTAAGTGATTCTTTTAACAGCATTGCGGAGAGACTTGAACAGGTGCACAAAGGGCTTGGTGAGATGAACAAGCTCGGAGAAGAAGTTGGTGGGCTAAAGAAAATTTTTGCCAATGTAAAAACGCGTGGCATTTGGGGTGAAACACTGCTACGCACAATCTTGGAGCAATTCCTGGCACCTGAGCAATATTTGGAAAATGTGCAGATAAAGAAAAATTCAAATGACAGGGTAGAATTTGCAATAAAACTTCCGTCAAAAATTGATGACAAATTTGTTTTGCTTCCGATAGACTCAAAATTTCCCTTGGATCTTTACAACAAGGTTGCGGAAGTGGCAAACGAAGGTGATGCTGAAAAACTGGCAGAAGCTAGAAAGGAACTTCGCCAGAGATTTTTAACCGAAGCGAAAAAAATTGCAGAAAAATATATAGATACCCCAACAACGACGGACTTTGCAATTCTTTTTGTTCCAACGGAAGGGCTCTATGCCGAAGCACTCAACATTACAGGTCTAGCCGAAGAACTCGCGCAAAAATACAGGATAATTGTAACAGGCCCAACTAACCTGACGGCGTTGTTAAATTCGTTGCAAATAGGTTTCCGCTCGCTTGCTATCCAGAAACATTCAAAGGAAATTTTGAAACTATTGGAAGACGTGAAAAAGCAATTTGCAACCTTTGGTAATTATATTGAGAAGGCAAGAAAAAAGATGGAGGAAGCACAAAAAGAGCTGGAATCCACAGGAGCAAGCACAAAAAAGATTACAAAGAGCTTAGAGAAAGCCTCTAAATATGATTTTGACGACACATCCTCTGAATTAGAACAAGATACACTTGCATTAGAGGATGACGATGAGTAGTATTCTGGATAATTTGAACAAGGAACAGCGCGAAGCTGTCTTGCAATGTGAGCAAAATCAATTTGTCTTGGCAGGAGCAGGAAGTGGCAAAACGCGTGTTTTGACTTCAAAAATTGCTTATCTTGTGAATGAGCTTGGTGTTGCCCCGTGGAAAATCTTGGCACTAACCTTTACAAACAAGGCGGCACGGGAGATGAAAGAACGTGCAGAAAGGTTGCTTGGTAAAGATTTGAATGGGCTTGAGCTCTCCACATTTCACTCCTGGGGCGTTCGTTTTTTGCATAGGAATAGCTTTTTCCTAGAGGAAGCGGGTTATAAATATCCATTTGTAGTTTATGACAGAGGCGACTCGAAAAGTGTCAGATCAAGGATTTTAAGATTACTAGGACTTACAGAAAACGATTCGCCTTTGAGTTTAGATGGAATTAGTGTAGCAAAGATTGAGGCGAGCCCAGTAACGCTCGAGCCAAACCTCCTTAGCTCAACAGATAAACGAATTTATGATGAATACCAAAAAGCGTTGAAAACCGCCGGTGCTTTTGATTTTGACGATCTTCTTATGATGCCCTTGCATCTTCTTGCCACAAACCCAGAGCTACGAGAAAGGGAACAATCACGCCTTAAATGGGTGCTTGTTGATGAATATCAAGACATCAATTCTCCGCAATACTTTCTCTTGCGGATTTTGGTGGGAGACAAAAATCGCATTATGGCAGTGGGTGACCCAGACCAGTCTATATATGCTTGGCGTGGTAGTAAGATGCAGTTTTTGATGAACTTTCAAAAGGATTTTGGCGGAACGATAACTATCTTGTCTCAAAATTATCGCTCTACAGGAAAAATTCTCTCTGCGGCAAACAGCGTTATCCAAAACAACACGCAGAGAATCCCAAAAGACATTGTGCCGGTCAGAGAGAGTGGTGAAATCGTTCACATTTTAAAGTTCTCTAGTGATGATGATGAAGCTGAATGGATTGCTAACCGTATAGACGAGCTTGTTACAAAGCATGGCTTTGCGTATAGCGAATTTGCAATTCTTTATAGAATGAACGCCTTTTCACGTTCACACTCTATACAACTTGCCCTTAGTGCACACGATATCCCTTATAGGATTGTCAAGGGGCTTGCATTCTATGACAGGCTTGAAATAAAAGACGTTATTTCTGCTCTTCGAGTGGCTCTAAATCCAATGGATAATGTATCATTAAAGCGTGTTGCCAGTATCTACAAATTTGGGCTTGGCGAAAAAAACATAGAAAAACTCCTTGAATACATAGAGAAAATGAACAGTTTTTCTGCAGAGGACATTTGGCTTGCCATTGAGAAGGGGGAAATAAACTTAAAGGGCAAGGCAAAAACTGGTGCAATGACCCTTGCCACCTATTCACTAAACATTTTGCGCAATGCGTCTAGAATGGAAAATGCATTGAATGCTGTCTTGTATGATAATGGATACCTTACACACTTGAAAGAAGAATTCCCGACAGATTGGCAGGACAAAGAGGACAACGTTAAGGAAATTCTTTCCATTTCAACGCCAGACAAATCTGTGAAAGATGCCCTTACAGAAATTCCGCTCTACACGGATAACGACGAGAGAAATGTAACGGAAAATGCAATAAACATGATGACCATACATTCCGCAAAGGGGCTAGAATTTCCCATCGTCTTTATTGTGGCAATGGAAGAGGGAATTTTTCCGTCACAAAAAGCAGAACAAGAAAAATTAATAGATGAAGAACGACGTCTTTGTTATGTTGCTATGACAAGAGCTATGGAAAAACTTTATCTCACTCATGTGGCGACGAGAGAGCTATTTGGAAAGGAACATAAACACAACGAAATGAGACCATCTCGTTTCTTGAAAGAACTGAACCCAGAGATGACAGATGTGGAAGACTTGTCTTCTACCATGTTTACATCTTTTGGCGTTCATACAAACGTATACAATGTGAAACCCCACACAAAAAAGAGGTTTTGGCGATGAAACTGGTGGGGCTTACCGGAGAGGCTGGAGCTGGCAAAAGCACTCTTGCTCATGTGTTTGAGGAGCATGGTGTGCCGGTTTTTTACGCAGACGACATAGCAAAAGAAGTCTTGCTAGATTCTGAATTTCAAAGGTTGGCACGCGAAAGATGGGGAGAAGATTTTTTTGCAGATGTTATTTTGTCAATTTACAAAAAAATTGCGGAAAAAATTTTTAATTCAAATGATGAATACGATTTTGTTACAAGCTATGTGCATGAAAAGACCATAAAAACAATAAAAGAAAAGGTGCAAAACTTGCCAAAAGAAACAAGCTTTGCACTGATAGAAATTCCCTTGCTTTTTGAAACAAATAGCCAAGAATGGCTTGACGAAGTGATTTATGTCACGGCAAGCCTTGATAAACGTGTCTGCCAAAATGTGACACGCCACTGGACAGAAGAAGAAATTATGCGGCGTGAAGCAAAATTTTTAAGGTCTGATTTCAAAATTGCAAATTCAAGCATTGTGCTTGAAAACAAGGGAACGATGGAAGAATGGATTTGCGAGGCAGAAAAAACATTAAAGTGTCTTGAGGAGAGATTCCAATGTTAGAAACATTGCATTTTCCAAAATTCAGCCTTACACGTCAGGTGAAAGAAAAGAAAAAGTTGCTCTTGTCACTCGGTGGCAGAACCTGTGACGCAAAATTCTTTACGCAAATTGTCCCAATGTTTGATGCACTCTATGCAGTTGACAAGGGGCTTGATATATTTTGTGACACTGGCATTACACCACACTTTTTAATCGGTGACCTTGACAGTGCGAAGCAAAAATCAGTTGAATTTGCAGCACAAAACAAGATAGAAACGGTAAAACTTAAACGTGAAAAGGATGACACAGATTTTCAAGTTGCTTTGAAGGCCGCAGCTCAAAAAGAGCCGTTAAGAGAAAATGAAACAATAGCAGTAGCTGCTGTCAATTCCCTTGGTGGTAGGCTAGACCATTTGCTAAGCAATATTTTTACTTTTTCAAATATTCATTCACCATTAGTGCCATTTTTTATGGGCGATGAAAAAGAGATTGTGTTTTTTCTGCAGGGAGAGCAAAGTATTACATTTGATTTTGAGGAGCAACCACGCAGTATTTCACTGCTTGCTATGACAAATGAGGTGACTGGAGTCAATCTGACAGGCACTAAATGGAACTTGCCAAACGTAAGCTTGAAGCAAAGTTTGCCATACGCAATTAGTAATGAATTAAAAGATGCAAAAGTAACTGTTTCTTGTGGGGAAGGGCTTTTAGCATTTTACATATTGTTTTCTGAGGAGGGCATAGGTTAATGAGTAACTTGTTTTCTGCACAGGGTTTAGCCGAGTTTCTCTTGAGTATTCCGGCAATTCTTTGGGCAATTACATTTCATGAGTTTTGTCACGGCTATGTGGCAAAGTTGCTTGGGGACAAAACTGCTGAAGAAGAAGGGCGACTTTCTTTGAATCCCTTTGCCCATTTTGATTTGCTCGGAGCTGCGTGTCTTTTGTTCTTCCACTTCGGTTGGGCACGGCCAGTTCCGATAGACGTTCGCTACTTCAAAAATCCAAAAAGAGATTTTACGCTTGTGGCACTTGCTGGCCCTCTAGGTAATGTGCTTACCGCTTTTATTTGTATTCACTTTGCTAAGCTTTTTCCCGCACTTTTCACTTCATACGGAGCTGTCGGGTTTCTTCGTGCGATGATTTATATAAACATAGGACTTGCCGCTTTCAACCTTATTCCGATTCCTCCGCTTGATGGCTCGCGTGTGCTATTCCTATTTCTTCCACCACGCTTGTCATATCTTTGGTATCGTCTTGAACAATATGGCATTTTTGTCGTGCTTTTACTGCTTGCAACAAATATTCTTCCTGTTATTATGAATCCAATCTTCACATTCTTATTTAAGTTGGTGTTTATCTAAAATGAACTTTAACCCTAAACGAATATTATTAACAAACGATGATGGTTACACTGCTGTTGGCATACACATGCTCGCTTGTGCGCTTTCACAGTGTGGTTATTCTGTAACTATCATAGCGCCAAGCGAAGACAAAAGTGGCTCTGGACACGCCATGACAAT
>JAZLJR010000010.1:0-51869 GCA_045617925.1 Synergistaceae bacterium
AGTTGCACAAGATAGCCCTGCCTTGCAGCACCCAGATTGGGTAATTGCCTATGATGGCAAGCATTATTTTGATGCAGGTTTGCCAGAAGTCAGAGAGCTTATTGCAAATGGTGTAAAAGAAATTGTCCAAAACTATGATGTTGCTGGGATTGCTTTTGACGATTATTTCTATCCTGAACCAGTTAAAAATGTGAAATTTGATGATGACAAAACTTTTGCTGCCTATGGAGCGGGCTTTGCCAACAGAGGTGACTGGAGACGGGATAATATAAATAAATTGATTAAACAGTGTTATGACACAGTAAAATCCGTGCGGAGCAATTGTCTCTTTGGTGTTTCCCCATTTGGAATTTGGCAAAATAAGGCAGAACACCCACAGGGGAGTGACACTAAAGGGCGAAATTCTTATAGAGTTTTCTATTGTGATGCACTTGCTTGGATGAAGGGTGGCTATGTTGATTACATATCTCCGCAAATTTATTGGCAATTTACACAAAAAGATGCTCGTTATGACACATTATGCCGTTGGTGGAATGCGCATTGTGATGCGACTGGGATTCCTCTTGTTGTTTCACATGCAACATTCCGCGTGGAGAAATGGCAAAGTGCTAAAGAAATTGCTAATCAAGTTGTGTTTGCGAGGCAGTTAAGGCAATATGGCGGCTCAATTTTCTATTCCTATAGAGACCTTAAGAAAAACACCTTGAATATCCGCGACTTTATTCGCAAAATAATGCAAGAGAATTATACAAGACCTGTAACCTTTAATAATGACTTTGTAATTAGCACTCCAAAAGATAATCTTGTCACTAATCAAAGTGGCGTAATAATAATGGGGCAATCCAATTTGGATAGCCCTTTGTTTTTTGCAGAGCAACCTGTCTCTCGCACGAAGAGCGGATTTTTTACTGTATATGCTCCCTTGACGGATGGGCTGAATGCGCTGAAATTTCAACAGGGTAGTCAGACAATTGTTAAAAATGTCATTCGTAAAAATCCTCAAAAAGCCAGTGCAAAACCTGTATCCCCACCCCCCTCACCTACTGCAACAGCGCAAGCAGTTGTAGCTGTGTCACCAAAAATTTCAATTCCAATTGAAGTGATAAAAGAAACGAGGTTACGTCCTTCTCCAAAATCTTCACCTCATGATGATTTTTTACCGGCTATTTGTGGTATGCGGGATATGGCTATTGATCAAAATGACACACAATATAAGCTTCGTATGGGTGGCTTCGTGGAAAAAAAAGATGTAAAGACAATTGCTGGAATTGTGCCACTTTCAAACTTAACTGATGTTGTAATTAATATGACAAACGAGCGAACGAATATTCAGTTAAAACGTGATATTGAATCTCCAATAGATGCAAAGATAGTTGGTAATGAATTTATTGTTATACTTTTTAATACAAACACAAACCTGACAAATTTGCAATTGCCACAAAATCCACTTTTTACCGCAGTGAAAATTTTTCAGGTTAATAACAATGTAAAGTTGCATTTCGAGCTTAAAGATGTGAGAAATTTCTATGGCTTCAGTGTGCAAAAGCCCCAAAATGTTACACAAATTTCCTTGAAAAATCCGAGTGGTTTAGCAGAGGGCAGTCAGCCGCTTTTGGGTAAAACAATTGTGCTTGATGCGGGGCACGGTGGAAAAGATTCTGGCGCACGGGGGCCAAAAGAAGCTCATAACGAGGAGCACCTTAATCTAAACTTTGTCATGTGCTTAAAAAATAAACTTGAAAATCTTGGCGCAAAGATAATTTTAACACGTGATACGGATACTACTATAGAACTGCTTGAACGAGAAAGTTTTGTTAAAAAACAGTCACCAGATTTATCAATTTCTATACATCATAATTCAACCAATTCAAAGCCAAGCATCTTGGAACATAGTGGATTTCTAGCCCTTTACAAAAATCCTGCAGGAAAATATTTAGCCGAGACAATTGCGAACCGTGTGCCTAATGATACTTTTATGCGCTCTGCTGGAGTAAAATTCCAACGTCTTGCTATGTGTCGCTTTTATTCCTTTCCATCTGTGTTGTTGGAGCTAGGATTTGTAATATGTCCTGAAGATATGGAGCGTGCAAGTAATGATGCAGAAATGAATAATATTTGCGGGGCAATTGCTGACGCAGTGCTAGCTTTTTATAAAAATCAGGAACAGTTTTTAATAAAAAATTGATAACATAACAAGTGATACCATTGTAAAAAAGGAGATATTTCATGAAACATTTATTGTTATCGCTTATCTGTGTCGCGTTATTTGCAACTGGAGTTGGGGCGGAGAATTTGAAGACAGTTCGTATGACCTACATAAAACCACCGCTCAATGTTCCGTCCGTTGTGGCAAAGGCACAAGAGCGTTACGAAAAAGGTTTTAAGCCATTAGGACTTAATCTTGAATATGTGCAAATGGAAAGCGGTGTAGACCAAACTACCGCTCTTGCGGCTGGTGAAATGCACATCTTGAATGCACTTGGTGGTGCCTCTTTCATATTTGCTGCGTCAAACGGTGCAGATGTCAAAATCATTGGAATGTATGGTGTGTCGCCCAAAGCATTTTGCCTTTACTCAAAGGACAAAAAAATAAGATCTGCCAAGTCTCTTAAGGGCAAAACCATAGCGGGACCAAAGGGCACAAATTTGCATGAACTGCTAGCCACTTATCTTACAAAAGCTGGCATGAAAGAAAGTGACGTGAAATTTGTTTCCATGGATATTGTGAGTGCCTATTCTGCGATGGAAAATGGCAGTGTGGACTGTGCCTTGCTTGCAGGGGCGACGTCTTATGCAGCAAAAAAGGCTGGATACAATCTTGTGACAGATGGCACTGGACTAGTAGCAGGGGCGATAGTTACTGCCACGTCACAGGAGTTTTACAATTCACATAAAAATATAATAAAAACTTTCTATCGTGTGCAGGGAGAGACGCTGAAATTCATCAAGCAGAACAAGGCAAAAGCGATAGAAATAACGTCAAAGGAACTTGGCTTAAAGAAAGGCGATGTGGCAAACATGCTTCCGCTTTATGACTTCCACCAAGAAATTCGAGAAAGCGACATAAAAGGACTGCAACAGACAGCGGATTTTCTTTTCAAAAACAAGATGATAAAAAAGCCAGTTAATGTAAGAAAATTGATTTTGAAAAAATAAAAATTTTATTCCCTGTTACAGTTATATACAGTAAAATTTCTTTACGCACTTTGCGATAGATGATATAATACATATGTTAAATTTTTGACAAGATAACAAAAGGAGGATTTTTTTTATGCAAAAAGTTATCAAGTGTTACAACGAGACATCGTTGATTTTAAGAATCATTGTTGGTATGATTTTGGGAGCAACTTTAGGAATATTTTTTCCGCAATTGACAGTCATCTCAATTTTGGGGAAATTGTTTGTTGGTGCTTTGAAGGGGATTGCTCCGCTTCTGGTTTTTGCCTTGGTGCTTAGTGCGATACTTGATGCAGATGATTCTGGTATTGCAAAAAGGTTTAAAAGACTTATTACCTTGTATATGTTAACGACTTTTTTGGCTGCAGTTTGTGCAGTTGTTGCTAGTTACTTCTTTCCTGTAACCTTAAAGCTAGCTACTGGCGTTGAGCAAGCTGCTCCAGGTAATATTGCTACCGTAGTTGAAAATATACTGACCAATATGGTAATAAATCCTGTTACCGCTTTAGCCTCTGCTAACTATATCAGTATTTTGTTTTGGGCAATTATGTTTGGATGTGCCTTAAAGTGTTTTACTTCAAAACGTGTCGCTTTCGCAGTAAAACAAATATCCGACGGTGTTTCGCAATTAGTTAGGTGGATAATTAACTGCGCACCTTTTGGTATTTTGGGACTTGTGTTTGAGACTGTTTCAACAAATGGAATGGTTGTATTTTTGGACTATGGTAAGCTGCTCTGTGTGTTAGTTGGCTGCATGCTCTTTATTTCTTGCATTGTAAATCCTTTGATTGTTGCTTTTTGCTTACGCAAAAATCCATATCCTTTATATTGGCAATGTATAACACAAAGTGGTATTCCTGCATTCTTTACAAGAAGTTCGGCAGCAAATATTCCGATAAATATGGCTCTCTGTGAAAAATTAGGTCTTGATAGAAGTTTCTATTCTCTTGCAATTCCTCTTGGAGCTACAATAAACATGGATGGAGCTGCAATCACAATTACGGTTATGACCCTTGCTGCGGCCAATACAATTGGCATAGTAGTTGATGTACCATCTGCAATTTTACTTAGTCTCTTGGCTACTATTGCTGCTTGTGGAGCTTCTGGTGTTGCAGGGGGTTCACTCTTGCTCATTCCCATGGCATGTTCCTTGTTTGGTATTTCAAATGATATAGCGATGCAGGTTGTGGCTATTGGTTTCATTATTGGTGTTGTGCAAGACTCATTTGAAACAGCACTTAATTCAAGTGGTGACGTTTTCTTGACTGCGACAAGTGAATTTAGAGAAAAAATGCTTCGTGGTGAGGAAGTAAAGTTTTAATAATATCAAATACAAAGAAAAAGGTAGATGCGTTTTTGCATCTACCTTTTTTTGTGTCTAAAAAGTTATAGGTTAAATATTTCAAGAGTTTTTTCAGATTCGTTTTTACCCAAAAAGCTTGCCAAGACAAAAACTATTATTGCAATGGCAAGGGACGGAACAATTGGCGTTGTGCCATAAATAGAAATTTTTGAAATATTGAAATAGAAAAACGCAGTAACTCCGGTCAGCATACTGCAAATTGCGCCAGTGGAGTTTGCTTTTTCCCAGTATAGTCCAAATATTGTTGGGCAGAAAAATACAGCTTCTAGCCCGCCAAATGCAAAAAGGTTTATCCAAACCAAAAGGTCTGGTGGTGTAACAGAAAAGACAAAAACAATTAGCCCTATAATCGCTGTGGTTATGGTGCTTAAAGCTTTTATCTTTTTTGCAGATACCCTCGCACTGTCTTCTTTTAGCACATAATGAAAATACAAATCTTTTACTATTGTGGCAGAACACATGATGAGCATGGAGTCAACAGTGGACATAATGGCTGCCAAGGGGCCAGCTATAAAAACGCCTGCCCAGAAGGGGGACATAACGCTCTTAACAATGGTTGGAATTGCCATATCTCCAACCTCAATCCCTGGGACAACGGCTCTGCCGAGTGCGCCAACCATGTGCATAGCGAGAATTGTAAAACCACAGACAATAGTGCCTATAATCATGGCATCATGCATAGCTTTTGTGTCCTTGAAGCCAAGGCACTTTTGCGTTGTTTGTGGAAGCCCTAAAACTGCGATGCCAACTAGCACCCAAAATGACATAATGAAAGGCTTTGGGATAGCATTATTTGCACCTGTTGGGGTAATAAGCCCTGGGTCAATAGTGGCTAAATGCTTCATTATGTGCTCAAGCCCGCCGCCTGTTTTTATCGTGCAATATAAAATAACGAAAGAAGCTATCGCCATTACTGTCCCCTGCAAAGTGTCTGTAAGGACAACGGCGCGGAAGCCACCAAAGGTAGTGTAAAGTATGACAGAAATTCCAAAAACTAAAAGTCCAAGAAAGTAGCTATTGCCTGTGAGCACCTCAAAGAGCCTTGCTCCGCCGATGAACTGTGCCACCATTGATGCGATGAAGAATATTAAGATCGCAACAGAAGAAATGATATCAACCAATGGAGAGGAGTAACGGGCTCGTAAAAAATCTGTAAATGTCATACAATTGGTGTGTCGGCCTACCTGTGCAAATTTTTTGCCCAGGATTCCTATTGTTAAAAAGGCAGTTGGTACCTGAATCATGGAAAGCAGTATCCAGCCCAAGCCTAGCTTATATGCAACCCCAGGTCCGCCTACAAATGAACTTGCACTTGTGTAGGTTGCTACAATTGTCATTGCAAGAACAAATCCAGTCATGGATCTGCTGCCTACAAAGTATTCTTCCATAAATTGATGTTTATAGTATGCTAACTTTGCTTTTCTGTTAGCATAATATGTAATGGCAAATAGCAGAAGAAAATAAATAATCAGTGGTGCAAAAAATGAAAAATTTATCATTTATCTTGCCCAGCTTCTAAGTTAGTATCCTTAAAAAAAAGTTTTGTTGCAATGTATAACAATATGCAAATTCCGACAAAGCCCACAATACAGCTATAGAAAAACCACTCTGGCATTCCGAATATAAACTTGTATTTGCTGGCATCTGTGCCAAATCCGTATGCTGTAAGATACCAAAATCCAAAAAATATAACGTAGAGTGCAACAACGACAAATGGCTCTTTGTCTATTTTTCTCTTGGTTTTCTCTTTCATGTTAGAAAACCTCCTTGTAAATTGCACGTATGGCGGTTTCATAATCTTCTTCTGCTACGCCGATAATGATATTGAGTGAGCTTGCTCCTTGGTCTATCATTTTAACCTTTATCTGTGCCTTTGAAAGGCCGGCAAAAATCTTTTGTGGAATATCATGGCGAGTCCCTATGTGTTCTGCAACTATACAAATTAGTGAAAGCCCATGCCGTATTTCAATGCTGTCTGCCTTTGTCGCTTTTTTTATTTCTTCAACAATACTTGCTTCCTGCCCTTCAATGTCTTTTGTTGCCACTATTATAGAAATTGTGTCTATTCCGGAGGGTAAATGTTCAAATGAAATGCCACGAGAGGATAGAATTTCCAAAGTTCTGTAAACAAATCCGACCTCAATATTCATCATGTGTTTTTCAACAAGAATTGAGGAAAATCCACCCTTGCCAGCAATGCCTGCAATACGTCCTTCTGTTTGTTTAGCTTGTAGGTTTTTGAGGTAACTGCTTGAACCGATAATAGTGCCTGCCTCTTCGGGGCTGTTGGTGTTTCTTATGTTCATGGGAATATTTGCTTGACGCACGGGAAATACCGCTGCTTCATGCATAACATTTGCTCCCATATAGCTCAACTCTCGCAATTCTTTGTAGGAAATAAAATCTATAGTCTTAGGATTTTCCACAATGCGAGGATCTGTGGCCTTCATTCCGCTGACATCTGTCCAGTTTTCGTAAAGTGTAGCTTCAGTGCCGACTGCAACAAGAGAACCGGAAAGGTCGCTTCCACCACGTGAAAAGGTTCTTATGCGTCCTTCTCTTGTGGCGCCATAAAATCCTGGGATAATTGCACTTGGTTTATCCTTTAAAATTTCTCTGATAGCAAGGTATGTAGAAGGCTCATCGCAGTGTCCATTTTCATCAAAGATAATGAGATCCTTTGCGTCCACGAATGGTAAGTCAAGATATGTTGCAAGAAGCCTTGCATTCAAATATTCACCACGAGATACAACGTAATTGTAGTCTGGGTAGGTAGAAAGATGCAGTTTTAAATTTAAAAAATCATAGCTAGCATCAAATGTAATGCCAAGCCCTTCTGCAATCGCATTAAACCTTTCGCAAATTGCGTTGAAAATTGGGATAAAATTTTCTCCTCTTGCAGCGGCTCTGTGACATTCAATGAGCATGTCTGTCACTTTTATATCTGTGTCATTTCGTTTACCGGGAGCAGAAACAACGACAAAGCGTCGTGCTGGGTTAGAGTCAAGAATTTTTTTCACCTTCTTGAATTGCTCAGCACTAGCCATGGAGCTGCCACCAAATTTTGCAACAATTAAATTTTTGTCTGTCATTTTGTTACCTGCCAGCATATTCAAATAAAATTTTTGCTCCGAGTGCTACCATTAATGGGAGAGCATCTTCATTTGGTGAAAAATGCGGACTGTGCAGCGGTTCGTCTCCTCCAACACCCATGTGGTAAAATGCACCTTTCTTTTTCATTATGTAGTAACCGAAATCTTCTGTTGTAAAGCGAGGCGAAATTTCTGTTACTCTTTGTTGTCCAAAGAGGGAGCTTGCCATTTCTTCAATAAAAATTGTATCATCTTCGTTGTTTATAACTCCTGGGTAACCGTCAATGTAAGACGCTGTGAGTGTTGCCCCAAATTTTGTTGCAACACTATTTGTGGTGTCTAGGATGCGTTTTTGACATTCATGTATTTTATCATAACCAAAGGTGCGAAGAATTATAGTAAATGTTGATTCTTGCGGGATTACATTTAATGCTTCGCCAGTTTTTAATGTGCAAATAGAAATGACTGCACCTTTGTTTTCATAGTCTGTTTTATACATTTCATTTATCTTGCTAATTGCTTCTGCTGCTGCTACAAGGGAATTTACCCCGTCAGTTGGCTTTGCGGCGTGGCAAGACTTGCCCTTTATCGTAAGAGTCATTGGGCCACTCGTGGCATACATTTCGCGTTTTGCTGTGCCGATGACTCCAAATGGCAAACTTGGGTCAAGATGGCAACCAAAGACAGCTGTTACATTTTCTAACACGTTTGCATCTATAAGACGTTTTGCCCCACCGTCACCTTCCTCGTCTGGCTGAAAAATAAATTTCACAGGGTGTGGCAAAACATCTTTATGTTTTGCCAAAAGGAGTGCTGCACCAAGTGCACCTGCAGTGTGAAAATCATGTCCGCAGGCATGCATAAGTCCATTGCAGGAAGCGAAAGGAAGCCCTGTTTGTTCGGTTAAAGGAAGAGCGTCAATATCTGCACGAAAAGCAACTCCTCCTTCTATAGAGTTTGGCACTTCCAGTGTGGCGACAAGTCCAGTTTGTAGCGGTTTTTCGATTTTGTAGCCAGCATCTGACAAGGTGGATTCTATGAGAGCAGTTGTCTTGAACTCTTGATTTCCAAGCTCTGGATGCTCATGAATCGTGCGACGAAGGGCTGTAATTTTTTCTTTTAATAAATTTGCTTCAGCTAGATAATCAATTTTCATTTTTAATTTCTCTCTTTATTTTATAAAAAAATTTATTTTTTATTAATTTTTTACTTGACAAAATAATTATATGGTGTATAAATGCACCCACAACAGTGTGGGCGGTTGCCCATGAATATTAAAGTCGGAGGTGAACTAAATTGACAAAACTAGATCTCGTGAATGCAGTGGCAAAGCAGGTCGATGGCCTCACAAAGAAGAAGCTTACTGCTGTAGTGGACGCAGTTTTTGCTGACATCTTCAAGTCATTGAAGAAGGGTGAAAAAGTTCAATTGGTCGGTTTTGGTACGTTTGACGTGCAGAAAAGAGCAGCACGCAAGGGACGTAACCCACAGAGACCAAGCGAAGTTATCAACATCCCAGCAAAGAAAGTGCCTGTCTTCCGCGCAGGTAAGCACTTAAAAGAAGCTGTAAATCGCTAAGTTGCAAATATAGAGAGATGCCTTTCAGGCGTTTCTCTTTATTTTTTTGTCTTTTTTTGCAATTGCTATTTGAAGGCTTCGTCAATATCAAGCGTTGCAAAGTAGTCTTGCACCGTTTCTGCGCGACGAATTTTTGTCAATTTCCCGTCATCTAATAGGAATTCTGCACATTTTAATTTTCCGTTATAGTTATATCCCATGGAATAGCCATGAGCTCCTGCATCGTGGATAACGAGAATGTCGCCTCTTTGAGTTTCGGGGAGGGCACGGTCAACAGCGAATTTGTCATTATTTTCGCAAAGACTTCCAACCACGTCAACCACAGTGTTTGCCAAATCATTTTCCTTTCCAAGTACTGTAATGTGGTGGTATGCGCCATACATTGCAGGTCTCATAAGATTGCAGGCTGTTGCGTCCACTCCGACGTAATCTTTGTAAATGTGTTTGTGGTGTAGGACACTTGTCACAAGATAACCGTATGGACCAGTGATGTAACGCCCCATTTCCGTGAAAAGTGAGACTTCTATGCCACGAGAAGCAAGAATTTCATCATAAACTTTTTTCACTTCTTTTCCAATGTGTGCCATATCCACGGCTTTTTCCTCGGGATAATAGGGGATACCAATTCCGCCGGACATATCTACAAAAGAGATTGTGACGCCTGTTTTTTCTTTTATTTCAAGGACAAGAGAAAAGAGATTTCGTGCAAGGGTAGGATAATAATCGTTTTCCAAGGAACAGGAAGCAAGCATAGCGTGGAGTCCAAAGTGTTTCACTCCCTTGCTTGCCAAAATTTTGTAAGCATCCAAAAGTTGCTCGTGTGTCATGCCAAACTTTGAATCATAAAGATGTCCCATTATGTCATTTGCTATGCCAAATTTGCCAGGGTTGTAGCGACAGCAAATGGTTTCAGGCATTTTACCGCCTAGGCAATTTTCTAAAAATTCAATGTGGGAGATGTCGTCAAGGTTGATGATAGCACCTCTGTCAAAGGCAGCTTTATATTCTTCCTCGCTTGTTTCGTTGGAAGAAAAGATTATATCCTGAGATGTTATGCCACTGCGCTCTGCGAGCATAAGCTCTGTGACAGAGGCACAGTCCGCACCACAATTTAGACTCTTCAAAAGACGCAGAATACTTGGATTTGGGCAGGCTTTTACAGCAAAATATTCTTTAAATCCTTTATTCCAAGAAAAAGCGTCATAAATTCCTTTAACGCAAGAAACAATTCCTGCCTTGTCATAGACATAATATGGGGTCTCTTCATTCCAAGCTTTCACCTGTGCTTTTGTAAATGGCACTTGTTTCAATTTAACACACTCGCTTTCTATTAAAACTCGCAAAATTTACGATATTAAACGCGGTATTTTACAACGTAATAGTGATTTTTACAATCACTATATTTCGTATTTAAAGATATAATACAGACTTTCTATGAATATCTTCCTATAAGTAGCACATTCTTCAATTGTTTTTAGCTTCAAGTTCTTGTTAAAATAAAAAAAAAATGATAAAATCCCCGTTTGTATGAGATGAAAAATTCGGATTTACAGATACATTTTTAGTTAGATGGGAGAGACCGAAATGCAGGACGCATCAAAAATTAGAAATATTGCAATAATAGCTCACATTGACCACGGTAAGACAACGCTAATAGATGGTATCTTCAAGGCGTCACACCTTTTCCGTGATAATCAAGTGATTGAAGAGCGCGTTATGGACGCTGGCAATATAGAAAAAGAACGTGGAATCACCATAAAATCAAAACAATGCACAGTTGAATGGGAAGGCTACAAGATAAACATTGTGGATACTCCCGGTCACGCTGATTTTTCTGGTGAAGTTGAGCGCGTGCTTTCTATGGTTGATTCTGTTTTGCTCCTTGTTGATGCAAACGAAGGCCCAATGCCACAAACACGTTATGTCCTCATGAGGGCCTTGAAGCTTGGGCTTCGTCCTATCGTTATTGTGAATAAAGTTGACAGACCAAATGCACAGCCAGACATCGCACTTGACAAGACATTTGACCTCTTTATAGAGCTTGGTGCAACAGAGGAACAGTGTGATTTTGCAATCCTCTATGGTTCCGGTTTGCAGGGGTGGTTTGTTACAGACCTTGCAAAAAAAGAGCAGGGAGTCAATCCTGGTATGGATGACCTTTTCCATACAATTATTGACAGAGTGCCAGCCCCAAAGGCAGAAATGGACAAACCATTTTTGATGCAGGTTTGCACCCTTTCTTGGAGTGAATACCTTGGTCGTATTGGCTGTGGCAGAATTTTGCAAGGCACCTTAAAAAAAGGAGACAAAATCCTTCGCACCCACACACAATGGAAAGATTATGATCAAACCGACTGGGAAGTTGTCTCTACCGATACCTCAACCTGCACACATCTTTATGTTACAAAGGGACTTGACAGGGTTGAGGTTGATGAAGTTGGCGCTGGTGATATTGTATGGTTTACTGGACCAGAAAATATTGACCTTGGAGATACTATGAGTAATCCAAGTCTTACAGATGCCACAATGCCACCACTGGACATTGAGGAGCCAACTGTCTCCATGCTTTTCCTTGTTAATACAAGCCCCTTTGCATCTCGCGACGGAAATGCAATAACACTTCGTCAGTTAAAAGCAAGAATTGAGAGAGAAACAAAAACAGATGCTGCCCTTCGTATGGAGGACATAGGCAGACCAGACGGAATAAAGGTTTCTGGCCGTGGTGAGCTCCACCTTGGTATCCTTATTGAAGAAATTCGCCGTGAAGGCTCGGAACTTTGTGTTTCTCGTCCTGAAGTTATTACACAAAAGGATGCTAATGGCAAGGTTCTTGAACCAATGGAGGAAGTTATTATAGATGTGCCAGAAGAATATCAGGGCATTGTAATCCAAAAGCTTGCTCCACGTCACGGAGAATTGAAAAATATGGAAAATACGGGAACTGGTGTCTTGAGGCTTGAGTTTACAATTCCAACTAGAGGTCTTATTGGTTACCGTGGAGAATTTTTGACGGACACAAGAGGGCTTGGCATCCTAGCTTCAAGATTTGTCGGTTACAGCGAATGGGTTGGTGAAATTCACTCTCGTAGTCATGGCTCACTTGTCAGTATGGACACTGGGCAATGCACAAGCCACGCTCTGGAAAACTTGCAGGAACGTGGAACACTATTCATCAAACCTGGAGAAGAAGTTTACAACGGTCAGGTTGTTGGTGAAGCGAGCAGAGACCGTGACATTCCTGTAAATCCAACGAAACGCAAACAGCAGACAAACCATCGTTCTGCGACAAAGGACACAATGATTGTGTTAGACGTTCCGCGTGTAGTTACGATAGACTCCGCTTTGGAATGGATTGCAGATGATGAGCTAGTTGAAATTACGCCGTCCTTTGTTCGTATTAGAAAAATTATCCTTGACCACGAGCTGAGAAGAAAAGCCCGCATAGCAGCAGGCAAAGCAGCAGAAGAGGACGAATAATACAAATTTGGAAGTAAAATCATGAATTTTATTTTATATAGAAACATAGCAAATGATAAGGTGCTGAATGCCTTTTGGAATTCTTATGGCGGTGAGAGGTCTGACGCAATATACAAAATGATAGAGATCTCTCATCGTTTTGGCTTGGCAGGAAATGTTTTCAAAAATTATCTTGCGTATCTTGTTGCAACCGCAGAAAACGCATTTTCAGTTGCAAACGAAAGAAACACAGTAGATGAGGCATGTTCCCTTTACAAGCTGTTTCAGTCTGATGTGGCAGAATTATTTTCCTTTGCACAAAAGACACCGCTTGCTACAAGTTTTGTAGATTTCGGCGATAGCCTTGTAAACTTTATCCCAAAGAAAAATGTTCCCTTTAATTTTGAAAGCAGTGCATTTGCTTTTGCAGATTTTGCAAAAGAATTTTCAAGTGCAGAAACGGCAATAGAACTTGAGGGAGCAATCGCGAGATTTTATTTAGCATGTGGCTGTGGCAAGTTTGCCTTGGCAAACGCTTTCCGTTACAATATTGACCAAAAGACACTGGAAGCTGCCTTCCCTGTGCAAGAGGTTCAATTATCAGACATCATTGGTTACGAATCACAAAAATTGCAGATAATAAAAAACACAGAGGACTTTATTGCAGGTCGTCCTGCTAATAACGTTTTGCTTTACGGTGCTGGTGGAACTGGCAAATCAACAACAATAAAAGCAATATTAAACCGTTATGCTTATGAGGGGCTTCGTGTCATTGAAGTTTACAAACAACATTTCCCATATCTTGACAACATTTTAGATGAAGTGAAGAACAGAAATTATCGCTTTATTCTTTTCCTTGATGACCTTTCCTTTGAAAATTTTGAAACGGAATATAAATATTTAAAGGCATTTATTGAAGGTGGAATAACTGCTCGCCCTGAGAATGTGCTAATATATGCCACATCAAACAGGCGCCACCTTATGAAAGAAACATGGAATGACAGAACAGATAAGGAAGAAGATATGCACATTTCTGAAACCATGCAGGAAAAATTGTCGCTCGTTGACCGTTTTGGTCTAGCAATCCGTTTTGTTTCACCAGAGCAGGAAGAATATTTAGACATAGCTCGTCAAACTGCCGTAAAACTCGGTGCAAAGCCTGCGGAGGTTGAAACTGTAGATTTTGAAAAGGAAGCTGTGCAATGGGAGCTTCGTCATGGTGGCTTTAGTGGGCGTTGTGCTGTTCAATTTGCAACAAACTTTGTGAATAAAGAAAAATAATAAACAAGACAATTATGAAAAAGCTTTCGCTAGAGGAGTTAAAGAAATTAACAGACAAACTGGCAACGAAAAATCTTGCTTGTATTGTTGTTAAGCCAGATGGGACAGAAATAGAAGTTGCAGGAGCAGGAATTGCCCCAACAATTAGCCTTTTGGAACGGGGTGAATTTGACGGTGCAATTGTTCTTGATAAAATTATTGGTCGTGCGGCTGCAATGCTTATGACACTGGGGCATGTGTGCTATGTGCACGGCGTAGTTATGAGCCAATCTGCAGTAGATTGGCTAACGCAAAAAGGTGTGCCTTTCAGTTATGATACAGTAGTTCAATATATTATAAATAGGACAGGTTCTGGGATTTGTCCCATGGAAGAGACTGTAAAAGGTGTAACAGAGGAAAAGAAAGCCTTTGAAGCATTGAAAAGAAAAGTGGCAGAGCTTAAGGCAAATAAATAAAAAAATAGCAGGTGATGTTAGTTTTAACATCACCTGCTATTTATCTTTATTCTATTTTTCTATTGGCAAATTAGCGTTTCCTGCCCAAGCTTGGAATCCTGCATCATAATTTGTTGCAGGGTAACCGAAGCAGCAGAGAACCATGGTGACAAATGCAGAGCGGACTCCTGCAGTGTCATAGACGACAATTGGTTTGTCTTTGCCTATGCCAGCACCAGCTAGAAGTGCATCGATTTTTTCCTTTGTTTTTACGAGGTTTTCTTCATCAACAACATTGTCTTTTTCTATGTGCTTTGCACCAGGAATGTGTCCTGCTCGCTTTTCTTGGAATGGACGAATTTTGCCCAGGTATTCTTCTTTTGTCCTGACATCAAGAAGATACACCTTGTCCAAGTTTTTGCTTAAAGTTTCTGTGTCTATAGAAAATCCAGCGACATACTTTGTAACCTTAAAGGCAACAGGCTTTGGTGCACTATTAGTTTTAGAAACTGTGCCACCGTGTTGCTTCCACTCGGTAAAGCCGCCATCAAGAATATAAACTTTTTGCAAGCCGGCTTGCTTGAGCACCCAGAGCCCCCAACCACTCTGTCCCCAGCTTTTGTCATCACAATAGAGCACAACTGTTTTGCTAGCATTGATACCAAGTGCACCGACTCTAGCAGAAAGCGTGGCAGGGGATAAAACCGTTCCCCATTTTTCTGTCCCGTTTGGAACATTTATTTTTGCAAAATATGTCCATTCTGCATTTACAGCACCAGGAATGTGTCCTGTTTTGTAAAGTGAAGATGGTCTGCAGTCAACAAGCACACAAGATTTTATGTTCTTTTTTAACCAATCAACAGAAACAAAATAGTTTTCTATGCCAACTTTGGCATTTGCTATTTTAGAAATAACTGATTGGTCGTTATTACCTGTTGCTTGTGTCTCCTTAGGTTTTGCAGGCGCTTGTGTTGCTCCTGTTGTGGCCTTTGGAGCTGTAACTTTGTTAGTTGCCTTTTGCGGTGCTGTTGTTGCTTGTGTTGGAGCTGTGCTTTCTTTCTTTGGCTCTGCTGTATCTGTTTTTGGTATAGCAATCAGCTTGATCTGTGAGGCAGGTGTTTTTTGTTGCGAGGTTGTAGCGTCATTTGTAGCTGCTAGTGCAGGAGAGACATAAAGTGCTGTGATAATTGCCATTGATACTACTTTCTTAACTGTGTTTTTCATTTTCTTTCTCCTTATATCATTTTCTATTTTTCAGTATCCATTCAGCAGCACGTGCTGCCTCATTGAAATCAGTTGCTTGTGTCGGTTTGCCCTTGCCGGACAATATGTCTGCTTTCCATTCATCGAATGAAAGCAGAAGTCCCTTTGCCATAAAGCGGGAAAAAACCTTGTCAAAGCGAGGCACTCCCCAAAGAAAGTCACGAGTAAACCATCCTCTTTTTACAAGTTCCCTTGTTAAATTTTGAAGCCGTGACTTAAACCCAGTCTTTCTTTTTGCTTTCAGTAATACTGGAACAGTACCACCGGTAATTGCTTCGCTTACCATATTGACAGAGTCATCAGTTACAAAGACAGTTTCGGAAAAACCGAGCATAGCAGGTATTGGATTAAATTTATCCTTACTTGCCAAGAGTATATAGCGTATTCTATCCGTTTTTTCCTTAATTTTCAATAGGGAATTTTCTGCTGCCTGTGAAGTTCGTCTTGAAGTTGTTATATAGAGGTATGCGTCATGCGACTGTGCAAAGGTAACAATTGACGAAATTGTTTTTACAATCCATTCCTCGTCTATCGTGTAATTTTGGTCATCTCCACCAATAAGAATGCTCCAGCGTAGGGACGCGTTAGTTTCCGTTTCTTCTTCATTGTATTCTCCAAGCTCATCAAGAAGTTTTTTTGCTTCTTTTTGCAAATTTTCTTTCTCAACCATATTTGGTGCACCCATTGTGACAAATACATTTGCATCATCTTCTGGTGCATCATGCTCTGGAACAATTGCGAAGTCAAATGGAGCTGTGCCAAGATATGTAGGAGTCATTATCGTTGCATTTTGGACATGCAAAGCTATACTCAATGCAAGATTAAAGGGAGCAGCTGCACTGCCAGCAGATATGATGAGAACCCCATTGTTGGCTACCTTGACGTGATGCTTGGCGAGAGCTTGCATTATTCGCTTTACAAAATTAGTTCCAGCAAAAAAGTCTAGCCACTCAAGAGCTTCTGAAGGTGTTTCAAGCCTATTTGCTATTTTCCGTGCAAAAAATTTGCGTATAGAATAAAGCTCCGGAACCTGAAAATCAAATATTGGACAATGAACCCTGCGAGAAATTGCACGTGCAACTCCTCGTGATTGGTTTAAATGTCCGCGAACGCCATCGTGCAAAAGCACAATGCCTTTTAATTCTGTCGCCATAGATATTGTCTCACCATTATGAATTTTTTAACATCATTTTGCGAAGCAACTCAAGATCCTCAGGTGTGTTGATATTTGGTCCATTTGGGGGGTATTTTGTTGGAATTACCGTCATGGAGTAACCGTGCTCCAAAATCTTTAATTGCTCAAGGCTTTCTGTCTCTTTCAGAGGTGTTGCTGGAAGTGTTATAAGCTTCATTAGAAAATCTTTTGTAAAGGCATAGATTCCAATGTGTTCCATTGCAGGGGTTTGGCGAGGGTTTCTTTCGTATGGAATTATGCTACGGCTAAAATATAAAGCTCTGCCGTCAAGTCTAGTAACAACCTTGACAATGTTTGGATTTTCAATGTCTTCTTGAGCTGTTATAGGTTTGCACATTGTGGCAGAGTCAGCAGTCATATCCTTTTTTAGCCCTTCTACAAGTTCCACCAGCATGCGAGGGTCGATCATAGGTTCGTCACCTTGAATATTTACTACATAGTCTGTGTCAAACTTTTCTGCAACCTCGGCTACTCGGCTTGTGCCGTCTTTATGGTCGGCACGAGTCATCATAACCTCTGCACCAAAATTTTTGCAGGCATCAAAAATCCTTTGGTCGTCTGTTGCTACAACGACCTTGAAAAAAACGCCACTCGCTACAACCTTTTCATATACATGCTGAATCATTGGCTTTCCACCAATGTCTGCAAGTGGTTTGCCAGGAAGACGGCTGGACGCATAGCGTGCCGGCAGGACTGCCAAAAATTTTTTCTCTTTTTTCCCGTCCATTTCTATCATTCCCTCAAACTAATGAGCTTTCATATATTCAGCAAATTTTTCAAGCATCTGTTGTCTGTTGAGAGGCTTGATGTTTTTCACAATCCATTCTCTCATATCCTTGCCATCTTGTGTTTCTTGCTTGTAGCTCATAAAGTCAAGCTTTATGCCGAGTTCATCTGCAATACGAAGGGCAAAGACAGGCCAAATCATTCCGATGTCGCCAATTACGGGCAGGCTTCCCTCGTGTCGCGCAAAGGCAGACATTTCCATACGGAATGGGATTTTGGAAATTTTTGTTTTTGGAAGTCCCTTTGCTATTGCTTCTTGAATCATAGCACTGTTCTTTTGAAGGTCTTGGCATGTGCGGAGGTGTTCGTCCAGGTCAAAACGAATAAGAGATTTTCCCTCAAGGCTGTATGTCGGTTCTCCGTGCCAATAACTCCAAATGCCGTGTCCTGTGTATGTTTCAAAAGGACCGTCGTGAATTTCTTGAGTGAGTGCAACCGCACTCTCTATAATCACGTCACAGCTTGCCAGTGCGTTTGCTATTGCTCTGCTGCGTGAAGTGACAGGGATAGAATCCCCAACGCAAAGTCCAACGTGACCACCACCTACCATCTGTGGAATGGTAACTAGCACAGGCTTATTTTTCAAGGCACCTTGCCCTATCATTGTGCGTGGGTCAGCCCCCCAACCTGCAACCCTTTCAAATGGCAATCTAGCTTGATGGCAGAGAGATAAAATTTCTTCTGCTAGCCTTTCTGTCCTATATCCCATTGGGTATGCCATGTTGGCAGCAGCTTTTACAACAAAATGTCCATCACATGTTTTGCGTTTTTCAAGGAAAGGTCTGTCGAGGATTATTTCCTTTTCTAGTTCGTCAAGCTCATCGTCTGTCATGTCCGTAAATTCAAAGACATTGCCACGTGGCATAACATTTTTATCCAGCCCGAATTGGTCTGCGGGACACATCTTTACTCTATCCAAGACGCCCCCCATTTCGTGGTTTATAACAGCACTGCTTGTAGTAACTGCATCAATCACATCATGCTTCATAAGTTCGGCAATGAGTGTCGTTACCCCTTCATGCAAATTTGGTCCGCTTCCTGTTACAACAGCGACTTTCTTGCCATTCTTTTTTGCCTTAACAACCTGTTCAATTGATTTGTCTAGAGTTTCTTTTGAACGGCTGTCAAGTTCATTGTAAAATTGCGTGATTAACTCCCTGTTTATCATCTGTTACACCTCCAGAAAAGGTTTTATTATTCTAGCTAATTTATATGATGTGCCACCATGTTCTGTAAAATATCTGTCACTTGCCTGCATATTTTTAGCTTTATTTTCAATTTTTAGCAATTCTAGGAGTTTTGTGTATAATTCACCTTCGTCAAGCACCCTGTGAGCGACGTTTTCTTTTTCAAAATAGCTCGCCGGTTCTGCAAAATCTTCCATGTGAGGGCCGTAGCAGGTAGGCACTCCCCAAACGAGTGGCTCCAAAATATTTTGTCCGCCCTTATCTACAAAACTGCCTCCAACAAAGGCTATGTCAGAAGCTCCATAGAAATCAAAAAGGACTCCAATTTTATCCACGACAATAATATCAAAATTGTTGTTTGCACGGTTTTGCCTTTCAATTTCGCTCAATCTTATTGCGGCAAGCTCATTTTGTGTGGCAATTTCAAGCACTGTGTCAACCCTTTCGGGGTGACGAGGCACAGAAATAAATTTTGCCTTTACGCCGTTTTTCTTCAGCTTGGCAAAAACGCCAAAGACGATTTCTTCTTCCGGTGAATGGGTGCTACCGGCAATTATCAGGCTTTTTGTGCCTTGCGAAAAATAGCTTAAAAGTTTTTTGCGAGTATTTTCAATGCTCTCTTGTCTTTCTTCTTTTCTTCGCAGAAGTTCATCAATTTTGCTGTCCCCTGTTACATAAATTTTGTCAGCAGGAACAGAAATAGATGTGAGGCGACGCTTGTCTGTTTCATCACGGCAAGTAATAACGTCAAAAAGTGAAAAAACACGTCCTGCAATGTGTGAGGCAAAGGGACGTGAAATTTTATGCCAAGTTCTGTCGCTTATACGACCGTTGATTAGGATAGTTTTTATTTTTCTTTTTTTGCATTCTGCCAACATGTTGGGCCAAATTTCTGTCTCCACAGTTGCGTATGCAATAGGCCTTATTGTTTCTAACGCATTTATGACAAAATCTTTTTTGTCCCAGACTGCGTAGGTGTGTGTGAAAAGGTTTTCTGTTCCCGCAAGATCAAACGCCATCTTGCGTCCGGTTTCTGTTGTTGTGGAAAGTAAAAAAGGACAGGAAATCCCCTCATTTCTTGCTGCCTTGATGAAAGAAACAGCTGCCTGTGCCTCTCCTACGGAAACAGCATTTATCCAAAAACATTTGCCAACAAGGTGAGAAATTTTGTTTGTGTCAAATTTTCCCTGTCTTTCAGCAAATCCATTTGTATATTTTTTTTGCAGTTTGCCCTTCAAAAAGCAAAACGCCAAATTCAAAAGGCAATTATAAAGCCCAAGTAACACAGCAGCTCCTTATGCAACTCCTGCTTTCAAAATATCATGCAAGTGAATCATTCCTACTGGCTTTTGCCCGTCTGTTACCACAAGCACAGAAATGTCATACTTTTGCATTGTGTTCAGAGCCACAACAGCAGGAGCAGTTGGAGAAATTGTCTTTGGTGACGTGGTCATTACACGCTCAACTGGCATCTCAAGACCTTCAAGACCATATTTTTCTATCAGCCGGCGCAGGTCGCCATCTGTAAAAATTCCCAACAAATTTCCGTTGTCATCAACAATAGCCGTTGCACCGAGTCCCTTGCTTGTGATGTCAAAAAGTGCATCTTTTGCGATTTTGTTTTTGTTTGTTGTTGGCATATCAGACCCTGCAACCATAATGTCAGCAACACGAAGCAACAACCGTTTGCCCAGTGAACCACCAGGGTGAAACACGGCAAAATCCTCTTTCTTCATATCAAGCAAAAACGTGGCAAGTCCTGCTACAGCGTCACCAAGTGCTATTTGCACTGTGGTGCTGGACGTTGGAGCAAGGCCAAGTGGGTCTGCCTCGTGATCAACGTGGCAATTCAAAACAACGTCTGCACTCTTTGCCAAGGTTGAAGCAGGATTGCCTGTAACTGCAATTATGGGGCAACCAAGCGACTTAAAGTGTGGCACGAGGGTGATAACCTCTCTTGTTTCACCGCTATTGCTCAAGAAATATCCAATATCTCCCTTGCAAATCATGCCAAGGTCGCCGTGATAGGCTTCTGTTGAATGCACAAAAAAAGAAGGCACACCAAGAGATGCAAAGGTGGCTGCGGATTTTCTTCCCACATGACCGGATTTTCCAATGCCGGACACAATGAGTCTGCCCTCTGCTGCACTTACAAGACGAGCTGCCTTTGCAATAGATTCGTCTAGCGAATTGCTGACATCAAGAAGTGCCTTTGCCTCGTCTTCTAATATTCGGCGTGCTTCATTTATCAAAAAATTATTGTCTAATTCTTTTATTTTTCTTTCATAAGGGAGCTGCATAAAGAACCTCCAAAGAAATAAATTAGTTGCTCCATGCAAGGTCGCTAAAGCCGACCTCTCTTGACGCCTTGTCTATTGTTGCAATTTGAGCTAAAAGTTTTTCTGCTAATGCTAGAGGAACGGAATTTGGACCGTCGCATTTTGCCTTGTCAGGATCTGGGTGCACCTCAAGGAATATGCTGTCCACACCGACAGCAGCAGCTGCTCTTGCCAGTGGCATAACAAAAGACCTATCTCCACCACTGCAGCCGCCTTGTGCTGATGGCTTCTGCACACTGTGTGTGGCATCAAACATCACGGGGCAACCGAGATCTCTCATTGTTGGCAAACTGCGCATATCAACAGAAAGTGCATGATACCCAAAGCAAGTGCCACGCTCGCAAAGAATTATTTGGTCATTTCCACTTTCTTTGCATTTATTTACGACTGTTGCCATATCTTCAGGTGCCATAAATTGAGCTTTTTTTATGTTTAGTGGCTTGCCTGTCTTGCTTGCTGCACGAAGAAGGTCTGTTTGACGGCAGAGAAAGGCAGGAATTTGTAAAAGGTCAACACTTTCGGCGGCAAGATCTGCTTGATAAGGCTCGTGGATATCAGTAACGGTGGGGACGCCGAGTTCAGAACCAATTACAGAAAGCCAAGTGAGTCCATATTTAATTCCAGGTCCACGGAAACTTGTAATGCTTGTTCTGTTTGCCTTGTCAAAGGAAGCTTTAAAGATGTAATTAAAACCAAGTTTTTCGCAAATACGCTTCATTTCTTTTCCGATTGTCATTGCATCTTCAAAGGTATCTAACACGCATGGACCAGCGACAATAGTTAATTTGTCACCGCCAACTGTTAAATTTCCAACCTTAACTTGCTTTATTGGGTTCATCGTTACTCCTCCAGTGTCTGTTTTTCATAATCAACTAATATTACAAATTGCTATTATATGGCAATAGCTATACTTCGTCAATCATAGAGGCGAAGTTTTTATTTCAAAAATAAATCTCGTATTTCACCTACACGGGAAATTTTCAAAACTTCTATTGGATAATCTTCTTTTGGTGTTCGACGGCTGATTACTGCTGTCTTGAAGCCAAGACGCGCAGCTTCTTTCACCCTAGCAAGCGTGCGTATTGCTGGCCTAACTTCCCCCGCCAGTCCAACTTCTCCGATAAAACAAACATCAGAGGGGATTGCAATTTCTGTTACAGAGGAAGCGACAGCGGCACAAATTGCAAGGTCAGCAGATGGGTCTTTTAATGTGAGCCCACCGGTAACATTCAAATATGTATCACTTTGACGAGTGGAAAGTCCGCTGCGTTTTTCAAGAACAGCTAACAAAAGTTGCAAGCGAGAAAGCTCAACTCCACGAGCTGTGCGTTTTGGGTAAGGGAAGGGGCTAAAGGTGGCAAGTGCCTGTATTTCTGCGGCAAGAGCTCTGCTACCTTCCATTGTTAGGGCGATTGCAACGCCATTTGCGGCAGCGTCGTTTCCATTCCAATAGAGGTGACTTGGGTCGCTAACAGGGTTTAACCCTCTGTCAGACATTTCAAAAATACCTAGCTCGTCTGTACTGCCAAATCTATTTTTTTCTGCTCTGAGTAATCTGTTAGGGCTTGCATCTTCGCCAGAAAAGAGAAGCACGGCATCAACTAGGTGTTCCAAAAGTTTCGGTCCCGCGATAGATCCTTGCTTCGTAATATGTCCAACTAACACGGTTGGAATGTTACAACTTTTTGCCACGTCTGTTACCATTGAGGCTACACCCTTAACCTGCGTTGGGCTGCCAGCCCACCCGCTTTCATCATCTGCCCTGAAAGCCTGCACACTATCAACTACCATAAATTTATAGTTGCCGTCCTGTGCTGTTGCTAAAGCAGAAGCAAGGTTTGACTCGCAAAGCAATTCAAGATTTTCTGTCAAAAGACCAAGTCGTTTGCCTCTGAGTGCAACTTGTCCGGCAGATTCTTCACCGGAAATGTAAAGCACCTTGCCAAATTTCTTTGCCATATTGGAAGCCACCTGCAAAAGCAATGTAGATTTCCCGACTCCAGGTTCACCGCCAAGCAACACAACACCACCTGGAACAAACCCACCGCCTAGCACACGGTCAAGCTCATCTATGCCAGATGAAACGCGAGGCTCTTCCTTTGCATCAAGGACGGAAAGAGGGACAGCCTTTGTAGCATGAGAAATCGCACCTGTTTTTTTGTCTTGAACGATGGGGGTATCTTCTACAAAACTTCCCCATTCACCGCATTTTGGACATTTCCCAAGTTCTGAAAGACTTCCGTATCCGCAAGAGGAACATATATATTTTTTTATCTGTTTTGCCATTTATTTTCTCCCTTTTTCTCCCTTTTTGTCCGCCTTTAACGTTGGCCTTTATCGTATGGAATGCCTGTCGCCTTTGGTCCAGCGGAGTGTTTAGAAGTGAATATAAGAACAGCAAGGGAAGCAATGAAAGGCATCATATTGTAAAAATTTTGAGATAAATCTAACTTGGCAAAGATGGTTGAGTCCGCAACATTTGCAAGTGTCTTAAAAACTGCAAAAAAGACAGAAGCTGCAGCTATTTTATATGGATTCCACTGACCAAAAATTACGACAGCAAGTGCTAAAAATCCAAAACCAGTGACACCGACTTCAAAGTTCCATAAGGTAACAGTGGGCAGTATATAGGCAAAACCACCAATTCCTCCAAGAAAGCCAGAGATTGCTACGCCTAGGTAACGATAGCCAAATACATTTATACCAACGGAGTCTGCTGCTTGTGGGTGCTCACCGCAGGAACGAAGACGCAGACCGTATTTTGTCTTAAAAAGAAAAATGTATGCCAAAATCAAGAGGACAAGAGCAATTGGCAAGAATATATTGAAGGTGAAATCCCCAATGTGGTAAATGAAATTATTGTTAGAGAATGTCAATTTTGGCGACTGTGAGCCTCCGACCTTTACGGCATTGTTGTAAAGTTTGACTAGCACTATGGTAAATGACAGTGCCATCATATTAAGTGCAGTTCCACCAATAATTTGGTCAGCATTTAGAGAAACAGCGGAATATGCCAAGAGCAAGGAAAAAAGCATACCGCAAATTGCACTTGCCAAGATTGAAAAGAAAATAATAGCAGGTGCAGACATGCCTTCACCGAAAATTATAACGGTTAAAATCCCCGCAAGTCCGCCTATTTCCATAATGCCTTCCAGTGCGATATTTATAACTCCGCTTCGCTCAGAGAACATTCCGCCGAGTGCAACAAGCATTAGCACCGTGCTATATAAAAGTGTGTATTTTAATAATAATAGCATCTTGACCTCCTAAGCGAATTAATTTCTTTTTCTCAAAAAATTTTCTACTAAATCTTTGAATATTGCAACAAAAGCGCATAAATAGATTATGACCGATATAATAAGGTCTCCAATTTCCGGCTGAAAGAATCTTGTGTCTAGATATGTCGCTCCCACAGAAACATTTACAATTAAAAGAGAGGAAAAAATTACACCGATGGGGTTACACATTGCAAGCAATGCAACAGGAATTGAGTTTGCTATCATGTCTGGCAATTCGGAAGAAACCTGTGGATGCCACTGATCAACATCAGAAAGAAAATACATGGCGGCAGCAATTCCGGCTAAAGCTCCTGCTATTGCCATAATATATATTGTGTCGCGTTTGTCATTTATGCCTGCATATTTTGCCGCATCTTTTCCCAGTCCACAAGCCTGTAGCTCGTAACCGAAGGTCGTCCGTTTCATCAAAATATGAACAATAATTGCAAAAATAATTGCAATAAAAATCGCAATACTAACAGTGGTGGAGTCAAAAAACTTTGCCATTCCAAAATTTGGAACCATACTAGAATGAGCACTGTGAGCCAAGATGTATGTTGCGTTCATTGCAGGGTCAAACATATCGCCCCACGCGCCACAATAGGTGATTTGATTAACCAAAAAGAGCGCAATCCAGTTCAGCATTATTGCAGAAATTATCTCAGATACATTAAAGTGTGCCTTGAGATACCCCACAAAACCACCCCATATTGCTCCAAAAAGTGCAGCAACCAATGTGCATACATACCAGGGTAAATGTAATACAAGTGATGAATAAAGTGCACCTAGTGCGCCTACGATGTATTGCCCGGTTACACCAATATTGAAAAGCCCTGCCTTATAAGCAATTGTGACAGAGAGCCCACCAAGTATTAACATAGGGGCTTGTGAAATTACACGGCTCAAGCCACTAAGGTTGCCGAGCCTGAAATACATATAAAACCCACCCTGCAATATTTTTATAAAGCCTAGGTATGAGTGTGAGGGGTTTATCGCAAAAAGGATAAAAAAGCCCAAGGCAAAGCCCAATGCAACGCAAAGCAAAGAGGTTAAAAATGATACAAGAGACGGTGACAGTTTTTTTTGTTCTAAATCGTTACTCATCTCAACAAACCTCCTTTGATAATTCCATGCGCTTACCGCCTGCCATATAAAGCCCTAGCTCTTCATAGGTGGTATCTTTGGGGAAGAATTGCCCCACAAACTTACCCTCAAAAATCACAAGTATTCTGTCTGATAAAGCCAGTATTTCATCAAGGTCTAGAGATACCAAGAGCACACCTTTTCCGTTGTCTCGTTCCTTTATGAGCTCTCCTTGGATAAATTCAATAGCTCCAATGTCAACGCCACGAGTTGGCTGAACTGCTATTAACAAATCATGTTGTCTGTCAATTTCACGTGCAACGATTGCCTTTTGCTGATTACCGCCGGACATACTTCGTGCCTTTGCAATCACACCGTCGCTGCTGCGGACATCAAATTTTTGAGCAAGCGTTTGTGCATAGCTACGCACACTTTTATCTTTTATAAAGCCAAAAGTTTGAAATTCGCTCTCTTCATATCGTTGCAACACCATATTCTGTTCCAGTCTGTAATCAAGCACGAGCCCGTGTTTTAGTCTGTCCTCTGGAATATGGCTTATCCCATTTTTATTTCTAGTTTTTATTGAAGCGTCAGAAAAATCCTTGCCCTTCAGAAAAATTTTTCCGCTTGATTGTTTGGCAAGCCCAGTCAATGCGTAAATCAACTCTCTTTGCCCATTGCCGTCAATGCCGGCAATACCTAAAATTTCGCCTTTCTTGACAGAAAAGGATACATTGTCAAGCAAGGTCTTTTTTGTTTTTTCATCTATTACGCTAAGGTTTTCAACCTTGAGGACAGTTTCGCCAGGTGTTGTGTCGCCCTTGTGGGGAGTAAATTCAACATGTCTGCCCACCATAAGAGAAGATATTTCCTCGGTGTTTGTGTCTGCTGTATTCAAGGTGGCAACATGCTTTCCACGGCGAATTACAGTGATTCTGTCAGAAACGGCAAAGACCTCGTGTAGTTTGTGCGTAATGAAAAGGATTGATTTTCCTTCTCTTGCAAGGGATTTCATTATATGAATCAGCTCTGTAATTTCCTGTGGTGTTAAGACAGCCGTTGGCTCATCAAATATAAGAATTTCATTGTCACGATAGAGCATTTTTAGAATTTCTGCTCTCTGTTGCATGCCAACAGTAACGTCTTTTACGATTGCATCAGGATTTATTGCCAAACCATATTTGGCAGAGATTGCCAATACTTTCTTTCTTGCTTCTTCTCTTGATATGAACATTCCCTTTGTTGGTTCAACTCCGAGAATAATATTATCCAGTATGGAAAAACACTCAACAAGCTTAAAATGCTGATGCACCATTCCGATGTTTAATGCGTTGGCATCGTTAGGATTTTCAATCTTGACGGGAACACCATTCTTTCTAATTTCTCCACTGGAAGGCTCGTACATTCCAAAGAGGATACTCATAAGAGTGGATTTACCTGCTCCGTTTTCACCGACTAGGGCGTGTATTTCTCCTTTTTTTAGCTGAAGCGTGATGTTGTCATTAGCTTTTATCTTGCCAAATTCCTTGGTAATTCCAAGCATTTCAATTATGAAATCATTTTCCATACCGATTGCCTCTTTTCAAGCCATGAACCTTTGTGTTGGTAAGGTGTGGCTTATGATTGATATTACAGTTAACGACAATTTTCCCATTTTTCATTTTGCTCAACAGTTCGTTATACTCATTACGAGTAAAGTGCTTAAATTGCCAAGATTCATTTGTAGCGGGAAGCCCAAGGAAATCACCATCTTTTATACCAATCACTCTGTGCGTGCCACCTATCTCATCCCACCTGCCACTGGTTGCCATGAATAAAAAATTTTCTACTGTTTCAGGTATATTTTTCATTGCGGAGGTAAGAATAGGATCATAATTAGCCTTGCCCAAACCAAGCGAATGTTGATCTGTATCTACACCTATCACCATTCCTTTATGGTGAATGGCAGATTCCAACACGGAGGTGTAAAGTGTTCCCCCACAGGCAAAAACAATTTCAGTCCCATTTGTGTACCAACCGTCCATTTTTGCACTAATGTTGGCATCGCCAAAAAATTGTCCAGCATAATAGTAATTTACAGAAATTTGCTTATTCAATTTTCTTGCAGCTGCATCTGCACCAAGCAGATATCCGTATCCGTAGCGGATGACAGGCCCAACTTCCATACCTCCAATATAGCCAAGGCGAGTGTAACCTTCAGAAACAGTGGCATATCCTGCAAGGTAACCGGCTTCTTCCTCGCGAAATGTGTATAAAAAAGCGTTGCTATATAACTTTTCCATTGTCCCGACTGGTGTCATGTCTATGCCGATAAATTTAACAGACGGATATTTTTTATGCACAGAATCTAGTGCATAAACAAGCTGAAAAGACGGCATGACAACAACCGTTGCTCCATCTGCCACTGCCAATTCTACGGAATTTATTATTTCTGCAACCGCATCAGACAACGGTTTGTAATACTGATAGTTGATATTATATTTTTTGCCAAATCCACTTACACCTTCCCATGCACTTTGGCAAAAATTTCCGTCGTCTACACCAACAGTTGTAGTAATAAGGGCAATTTTTTCTGCTTTTGTGCCGTCGGGGGAGTTACTGTTTTGTTTGTTTTCTTTCAAATTCAGTCTGTAAGCGATAAAGAGCAGGACAAAAAACAGTAAAGCAATAAAGAGAAGAATAAATTTTGTATAACGTCTCATTTACTGTAGCTCCGTTAACTAACCTTGAAACAAGGTTAAATTCCCATTTTCATCAAATGGAATCGGGAAGAAATCGCCAACTGTTTCCACAAATTGTTTAGCTTCCTTTGGCACGTTTGCCAAAGCTCCGGACGTCATGTAAATATCTTCCAAGTGCTCAGTGTCTAAGGCAAAGACCATGCTTGTTTCTTGCCCCGGAAGTTTGAGGCAATTAACAGTTGCTTGCAATGCCAATTTGTCTGTATCCATAATGACTGGCATCTGGTTTGAGTAGATGCTTTTTGATGTTATAGAATTGATGTAGCCCTTGGCAAAATCAATTTTTTCATAAAATCGTCTTGTGGCAAACTGTGCCATTCCCATGCCGTAGGCACTGCCGTCAGAGCCATCAGATAAATCAAGAACGCATAGAGATTTAAAACGAGGTCCTCCAAAGTTAACTTGAAAGACGTATCTGCCTATTGCCTTGCAGTCAAGCCCTGTGCCGGAAATGTTTTTGCCCATTTGCTGCATACACAGCACGTCAGCGCCAGTCGTGTAAAAATGGGGCAGAAGCGTGCAGGCGTGACGAAGCAAAATTTCTTCTTCGGATAATATTTCGTTTTGTTTCCAGACGTGAACTTCCCGAAGCTTGCCGTAGCTATTTTCAACAGTGGCAACGCCACAAACAAAATTCAACTTTTGACTGGCAAGGGCGAAAGCGTCCTTTATGTTGTGTGACATATTTTCTATTCCACAAGAGTGTAGTGTCTCCGCGCCTTTTTGTTTTCCAAGCCCAATGGCTGCCATTTTGCAAAGCCCACTTTCTATTGAGCCGGCAAAGGAAGTGTGCGCCTTTACCCTGTTGAAAAGGATTATCCCGTCACATTCTGTTGCGTTTTTATCTATGTAAACAGGCATGCCAGTTTCTGTTGTCCCAAGGCAAACTGTTTCCATAGAAGAAATGACTTTTGCTCCCATGGCTTCTTCTGTAACGCCATAGTGGCGCAAAAGCTCTTTTTGTCCTTCTGCAGTAGCACCACCGTGGCTTCCCATAGATGGAATTAAAATTGGCAGAGCATCACGAGAACGGACAAAGTCACAAATTGCACGGAGCAGAGTTGTATATTTATTTATTCCACGGCTACCACAGGTGATGGCAATTTTATCTCCTGCTTTTATGTTCAAACCCTTTGACTGTAAAAGTTCTGTAAGAAATTTGGATTCATTTTGCAAAATTGCATCGTCAAATTTTTGTTTGACACGGATAATTTGGGGCAACTCAATATGCCCCAAAAGTTTTTCAAAGGTTTCTCTCATTGGCGGAAGTTTTTCCATTCTCTTTTCTCCTGTATAAAAATACAAAAAACTACATAAATTTGGTCGCTATGGTGAATAATATTGTAAGCGCGCAGGCGTCAACAATGGTGGTGATGATTGGACCTGCCATGATGGCAGGGTCAAGCTTTATTTTCTTTGCAAAGAGGGGCAAAAGACACCCTATGGACTTTGCAATGATTACAGTAAGAAACATAGCAAAAGACACAACAAAGGTAACAGTTACTGTGTCAAAGGTTACTCCATCCGTGAAGGTGTAAAGCAAAAGTTGCCGTGCAATGTTTGCAATGCAAAGAGCAAATCCAACCAAGAATGCGACGCGCACTTCTCTCCACCAGACATGGACAAGGTCAGAGAAATCGATCTGCCCCAACGCCATGCTGCGTATTACCAAGGTAGAGCTTTGACTGCCACAGTTGCCGCCAGTGTCCATAAGCATTGGCAAACACGCAGTAAGCAACACGCCAAGGCGACCTGTTGTGCTTAACACATCGGAAAAGTGAGTAATTATCATCCCTGTAAAGGTGGCAGAAACCATGAGTATTAAAAGCCACGGGATACGCCTTGCAAAAAGCGATGTTACAGGGGTTTTCATGTATTCTTCGTCAGATGGCAAAAGTCCTCGCATGAGTTCCATGTCTTCCGTGTTTTCTGCATCAACAACGTCAATGATGTCGTCAACAGTTACAATTCCGACAAGACGTCCCTCGTTATCTGTAACAGGAAGAGACAGGAAGTCGTATTTTCGGACGATGTCTGCCGCCATTTCTCTGTCGTCTGTTGTCTTAATGGAGATAAAATGACGCTCCATAATATCTGCAATGATTGCGTCTGGCTCTGCCAAAATAAGGCGGCGAAGTTCCACATAGCCAAGCAGTTTTCTTCCTTTACCTATGACATAGCAAGTGTAAATAGTTTCCTTGTCAAGCCCTGTTTTGCGTAATGTTGCAATAGCTTGAGCCACAGTGGAATTTTCCTTTAATTCTGCATACTCAATTGTCATGATGGAGCCAGCAGAATTTGCAGGGTATTTTAAGAATTTGTTTATTAGTTCGCGTTTTTGCGCATTAGTATTTTGCAAGATTCGCTTCACCACAACAGCAGGCAGTTCTTCCAAGAAGTCAACGGTATCGTCAAGGAACATGTCATCAATAAGGTCATTGATTTCTCCGTCGCTGATTAGCGCTATGAGCTCCTGTTGTTTGTCATTGTCAAGGTAGGTAAAAACGTCAGAAGCGATATCTTTTGGCAAAATGCGGAAGAATTTCAAGAGTTTGTTTTCTTCCAATTCTTCCATATATTCTGCAATATCTACAACATTGAGCACGAGGAGTGCTTCATGTATTTCGTTCATTTGGTTTTTTTCAAGCAAGGCGTCAAGCCTTGCAAAAATTGTTTCCTGTGTCATACAAAATCTCCTTTCAAATTTCATTGAAAGAAGTGCCACAAAATTGGCCACAAAAAAGTGAGCCGAATAATGTTATAAAACTTCGTGGCACGTCTTCATTTGCCTTGCTAACAAAGTCTATACTCATTCGGTCTCACCTCCAGTGTTTTATATCAATATACTGACAATTAACCGTCAATAGAAAGAATTATAAACTAAAAACAGGATTTGTGAAGAGTGAAATTTGAGAAAAATAAGTTTTGTTGTCAAAATTTGCTAAAAAAAATGGCTAAAAATCCAAAGGTTTTTCATATTAGCAATTTACAAAATGCCAACAAAAACTTATAATACTGGGTTGATTTGATTTAGAAATGTATTAACAGGAGGCAGAATAAATGATACAAATGAGGCTTGACAAGGAGCGACTCTTGGAAGTTCTCAAGCTGTCGCAGTTGCGCATTGACGAGTGTCATTATGATGAAATCATATCTCGCGTCAATGATGTTCTTGCCCTTTGTGACAAGATGGCAGACTTGCCACACGAAACGCTTGAAGCGTTTGAATGGGATGTGAAGAAAGAACCAGTCAGAAGAAAAGACGAAGCAGTTACTTGGACTGGCAGAGACAAATTTATGGACGAATCCCCAATAAAAGACGGAGATTTTTACCGTGTGCCACGCATAATTGCCTTGGAAGCGGAAGGAGATGCATAAGATGAATGTAAAAGATTATATCCTCCTTTCAGCACAGGACATTGCTAATGGTGTAAAAGAAAAGCGTTTCACTGCACGTGAAGTTATAGAATGCGCGCTTGACCTTATTAAACAACGTGACAAAGAAATAAATGCGCTCATCACTCTTTGTGAAGAGAAAGCTCTTGCAAAGGCTGATGAAATTGACGTACTTGTTGCAAGTGGTAACACTGCCAATATGAAGCTACTAGGTGTGCCCTATGTGGCATCAGACAACTTTTGCACGGCTGGTGTTAAGACCACCTGTGCTAGCCACATGCTTGACAACTGGACACCATTTTATGATGCAACTGTCATTACTTTGCTTGACAAAGAAGGCGCAATTCTTCTTGGAAAAACAAATATGGATGAATTTGCCATGGGCTCAACTACCGAGAGTTCAATTTTTGGTGCTACAAGAAATCCTCGTGAAGCTTCTCGTGTTTCTGGTGGTCCTTTTGGCGGTTCAGCAGCTGCTGTTTCAGCAGGGTATGTCCCTTTTGCCTTGGCTAGTGATACGGGGGGTTCTGTCCGTCAGCCTGCTGCCTCTTGCGGTGTGCAGGGCTTTAAGCCATCTTATGGACAGGTCAGCCGTTTTGGTGTAATTGCCTGTGCTTCAAGTTTTGACCAAGTTGGTTATATGACTCGCTCTTCTTCTGATGTTGCATTCCTCACTGATATTCTTGCAGTGGCAGACGAGAAAAACGACAGCACATGTGATGCCTATGACCGTCCTGTTTTTACAAAAGAAATTGCAAATTTTGACATAAAAGGCAAGAAAATTGCTGTCCTTACTGGCTTTGATAAATCACTTTTGGACGAAAAAATTATTGAAGCAGAAAAAAGAGCGGTAGAAATTTTGCGCCAAAATGGTGCAGAAGTTTTTGAGGTAGATTTGCCCATTGCACGTGAACACTCCGCTGCTTGTTACTATATGACTGTTCTTGGTGACGCAAGCTCAAAGCTAGCTTGCTTTGACGGTATGAGATATGGCTACCATGAGGACGGCAAAAACCTTATGGATATGTATAAAAATACACGTGATCATGGTTTTGGCGATGAAGTCAAGAAACGTATTCTTATCGGAACGAGCATTCTAACTCGTGGCTTCTATGAAAATTATTTTGAGCCTTCAATTAAGGTTCGTTCAATGATAAAGGACGAATTTGACGAGCTATTCAAAAAAGCAGATGCAGTTTTAGCTCCTATTTCAGCGGGACAAGCTCCGTTTGTTGGAGAAAGTGCCACAAACAAGGAGAAAAACTATTTAAGTGATGCTCTTGCTAGTATGGCAAATCTCGTTGGGCTTCCGTCATTTTCCGTTTCATTAGAACAGGGCTCTGAATGTGTTTCTCTCCAAGTTATGGCACAGAGGTTTGAAGATTCAACCGCTATTGCTGTTGCAAAATGCCTGGAAAATTCTTTTGGCACGCCAAAGGCAGCGGAATAAGAAGGGGGAGATTGTTATGAGTAAAAGACCAGTAGTTATAGGACTTGAAATTCACCTTCAATTAAAAACAAAAACAAAATTATTCTGCAACTGTTCAACTGATTACATTGGAGCTACACCGAATACAAATGTTTGTCCGATTTGCCTTGCTGTTCCTGGCACCTTGCCTGTTGTAAATGACCACGCAGTTGAGCTTGCAATTCGCATGGGGCTTGGGCTTCATTGCCGTATTTGTGATGGCACACGTTTTCATAGGAAACACTATTTTTATGCAGACCTGCCAAGTGCATACCAGGTTACGCAATACACACATGCCATTGCGCAGGGAGGGTATCTCGACATAGAGGTTGATGGACAAAAGAAACGTGTTCACCTTGACCATCTGCATTTGGAAGAAGATGCAGGAAAGCTGGTTCACCCAACAAGCGATGGACGTCTTGCCGGTGCTGCCTATTCGCTAGTTGACTATAACCGTGGCGGTTGCCCTCTTTCTGAAATTGTTTCCAAGCCAGATATGTCTAGCGCAAAGGAAGCTGTTGCCTATGTTACGCAAATTAGACAGCTTGCAAGATACCTTGGCGTTTCAGACGGAGAAATGGAATCTGGCTCACTCAGGTGTGATGTCAATGTTTCACTTTCCAACCCCGATGGCTCACTTGGGACAAGAATTGAGCTGAAAAATATAAATTCTCTTCGTTCTATTGAAAGAGCATTGGATTATGAAATAACAAGACAAAATAAAGTGCTTGACACTGGTGGAACACTTGTGCAGGAAACACGTATGTGGGACGATGCCGCAGGAGTAACACGCTCCATGAGAAACAAAGAAGGAGCAAAAGATTATCGCTACTATGCTGAAATGAACCTTGCGCCGATGTCTGCAAAACCAGAGTATGTGGCAGAAATTGAGAAAACCTTGCCAGAAATGCCATGGGACAAACGTGAGCGTTTTGTATCGCAATATGGTTTTTCAAAAGAAGATGTTGCTTTGCTTACAGACGACAGGCTATTAGCAGATTATTTTGAAACTGTTGCTCGTGAGAGTGGAAGTCCTGCAAAAGCCTGCAACTGGATAAAAACAGAGGTGCTTCGCATCTTAAAAGATCAGGAAAAATCTATTGCTGATTTTTCTGTCTGTCCTATATGTTTAGGCAAGCTTATTGCGCTTGTTGAGAAAAAAGAGCTGTCAAATACGCAGGCAAAAGATGTATTTGGAAAAATGGTGGAAAAAAATCTTTCACTTGAAGACGCAATTAAACAAATTGGTGCAACTGGTCGCTTGACAGGTGAAAAGTTATCTGATATAATCGCGAAGGTTTTGCAAGATAATGCAGTTGAGGTCGATTTTATTAAGAGTGGTAAGGATAAGAAGGGTGCGAAACTCAAGTTCCTGCAAGGGCTCGTAATGAGAGAGACTCGCGGAAATGCGGATGTTGCAGAAGTGGCTCAATTGGTATATAAACTTTTGGGTCTTTAAGACTTGAAATTTATATAAATATTTTAGTTAAAGGAGACTGAGTAACGTGAAAAAGGTTTTACTCGCTTTGGTAATGGTAGTGGCTTTGGCTTCTGCAGCTTGTGCAGCTGTCGGTGTTGTCGACGTTAACAAGATTCGTCTTGAGAGCAAGAACGGCAAAGCTTTGACAGACACAATCCTTGCAGCCCAGGGGCAGCTCGACAAACAGCTCCAGGATTTCAGAAAAGCAAATCCTGGCACAGACCAGGCTTCAAGAGAGAAGGTTGCACGTAAGTTCCAGGAACTTCAGACACAAATGAATCAGTTTGAAGCAAAGTGCAATCAGGCCTACTCAGAGGCTTTGATCAAGGTTGTGAATGCAGAGATCAAGAAACAGAATCTTGAACTTGCACTCCCAGCACACGAGGTCATTGCAACAAACAGCGCGAAGGATATAACAGCAGCCGTTATGGCAGCTTTCCAGAACACGCCTGTTAGGTTCTAATTAACTAAGTGGAAAAGACTTCGCTTTTTTGCGAAGTCTTTTTTATGCCTTTTGTGTCATTTTACGAGAGCTGAAATTGCTTTTTTTTGTGAGTCCATTTCTCGCAAAGTGATATAAAGTTTTTAATATTGATGAGGATACACAATGGATTTATTATCAAAGTTAAAGGAAATTGAACAAAATTTTAGAGAGATAGAAAACAAAATGGCAGACCCTGCTGTGGTTGCAGACCAAACTCAGCTGCGTGATTTGGGAAGAAAACATACTGCCCTTGCGCCTGTTGTTGAGGCAACGGAGAAGTATGAAAGAGCTTTAAAGGAAATTGCTGATGCCAAAGAAATGATAGAAGCTGAGGAAGATCTTGAAATGAGAGAGCTTGCTCGTGTCGAACTTCTCACGCTTGAAGATCAGATTCCCGAAATGGAACGAGAAATACAAATACTCCTTTTGCCGAAGGACATAAACGATGACAAATCTGTTATTGTGGAAATCCGCGGTGGTGCCGGTGGTGAAGAAGCCGCCTTGTTTGGCTCTGACTTGTTCCGTATGTATATGATGTATGCTGAAAAACAAGGCTGGAAAGTTGAAGTAACATCCGGAAACGAAACCGGAATAGGTGGACTAAAGGAAATTATATTCCGTGTTGATGGAGTTGGAGCATTCTCAAAATTGAAATATGAAAGCGGTGTCCACCGTGTGCAACGTGTGCCTGAAACAGAAGCATCTGGCAGAATACACACTTCTACGGCTACTGTTGCTGTCTTGCCGGAAGCAGAAGAAGTCGATATTGATATTAAGACCGAAGATTTAAAAATAGACACCTATCGTTCGAGTGGTGCAGGTGGTCAGCACATAAATATGACAGACTCCGCTGTCCGCATAACACACTTGCCAACGGGGATTGTTGTGACATGTCAAGACCAGCGTAGCCAAATCAAAAACCGTGCAAAGGCTATGCAATATCTTAGGACAAAGCTTTATGACTTGAAATTGCAAGAGCAAAACGCAGAAATTGCAGCAGAAAAGCGTGGTCAGGTTGGCACGGGCGACAGATCAGAAAGAATACGCACATATAATTTTCCTCAAAATAGAGTTAGCGACCACCGCATAAACTTGACACTTTACAAGTTGGATCAAGTTATGGACGGTGAGCTTGAAGAATTAATTGGTGCGCTTGCAGAAGCAGACCAAGCTGAAAAGCTTAAAGCGTTAAAGCTATAATGAAGCTGTCAATATTAAAGCAACAAATTTTATCTGAATTACAAAACACGCCTCGCGCAGACTACTGCACGAGGCGAATTATTATGCAATTTGCCAAGATAAACGACACCGAATATTTTATTGGAGAGAAAAATATTGATGTAAGAATTGAAAAACTCATACGTTCTTGTGCAGTGAAACGCAAAAATGGCGCTCCTCTTTCATATTGTCTTGGACAAGCGGAATTTATGGGGCTGACTTTTTTTGTGGGGCGTGGCGTTCTTATCCCTCGTCCTGAAACTGAGCTTTTAGTTGAAGAAGTGTTGAATATCTTCAAGAAAAAAACGACAATTAATTTTGCTGATTGGTGCAGCGGTAGTGGCTGTATCGGTATTTCAATTTTAAAGTCACGTGGTGCAACAAGTGACTTTTGCACCTTTGTTGAAAAATCAAGCCGTGCAATCTCCTGGAATAGCAAAAATATCGCTTTGCATAACTTGAATCACTGTACAAAAATCTTGCAAAACAAAAATATATTAGATGCAAATTTTGATTCAGAAAGCCTAGATTTAGTTACTGCAAATCCTCCATATATTGATGAAAAAGATATGGAGTGCCTAATGCCCGAGGTTCGAGATTTTGAACCCAAAATGGCACTCGACGGTGGAAAAAACGGAACAAAAATTTACAAAAAACTTTTTATAGCGACAGAGCAATTTTTGAAATCAGGAGGCATCTTGGCAATGGAAACTGCAGGAGTTTCACAAATTGAACTGCTTGAAAAGATGTGGCAACCACACTTCGATTTAGTGAAAATTGTAAAAGACTATGCAGGAATTCCCCGTCATGTCATATTAAAAAAACACTAATTTATACAAAAAAAGCAAGCCGACAGAAAAATTTGTCGGCTTGCTTTTTATATATCTTAAGCGTCTAATGCTTCATTGAGTGCACTGATTGCAACATCTAACTGGTCGTTTGATGGTTCCCTTGTCGTAATAAATTGTAGTGCAAGTGCAGGAGTGATTAACCATTTGCCAATTCCGTTGGACTTGCTGGCGCCCTTTATGATTTCGTATGAGATGCCAATAACGAGAGGAAGCAAAATCACGCGGCTTGCAATACGCCAAAAAATTGTTGTAGTGGGAATAAGGGCAAAGACAACTATTGAAACAACGATAACTATTATCAAAAAAGAAGTTCCACAGCGACGATGTATGCGTGAAAACTTAGAGACCTCATCTGGTATCATTTCAGAGCCATTTTCATAGGCATTTATAGTTTTGTGTTCTGCTCCATGGTATTCAAATACCCGTGCTATATCTTTGAAGCATGAAATGCCTGCCACATAGGCAACAAAAATTATTCCCCTGAATAAGCCTTCAAGTGCATGTTCTGCAAAGGCGGATAGGTTGCACCATTTTGCAACAAGTTCTCCTGCAAACATAGGAAGTGCTATAAAAAGTCCGACAACTGCAAAGAGTGCAAAAACGATTGTTCCTGCTGTTTCCAATGTAGATAGATTTTCTTCCTCACCTAGGCTAATGTCGGCACTTCTTGATATTGCCTTTAGTCCTACTCTCATCATTTCTATCATAATGGCAAAGCCACGTACGATAGGAATTTGCCAAAATTTTGTTTGAATCCATGTAGAGGGTTGCCAGGTTTCTGTAACAATCTCTCCTTTGGGATTACGCACGCACATAGCCCAAAGATTTTGCCCTTTCATAAGCACACCTTCAATTACGGCTTGGCCTCCGACGGGCAAGGCCTCTCTCTTGCAACATTCTTCAGTGGCCAAGTTAAATGACAAGTGAAGTATAGTTACAATTTTCTTTACAAAATTCATAATTTATGTTGTGCTTAAAGTTCTTCAGGATTTATTGGATTGCCGCATGGGCGTGCTTCTTCGCACTTGCCCTTTGATACACAGCTGGGGCCTGCCTTGCTGAAAAGAAGCGGTGCAACACGTTTTACTTCCTTAAGCATTGCCACTGCGAGTGATTGTATTTCCCATTGTGCTCTATGACAAATACGGAGCGAAAAGAAGTGGTGTAGCTCGCGGGCGTTCATTGTAACGACTATGCGTGTTAGTCCGCCATGTGGCAAAACAAATCTAGCATCTTCTTTTGGAACACCAAGAGCAATTAGCTTATTGTACGCTTCTTTGGCATTCTTTACCTGTGCCATAAAGACTTCTTTTGCACCCTCTATGTTGTCGAGTGATGGTGGCAAAACGCAATCATTTTCCTCCATACCAACATAGCGCTGACTTTGCTGGCTAAATGATGCCATTCTGTGACGGACAAGCTGATGAGAAGTGACGCGTGAAATGCCATCAATTGCAAAGGTAAAGTTAGCATGCTCAAATGGTGACATGTGCCCAGATTTTTGCAAAATTTGCAAGAATTTGACGCAATTTTCACTTGTTAGTCCGTCAAAAATCTCAACAGCAGAGCTGGCACTATAACAAAGCTTTGCGGCAGCTGCTACAACCTTATCAGGTTCAGGAGTGTGTGCTATTAATTTTACATACATGTTTTTCAACCTCAACTAGAAATTATTGCTTGCATTATATCATAATAGAAAAAATCCGTAAAATAAAAAGGAGTGCATTGCACTCCTTTTAAATTCAAAATAAAATAATAATTTAGTCTGTTGTTTTTGCTTTTTGCCCGTAGTTAATACCTGCGTATTTCTGACGGAACTTCTCCAAGCGACCTGCCTCTATAACGCGGCCTTTTTTGCCACTGTAAAATGGATGGCAAGCACTGCAAACAGCAACTCTCATATCACCAACGGTAGACATTGTTTCAAATGAGTTGCCACAAGCACATGTCACCTTGCATTTTACATAGTTAGGATGGATGCCTTCTTTCATACTGATACACCTCCGATGTCTTTCTCATTAACGGCTAGGTATTATACGCCAAACAGAAAAAAAATGCAAGAGCGTTTTGTCATTTTATTGAACATAAATAATTTTTTATACAAAAGAATAAAAGCAAGGCAGAGATTTTTGTTTTTCTGCTTTGCTTTTATTTAATTAGGCGAGATTATTTTATCTCGTTTATTGCCAGTGTTCTGATGCCACGTGGTGTGTGTGCCTTAACGACATCACCAACTTTGTGACCGATTATTGCTTTGCCAACAGGGCAGGACATAGAAATTCTGTTTTCTCTTATGTCAGCTTCTTCTGTTGCAACAAGCGTATAGGTATAGACTTTTTTCGTTGCTTTATCAGTAATGGTAACTGCTGTTCCAATGCTTGCTGTGCTGGTGTCTATATCTTTCTTTTCAACAACAACTGCCTTTGCAAGCTGTGCTTCCAATTCAAGAATTCTGTTTTCTAGTTTTTCCTGTTCTTCTTTTGCTGCGTGATATTCAGCATTTTCAGATAAGTCACCAAAAGCGCGTGCCTCTTCTAATTTTTCTGCAACTATTTTTCTGCCATCGCCACGAAGATTAGCCAACTCGTCTTTTAATCTGTCGTAGCCTTCTCTTGTCATTTTAATTGCATTTAAATCACTTTGATTCTTTGCCATAAAAAATCGCCTCCTAGTTTCAACGGGGTATTATAACACAAATTTTATTTTTTTAGAGAAAAATAGCCTGCGAAAATTTTCGCAGGCTATTTATTTTATTTATTCGTTGTAATTCACCTTGAACGGATTGTGAACTGCCTTTATGTAACGGACAGTGCCACTCTTTGATCTCATGACAACAGAATCAGTAAGGATACCGTCAGATGCATAGCGGACACCATTTAGCCATGTGCCATCTGTAACACCAGTTGCAGCAAAGAATACATTTTCGGATTTTACAAGGTCGTTAAGGTAAAGCACACGATCCAAATCAAGCCCATTTTCTTTGCATCTCGTGGCCTCTTCCTCGTTGCGTGGCCACAGTTTGCATTGTAAATTACCACCCATGCACTTCATTGCACAAGCAGTGATAACTGCTTCTGGTGAACCACCGATCCCCATCATCATGTCAGCACCACTGCCTTGCTTGCAGGTGGCGAGGGCTGCTGCAACGTCGCCGTCAGCGACAAGAAGTATTCTAGCTTCAATTGAGCGAAGTTCTTTTATCAATTCTGCGTGGCGTGGTCTGTCAAGAACTGCAACTGTAACATCTTGAGTTGCCTTTCTCAATGCACGTGCAACTGCTCTGACGTTATCGCTTGGGCTTTGCTCTATGTTGATTGCATGTGCGGCAAGTGGTCCTACTGCAATTTTATTCATATAAAAAATATGTTTTGGGTTGAACATGGAGCCACGATCAGCAAATGCAACAACGCTGATTGCGTTTGGTTTCCCCTCTGCTGTCGGTCTTGTGCCGTCCACAGGGTCAACTGCAATATCAAGCATTGGATCCTCTGCCCAGCCGAGTTGCTCGCCATTGAAGAGCATAGGAGCTTCGTCCTTTTCACCCTCTCCAATTACAACTACGCCCTTCATTTGAACGGTGTTTAGCACTCTTCTCATTGCATTAACGGCTGCACCATCAACTTCATTTTTGTTGCCACGTCCCATGCAGCGTGCAGCAGAGATTGCAGCTGCCTCTGTTGCTCTAACCATTTCTAACGCTAAATTTCTGTTTGGTGTTGACATTGTTAGCCCTCCAAGATAATTGTTTGATTTTTATGTGTTTATTATACACTTCTAACACTTTTTTTGTTAGTGCTAATTTTTAGATTTATCTGTTTCTTTTTTCCAATCCTGTCGCACTGTTTCTAAAAATTCATCATAGGCACCACTTTTAAAGTCAGGAAAGGTATAAAAAAAGCTTTCCCAGTGTCCTTTTCTTCTACATAATGTAACTTCACAGAATATTCCTCGTGACAGATATACCCTGTGTGCCTGCCCCTTGGTGGAAGCAAGCACCAGTCTTGCGCCGTCTATTGTGCCAGGATCAAGATTTACACGACGTGTAACTCCCGTTTTTTTCTCTATTTCAACCGTTAGCCTTTTCCAAGAAGCAAGATCAGTAAAATGATGAAGTGACGGATAGGAGAAAAAAATTCTATCAAGTTTTGGGGAAATATCTTCGTAATAATTTGTCCAAACAAAAGGGATTCTAGGGCTGATTCTTTCAGGCGCTCCCCATTCTTTTTCAAGCAATTGTCGGGCTTCTTCAAAAACTTGTGGTTTATCTTGTGGCACAAGAAGTGCCAAAATTTTTTTCACCCTTGGCTCACGTGGGTGGTGAGCAAGTTTATCGTATTCAGGCAAGAGAAAATCCATTAAATTTCGTCTCTTTCCCTTTCTTCTGCGTCAAGCAGATAATCAACAAATTCTTCTGAATTAAAAACCTTTAAGTCGTCAATGCCTTCTCCAAGTCCAACATAGCGGATAGGAAGTTTTAACCTGTCTGCAATGGCAAGGACAATTCCACCCTTTGCTGTATTGTCAAATTTTGTTAAGACAACACCGCTTATCGGCATAATTTTGTTAAAAGTTTCTGCTTGAATAAATCCATTCTGTCCTGTTACAGCATCAAGGACAATGAGAACCTCGGCTGGTCCCTCTGGAATTTCCCTTTTTATGACACGTGTAACCTTGCCAAGCTCTTCCATAAGGTTAGATTTGTTGTGTAATCTTCCTGCTGTGTCTGCAATAATAACATCTACGTTTGTAGCCTTTGCAGAGGAAACTGCATCAAAAATGACGGCTGCTGGATCACTCCCCTGTTCTTGCGCCACTACGCGCACATGTGCTCTCTGCCCCCACTGTTCCAACTGTTCAATTGCAGCAGCACGGAAAGTGTCTGCCGCAGCAAGGACGACCTTTTGTCCCTTTTGGGCTAATTGATGTGCAAGCTTGCCACAGGTGGTAGTTTTACCACTGCCATTTACGCCAATAAATACATAAACAGATGGCTTTGTAGGTTGTGTCAGTGGGCGTCCCATATTTGGCACGGAGTTCAGCAACTCACAGAGCAGTTTTTTGAAGGCTTGCTTCAAATCTTTTCTTGTTGCAATTCCTTCTTGCTCCATTATGTTTCTGAGCTGGTCAAGTAGTTTTTCAGTTGTATCAAGTCCGACATCACCGGATAAAAGTTCATCTTCTAGCTCTTCCCAAAACAAATCATCAACTGGCTCAGAGGAAAACGCATTTGTTAATTCCTGCGACCATTTGTTCAGTGTGCCTTTAACCTTGGAAAAAATGCCCATAAGAAAACTCCTAACTATTTACGCTTAAAGGTAATTCTTCTGCCATGTTTTTGTTCACTATTGGAAGAAGTATTTGTAGTTGCAGCACCATGTTTAGATGAATTATCTCTGCCATGAAAATGGTGCTTTTGCTTTTTGGGAAAGTGTCTTTCTTGGTGATGATTGTCTGCGGAATTTTGTTTTTGTTGAGCAACTTCAGCGTTGTTTGCCTGATTTTCGTTGGTATCAAGCTTTGGGGTGATTTCTGGTTCAGCGAAAGAAACAAGATTTTGTTTTATTGCGTTCATCTTTTCCTTTTCATCTTCGGTTTTCCATTCTGTCCCATTTTCAATAGCCTTTGTAACTGCCTCTAATTCGTCTTTTGCCACAAGCACTTCTCCCTTGTCTGGCACAAAAATACGAACCTTATTTGTTTTCAAATCAATTCCGGTGATAATAGCAGCTCTGCCGTCAGGCATCTTGATTTTTGTGCCATGCTGCGGAAAATCTTCCCACACCTCGTGATATGCTGGGTGTTCAAAGCACATACAGCACATTAATCTGCCACAGATTCCAGAAATTTTTACCGGATTTAATGCTAGATTTTGTTCTTTTATCATTTTTATAGAAACAGGCATAAACTGATCGAGCCAATAGTTGCAACAGCAGACATGACCACATGGAGCAACACCACCTACAACTTTTGCAGCGTCTCTTGTGCTAAGCTGGCGGAGCTCTATTCTCATTTTAAATTCTCTAGCAAGATCCTTGACAAAATTCCTAAAATCTACACGTCCTTCGGCAGAGAAATAGAAATAAATCTTTTTTTCACAACGCAGACATTCAATATCCACTAACTTCATTTCTATATCTTGCTCTGCAAGGATTTCTTTTGCTACCTTTAACCATTTTGGTTCTTCCTTGCGATGAAAAGCAGCTTCTTCAAGGTCTTCTTGAGATGCTGGAGATACATATGTTACATCTGTGACAAGTGGTTCTTGAGATTTTGCCATACCTTCACTATGCTCTAGGCTACGGAACATGCCTCTGCATGCTTGCTCTTGTTCATCTGTTAAAGAAGAAATTACGGTAGATAATTCCTCACCACGTATAGTTTGGGAAACTATCACGTCGCCACGGTTTAATTCTGTATCTGTTGACACAATGCCAAAGTAGCGAGGCTTGCCGTATATTACTAAATATTTACTCATGTCATTTTTCCTTTATCTATAAATTTATTTAAGAATTATTTGCCAATAAAACTTTTGCGTGTTCTATCGCTTCTAAGGATTCTTCTCCTGCAAGCATTCTTGCGATTTCTTTTTGCCGTTCCACACCACTTATTTCTTCAACTCTTGTTTCGTCGCCAATGCGTCTGACCACAAAGTGTTGATCTGCCATTGCAGCAATGGAGGCTTCGTGAGTTATCAAAATCGTAGGGCAGACACGAGAGAGCTCTTTTAATTTTTGCCCAGCAAGAAATGCTGTTTTGCCACCAAGCCCTGCCTCAACTTCATCGAATACCATATTGTCAGGCAAAAGTGTTGGGTCTGAAGAAACCTGCAAAGCAATCAATATTCGTGACAGTTCACCTCCTGAAGCATTTTTTGCCACAGGCAACGCCTCGCCACCCTTGATAGAGAGGGTAAAGATAATATTTTCCGCACCATTTGCGCGAATGCTTCCAAGCTCCTCAATAATTATACCAAACTTTGCATATTCCATTGCCATGTCGGCTAAATTTTTATTAACTTTTTCTATCAAAGAAGCAGCGGCGATTTTGCGCATTTCACGTAACTTTCGAGCAAAATCTGCTGTTTGTTTTCTCAAAGTTTGACGTGCATTTTCTAGATTTTCAACCTCTTGACGGGAAGAAGCCAACCACGCAAGTTTTTCTTCTGCTCGCTCCATATATTGAATTAACTGTTCAACATTTGAAACATTTGCAGCACGGAGCAATTTGCGCACCAATCCCATCTTGGATTCAAGAGCTTCCTTTTGTTCTTCTATCTCACTTTCGTCCATTTGTTCTCTTGTGAGGTCAGAAACAAAATTTGTGAGATTACCAAGAGAATCCAGTGCACTTTCTAATATGTTTTTCTTCTCATCTGGAACGTCTATTGTGCCATAAAGTTTTTGACAGATATGTTCTAATTTTGGGTAAATTCCGCCCTCATTTGCTGTGAGTGCTAAAAGAATAGAGGCTAATTGCTGTCTGGTTTCTCCCACTTTATCAAGTGCGTTATATTCATTGTCCCACTTGTCTAGGCAATCAGGGGAGAGATTAAGAGGTTTTGCAGTTTTTAAAATCATGGGAGCTTTGTCAAATTGCTCTTCTATTTCTGCCCGCACTTTTTTTATTTCAAGCAACTTTTTTTCAGTTTGCAAAGCTTCGTTAAACACAGCCTGCAAAGATTTCTTTACTTCCAGTAATTCTGCACCACCGCAAGAATCTACGATAGAAATTTGTTTCTGTGGGTCGAGCAAGGAAAGCTGTGCAAATTGACTTTGTATAGCCATATTTTGTGCAGCTGCATAGGTAAGCATGGTAAGAGGAACTGTTTGCCCTTGTATCTTACATTGCCCCTTGCCAGATCTGGAAAAATTTCTAGAAAGGATAGGCGTTTGTTCCTGTGGTTGACAACTCTCTGGAAGATTTGCTATTGGCTTACTCGTAAAGGTAGCCTGTGCTTCACAGAATTCTGCGCTTGTATTGATGAGGTTTGCTTGGGCTCTGCGACCAGTAATAAATTCAATTCCACGAACTATACTACTTTTACCAGCTCCGCTTTCGCCTGTTATGACGATGAAGCGACCGTGAAACGTAAGAGTGGTAGAACTAATGCCACCAATAGATTTTATCGTCAATTCATCTAGCATTGTTTTTTATCACCCCTAACGTCTTCCAAAACCTAGCTTTTCTTGAATTATAGTAAAATAATTATCATCATGCAAAGCAAAGGTAGAAATCCAATATTTGGGGTCCAATTCTATTTCAATCTTATCGTTAAGCTTCAGGTTATATGCAATTTGTCCGTCAACAGTCAATACATGCTTTGTGCCTTTAATGGTGGGGGTAACAGTGATATTATCATTTTCACTAAACACAACAGGTCGTGCGTTCAGCGTGTGAGCACAGATTGGTGTCATTACCATGAGTGGTGCATGGGGAGGGACAATTGGACCACCAGCAGAAAGATTATATGCAGTTGAGCCAGTTGGGGTTGAACATATAATGCCGTCTGCTAAAAAATCTACAAATCTCTTACCACCAACTTCAAGAATAAAATGCCCAATGCGAGAAATTAGTGATGAAGAAATTACAGCATCATTCAAGGCTCTAAAAGCTTTTACAATTCTGCCATCGCGCCAAACCTTTACATGCAATAGTCTGCGCTCCAAACAAAAAGCTTCTCCGGCAAAAATTGCTTTTATCATTGACTCGCAGTCTGTTCCCTTGCACGAGGCAAGAAAACCCAGATGTCCAAAGTTAACGCCAAGTAGAGGTATATTGTATCTATACACGACATGAGATGCTCTTACCATAGCGCCATCACCACCAAGCACAACACAGAAGGAAACACTTTTTTTCCATTGGTCGTTGTCGGTGGGGGATAGCCCTATAATTTTTGCCTCATCTTCACGCAACAAAAAATTATAGCCTTTTTCTTTGCCCCAAGCAATTAACTCCTGAGCAAAGAAAAGGCAATTTTTGTTATCACAGTTAAAGATAAGTCCAATATTATTGTTTTTGGGCAAAAAATTAGGTTTCATTCTTTCTCCATTTTGCTATTTAAATTCATTTTGCATTTATATGTGCTTTACAAACAATTTTTTCTAGGTCTATTTCCTGTATATTGTCCATTTTTGTTAAGAGAAACAAAAATTCAATGTTTCCCTCGGGGCCTTTTATGGGAGAATATGTTGCGTCCGCCAGTGTTAAACCCGTTTGAGAAGAAATAAAATCACGCACTTCTTCCAATATAGTTAAATGCAAGGCGGAATCCTTTATTACACCATTGCCAACTCGATCTTTGCCGGCTTCAAATTGAGGTTTTATCAAAATTACTGCTATTCCATCATCTGCTAGTAGCTCTTGTATCACGGGCAACAAGAGTTTAACAGAAATGAAAGATGCGTCAGACACTATTATGTCTAATTTTCTGTTGTCAAATTGTTCTAGCGACAAGCTTCTTGCATTTGTTCGCTCCATTACGATAACTCTCTTGTCATTGCGCAAGGACCAAGCAAGCTGACCATAGCCAACATCAACGGAATATACTATTTGTGCACCCTTTTCCAACAAAACTTCTGTAAAACCACCCGTAGAAGCTCCTATGTCAAGACAAACAGCACCGTGAACATCTATGGGGAAAACTTCAAAAGCACGCAAAAGCTTATATGCTCCTCTGCTTACCCATTCTTTTTCTGTATGCACTACCTTGACACTTGCTGTGGGTGCAATTTGCATGGAAACCTTCGTCGCCAATAATCCATTTACAAAAACACGCCTGTCTGCTATATAGTTTTGTGCTACTGTTCTTGAAGGCGCAAGATGTCTATCAAACAAATATTTGTCTAGTCTGACTAGCAAATTACTCAAGACAAATGTTCCTTACATACCTTGACGATGTTGGACACTGTAAGTCCTGCTTCGTCCCATTGACTGCTTCGTGAGGCATGGCGAACAAATTCGTCACGAACACCCAGCGAAACAAATTTTGTTTTCAAATTGTCAGTGGCAATCAGCCCTGCTATCTTTTCACCTACTCCACCGCATAAACCCTCTTCTTCCGCAGTAATGGCGAGGTCATGTTTGACAAGCACGCTCTTTAATAATTCTTCGTCAAGAGGTTTTATATAACGAAGGTCTAACACGGTTGGTGTAATCCCATGCTGTGCTTTTACTTCAGCTGCTACCTTTAACATAAGGTCAACTGTGCTACCATAGCCAACCAACAAAATCTTGTTACCGTCATGTAAAATTTCTGCTTTAGCACCATTTGGTCTATCATTCATTATCCCAACAATTTCCGTAGGGCAATTTGCACGAGGATAGCGTATTGCCATTGGGCATGGGTTATTATGCCAATTTTGCACCATGATTTCTAAATCCTTGCCATCTCTTGGTGATGCAAAGACTAAATTGGGAATAGGCAAGAGGAGTGGCACGTCAAACACACCTTGGTGTGTTTCTCCGTCTTCGCCAACCAGTCCGGCTCTGTCTATTAATATCAAAACGGGTAAATTTTGTAATGCTATGTCGTGAATTACAGCGTCAAGAGCTCTCTGCAAAAATGTCGAATAGACAAAAACAACGGGGAGAAGTCCAGCCGCAGCAAGCCCAGCCGCACAGGTCAACATATGCTCCTCGGCTATTCCGACATCAAAAAACCGTTTGGGATATTTTTTTTCAAACTCGTTTAATTTTAATGCATCTTTCATTGCAGCGGTGAAGGCTACTATTCGTTCGTCACTTTCTGCAATGTGCATAAAAGCTTTTTGTGCGCAGGCACTCCAAGATTTATCATCTTTTGGCTGCAAAATGGTGTCTATTGTGCTGGAAGCAGATACACCATGAAACAATGCAGGATTTTGCTCTGCGACATCAAGGCCCTTTCCCTTTTGTGTTGTGAAATGTATTATGAGGGAACCGTCGTATTCCTTTGCCAAGCGGAATATCTCTTCCATTTCGGATAGGTTATGCCCGTCAAATGGTCCCCAGTAAGAGAGGCCGATTTCATCAAATGTGTTTGTCATTCTTGGCGTAATGAGAGATTTTAATCTGTGTTTTATATTTTTTAATTTGTCTGCCAAAATTTCGCCATTTTCATTTGAACGGCAATGTTGTTTCACAAAATTTTTAAAACGGACATAAAAATCACTTGTGCTTAATTCTGCAAGGTATCTTGCAAATCCGCCTACACGAGGAGAAATAGACATATTATTGTCGTTGAGCAGAATGATAACCTTTGTCTTTGCATTATCTATATTGTTCAGAGCTTCAAAGGACACGCCATTCAAAAGAGAACCATCACCAATTACAGCAACGACCTCGTGTTTTTCCTTTTTCAAATCACGGCTGATAGCGTAGCCAATTGCAGCTGAAATGGAAGTGCTGGAATGTCCTACTGTGAAGAAGTCATACTTGCTTTCGCTGATACGAGGAAAGCCTGCTATGCCGTCCTTTGTTCGCAGAGTGTCAAAGGTGTCTTTTCTGTTCGTTAGGATTTTATATGCATAGCTTTGGTGTCCAACGTCAAAGATTATCTTGTCAAAGTCTGGGTCGAACACACGCAACAAGGAAACGGTAAGCTCAACTGCTCCAAGAGAGGATGCAAGGTGCCCACCATTTTTCAACGTAACGGAGATTATTTTTTCTCGCAGTTCAGAGCATACCTTTTGTAATTCTTCTTCTGAAAGACCTGCGAGGTCTTTATAATTTTTTATTTTTTCTAAAAGTGACATTACCTTGTCCTATCAACTAAATACTCGGGTAAAAGTGAGAGGAATGAATCTCGTTTTTCAAAGCTGGAAATGATTTCTCTTGCTTTTGAGGAGGCATCTTCTGCCATCTTTTTTGCCTTGTCAAGGCCATAAGCGGTAACATGAGTTAATTTGCCTTCCTCTGCGTCCTTGCCAATTGTTTTTCCTAGTTCCTCTTTTGTGCCAACAACGTCCAAAATATCGTCCACAATTTGAAAAGCTAGCCCCAACTGGCGAGAGTAACTCTCGTAACACATAAATCTTTCTGCATCACTTCCGGCAAGTGCCACAGCGGTCGTAACAGCGGCAGAAATCAAATCTCCAGTTTTCCTGGCAGCGATTTTTCCTACGAAATTTGGATCTCCTTCCGCCCCTTCTTGGAATATGTCTAATGCTTGACCAGCGCATACACCGGAAGCGCCGCCTGCTTTCGTGATGATTTTGAAAGCATGCAATACATTTTCTGCTGGTAATTCAAGATTATAGAGAGCCCACTCAAAGCCTTCTATAATGAGGGCGTCCCCTGCAAGCAAAGCCATTGTTTCGCCAAATTTTGCGTGGCAAGATGGCATTCCGCGACGCAAAACGTCATTGTCCATACAGGGCATATCGTCATGAATGAGTGTGGCAGTGTGAAACATTTCAAGGCCAAGAGCCATAGGCAAAACCTGCCTTGCCTCAAGCCCATTTGAAACAGCGCTTGCCATGCAAAGCACAGGCCTTAGCCTCTTTCCTCCAACAGAAAGAGAATATTCCATTGCTTCAAAGAGCCCTTGTGGAATAGTTTTTGCACGCTCTCGGCGTGTTTGCTCCATATATTTATTAAAGGTGTCTGCGTAATTTGCAAAGGTGTCTTTTATAATCTTATTAGATGTCATTCTGAGTTCCTCCCAGATTATTCAAGTCATTTTCGCTCAAAATTTGAATTTTCTTTTCCGCTGCATTTACAAATTCAAAACATTCCTTAAAGAGCGCAACACCTTTTTCATAGGAAGCTAAAGTTTCTTCCAGTGGTCTTGCTTCGTCCTCTAATATGGCTAATATTTTTTCCAATTCTTCTAAATTTTTTGAAAAATCCATTTTCTTCTCCATTGTAGAATAAGGATAATTATATCAATACCAGTGAATTATACAAGTATAACAGCTGTTTTGCAAGCAAATTTTACACAAAACAATTTCCCCACTAGACAAAAACTTAAAAAAGTGTATAATACCGTCATACTATTAAAACTTACGTGTAAAGGAGTTATTCAAATGAAGAAACTTGTAGCAGTAGCAGTTCTTTCAGCAACATTGGTTTTTGGTTTTGCAGCTCTTGCAATGGCTGCCGACAGCGTTGGCACAATCAGTGCTCAGCAGATTCTTTTTCAACACCCAAAGTTTAAGCAGGTTCAGGAGCAGTTGAAGAAGATCTCTGATCAGAAAGAGAAGGAAGCACGCGCAGCTATTGACAAAGAGAAGAATGATCAAAAGAAGCAGGAAATCTTCAACAAGAAGCGTGGCGAACTCGCACAGCAGGAGCAGAAGCTTATGGAGCCACTCCTCAAAGATATCGACAACGCAATTAAGAAGGTTGCAGAAGCAAAGAAAATCACTGTTGTTCTTGAAAAAGAAGCAACATTCTACGGTGGCACAGACATCACAAACGATGTCCTTGCACAGTTGAAGAAATAGTTTTTAAAGTATAGAGGCGACAGTTACTGTCGCCTTTTTTTTGTCTTTGCTAGTTTTGAAAAAGAGGTGTTTATTATGGAATTAAAATTTGATATTGTTGATGTAACAATCCCAGCAGATTCAAATGTAATTGTGGGACAAAGTCATTTTATAAAAACAGTTGAGGATGTCTACGAAGCTATGATAACTTCAAGTCCAGGTGTAAAATTTGGTGTGGCCTTTAGCGAGGCGTCTGGTGATTCACTCATACGTTTTGACGGAAATGATGATGAGCTCATAAGCTCGGCAATTGAAAATGCGAAAAAAATTTGTGCAGGGCACACCTTTGTTCTGCTCATAAAAAATTGCTACCCTATAAATGTGTTAAAGAGGATTCAAAATGTTCAGGAAGTTTGCAACATTTTTGCTGCAACAGCAAATCCACTACAAGTGATAGTTGCAGGGACAGAACTGGGACGAGGTATCATGGGAGTGATTGACGGAACAACGACTGATAAGCCTGAAACAGAAAAGGATAAAGAAAATAGACTTTCGCTTTTGAAAGATATCATCGGCTATAAAAGATAAAAAACATTAGCCCCAAAAATAGCGAGAAGCTGTTTGCTTTACCAACAGCTTCTCCCCTTTGTGTCCTTTATGGCTAATGACCTAACATCAAGTATTTACTTTTACCTTTATCTTTGGTAGAATACGCAGTCAATTTTGAAAAGTAGGTACTCTTATGGATATAAAAATTGCTTTAATTGGTTGTGGCAATGTTGGCACAGCATTTATTGAGCTTTTGTCAGAAAAAAAAGAATTGTTAAAAAACAAATTTGGCTTTTCACTTTCGCTAGTTATGGTGAGCGATAAGATAAAGGGCACAATTTGTAACAAAAACGGATTTAACCTAGATGATGTTGTCACCGCATTGCACGAAGAACGTAGTTTGTCACGCTTTGAGCAGGCAAGTGGCGATTTTCGTGATGTGTTGCTTGCAAGTGGTGCAAACTTCTTGGCAGAATGTACACCAACAGATTTTGAAACTGGCGAGCCAGGAATGAGGCACATAAAGTTTGCTTTACGCAATGGTATTAGTGTCTCTACGACAAACAAAGGACCTATTGCCCTTGCAATTGACGAGTTGCGGAATATAGCGCGTGACCATAATGCAAAAATTTTCTGCGAAGGCACAGTCTTGTCTGGCACTCCGCTCCTTGACCTTTTACGCAACGGCCTTGCTGGTTGTGAAATATTAGAGGTTCAAGGAATATTAAACGGCACAACAAATTTTATCCTGTCTCAAATGGAACAGG
>JAZLJR010000011.1:0-16068 GCA_045617925.1 Synergistaceae bacterium
ACATGCTCGTGGTCCTCTTGGACTTCGTGAATTAACGAGTATGAAATATAAAGTTTATGGAAAGGGACAATTAAGATGATTTATGGTTTTATTGGTCTTGGCAACATGGCAGGTGCCATTGTCCAAGGTATGACAAAAAGCGAGCATTTCAAAAAAGCAACACTCGTTGGCTTTGATGCAGACAATGCAAAAATGCAAACACTCGCTGAACAAACTGGGCTAAAGCCATTAACTTCGCCAGTCGAGGTTGCACAAGCAGCAGACGTTGTTGTCCTCGCAGTCAAACCACAAATTTTGCCAAACGTTCTGAATGAAGAGCTGAAAAATATTCTGCAAGGTGGCGAAAAGCTAGTCGTGTCTATCGCTGCCGGTAAGAAAATTGCATGGTATGAGGAAATTCTTGGCAAAAATGTTGCGCTCGTGCGCGTTATGCCAAATTTGGCTGCAAAGGTCGGTGCTGCCTGCACAGCCCTTTGCAAAAATGAAAAAGCTAGCAAGCTGCAACTTGAAATTGCGCAAGAGATTTTTGCAAGCATTGGAACAACACATATAATAGAAGAAAAACTTTTTTCTGCCTTTACTGCCCTCAGTGGTTCATCCGGAGCCATTACCCTGATGTATATAAATGCAATGGCGACAATAGGAGTCAATGCAGGTTTTACCAAAGACACTGCCTTGTTGATAGCAAATGAAGCGGTTATGGGGTCTAGCAAACTTTTGTCAGAAACTGGCAACCGCCTAATGGAGCTACAAGATGCTATCTGTTCCCCGGCTGGCACAACTATTGCAGGAGTAATGGCTGCAAAAAAATTAGGGCTTGAATCAATAATATTACAATCAATACAGGCTATTATTGACAAAGACATTGCAATGGCAAAATAGTTACTTTGTTCAATTAACATAGCTTTCAAAAAAACCAAGAGTTTAGTCCGTTAAACTCTTGGTTTTTATTTTGAGTATTTATGTCTTTGTGGTAAAATACCAAGCAATTTGATTTTATCGATTGGAGTGACTGTCATTATGTCAAACAAAATTAACGTAGGGAAAGCCTATTTATTTCCCATTATCCTTTTTGTGTCAATTGCACTTGGTTCACTTTTTGGTGCAAAATTTGGAGAAACTGCATTAAAGTTGCAACCAGTTGCAGACCTATTTATTAACGCACTTTTTATGCTCGTTGTTCCGCTCGTTTTTACAACAATTTGTTCAACAATTGCGACGATGTCATCAATGGAACGGCTTGGACGAGTGATGAAATGGATGCTTTTTGTTTTTTTCATAACGGGAGCAATTGCATCTGCCGTTGCTTTTGTAGTTTTCAACTATTTCCCTCCTGTAGCAAATTTCTCTTTAATTGAAAACACTGCTACTGGAACGACTGCCGCAACAGCATTAAGACAGTCAAGCGTGATGAAACAGCTTGTCGGTGCTTTTACAGTTGATGACTTTGCACTACTTTTAAGCAGAAAATCTATGCTACAGTTGATTGTCTTTACAATATTCTTTGGACTTTCGCTACAAAGTCTTGGAGAACGTGGCAGAGCGGTTGGACGTAACATTGCAACTATTGCTGAAGCAATGGTGCACATGGTGCAGCTTGTTATGTATCTCGCACCTCTTGGGCTTTTTGCATATTTTGCAATTCTTGTTGGTCACCATGGTCCACAGCTTTTAGGGGTTTATTTCAAGGCTATTGTAGTTTTTTACATAACAGCCATTGCATACTTCTTTATTGCATTCACAATTTACGTTGCATGGGCAACAAGAGGAAAAGGAATAAAAACTTTTTGGTCAAATATTGTTCCTCCTGCACTTATGTCACTCGGAAGTGGCAGTTCAACAGCAACACTACCAATCAATTTACAGGCAGCAACAAACCTTGGCGTGCCACATGATGTTGCAGGGCTTGTCTTACCAATTGGAGCTACCGCTCACATGGAAGGATCATGCCTTTCCGGAATTTTAAAAATCGCTTTTCTCTATGGAATGTTCAATATGCCATTTGCAGGGGCAAAAACCTTGGCACTTGCTATTTTTATCTCTGTGCTTTCTGGCATCGTGCATTCTGGTGTGACGGGTGGTGGGCTTATTGGTGAAGCTCTTATAATTTCTCTCTACGGTTTTCCACCGGAAGCATTCCCCATTGCAGTTACGCTCGCTTTCCTTGTTGACCCAGTTGCCACCATGGTTAATTCCGTAGGCGATACAGTAAGTTCAATGATTATCACAAGAATATTAGAGGGCAAGGACTGGTTTGAAAGGGCAAGAAAGGCAAAGGAACAAAATTGACACTGGTTTTTGACATTGGCAACACGTCTGTTGTAGCAGCAATCTATGATGGAGATACCATACTCCATGTTTGGCGATTTCCTTCTAAAAAACCAACCATTGCAGAATTTTCAAAGGCTATTTCCCTTGCCTTGCGTGAAGTAAAGATTGACACAAAAAACGTAAAAAACGCTGCTTATGCCAGCGTTGTTCCACTTGCGAACCAAATCCTTGAAGAATCCGTGCAGAATATTTTTGGCTTCAAGCCTTTTTCTGTAACGACTAGGAGTGCTAATCTGCCATTCAAAGAGCTTCCAAGTGCATTAGGGGCTGACAGAGTTGCAGATATCGTTATGGCATACAAAAGGTATGGTGCTCCTTGTATAGTTATAGACACAGGCACGGCTATCACTCTTGACGTTATATCACAAGAGCCTGCATATTTGGGCGGTGCAATAACACTTGGTGTTAAGTCTATGTTTGAATTGCTCGGCAATAACACTGCGCTACTCCCCAGTAACCTTATCGCTAGCGCACCAAACAAGGCTATTGGCACAACAACAGAAACACAAATGCAAAGTGGCATTGTTTACGGCACAGCTGCTATGGTTGACGGGTTAATAAAACGCACATGGAAAGAGCTGGGGCATGAATGTCGCGTTATTGCTACGGGTGGTGATGCAAAGCTCATCTCCCAATTTTCAAATAAGATAAATGTGTTAGACGAGTTTTTGACACTTGACGGCATAAAATATATTTACGAGTTAAACAAATAAACTCAGAGTTTCTTTTTCAGAAGCTCTGAGTTTTTTCTTATTTAGTTATCTATTTGTCAAGATTCTTAAGGACAGTGCGTCTTTTGTGAAGGAGAGAAAATTTCTGTTATTTCTAAAAGATAAAAGTGTATAATATTGCAAAAATATCTTTTAGCAATTCATAATCAGGTAATTATATGGAGCTATATAAATGAAACAAAAACCACTCGCAACTTTTAATCAGGGCGATATTGTAGAGCTTATCATTGAGGGTATTTCAAATGAAGGCTCTGGCATAGCACGCATTGGGGAAGAAAATTTCGTTATCTTTGTTGAAGATGCCTTGCCTAGTGAAAAAATATCTTGCCGTATTGTGCAAAAGAAACGCACATGGGCAAGTGGCAAAGTGCTTGAGCGAAAAAATACCGCTGAAATTCGCAGAGCTCCGCTATGCTCTTCTGCCTTAACATGTGGTGGCTGCACACATCAGCACATTTGCTACTCTCACCAGCTTGAAACAAAAAAACAAACTGTAAAAGATGCACTAGAACGCATTGGGCATTTTGAGGATTTTACTCTTTTTGACTGCAAAAGTTCACCCAGTGAATTCGGCTATCGCAACAAAGCATCAATTCCTGTTGCGTGGAAAAATGGAAAATTTTTAGCTGGCTTTTACAAAAAGCTCAGTCACTACATTGTGCCCTTTGCTTCCTGCCCTGTGCTTGCCCTAAGAGTGGAAGAAATTTGCAAAATTCTTTTGGCAGAAATTGAAAAAAACAAATTGAGTAACGTTCGTGAAATTGTCGTTCGTAGTGCAACAAATGGAACAGATTCCCTAGCTTGCGTCATTATGACACGGCAACCTAGCAAGCAGGAAATTGAAACACTAAAGCGAATTGCAAAGGGAATAAAGCAACTTACAGGGCTTTCTGTCAACATAAATGAAAGTGATTCAAATTTTATTTGGGGGGACAAATTCATAAATATTTACGGCAAGGACACCATGACGGAAACACTTGACGGTCTAACCTTTACCATGGAAGTTTCCTCATTTTTCCAAATAAATTCACTGCAAGCCGAACAACTTTACAAATATGTAATTGAGCTTTTGAAGGCAGGAGAAGAAATAAAATCAAACATTTTGGAACTCTATTCCGGAGTGGGAAGCCTTACTTGCTTTTTAGCAAGGGCTGTAAAAAACACACAGAGTGTGTTAGCCGTGGAAAGTTGGAAGCCGGCTTCAAAATACATCACACATAACGCAGAGCAAAACAATTTGTCAAATGTTGGCGTAATGGAAATGGAAGCAGAAGATGCGGTAGAGTTGCTTGAACAAAAGGGAGAAATGAATTTTGATGCAGTCGTGCTTGACCCCCCACGGAGCGGTTGCGACAAAAGAGTGCTTGAAGCATTGATAAAAATTTCCGCTCCAAAAATTATATATGTTTCCTGCAATCCTGCAACACTGGCAAGAGATGCAGAAATCCTTTGCCAAGGCGGATACAAACTAATCAGTGCAAAGCCATTTGACATGTTTCCTGAAACAGGGCATGTTGAAACGGTAGCCTTGATGTCAAGGGTTGACAAGTAAAGAGGGCGGAAACACCTTATATATACGTTTGCTGACTTTATTTATACTACTGCTTTAAACATTGGCGTTATGAACCGTTCTAAAAAACATATATTTGCTAAGTTCTGGGAAAATAAGAAACTTATATGTGAATATCAATGAGATTAATAATAAACAGAAGAGGAGAATTAGTAATTATGAGAAAGAAAAAAAACTATCTAGTAGTAATGTTAATCGTTGTTGCATCATTACTCTTATCATCTTGTAGTGAAGCTAGTAGCAAATATCAAAAAGGTGCCACATATAAATGGGATGTTACCAACAAGCATTACGAGAACTTTACAGACCTGGGCGATTACGTCATTGATGTTGATGAACATACTCATTTTGATTTTGACAGGGCTCTTGAGTATTCGAATAAACGCTATGACAAATGGTCAAAATTACCCGGCGGTGGATGCTCTGCATTAGGAACCCAAGCAAAAAACGGTGATGTGTTAATTGGCAGAAATCTTGACTTAACCGTTTCGCAATTTCCGTGTTACATTACACATGTAAATCCGGTTGATGGTTTTAAATATAAAACAATCAATTTTACTTACGATGAATTATTCCTTGAAGGTGATAAATATAAAGATTTACTTAAAAAAGGGAAAATTGATGAAGAATACTACAATGCTCTTCCTTTACTTGCATCAGATTCCTTTAATGAAAAAGGTCTTTATATTGAATACAATATGAGAGCTTTTGAAGAATATATGATATGTAGCGGAACAAATCCTGATTGTCCAAATAGAATTTGTACAATTTCTCTTCCATATGTTGTTGCTGCTAATTGCGCAACTGTTAATGAAGCGTTAGATTATATTAAAAACCATATCAGTGTTTATACTTTGCTAGATAAATCAGAAGCTTCTGGATGGAATCTTTGCTTTATGATAGGAGATGCTACTGGTGAATATGGTTTAATTGAAATAGCACGTAATGAAGTAATGTATCTTCCTTATCAACATGGACAAGGAAATTATTATGTTACTCCAAAGTGGAATGTTCTTTCTGAAGGGCAATCAGGCTATGGAAGACTTCAATTTGGTATTGAACGTATCGATCAAGTACAAACTGAAGAAGATATGGCTGAACTTATGGGGAAAATTATGTGGAGAAATGAAATACTAAATGTCGAATATGCAAAGAGAGATGAGCATGGACATGTTCATTTCCTGGATAAAGACGGAAAACCATCTCTTGACTGGAGAAGTGATAATGTTAACTTAATCCCGGTTAACAAAGAAGGCAAATATGTTGATATTTATGCTGAGGATCTAACGGAAGAAGCTAAGCTTGTGAAAAGTTATAAAGAAGCCACAGATAGGATTAAATCTAATATAGGAGATCCTTTAAAAGAAGATATCGATAAAGCAAATAAGTATAATGAATATTTAAGTAGAAATGATTTATACTGGGCTTCAGACGACAATAATTTTGAAGAACTTCAGAAAGGATTAATTGATTACTATAAACATTCTGGAATTGTTGATAAGTTGAATGAATATTATAAAGGTAATGAAAAACCTTTAAGAGATGATTCGTTTGTTTGGACTACTGCATTATCAATTTCAGCAAACTGTACTCAAAAGAGGATAACAGTTAAGTTTTGGGAAAAGCCGAACACCGTATTAATCTGGCAATTCTAAACGATATTCAGTGAATTGTCATGAACAAAAAGAGAGGATGGTCAAAATCGGTAGATATTTACCCTTATACCGATGACATCAATCTCATTGCTACGGGACATGTGGAAACGGTAGCCTTGATATCAAGGATAGATGAATAATAATAGCAAATTGAAATTATTATAAGGAGCAGTGCCTGTGGAAAATTCAACAGCTAAAAAACTTCAAGATATTGGTCATGTATTTAATCTGAAGGGACAGTTCTTTTCCTATGAAGAAATCACCATGGGAAACGTAAACCAAACTTATAAAGTCAACTATGTCTCTAATGACGGCATGGGGGCAACGGTGCTGAAACCGTATATGGTGCAAAAAATTAACTCCTATGCGTTTCATAATCCAGATGAGCTGATGAGCAATATCGATAAAGTAACAGAGTATATCCGAGCAAGAAGACCTAACAAAGTGAATATGCATTTTCATCACACGTCGGTCTGTGGCGAACGCAAAATTTATTTTTCTGACGGGGAGAGTTTCTGGCGCGTTTACAAGTATATTCCTGCAGTGACATTTAATAAATGCGATGATATTGAACTGATCCGTAGCAGTGGAAAAGCATTCGGCGAATTCCAGATGAATTTGAATGATTTCCCAGTTTCGGATCTTTACTATACGATTCCAGATTTTCATGACACGAAAAAACGCTATCAGAAGTTGCTAAAAGACGCAAAAGATGATCCTCTTGGTCGCCTTTCAGAAGCGCAAAAGGAATATAACTATCTGATGACTGTGATGGATAAGGCCTGCAGCCTGACACAGCTTTATGAGGAAGGGAAACTACCACTTCGCGTAACCCATAACGACACAAAAATCAACAATGTCCTTTTTGACGAAACCACACATGCACCTTTGACCGTTATCGATCTTGACACAGTAATGCCCGGTTTGGTAGGTCATGATTTTGGAGATGCAATTCGTTTTGCAGCAAACTTTGAAGAAGAAGATTCCGAAAACCTAAGTAAAGTTGGCGTGGACTTGAATAGGTTCGGTGCATTTGCCGACGGTTTTCTGAGCCAAACGGCAAACACATTGACAGAGCTTGAAATCAGCACTCTTGCACAGTCCTGCTTCTGCATCACCTGCGAATTGGCAACACGATTTTTGGATGACTATCTGATTGGGGATAAATACTTTAAAGTGAAAAAAGATAAACATAATCTGATCCGAACAAAAAGCCAAATTGCACTCGCCAAAGATATGGAAAAGAATATGGAGTCTATGCAGATAATCATAAACACCTATGCGGAAAAATACGCAAAAGAAAAGCATCATTATTAAAACTTGAACGTGAGTATTCCAATGATTAAGACAAAACGACTAAATATTTATCCAGCCTCAGACGAACAAATGAAATGTATGATAGATAAAGAGACCATGCCAGAGCTAAAGGCAGCATATCAGGAAATGCTGGACGGTTGCCTTGCTCATTCAAATGACAGAGTATGGTATGCTATCTGGAATCTGGAGCTAAATGATAAATCTGGTGTGATAGTTGGCAATCTCTCTTTCAAGGGAATTGATGAAGATGGCTTGGTTGAAATCGGATATGGGACATATCCAGAGTATGAAGGGCAAGGCTTTATGACTGAAGCTGTAACGGCTGTAATTAAGTGGGCATCTAAGCAACCATGTGTGAATAGAATTGAAGCGGAAACCGAAGAAAATAATTCTGCCTCTATACGAGTGCTTCAAAAAGCAGGATTTATTCCAAATGGTGAAGTCGGAAATGAAGGTCCACGCTTTGTTTTCTCTCGTTTAGGCGAATAATAAATGAACAATTCTATGCAAAAACATCTATTCCCCAAAAATGAAAATTTATTGAAATTGGGAAATAGATGCTTTATAGGAGGAGTAACGAATGAAAGAAGAATGTATAATTTGTAAAGCACCACTCAAATATCTCACAGAAGATAAAGAGTTAGAGTGTGCAATATGCCATAAAAAGGAGCTCAGCAAAGCTCTTTGTGTAAATGGACATTATGTTTGTAATGAATGTCACACAAGGGGGATTGACAGCATTTTTGGCGTTTGCCTTACAGAAACATCTGCAAACCCAATAGAAATTCTTAACAAAATGATGCTTCTTCCCTTCTGCCACATGCACGGACCAGAACATCATATTATGGTTGGTGCTGCACTCCTGACAGCATATAAAAACGCTGGTGGAGAAATTGACCTTGCAAAAGCACTGGCAGAAATGAAAAACCGAGGACAAAACGTCCCCGGTGGTGCCTGTGGCTTTTGGGGTGCTTGTGGTGCAGGCATTAGCACAGGAATATTTATATCAATCATTACCGGCTCAACTCCACTTGCATCAGAGCCTTTTGGTCTTTCTAACAAAATGACGGCAAAATCACTCGCTTCAATCGGTTCTGTTGGTGGACCTCGTTGTTGCAAGCGTGATTCCTATCTTTCAATCCTTGCTGCCATAGATTTTGTCAAGGAAAACTTCGGCATTGAGATGGGAAAAACTGATGTTATTTGTAATTTTTCAGCACAAAATAATCAGTGCATTGGGACACGTTGCCCTTTTTCAAAAGCAAAACATTAAAATTTGTTATAAGAACAAACAAGAAATGAAAAATTAAACCTTTTGGGGAGAAAACACATGGAAATATTTAAGGGTAAAAAAGGTGCGTCTGGAACAGCTGTAGGACCAGTATTATTATGGAAGAAAAAACAACAAGAAATAACAAAGCAACAAATTGTTAATGTAACAGATGAAGAAAAGCGATTTGATGAAGCATTAAAGCAGACTGTAGATATTTATAAGGACCTAATAGAGCATTCGGATGTATTGACAGCAGAAATCTTGGAGGCTCAACTTATGATGCTTCAGGAGAAGGAATTTATTTCTGAAATTCAAGGGCTTATAAGAAATGAGAAGGTCAATGCAGAGTTTGCCGTGTTTAAGGTTGGAAATGACCAAGCAAAAAAGCTTGAGTGTATTGAAAATGAATATATAAAAACACGAGTCACTGACATTCGTAATGTCACACATAAGCTGATAGCTCAGCTTTCTGGTAATATAGACAAACTAGAATTAAAAGTCCCCTCAATTATTGTAACAGAGGAAATAACCCCAGAAGATATATCAACCATAGACCATTCACTAGTAGTCGCCTTTGTAACACACCTAGGCAACAAAACTTCACACTCCGCTATTCTAGCGGGAAATTATGGAATTCCATATTTGTTTGGTATTGAGATAGATAATATTGATTTTTCCAATGTAAAACTCGCTGCTGTAGATACCGATACAGAACAGTTTATTCTTTCACCTGACGACGAAACATTGAAATGGCTTCAAGCTAAAATACAGTCAAATAAAATGCTTCAAACTGCTCCTGAAAATTATTGTGCAAATGTTAAAATCTACGCCAATATTGCAAAACCAGAGGATGTTGTTTATGCAAAGAAATATGGCGCAGACGGAATTGGTTTGTATAGAACAGAATTTTTGTATATGAACCGTGAAACACTCCCAGGAGAAGAAGAGCAATTTGAGGCCTATAAAAGTGTTTTGGAACAAATGGCGGACCGCGAGGTTATCATCCGCACAATGGACGTCGGCGCAGATAAGCCATCTAAATGCTTAAATATGGTAGAAGAAAAAAATCCTGCTCTGGGACACAGAGGTATTCGTATTTGTTTGGATAATCCAGAGATTTTCAGAACACAGCTACGAGCCTTGCTACGTGCAGCATGTTTTGGCCAGGAATTGATTATGTTCCCTATGATAGCTTCGCCTAGGGAAATTGATGAAACACGAGAACAAATCAAAATTGCAGCAAGAGAACTGACCGAGAGGGGAATGAAGTATCGAATTCCGCCGATAGGCATTATGGTTGAAACGCCATCAGCCGCGATTTTAAGCAAGGAGTTGGCTGAAAAGGTTGATTTTCTTAGCATAGGCACCAATGATTTGATACAGTATACACTGGCGTTCGATCGACAGTGTGAAGGTTCAGAACGCTTTTGCCAAGCAGATCTTGGGGCTGTGATGAAGCTTATCGAGGAAACAATTAGAAATGCACATGAGGCTGGTATAACTGTAGGAATATGTGGCGAATTAGCTGGAGAGCCAGATGTTATACCACAGTTAATCGAAATGGGTGTGGATGAATTGTCCATGTCTCCGCCAAAGATTCCTGTAGCAAAGAATATCATTATGCAAATGAAAGAGGCAGAAGCTGAGGATATTTCAGAACTGCTAGGTATTAAGGAAACAGTTATTGCCCCTGCAGAGGGCAAAATTGTTTTAATGAAGGACATCCCCGATTCAACATTTGCACAGGGAATTATGGGAAAATGTATTGGCATAGAGACAAAATCAGGCATTATCTATGCACCGTGTGATGGAGTGGTAACGACCGTTGCTAAAACAAAACATGCAATAGGAATCAAATCAGAACTTGGAACAGAATATCTGATTCACGTAGGAATCGACACAGTTACGCTGAACGGGAATGGTTTTGAATGTTTTACAGAACCCGAGCAAACTATAAAAAAAGGACAAAAAATTTTAGTAGCAGACTTGGATTTAATTCACAAAAATGGTCTTTCTGCAACTACCATTCTTGCCGTAACAGGATTTCAAAAAGAGGACATTCCTGAGAAGAAAACTGCTTGTGAAACAGAGAAGAAAAAGCCCGAAGGAACTGTAATGAATTTTTTCCAGAGCCTTGGAAGATCAATGATGCTTCCTGTAGGATTTCTTCCTGTATGTGCCATTTTGGTAGGGCTTGGGTATTTATTATGTCCTCAAATGATTCAAGGCGGCGAAATAACTGGATTTCAGGGATTATGCGGTGGACTTTTAATCAAAGCCGGCTCTGCTATTATTGAACATATGGCACTACTATTCGCTATTGGCGTAGGCGTTGGGATGTCGGAACACAATGATGGAATAGGTGGTATAGCTGCAATCATCTCGTGGTTTATTATTACAACTATGCTTTCCGCTGAAACGGTCACACAACTTATCCCATATGTCGCCAAACATAAACAACTGATTCTTGCTTATCAAAAGATAGCAAATCCTTTTGTCGGCATTTTAGCAGGATTAATAGGAGCAAACTGCTATAACCGCTTCAAGGGAATGAAGCTTCCGGATGTGTTCAGCTTCTTTAGTGGCAAACGTTTTGTCGCAATTGCAGCAAGCATTGAGTCCATTGTATTCGCAGCTCTTTTGCTTATTGTATGGCCTTTATTATTTAGCGGGTTAATTGCTCTAGGGAAAACAATTGTCTCATTGGATGCTGTAGGAGCAGGAATTTATAGCTTTCTAAATAGAGCCTTAATTCCCTTTGGAATGCATCATGCACTGAATAATGTGTTCTGGTTTGACACAATAGGTCTTGGTGATTTGATACATTTTTGGGCAGGGAAAACAAGCAAAGATGTGACATGGAGTTTGGGTATGTATATGTCTGGATTCTTTCCTTGCATGATGTTTGGAATTCCTGGGGCAGCGCTCGCTATGATTCAATGTGCAAACAAAAATAAGAAAAAACTGGCAATTGGATTGCTGGGCTCGACTGCATTATGTTCTTTTTTATGTGGTGTGACAGAACCCTTTGAGTTTTCCTTTATGTTTTTGGCACCCACTCTATACCTGATTTATGCGTTGCTTTACGGAATCATAACCGTTATAACAGTTATGGTAGGATTTCGTGCTGGATTTTGTTTTTCGGCAGGAGCAACAGATTTATTTTTTTCTGCATCGCTTCCGGCAGCACAGAACACATGGATGATTATTCCGCTTGGTGCATTCACCTTTGTCGTGTTTTACGCTACATTCTATTTTTTTATTAAAAAACGAAACCTTAAAACTCCGGGAAGAGAAGACGACGTCGCAAATGTTACAGAAGGAATTCGCCAAATTAGTGCTTCTGAAGAACGTTATACAGATATGGCAAGAATCATTTTGCAGGGAGTAGGCGGTAAGGAAAATATTTCGAGGGTAGAAAATTGTGTAACAAGACTTCGTTTTGAGTTAAAGGATTTGTCTATTGTAGATGAGAACATAATAAGGAATGCAGGTATTGCAGGAATTATGAGACTAGGGCAAAATGCCCTACAAGTAGTCGTTGGCACCCAAGTACAATTTGTGGCTGACGCTCTACATGATATCTTAAATCGTAACGAGATAACCTGTTTTATTAAGAGCAAAGTGGGAATCCATGCTCGTCCCGCCGGTGCATTGGTTAAAAGGATACAACAATCAAATTGTAAGGTGTGGATGACAGTCAAGGGCAAGACAGTATTAGCTGATAGTATTGTTAATATTTTAACATTGGATGCCCAATATCAATCCGAAGTCACCTTTAGAGTCGAAGGACCTGATGCTAACGAAATTCACAAATTATTAAAGGATATACAGGATTTGGAACTATAAATTAACTATCCCTTTCCTCATTTAACAATTCTTTTACACCACTAATATTTGATACTACGTACCTTGCCCCTGCATCAAAAAGCATTTTTCTATCAAAACTGCCTTGAGTAACTCCAACAGGGATAACACCGGCTGCAAGTGCTGTTTTTATGTCAATATCTGTATCCCCAACATACAGTGCTTCGTTATTATCCACGTGAAGTATGTCAAGTGCAGTAAGTAATGCTTCTGGGTGTGGCTTTGGATGTGTTACTTCTTCAGCACCAATTGCAACATCAAAATATTGTGCTATGTTAAGCTTGGCAAGGCAAGTTTTGATAAAATTTCTGTTTGTGGCAACACCAAGAAGTAACCCAGAAGATTTAAAATATTCAAGCGCTTCTCTTGTATCATCATAGAGTTCAAAAAAGTCTGCTTGACGTGGTCTACACGTAGTAAAAAAATACTCAACCCATTCCTCTTCACAATATCCCCAAAGCTCTTTAAAACAATCATTCAAGGACAATCCCATTATTGCATAAATTTCACGATCTGTGGGAGAGGGCAAGTTGAAATGTTCAGACACCATCCATATGCTTTTTTTTACTGCAAAAATTGTATTAGCAATTGTGAGATCAAAGTCAAAAATTATAGCCTTTATCAAAACGATCACGCTCCTAACAAATTCATGGCGAAATTATAGCATATTCTGAGTGGTATAGCTTGAAAAAAGGAAATGGACAGACCTTCAAAGGAGACTAAAAAATGGAAAAGGTAGTAAACTTATTATTTGCCTTGCGTGATGAAAACTATGCCACGTTCCAGGCAAAGCTCACGCCAACGGTTGACAAGTCTCTCTTTATAGGTGTGCGAGTCCCTGAAGTGAGAAAATTAGCTAAGAGAATTAAGGACGAGCCCTTTGTAGCAACATTTCTTCAGGAGCTTCCACACAAATATTATGACGAGAATATGCTTCATGGACTGCTTATATCCGAGATGAGAGATTATGACAAAGCAGTAGCAGAAACTGATTATTTTCTCCCTTTTGTGGATAACTGGGCGGTATGCGATATCATGTCACCAAAGATTTTCAAGAAGCATAAGACAGAGCTTATTGCCAAAATCAGAGAATGGGTAAAATCAAGTGAAACCTACACGGTAAGGTTTGGCATTGAAATGCTTATGAGTCATTTTCTTGATGACGACTTTATGCCAGAGTATCTCGAAATTCCTGCTAACGTGAGAAGTAATGAATATTACGTCAACATGATGATAGCATGGTTTTTCGCCACAGCACTTGCAAAACAGTGGAACAGCACTATCCCATACCTTGAAAAGAATAGGCTTGATAGGTGGGCACACAATAAGACAATCCAAAAAGCTGTGGAAAGTTACAGAATAACAAACGAACAGAAGATATATCTGCGAACATTAAAGAGATAAAGTTGCTTTAGTACACACACAAAGTCAAGAAAGAGCAACATATACAAAACATCAAACGGAACAAATTAGGAGGCTTATTATGAAACTCATTCGTCTTACACCAGATTCGCCAGAGCTTGCAACTCTCTGTCGTATTAACGAGGAAGCTTTTCCCACAAACGAACGACTTAACCTTCTTGACATTATTAAACATGAATCTCCCGTCGATAGACGTTTTCTTGGAATAATTGGCGATGAAGGTAATATGTGTGGATTTTTTATGATTATCCTCACTGACGAGTGTGGCTATGGTGCTTATTTTGCCATTGAGGCGTCTCTTCGTGGACAGGGGATTGGCACAAAGGCACTAAAACTTCTTTTGGAATATTGTGGCAAACGTCAATTTATAATTGATTTTGAAGCACTCGACGAGAATGCGCCAAACAATGACCAACGCAAAAGACGTCGAGCTTTATATCTTCGCAACGGATTTTTCCCAACAGGGTATTTCCGTTACTATATGGATTGCGAATTTGAAATTTTCTCGAGTTGGGAAAATTATAATCAAGAAGCTTTTATGAGATTAATTGATGCCACCAAGTGCGAGGTCACCGACGCTGGATTTTTAGCACCGCCATACAGAAAAAGTTAGAGGTAAAATATACATGACGCCAAAAGAAATTGTTGAGAATGCGGTCTATTACAAACAAAATGGTTATAATTGTGCACAAGCGGTGGTAAAAGCATTGTCAGAAGCAAAAGAAATAGAATGTAAAAACCTATTACAGGCAACGGCAGGCTTTGCTACTGGAATGGGGGCAATGGGTTCAACCTGCGGTGCCCTCATTGGAGCAAATCTAATAGTTGGTTTAGTCAGTGATGGGAAAAACACGATAGATAAATCACGCGATCTTTTTCAGAAGTTTTTGGCATCCTGTGGTGCAACAATTTGCAAAGACTTAAAGGGGCGCGACACAGGCGTTGAACTTTGCTCCTGTGACGATTGTGTAAGTAATGCGGTTATATCCGCACTTGAAGTGATGAATTGAGTGCTTAAACAAAAGAAGGTGTTGTCAATTTAATTGACAACACCTTCTTTTTAATCAAATTATTTATTACTTTGCTTTAACTTTTCCCTCTCGCGTTTTTTCTGGATGTAATACTATTGGCTGACCTTCTCTTACACCTTTTGTCGCAATAAATTTTTCACCCTTAACGTATATCCCTTCCACTGGCACAAAAGATGCCGATTGCGAACGAATGAGCAATACGCCCAATTTTCCTTTTTTCTTAATAAGGCAACTAATGGGAAACATTGCACCTGTCTTTTTCCCAGCATCTACTTGGATAGTTGCAACACGATTCTTTATATCCTTTAGGCGAAACCATGGGAGTTCCATATAAACTCTCATTTTATTACGCCCTTCCTCTTGGGAAACTTTTATTTTTGCCCTGTCGTAATTGTTTGAATCATCGTCTTTTACATACAAATACTCACGCCTAATCTGCGCTATAACCTTTTCTGTCGGTTCAAGTATGCCAATAAAACTTGTCCCCTGCAATGACATAACAAGTTTACCAATGGTAGAACCCATATTCACTAATAAACCTTCCTTAAAATATTGTATATTTGCCTTTTCAAAAGAAAGTTTTTCGCTGTTCCAGATTACACCATATTTTACTTTCCCTTCAAAACCGTCAAGCCCTGCAACAAAGTATCCGGGGGAATCCACCTTTAGCTCCATTCCATTAACAACAGCAACTGTGTCTCCCTTGGCAACACGGACAGGACCTAACCCGAGGGGATAGCGTATCTGTCCACTTGAAGGGGCGGTAAGGAGCTTTTCTCGCCAATACAAGATACCTTCACATGGCGTGGTAGCATAATAAATGGCAGGAACAGTCCAATAAACATCTGGTCTTTCCTGATAATAATGCAGC
>JAZLJR010000012.1:0-3937 GCA_045617925.1 Synergistaceae bacterium
ACGCGCTGAGCCACAGGAAATTTCTATTCCGTCTAGTCCCTCGTCTAACAAATCTATCGCCATACGCACGCCGTCATCTTCCGTGTAACCGCCCTCTACACCCTCTCCAATGCTAAACTTTGCCCAAAGAGGATAATCTACCCCAACAGTTGAACGAATAGCCCTAATGACGGCTTTTGTGAAGTTTAAGCGCCTTTGCTCATCTCCACCCCAGTTGTCGTCTCTTTTGTTCAAGATGGGAGACATAAATTGATTTAGTAAAAAGCCGTGAGCGGCGTGTATTTCAATTCCGTCTGCTCCTCCTGCCTTTGCAATGCTAGCAGCACGGGCAAAGGCTTTTACTATACGCTCTATGTCTATGTCGCTTGTTGTGGCAACGTCACCCAGGTGAACCAGCTGCACAAAGAAATATGAGCCAGCCTTGTGGATGTTTTCTGTCAAAGAAGTTAAAGGAGAAATTTGTGTCTCGTCAAAAAGTCCCCACATGCGTGGCGCAAGAAGCGAGGATTCTTCTACAGCAGCGTATTCGGAAATCACTAGTGAAGCTCCACCCTGTGCAACTTCTAATTGACGGGAGGCAGATACAGCTGTTGCGTGTCCATTTTCCCCACAGGCAGCAAGCCACGTTGCTGCACGGAAGAAACGGTTTTTTAAGTTTAAGCTTCCGCACTGCCATGGCGCAAAAAGCTTTCTTACTGCTACTTTTTCTTGTCTTGTTAATGGTGTGTACATTTTTTCACCTCTAATTTTATATAAAAGTTACATTTTTTCTTGTGTTTTCAAGTGTTTGCCCCGTGAGTTTGGCAAGCTCTTTGAAGCCAAAATTATCATGACCTGTCAATTTTGATATATCTTTACTGTGGATAATCCATTTGACTTTATTTGACCTTGATAATTTTCTAGCAAGCGCAATTCCTTCAATGAGCTCTCCTAGTGCTGGGTGGTGAGGCCCTGCAATAACGGATTTTGCAAGGCTTTCCGTCTCTTGTAGACCAATTCTGATAGGATTAAAGCCCAGTTCCAACGCGCGGTTAAAAAAGTCTGCTCCCCAGTCTATTGCTTGCTCGAGCAACAATGGTGTATATAAAGAAGCGTTATACATTTTTTCAAGCTCCGTGCCAGAGATTACAAGGCAGGGGTAAAGTCGAAGATCCCAAGTGTCATCTTGTTTCACCTTGGCTAATTTTTCCAAGTCCTGCAACGAGCTTTCTTTTGTTTGACCTGGTAACCCTGCCATGAGCTGCACTCCCAAAGGAAAACCCTCACTTCTTAATACTTCAAGGCTGTGTAAAACGCTAGTTGGATTTTGAACTCTGCGTGTTGCGTCAAGTGTTGCCTTGTCTAATGACTGTATGCCAAATTCAACGCAAGAGAGAGGGTATGTTTTTAACTTTTTTCTAAATGTTTCATCGTCCAGGTCACAAGGATAGGTAGAAAAACGAATTGTGCTTCCTGTTGGTGCGTAGTCTTTAACCGCATCAAGGTAGGCAAAAACAGTTTCTTTTGGGAAACGGCAGAAAGAACCGCCAAAGAAACATACCTCATGTGCTGTCACAAGATGTGAAAGTTCAGTCACCACTTTTTGTGGAGAAATGATATCTTGGACTCCAGTTATTGCATTTTGATTGCAATAGACACATTTGCCATGGCACGCAGCAAATGGCAGAAAAAAAGTTTTTTTCGGTTTTTTGTTCACTTTATCCATTTTTCTATTTCAAAAAAAGGAGAGCCGTGACTCTCCTTTTTAATTTTTATTCGATTTTACTTGTCCTCTTCATCTAGTAAAGCTTGAATAATTTTATAAAGCTTGCTAGTGTCTGAAAGTGATAATTTTTGTTTTTTATACCAAAGCTCAATGTTTTCCTCTCCGGAAAAAATACTCTCTAGCTGGATACGGACGGATTTGCTTTCGTCTGAATAGTCTCGCAAAAGATCTTGGATTTGAACGCCAAGCGCCTTGGCGATTTTCTTCAAGGTCTTCATGGAAGGATTTCTCCTGCCAACTTCTATTGATTGCACAAAAACGCGGCTGATATCAACCTGCTCTGCCAAATATTCCTGCGAATAATCCAGCGCCTTTCTGATTGTTTTGATTCTTGTTCCAATACTCATTTAATACTCCAATGTAGAGAATTGAGAATTGGGAGTTGAAAATTGAGAATTAATGTGTGGCTACGCCACAATCAGTAGTGGTGCTTTGCACCACTATAAATCGTTTTTGCGAAGCAAAAACCACTTAAATTCTCAATTCTCCATTTTCAATTCTCAATTGCAATTATTATATGTCCAAATTCTGAACGTCTTTTGCGTGTTCTTCAATAAACTTTCTGCGCGGTTCTACAAGGTCTCCCATGAGAATGTCAAAAAGTTCATCTGCTTCCATTGCGTCACGCACGGTGACACGGTTGATGATGCGTTTCTCGGGGTTCATTGTTGTGTCCCAAAGTTGTTCCGCATTCATTTCACCAAGCCCTTTGTAGCGTTGGACGTCACACTTTCTGCCTTCGGCTTTGGCCTGTGCGTCCTTCATTTCTTTTTCTGTGTAGCAATAGGTAACGTCTTTTCCACACTGCACACGGTATAGTGGCGGTTGAGCAACATAAAGATAGCCATTATTTATTATCTGTGGCATGTAACGGAAGAAGAGCGTTAAAAGTAGCGTTCTAATGTGAGCACCGTCAACGTCAGCATCAGCCATGAGGAAAATTTTGTGATAACGAAGTTTCTCTTCTTTAAAATCATCACCAACACCACATCCAAGTGCCAAAACAATGTTCTTTATTGTTTCACTGCCCAAAATCTTTTCCAAACGTGCCTTTTCAACATTTAGAATTTTACCGCGCAGAGGCAAAATAGCTTGGAATTCTCTATTTCTGCCCTGTTTGGCGCTACCACCAGCAGAGTCTCCCTCAACTATATATATCTCGCAGTCGGCAGGGTTTCTATTGGAGCAATCGGCAAGTTTTCCAGGAAGCTGTAAGCCGGACATAACGCCCTTACGGCGGACAAGCTCACGAGCTTTCTTTGCTGCTTCACGTGCTTGGCGAGCCTTAATTGCCGTGTCCACTATTGGTTTTATAATTTCAGGCCTATCTTCTAGTAATGATTTCATTCCGTCATAGAGGACGGAGTCGACAATGCCTTTAACTTCATTGTTGCCGAGCTTTGTCTTTGTCTGTCCCTCAAACTGTGGTTCCATAACCTTGACGGAAATAACGGCGGTGAGTCCTTCTTTTAGGTCATCGCCGGTAAGGTTTGCGTCCTTGTCTTTTAATATCTTTTGATTGCGTGCCTCATCGTTTATAGCTCTTGTTAAAGCTGTGCGAAAACCTGCAATGTGTGTGCCACCTTCTGTTGTATTGATGAGGTTGACAAAGCCGTAGAGTCTTTCTTGATAGGTTGTATTGTATTGAATTGCGACCTCGACAGCCGTGTCGTCCTTTTCACCTCTGATAACTAGTGGTGGCTTGAAAAGCAATTCCTTGTCACGGTTAAGGTATTCAACGAAAGATTCAATGCCTCCGGGGAAATGATAAACTTTTTTCATTTCCTTGCCAGCACGTTTGTCTTCAAAATTTATCGTAACATGTGGGTTTAAGAATGCCAATTCACGAAGTCTTGCCTTCAAGATATCTGCTTGGTAAACAGTTTCTGTGAAGATGGTGTCGTCTGGCTTGAAGGTTACGCTCGTTCCGCGCTTGTCAGTGTCGCCAACGATTTCAAGCTCCGTAACTGGGTGTCCTTTTTCGTAACGCTGATGGTGAATTTTACCATTTCTGCAAATTGTAAGCTCTAGCCATGTGGAAAGGGCGTTTACAACAGAAATACCAACGCCGTGAAGACCACCGGAAACCTTGTATGCAGACTTGTCGAACTTTCCTCCTGCATGGAGAATAGTCAAGACAACTTCTGCTGCGGATTTGCCTGTTTCGTGGCG
>JAZLJR010000013.1:0-12404 GCA_045617925.1 Synergistaceae bacterium
ACGCGTTACTCACCCGTCCGCCACTAACTTTATCGGTTTTCCATCCGAAAACTTCAAACCAATATCGTCCGTTCGACTTGCATGTGTTAAGCACGCCGCCAGCGTTCGTCCTGAGCCAGGATCAAACTCTCCGTCTGATACCTAGCATTACTCAAAAACTTTTGCTTGACGTTTTTTGCTTTCGCATTTAGGACCTCTCACAAATTAGTGAAAGTTCTTTGCTTTCTTTATATCTTTTGTCATGGTTCCTGTCGCCTTACTCTGTCATTTTTCTTTACATTAGAATAACTAATGTTCGATTTTTGTGACATCGCCTCGAGCGACGGTAGAACGAATTATATCATCTTTTTTTTATATGTCTATATCTACGAATTGTTTTTTTTATTATATTATTTCGACAAATTGTATATATCAATTTAAAACGAATTGTGGATAACTTTATCAATGTAAATACCACCGTTTACATTATCTAATATAAAATTGCCATTTTTGCTTTTTGTTGTGAATTACTGCTTTTTTATAATTAAATTTTTGCGCGACAATAAAAAAATAGGGCAAGATAATTTTATCTTGCCCTATTAAATTCAAAATCAAGCATTATATTTTTAGTCGTTTACTAACTCAGGCTTCTTAGATTTGATAAGGAATTTTTGAGTTAATTTAAAACTGTATTTCGCCACCTTTGAATCCTCTTTCTTTGTCAAATCCCGTGCTTTGCGTTCATCTTCTTTTGTATAAAGGACTTGTTCACTCTTTGAACCATCACGGTAAATCGTAATTCCCTTGCATCCCGCTTGCCATGATTCAACATAGGCATCGAAAACATCTTCCTTTGTACAATCATGCTTCATATTGATAGTCTTACTTACTGCAAGATCTGTGTATTTTTGAAATACACCCTGCATTGCTATGTGAGAGCTTGGCTTTACATCATGACTTGTTTTAAAGATTTTCTTTATTGCTTGAGGTGTCTTTCCTTCCTTCAAAGCTCTTTCATAATATTTGTTTTGGAACTTCATCGCGACCTTCGTTCCATCAAGCTGGGTACGAACTCTTGTATGCTCTAGTGAGAAAACTGGCTCAATTCCGCTCGAGCAATCAGCTAGCAAGGCAATTGTTCCAGTAGGTGCAATACACGTGAGTGTTGCATTTCTTCTACCGAGATGCGCAAGGTCTTCCGGGACTCCTTTTTCCTTTCCAAGTGCCTCTGACGTTTTTGTTGCAACATCATGTATGCATTTCATAACTTTTCCTGCAAAATTAATTGCTTCTTTGCTATCATAAGCTATATCAAGCTGGAAAAGTGTATCGGCCAATCCCATAAGCCCAAGTCCAATTTTTCTCGTGCGACGAACTGCCTCTGAAATTTCTGGTAGTGGGTAGCAGTTTATGTCTATTACATCATCAAGGAAACGCGTAGCAATTGCAGTCACCTGCCCAAGCAATTCATAGTCAAATTTCCCGTTTACTACCATACGAGAAATGTTAATTGAACCCAAATTGCATGCTTCATTTGGATATAGAGGCGATTCACCACATGGGTTTGTTGCCTCTAATCTTCCAAGATTCGGTGTTGTGTTACCGCGATTTATTGCGTCTATAAAAATAACTCCTGGGTCTCCTGTTCTCCAAGCGCTCTCTGCAATTTCATGCAAAAGCTCAGCTTCCTTACCAACTGGGTTTTGTGTTACCTTTCTCATAAAGTCATCTGAAATGGCAACAGAAATATTAAAGTTTGTTATCGTGCCATCCTTGTCCTTACAGTGAATAAATTCGCGAATATCATCATGCTCAATATTCAAAATCCCCATATTGGCACCACGTCTCATACCACCCTGTTGAACAGTTTCCGTAGCCTTATCAAAAAGCCCCATAAAGGAAACTGGACCACTAGCACGTCCTTTCGTGCTTGCCACGATAGAACCCGCAGAGCGAAGATTTGAAAAATTAAAGCCCGTACCGCCACCAGACTTGTGAATCAGCATCTGCTTTCTAAGAGCCTCACAAATGCTTTCCATCGTATCATTAATGCCTATAACAAAACAGGCAGCAAGCTGACCATGAGGCGCTGGACGCCCAGCGTTCATTAAAGTTGGGCTATTAGGAAGAAAATAGAGGTTCGCCATGATATCATAGAACTCATCCTGCCATTTATATTGGAGTGGCAAGGTTTGCTCTGCTTTTGACACAGCTTCTGCAACACGCAACAAAAGCCCCTGTGGAGTTTCAATAGGATTACGTTCCTCATCTCTCCAAAGGTATCTGTCTTTTAAAATATCTTGTGCCGCTTGTGTGAATGCTGGTTTTATCATTTTGCCCCACCCCTAAAAAAATATTTATCTGTCCTTCAATGTTATTAACATATTCGCAATCTCAACGTGGGAGTATTATATCAAAAAATTTATTTTTGAAAAGGGGGTAAAACACTATATATAGTCACATCTTATTCACAGACACTATATAACTAGTGTGGGTAACTTGTGGGTAAGCCCAAATAAATTGCTAATACGCTCAAACAAAAAAAGATAGTCGCAAAAATTTTGCGACTATCTTTTCGTTTTGCTTAACTTTCATTAAATTAGAAGTTAGAGATTGTGCAGAAACGGAAGATGTTTTCTTGCCCAAGGCAAAGCTCATCTTGGTCTTTGCCTTGCCCTTTGTCTTTCCAGTCGACATTTCAAACGGATTGCTTGCCTTTCGGCAAAAAGAGAAGATCGAAACAACTATAGGCTCTTATTCCTTTGCAGAATTTTCCTTCTCGGGCTCTTTTGTGGTTTCTGTCGTAGCCACCTCTTTTTTCTCCTTTTTGGAACTAAAAATTGAAGAAAGCAAATCATCAAACTCCCCATAAAGATTAAGGTGAATTCTAGCAGAATCAACCTTATAACCATTAGCATCTCTTATGAGCGGAATTCCAAACCAAACAGTTCCCGATAGCTTGCCATTCTTATTATACCAACGAAGTCCCCAACCAGTGCTAGCAAGTTGATCATCATCAAAAGCACTTGGACCATAAACTTTACCATAATCAAGGAAGAAAATCGGCGTAAGATTTCTATAGTTTCTGAAAGGCATCGCATATTCAAGATTTACGCTAAAACCATGTTCTCCACCAAGAATACTCTCATTATAACCACGAACGGATCCCACACCGCCTAAATAAAAGTGGTCAGATGTATTCGCTTCATGTTCTCCGTCTTCCCCGGTAAGATTCGGAATATATTGTGCATTAATTTTAACGGTAAGAGAGTTCCCATTCATAAATGCTTGCTGACGAACAAAATTAAAGTTCCACAACCAATAGTCCATCGTACCATATTTGGCAATTGAATGGGCTTTTGTTGCAGAATAACGGTGATACCAAACCACACCACGACCAAAGTGAGTAAAGGCAAGCCCCCCGGAATATTTAGTCGTTGTATCGTCCTTCCAATAGCGCATGGACTCATACTCATCTTCTGCCAGTCGAAATCGCATATCTGAATATTGTTTGGACCAAGAAAAATCACCAACTATACGAAGTTTAGGCGTAACACAAAATGGTTGGCTCAGTCCTAAACTATAGGACACAGAATCTCCATGCGGGTCGAATTGTTGCAATGTTGGAGGATAATTTCCTATATCCATGACATTACCAAAAACACTTGCAGAAATCTTTGTCCCAACCTTTGTGATAGGGAAGGAATAAGACACACCACCACTATTAGATACACCTGTAGTATTAAAATCAGAAGACCTCATATATGTTAGAGACAACGTGTCACGAATGCCAAGCAAACTATACATCGTCCAGCCAAGACCATAACGGAAGGTGCCAGTTGAATCAGATCCAGTATTATCCGCCGTGGCATATACTGTATGACGAGCTGGTTCGTCAAGGGTAAGGATGTAGTCTGTTGTTCCCTGTTCTTCACCAGCAGCAAGTTTTACAGACACCTGTGCATCATTTGTAGCATTAAAAAGGGAAATCCTGCGATTTAACTCTTTCAGGTTGTTTACCGTGCCATGTTTAAGACCTGTGCGAGAAATAACATAACTTTCCCTTGTAAAACGAACATTATCTAAAACAATTTTGCCAGTTTTCCCTTCAACAAGCGTCACTTTAGCAATACCATCCTTGATGGTTTGCTCTGGCAAAAACGCACGGCAAACAGTATAACCTTTTTTACGATATACTTCGTTTACCTCATTTACCATCTGGTAAAGCTGATCCAGTGTCACTTCTTTACCAACGTATTCAGCCGCAACCTTATCTAGCTCGGCTTTCTTCAAAACGGTACTCTCCGTAAACTGAACTTCTTTGATGTTAAATTTCAAATCAGTTCCTTTAGCTTTACTTGCTTTATCCACCTCTTCATCATCAACAGCTTTTTTATCGTACTCTTGTAAGTCTTTTTTTAAATTTTCCTCTAGCAATTGCTGTTGGATAAGATTTTTCATTCTATTCAGCTGCTGTAAAGGATCGACGTCAAGAGGAGTATCAGCAAATGCGGTGGTAAAACACTGTACCAAAAAGAATACAGTAAAAAAAGCGAGCGCTAATATTTTTTTCGAACAATTTTTGAAATTTTTCATGACCAACCTCATGGTTATTTTATGTGATAATATCGCAGAATAACAGCCTCGTAAGTTTACACAATTTACTACTGAACGTCAAGTGCTTTTGCACAATAAAAATTAAAAAAACGTATAATATCAATCTGACTGTTCAAAGCAAGAAGTGTAATAACAAATTCTTCGCTAAATTCCCCCTGCGAAAAAACACTAAACCCGTCTTTTGATAATGATTCTATGCCTGTGTCATACAGAAAAGAAGCCTTTAACCCCACCTCACAAGTGCTAGCAGCAATTATTTTCGGTTTTTCACAATTTGGAACATTTGTAAATTGCTGTTTTAGATTCTCCTTAAAATAACTAGGAACATTGCCTGAACCAAAACCAAAAATCAGTAAATATTTTTTATTGTTCATAATATTCTTGAAATATGGCATAGAAATTGGATTTAATCTAATTATCTCAACATCGTCAAGATTAGCTTTGGATAAATCGACATTACTACTGCTGAAATCTGGAATGGGTTTATCAACACAATTTCTTGTATCACAAAACGCTTTCAATCCACTTGCGTTTTGCTTATGACAGAATGGTGCTGGAATAATCTCGTTGGCAAATGCAATATAAACACCTTTGTGCATAGCATTGTTTTTTGCTAAAAATTCTGCGGCAAGGTGAATATTGTCAAAGCCATCAAAGTCATCATCATCTAGAGTCCTTTGACTTCCTGTAAAGACAACAGTGCAAGAGTCAACAGCAAGGGACAAGGCACTCGCTGTATAACACATCGTATCTGTACCATGCAAGATTAAAAACTTACTAACACCTTTGTCTTGCAACTCGTTTATTTGTTCTTTTATTTTTTGCCACTCACGTGGTGAAATATCCGAGCTATCATAAAGCTTAGGGGTTAAAGGATAAAAAATTTGGCTGGTAAGACCACACAAAGCAAAAATGTCTTTTACCTTTGCTTCAATTTGAGTTGCTTTTGCCATATTAGGAGATAGAGAAACCTCTCCTGCACTCGATAATGTTCCACCTGTTTGAATTATTGCCACATCAAAATTTGTCATTTTAATTATTTTCCTTAGCAATAAAGGCTGGCGTATGCCAGCCTTGTTTTTATGCAAAATTTTACTTATTGCATTTCCTCTAAAAATTCTTTGAGACGCTTCATGCACTCAACAACGGTGTCCATGGAAGAAGCGTATGAGAAACGCACATAACCTGGAGCATCAAATGCAGTTCCGGGCACAGCTGCAACATACTTTTTCTCCAAGAGTTGCGTAGCAAAAATCATATCATCGCTGACTGGGCAATTTCTAATATCCACCAAAACATAGAAGGCACCCTCTGGCTCACGAACCTGAATGTAGGGCATTTCCGCAAGCAAATTAAGGATTTTTGTGCGGCGCTTTGAAAATTCTGAAAGCATATATGCAACATCATCATCACCGTTCTCTATGGCACCAAGTGCTGCCCACTGAGCAATACTACTCGCATTCGACGTGATGTGAGAAGCAAATTTATTTATCATTTTTATCGCATCTTCCGGACCAACTGCATAACCAATACGCCAGCCCGTCATGGCATAACTCTTACTCGCTCCGTTAATCATTATCACCTGGTCATATAAATCTGGAGCAACCTGCAAAAGCGTTAAGAAATTGTGTGGCTCATAGACCAATCTTTCATAGATATCATCACTGATAACCCAAAGATCGTGCTCACGGACAATTTCTGCAATCATAAGAAGCGTATCACGTGGATAAACCGCTCCTGTTGGATTTTGTGGTGAGTTAATGAGAATACCCTTTGTGTTTGGAGTAATAACAGCTTCTATTGCCTCTTTTGTCGGCAAAAAATTTGTTGCAAGTGTATCAACTAAGACAGGCTTACCACCAAAAGACTTGATAATTTCCTTGTAACTAACCCAAGCGGGGGCAAAGACTATCACTTCATCACCAGGATTTACAAGTGCACCAAATGATTCATAAAGAGCAGCCTTTGCTCCAGTTGATACAAAAACTTGAGCTGAAGTGTAAGAAAGACCAAACCTCTTATCGTAATATGCAGAAACTGCATCACGCAATTCCTTTATACCATTATTCAAGGTGTAATGGCTTTCTCCACGCTTTATCGCCTCAATTCCAGCTTTGTTTGCACAATCTGGAGAAGTGAAATCTGGCTCCCCCACTGACATTGAAAGCACAGGAAGCCCTTGAGCCTTTAATGCCTTAGCTTTTGCTCCAACTGCTATTGTTGCAGATGGATTGATATTCAAAATTCTATCTGAAAATTTCATCCACATACCTCCTATGAAATTCTCTTTTTTTCGAAGTGAAGTAATGTTTTCAAGTGACGAGTAAGGATTATAGTGCAAAACTTAAAAAAAATAAAGACCTAATCATAAAAACTAGAGACGAACATAAATCGCACTAGGATAAATCAAGCATTTTATAATGGAGAGAATTTATATCAGCGACAAGCCCACACTCATTGCAAATAAAATTGCCACAATCCAAAGCGGGATGCTGATTGCCTTAACACGTCCCGTAAATACCTTCAGCAAAACATAAGAGAATATACCAAACATAATTCCGTTAGGAATGTTTGAAGTGCAAACCATTATGATGATGGTTAAAAATGCCGGAATTCCCTCTGTCAAATCTTCGGAAAAATCTATGTCCTTTATAGGAGTAATCATAAGAACGCCTACAATGATGAGTGCTGAAGCAGTAGCTGCCGAAGGAATTGTAGCAAAGACTGGTGCAAGAAATAACGATAAGAGAAACATTCCTGCTGTGACAAGGGAAGTCAGCCCAGTTCTTCCACCTGCCATAATACCAGCAGAGGATTCAACAAAGGTTGTTACCGTGGAACAGCCTAAGATAGAACCAACTGTTGTTCCCACCGCATCACTAAACAATGCCTGCCCACAGTTTGGTATGGTACCATCTTCACGTATAAATCCAGAAGACTCTGCACAACCGATTAGTGTGCCCACAGTATTGAACATATCGTCAAAAAGGAATGTAAATACAATAATAGCAAAGTTCAATATTGACGTTGTTGATGCAAAAATTTCATCAAACGCAAAATCAAAAAAATATGGCTTTGCTGGTAGCAAAATATTGTTAGAAAAATGGGTAACTCCTAGTGGAATTCCAATTATTGTTGCCACCAACATTCCAATCAAAAGTGCTCCCTTCACATTTCTCCTCAATAGAATTCCACTGACTAGCACGCCAATCAAAGCAACAAGAGGAGCGCCCGTTAGCCAATCTTTTGCAAGAGCCACATAATTGACTTCGTCCGAAACAACAATTCCTGCACTTTTAAGTCCAATAAAAGCAACAAACATACCAATTCCTACGCCGATTGCTTTTTTAAGAGTATTTGGAATACTATCTACAATAGCTTCGCGAATTTTCAGAACAGAAAGAATAAGAAAAATAATTCCTTCCACAAAAACGGCAGTAAGAGCAAAACGCCAAGAATACCCCATTCCCTGACAAACTGTATAGGTAAAGAATGCTCCGAGCCCAACACCTGGTCCAAGGGCAAAAGGAAGTTTTGCATAGAGTCCCATTACAATACAGGCAATCGCCGAAGAAATAGCGACAGCCGAAAAAACACGCCCCCATTCCATACCAGCCTCAGCAAGAAGTGAAGGATTAAGTGATAAAATATATGCCATCGTCACGAAAGTTGTAATTCCGGCAATAATCTCCGTTTTTGCTGTAGTACCATTTTCTTTCAGCTTAAATAACTTTTCTAACATAATATAATCTCCTCTTTTTTTGAAAGTTTATCAAAAATTATGTCTTTTACATATTAGATAGTCTATGTCTTGACTTTGCAAAGTGCTTAACATCGCTTTATGTGGCAAATTTCCATTGCCTGCAACGCCCTTTCGTGGCTTTCTGGACTAACTCCAGCACAGCAGGCTTCCTTTACAAAAATTGGGGTGTTTGGCATAAAGGCTTTTGCTATCAATGCCTGTGTCATGACGCAAATATCTGTGCAAAGCCCAAGTAACTCAATGCTCTCAATTTTTTCTTTTTTGTCCAGCTCTTGCAATTTTTTACCAAGCTCCGCGCTACCAAAGCCATCCTTTTCAAGAGGAGGTTCATTTGCATAAGCTAAAAGCTCTGGCAAAATTTGCCAGCCTTCCGTTCCCTTAATACAATGTGGAACTGGTAAATTTTTGCCCTCTTCTGTTTCAAGGTAATTTGCACCGTGTGTGTCCTGTGTGAAAATCTTATAGCCATCAAAATTTTTCACACGCTCCAATACACGCGGAACAATCGCGACTGCTTCCTTTGTGCCAAGTGCACCATCGACAAAATCATGTTGCATGTCAACAACGATTAAAACCTTCATCACTATCACCTCAACAAATGAGAAATATGTATCGTGAATCTGTTCCTATGTGAAATTATATTTGTTTTTACGCACATGTCAAATTTTGTTTTTTTATGATAGAATACAGCAAAATTTGTGTTAGGTGGTAAATCTTATGGAGCAAATTTTGAATGAAAATAATAAAATATTAAGATGTCCTACATTTGTTGATGTCCATGTTCATCTTCGTGAACCAGGCTTTTGCTACAAGGAAACAATAGCAACAGGAACAGCCGCAGCAAAAGCAGGGGGCTACGGAATGGTTTTTGCCATGCCAAACCTTGACCCCGTGCCGGATTCATTGGCTAATTTGCAAGTTGAGTTGGACATAATAAAACGCGACGCTGTAATCCCCGTCCTACCGTATGGAGCAATTACAGTCGGGCAAAAGGGAGAAAAAATTGCTGACCTTGAAGGCATGGCTCCATTCGTTTGTGCATTCAGTGACGATGGTCACGGTGTGCAGGATGACAACATTATGAAAGAAGCAATGACAAGAGCAAAAGCTCTCAACCGTGTTATCGTTGCACATTGCGAGGTAAATTCACTTCTTAACGGTGGCTATATCCACGACGGAGAATATGCAAAGCGTCACAATCATCGTGGAATTTGCTCGGAAAGCGAATGGAAGCAGGTTGAACGTGACATCGCTCTTGTGGAAGAAACTGGATGCTCCTATCACATTTGTCATGTTTCAACAAAAGAAACTGTTGAACTTGTCCGCCAAGCAAAAAAACGTGGACTTGATGTAACGTGCGAAACAGCACCACATTATCTTTTACTAACAGAGGATGATTTACAAGAAGACGGACGCTTCAAAATGAACCCTCCTGTCCGCACAAGGGAAGACAGACAAGCTCTTATTGAAGGTATAATTGACGGAACAATCGACATGATAGCAACAGACCACGCACCACACACAGCAGAAGAAAAATCGCGCGGGCTTGAAAAAAGCCCCATGGGAATTGTTGGGCTTGAAACCGCCTTTCCCTTGCTCTATACGTATTTAGTTCGTCGTGGTGTGATAACCTTGAATAAATTATTTTGGCTCATGGCTTGGTCACCACGCAAAAGATTCAGCTTACCACAATGTGACGAGTCAAAGGATTTTTGGCTTTGGGATATTTCAACACCATACAAGATTAACCCCGAAAACTTCAAATCAAAAGGGCGCTCCACTCCGTTTGAAGGTTGGGAAGTGTATGGGAAAATAAAGGAGAAGTAGCATGTTAAATTTAGAACAGTTGGGGCAAAATGCCGTTAAGGCAAAAATAAAACTAGCTACCCTTACAACGGAACAAAAGAATAATGCTCTTTGTCACATTGCCGATTCTCTAGAAAAAAATTCTGCTACTATTATTGAAGCAAACAAGATAGATTGCCAAAATGGAAAAGAAAAAGGAATGTCTGCCGCATTTTTAGATAGACTTTCCTTGAATGAAGACCGCATTCATTCCTTTGCGGATGGCATGAGAGCAGTTGCCACCTTGCCAGATCCTGTGGGCAGAATCTTGGAAGAAATAACCCGCCCTAATGGGCTATTTTTGCAAAAGATAGCTGTTCCGATTGGGGTTATTGGAATAATCTTTGAAGCAAGGCCAAACGTTACGGCAGATGCCTTTGCTCTTTGTTTCAAGAGCGGAAACGCCGTTATTCTTCGTGGGGGAAGTGACGCAATAAATTCAAACACGGCAATTTGCAATGTTATGCGTAATGCCCTAGCCGAATTGGCTCTTCCTGCTGATGCCGTTCAGCTCGTTGAGGACACTTCACACGAAAGCGCCAAGGAGCTTATGAGGCTCAAAAAATATGTAGACCTCATAATTCCACGCGGTGGCAAACGCCTTATTCAAAGCGTGGTTGAAAACGCAACTGTCCCTGTGATAGAAACTGGGGCTGGCACGTGCCATATTTATGTAGATAAAGACGCAAATCTTGACATGGCAACAGAAATTGTTTTTTGGGCAAAGACGAGCCGTCCTTCCGTTTGCAATGCTGCTGAGTGTTTGCTGGTTCATCAGGACATTGCACCAACAGCTCTACCAAAATTTGCAACTAAATTACAAGAAAAAAATGTTGAATTACGTTGTGACGAGGCATCATATAAAATTTTGTCGGCACAAAATTTACAAGTTAATTTAACACACGCAACAAATAATGACTGGGGCATGGAATACAACGATTACATTCTAGCTGTCAAGGTAGTCCACACAATGGACGAAGCAATAAACCACATCAGAAATTTCGGCACCGGTCATAGCGAATGTATTGTGACGGACAACAAAGAAACGGCTGAAGAATTTTTAACACAAGTGGACGCTGCTGCTGTTTATCACAATGCCTCAACTCGTTTCACCGACGGCGGTGAATTTGGAATGGGAGCTGAAATTGGCATTTCAACACAAAAATTACATGCTCGTGGTCCTCTTGGACTTCGTGAATTAACGAGTATGAAATATAAAGTTTATGGAAAGGGACAATTAAGATGATTTATGGTTTTATTGGTCTTGGCAATATGGCAGGTGCCATTGTTCAAGGCATGACAAAAAGCGAGCATTTCAAAAAAGCAACACTCGTTGGCTTTGATGCAGACACTGCAAAAATGCAAACGCTCGCTGAACAAACGGGGCTAAAGCCATTAACTTCGCCAGTCGAGGTTGCACAAGCAGCAGACGTTGTTGTCCTTGCAGTCAAGCCACAAATTTTGTCAAATGTCTTGGATGAGGAGCTGAAGGCTATATTTCAAGGTGGCGAAAAGCTAGTTGTATCTATCGCTGCCGGCAAAAAATTCACATGGTATGAAGAAATTCTTGGCAAAAATGTTGCGCTCGTGCGTGTTATGCCAAATTTGGCTGCAAAGGTTGGCGCTGCCTGCACTGCCCTTTGCAAAAATGAAAAGGCTAGCAAGCTACAACTTGAAATTGCGCAAGAGATTTTTGCAAGCATCGGAACAACTCACATAATAGAAGAAAAACTTTTCGCTGCTTTTACTGCCCTCAGTGGTTCATCCGGAGCCATTACCTTGATGTATATAAATGCAATGGCAACAATAGGAGTCAATGCAGGTTTTACCAAAGAGACTGCCTTGTTGATAGCAAATGAAGCGGTTATGGGGTCAAGCAAACTTTTGTCAGAAACTGGCAACCGCCTAATGGAGCTACAAGATGCCATCTGTTCCCCCGCTGGCACAACCATTGCAGGAGTAATGGCTGCAAAAAAATTAGGACTTGAATCAATAATTCTGCAATCTATACAAGCAATTATTGACAAAGATATTGCAATGGCAAAATAGTTACTTTGTCCAATTAACATAGCTTTCAAAAAACCAAGAGTTTAGTCCGTTAAACTCTTGGTTTTTATTTTGAGTATTTATGTCTTTGTGGTAAAATACCAAGCAATTTGATTTTATCGATTGGAGTGACTGCCATTATGTCAAACAAAAT
>JAZLJR010000014.1:0-6092 GCA_045617925.1 Synergistaceae bacterium
AAAACTTTTTTCAACAAAGGTGTAAAGGCTAAAACCACATAATTCAGAAGAGGCGTTGCTGGCCAATGGACTAATGCGTAAATCGGATGAATTTGCATGAGGGATAAGGCAAAAATAATTGCGTATAGATCGTCATCCACAAATTCCTTTGCAACGCCATAGCCAAAGAAACAAAAACATGCCAAAGAAATTGCAAGCACGAGATGCGGTGGCAAGATCTTTAACACAAAAAAGAATATATAGTTAATCCAGCGCCCCTCGTAGATTAATTTTTCGTAGTATGTGTCAAGATAGTATATAGAATCTTTGCACCAGATATTGTTATCAAGCATTACAGCAAAATTTTGCAAAAGAAGAATTGCGAGAAAGCATATTGCGGTGACACAAAATAATTCTTCTAAAGAAAATTTGATATTTCTGATAGAAAAATGCTTTGTAAAAAATATGTCTTTTAAATTTTCCATTTTAAACCTCACAATACACAGGATATAGATTTTTATAATTTTCTTGCTTCCCAGCAACTATGTAATAATTATATCTAAAAAGCAGGGTTGTTGCAAGCATATATCGTAAGACGCCGTCTTGTGTTAGGTCTAGTATGATTTTGACAAAACGGGGCTTTTCTTATATACTTTTCATTGTCATTTGGCGGGCTTTAGGAGAAATTTTATGGAAGAAATTACCCAAACAGAATTAATAGAAGAAGCGGAACAAGCGGACAAAGTGGAAAAGACGAAGCAGGAAGAGGAAAAGAGCCGCAATTTTGTCATTGCCTTGTCAAACTTTTCTGGTCCACTGGATTTGCTTTGTGCAATGGTTGATAGCCGTGAATTAAATGCACTTGAAGTCAGCCTTGTGGAAGTTGTCAGTCAATATGTTGCATTCCTCAAAAAATTGCAGAATGTTACGCTTGAGGAGCTTGGCGAATTTTTCAATTTTGCCACACGTCTCATTCTTCGCAAATGCAAGAGCCTTAATCCTGCAAATCAAGAGCCAGAACCAGAGCTTGACGATTTTTATGCCGAGCAAGAGCCGGAAATTGACATAGAAGCTGTAATAGCTCGCTACAAGCCATACCGCATTGCTGCCACTTGGCTTGCTCGTGCCAAGGCAGAGAGAGAAAATTACTTTGCTCGTGGTGCAGGAGAAGAGGAGAAATTTTCTTATGACATCGGAGATGTGGAATTTCTTGCAAGCAAATGGTGGAGATTGCTTTATCTCTATGAAGAGCGAATGAGAGCAAATAACGACGATGAATATTTTGACGATTCGTGGGACGAAATTCCAGATGCAGCCGTGCCAGATGAACAACAAATAGAAGCAAGAATGACAGAACTCTACGGAATGCTGACAGATGAGCCACGCCCCTTGATAGAATTTTTGACAGAAAGAAATCACAAAAATTTGATAATAACAATAATGGCAATGCTTGAAATGTCGCGTCTATGGCAAGTAGAAATAATCCAAAACGATACTTTAGGACGTGTGGAGCTTGCCCGCAAGACAATTACTTACGAAGAATTTGAAACAGAAACGACAGAAACGAACTAAAACCATTAGCCATAAAGAACATAAAGACAGAATCTGCAAAATTTGGGAATTTAATTAACTTTCAAATGTGGTTGTATGGTGGTATACAGTATTTGCTTTGAGGCAACAACAGGAGCAAAAAACTCTGGCGTAGCCAGAGCCTCTATGTCCTCTATGTTCTCTATGGCTAAGAAATTAAAAAAATTTAGGTGATTATAATGACAGAATTAACATCACAACTTGGTGCTTTGCTTTTTGTTTCACAAGACCCAGTGACTGCAGAAGCTTTGGCAGATCATCTTGGCATTACAGAGGAAAAAGCAAAGGACGGAATAAAAGAGCTCACAGAAATATTAAAGGGTGCAGGGCTCACAATTTTGAAGCTTGCCGGTGGTTACCAAATTGCAACGGCAAGGTCTTTGCGTGATTTGGCAGAGAGCTTCTCCCCTTCTCTTGCCACAGAACGTGTCCGCCTTTCTCGTGCGGCTTTTGAGACACTATCGGTCATTGCGTATAATCAGCCGGTTTCCATGAGCACTATTGAAGAAATACGCTCTGTCAGGTGCGACAGGGTTGTTGATACCCTGATTGAACGTGGACTTGTGGAGCGTTTCAGAAGCGGTGGACTTGGCAAAAAAAGTGCAAGAAAATATAAAACTACGCCAAGATTTTTGGAAATTTTCGGGCTTGATTCCATTGCGGATTTGCCATCGCTTGAGGAACTGGAGAGCGATGAAGAAATGTTAAGGGAATCACAGTCAAATCTTGACGAGTTATCTTCCTTTGTTGATGACGAAAAAGAGTTAGACGAAGGCATGTCAGATGAGACTGAATAAATTTCTTGCCAGCTGTGGTGTAGCGGCAAGAAGAAAGGCAGACACCTTGGTCTTTGAAGGCCACGTTACTGTTAATGGAGAGGTTATTACAGAGCCAGGGCGACAAGTTGAGGAAAGCGATGTCGTGTGCCTTGACGGAAAGCCTGTGGCACTTTCACGTCTTGTTTATCTTGTTATGAATAAGCCTATTGGTATTTTGTCTGCCGTTGAAGATTCTCGTGAGCGCACTGTTATTGACATTTTGCCAGAAGAATATGATGACCTGCGACTTTTCCCTGTTGGCAGACTGGATAAGGAAAGCCAAGGGCTGATAATCCTTACAAATGATGGTGAATTTGCAAATGAAATCAGTCACCCTAGCAAAGGGATAATAAAGACTTATGATGTGGAACTCTGGCGGCCATTAACTGAAGAAAAACTGGAAGAGTGGCGAAGCGGTGTGACATTTGAAGGCACATTTATGAAGCCAGTTAGCGTTGAAAAAATAGAAAACAAACGTCCGCGTGGAAGCCATGTTGAAGTGAAACTGGCAGAGGGCTTGAAGCGAGAAATCCGTTTTATGGCACGAGCCCTAGACTACCATGTTAAGAATTTGACAAGGCGTAAAATTGGCAATTTAAGCCTTGGAAATCTTGGGAGCGGCGAAATAAAAGAATATAGCAGGGAAGAATTGGAAAAATTGATAAAGGAGCACAAAGATGAGAGAATTTAAGGACCTAAAAATTGCAGTAGCTGGAACTGGTTACGTTGGACTTTCTATGGCAACACTTTTGGCACAACATCACCACGTTACAGCCGTTGACATCTTGCCGGAAAGAGTGGAGCAAATTAACAAACGCATTTCTCCTCTGCAGGATGACTATATTGAAAAATATATGGCAGAAAAAGAGCTTGACCTTGTGGCAACTCTTGACGGGCAAAGCGCTTATCGTGATGCAGATTTTGTCATAATTGCTGCTCCAACAAATTACGATAGCGTAAAGAATTTCTTTGACACAAGCGCTGTTGAGTCTGTCATTGAAATGGTGCTTCGTGTGAATAAAGATGCCGTTATGGTTATAAAATCCACAATTCCTGTTGGTTACACGGAATCTGTGAGGCGTAAATACAACTCAAACAAGATAATCTTTAGCCCAGAATTTTTAAGGGAAAGCAAAGCGCTTTACGATAACCTCTACCCCACTCGTATTGTCGTTGGAACAGACGAAAAGGATAAAGAGTTAGACGAGGCTGCTCACACCTTTGCTGCCCTTTTGCAGGAAGGTGCAATAAAAGAGGATATAGAAACACTTTTTATGGGTTTTACAGAGGCAGAAGCGGTAAAACTTTTTGCAAATACATTCCTTGCCCTTCGTGTTGCATACTTCAACGAGCTTGATACCTACGCAGAGATGAAGGGGCTTAACACAGAAAATATCATAAAAGGTGTCTGCCTTGACCCACGAGTTGGTGGACACTATAACAATCCGTCATTTGGTTATGGCGGTTACTGCTTGCCAAAAGACACAAAGCAACTCTTGGCAAATTTCCTCCATGTGCCACAAAATTTAATTGGCGCAATTGTTGAAAGTAATAGGACAAGAAAAGATTTTATTGCAAATCAAGTTTTGCGCACGGCAGGTTTCTCCGGCTATTCAGACGAAACCGAATGGTATAAGGGAGAGGAGCAGGATGTCACTATTGGTGTATTCCGTCTTACCATGAAGACGGGTAGCGATAATTTCCGTTCTTCTGCAATTCAGGGTGTTATGAAACGCATCAAGGCAAAGGGTGCAAAGGTTATAATCTACGAGCCTACACTTGAGGACGGTAGCACCTTCTTTGGCTCCCGTGTAGTAAATAATCTCGACGAGTTCAAGAAACTATCAAACGCAATTATTGCAAATAGATACGACCCAATTTTAGAGGATGTGAAGCAAAAACTCTACACAAGGGATATTTTTAAGAGAGACTAAGAAAGGTTTAACATGACACCAGAGGAAAATTTAATTGCACTTGGAATTGTTTTGCCAGATGCACCAGTACCAAAGGCTATGTATGTATCGGCAAAAATTGCTGGAAACTTGCTTTTTATTTCTGGACAACTTCCAACGAAGGATGGTGTTTTGCTTTACACTGGACATCTTGGCTCTGAGCTGACTACAGATGAGGGGCGTGAAGCCACACGTCTTTGTGCAATAAATATTTTGAGTGCTACTCGTCAAGCTTTAGGAAGCCTTGATAGAGTGAAGAGTGTTGCAAAAATTCAAGTATTTGTCAGTAGTGCCAACGATTTCACAGAACAACATCTTGTGGCAAATGGTGCTTCAGAATTACTTTTTTCTATATTTGAGCAAGCTGGGCGGCATGCAAGGTCTGCTGTTGGAGTGCCTTCTTTGCCGTTAAATTCCGCGGTAGAGGTAGAAGCAATTTTTGAGATAGAGTGAGTTTTGATATGAGCAAAAAAATATTAGTCTTACTACTAACAACTTTATTGATTTTTTCAAACTCTTTCTCTCTTTGTGCCGTGGCTGCTGTTGAGAGTAGTGACAAAGAGAATGTGGGATCCCAAGCTCAAAAGGCAGAAGCAAAGCGAAAGGAAGCTTTTGTCAAAGCATTGAAGGAAGAGAATATTTCTGAAATGGTTAAAAATATGACCATTGAAGAAAAAATTACCCAGACCTTTATGATGTCCCTAGAAAATCAACTGAAGGACAAGAATACCTTGCCTAAAGCAGTCAAAGAAATTATAAAAAAATATCACTTTGGTTCTATCATTTTGTTCAGTGGTAACCTTAAAACTATAAAGGACACTTTTCAGCTGACAAAGGATATGCAGAGTGCTGCAATGGAAGATAATGGACTTCCATTAATCATTGCTACAGACCAAGAAGGTGGTCGAGTTTTCCATTTAGGTTCTGGCACTGCTTTGTCAGGCAATATGGCAGTGGCTGCCACAGGAGAAGCCGCCAATGCAAAAAAAGCAGGACAAATTATCGGAAAAGAGATTTTTGCTCTAGGCTTAAGCACTCCTCTTGCTCCTGTGATGGATGTAAACAATAATGCGCAAAATCCAGTAATTGGTGTTCGTTCTTTTGGCGATACTCCTGAGACGGTATCGGAATTTGGCATTGCTGAAATCCAAGGATTAGCAGAGGTAGGAGCTATTAGTTGTGCAAAGCATTTCCCTGGTCATGGCGACACTGGTGTGGATTCTCACCTCGGATTACCTGTTATAAACAAGACTCTAGATGAACTAAAAACACTAGAACTGGTTCCCTTCAAAAAAGCTATAGATGCCGGTGTTGATATGATTATGACTGCTCATATTCTTTACCCTAAAATTGATAACACAAAAATTTTATCTGAGAAAACCGGTAAATATGAAAATCGTCCTGCAACACTGTCAAAGATAATTATTACGGATATATTAAAAAATCCAAGAGTGCTGAATTTCCAAGGTGTTGTGGTTACGGACTCTATGAGCATGCAGGGGGTTTCAGCAAAATTCAATCAAGATCAGGCTGTGATAGAAACACTAAAAGCAGGCGCTGATTTGATTTGCAAACCTGTGTTTGATTGTCAAACAGAAGCAGAGGTTTGTAAAAAGTTAGATTTGCTGATTCAGTCAGTTAAGAAATCCCTCTTGTCAAAAGATGCAGATTCTCTTTCCATGGAACGACTTGATGACGCTGTTACACGGATTTTGACCTTGAAAAAGAACAAAGGGCTATTGTCTTACAGCTC
>JAZLJR010000015.1:0-13156 GCA_045617925.1 Synergistaceae bacterium
TTTAGACCACGCACGCCAAACACTCTGCCTTTTGTTGTAAAGAGATAAAGTGTGCGGTGAGTTGTCGTGGTAGCAACGGCAGAGATAATATCTTCTGCACGTGTTGGTGCTCCCTTAACTCCCTTACCACCACGTTGCTGCACACGATAGTCATCAAGGTTAGTGCGTCTGATGTAGCCATCATGTGTCAAGGTAACAGCAATATTTTCTTCAGGAATAAGCTGATCCGCTGTTGTTTCCTCAACTGCATTTTCTATATCAGTGCGGCGCTTATCGTCGTATGCAGCCTTCATCTCTTGAAGCTCCTGTTTAATGACAGAATCAAGGATAATGCTGCTTGACAAAATGCTCGTATAACGCTCAATATCCATCATAAGCTGTGCAAGCTCTGTGTCAAGTTTTTCTCTTTCAAGCCCAGTTAGGCGTTGCAACCTCATATCAAGAATTGCCTGTGCTTGAATTTCACTGAATGCAAGCTGTTCAACGAGATTATTTTTTGCTTCTTGTCCCGTTGAGCTACCACGAATTATCTTTATAACCTGATCAATAACATCAAGAGCCTTAAGCAAACCTTCAACAATATGGCGTCTGTCCTCTGCCTTCTTCAAACGGAACTCCGTGCGACGACGAACAACATCTCTCCTGTGATTTAAGAATACATTTATCATTTCTATCAAGGAGAGTTCCTTGGTAGTGCCATCAAGCACTGCAAGGTTTATGACGCCAAATGTGCTTTGGAGCTGTGTCCTTGTGTGAAGCTGGCGCAACACCAAAGCAGGATCAGCATCACGGGAAAGCTCTACAACAATTCTCATCCCGTGTCTGTCAGACTCATCACGAAGGTCACTTACACCGTCAATTTGAGCTGTTTGGACTCCCTTTGCAATTGTTTCAATGAGGGTTGTTTTATTTACCATATATGGAATTTCTGTAATAACTATTGCTGTCTTTTTGCCTTTTTCTTCAATTTCCGTTCTGCCACGCACAACTATCCTGCCGCGACCAGTACGGTAGGCATCTATTATTCCTTCTCTGCCAAGTATTATTCCGCCAGTTGGGAAGTCTGGACCAGGAATATATTGCATAAGCTCACCTAACTCAATGTTAGGATTATCCAGCACAGCACAACATGCATCAACAGTTTCACCAAGGTTGTGAGGTGGCATATTCGTAGCCATACCAACAGCAATACCAGTAGTGCCATTTATAATTAAGTTTGGTAATTTTGACGGAAGAACGACAGGTTCTTGCAGGGATTCATCAAAGTTTGGCATCCAGTCAACTGTGTCTTCTGTGATGTCTGCCAACATTTCTTCTCCCATAGCGTGAAGTCTTGCCTCTGTGTAACGCATAGCAGCCGGTGAGTCACCGTCTATGGAACCAAAGTTACCTTGCCCATCTACAAGGCGATATCTCATGGAGAAATCTTGTGTAAGCCTTGCCATGGTATCGTAAATTGACGAGTCACCGTGTGGGTGATACTTACCCATTGCTTCACCAACGATACGGGCAGATTTCTTGAACGCTGTATTATGACGCACACCAAGCTCAAGCATTGCATAAAGCACACGACGCTGAACTGGCTTCAAGCCGTCTCTTGCATCAGGCAATGCACGACCAATGATGACGCTCATTGCATAATTAAGATAACTTGTTTTTATTTCATCTTCAACAGGGAGATTTATAACTCTTCCTATTTCAAAAAGTCCACTTTGTTTTGAATTATTGTCCATATTTACAACTCCATATTTCTTGTATCTAATTATTTATTCTATAATTTTTCTTGTTGTTTAATTTCTAGTGGTTGAATTACCTTGCCATTTATCGGTGAGGAGAGCACGAGTGATGTATTGGTTGTGCCGTGAGCAGCAACCTCTCGCAATATTTCTTCAAGCCTTTCCATACTACCGGATATAATTTTTAATATCATGCCATCAGTTCCAGTAACATGGTGTGTTTCTATAATTTCTGGGATTCTTTGCGCAAGCGCTTCCAGCTCTGGCACCTTGTTTGCAGCAATAACCACACGAACAAACACAGTAATGCCATAGCCAATTTCAGCATAATTGACCACAGCTTTAAACCCTTGTATGATGCCTTGTTCTTCCATTCGTTTGATTCGTTCTGCAACAGCAGGAGAAGACAAGCCTACTCTTGTAGCAAGATCATTGTATGAAACTCTGCCTTCTGCTTGCAAAATTTCTAAAATTTTACTTCCAACACTATCTAACAATTTACCCATAGTTACACCTCACGTTCTTAAACTGCTGAGATATTTTACACCCATTAAGCAAAAAAAACAAGGCAAAACGTTATTTCAAAATACATTTTGCCCTATTTTTTTGCATTTATTTCAATATTGAGTTAAAAAAATTAACTATCTGATCTTTGTTGTATTAAAACTATGCATTAACTTGTTGGTTTATTAGATTTATGACTACTATACATCCAGCATCTAGCGAGTTTCAATATCATTGCTATTCATTTTGCTTCTTAACCGCTCCTTCAGCCTTGTCCAACGCACCTTTGTTTGGTTGTTTGAAACAGCAATTGCAAGTGCTTTTTTCGAGCCAACTATCACAACAAGTTTTTTGCCCCTCGTAACCGCAGTGTAAAGCAAATTTCTTTGAAGCATTATGTAATGTTGCGTCAAGAGAGGAACAATGCAAACGGGGTATTCCGAGCCTTGACTTTTGTGGACGGAAATTGCGTAAGCAGGAGCAAGCTCATCAAGCTCTGTAAACTCGTAGCAGACATCACCTGAATCCGTAGCAACAAGCATCATTTTTTCCTGCATATCAATATCAGTAATTATACCAATATCACCATTGTAGATGTCCTTGTCATAATTATTTTTTGTCTGCATAACCTTGTCTCCGACCTTGTAACGAAAACCAAAACGGTCTATTCCCTCGCCCCCGTTTTTATTCAAGATCTGTTGCAGCTCGATATTGAGTCGCTTCGTTCCCGTGATACCATTGTGCATCGGACAAAGGACTTGAATATCTTTGAATGGGTCAAAGCCAAATGTGCGAGGGATGTTCTGTGTAACAAGGCGTTTTATCACATTCAGCGTTCGTTTTTCCGTCTCTGCTTTCTGCTCTTCCTCTGGAACAGCATTATCATTCTCGCTCGTTGTTTCTATGAAATAAAAATCGCTGTCCTTTTCGTTTTGCAAATTCGGCATTTCGCCATTATTTATCATGTGGGCATTTGTAATTATCCTGCTCTCGTTCCCTTGGCGAAAAATCTGATTGAGCCGAACAACAGGGCATATTCCAGATTCGATAACATCTTCCAAGACATTTCCAGAAGAAACAGACGGAAGCTGGTTTATGTCTCCTACAAGAATGAGGCTTGCTTCTTTTCTTATCGCCTTTAATATGTGGTGAAACAGGACTTGGTCTATCATGGAAGCTTCATCTAAAATAACAATGTCAAAGTCAAGAGGATTTTTGTCATCTCGCAGGAAGTTAAGTCCTACATCTGCCGTGCCCTGACACTCCAGTAATCTATGGATTGTCTTTGCCTCGCAGCCAGTAGCCTCGCTCATTCTTTTTGCGGCTCTGCCAGTAGGAGCAGCAAGTGCCACTTTAAATCCAGCATATTCTTTTAATTTTTGCACAGCACGAATTATGGTAGTTTTACCCGTTCCAGGTCCACCGGTTATCACCATAACCTTTGAAGCAAGAGCTGTCTTTATAGCTTCTTTTTGCGTATCAGCCAAGGAGAGAGCCATATCCTGCTCCAAGGCAGGCAAATACTGTTCAAAATCTACAAATTGTGTCTGAAATGGTGAAGCAACAAGGGCTGCTAAATTCTCGGCACTTTTCACTTCTGAATAATGGAAAGCCGGAAGATACACAGCCGTTTCCACTTCTGCCTCATCTTCTTCATTGCCACTTTTTATATAATCTTCCACAATGACATTTTCTTCAAGGCGAGCTAACTCTAGCCCTTCTTCAACCACATCAGCAGAAATGCCTAAAAGCTCTGCCGTTCGCACCAAGAGTTTTTCCTTTGGTGCAAAGACATGTCCCTGTGCCACAAATTCATTGAGAGCAAAGGCAACACCGGCAGATACACGCTCTGGTGCAGTGGGAGCAATTCCCATTGAAGTAGCAATTTTGTCCGCAATAGCAAAGCCTATTCCCCAAACCTCTTGTGTCAAGCGGTAAGGATTGGCCTTTAATATCTCTATTGTATCAGCACCATATTGCTTAAAAATTCGGCTAGCATATCCTGTGCCAAGCCCCCAACTTTGCAGGAACACCATTATGCGTCGCTCGTCCTGTTTTTCACTCCAAGCTTCTGCAATTTCTTGTGCTTTTTTTGCACTCAGTCCTGCAACCTCACGCAAGCGTTCCGGCTCATTGTCAAGCACATTTATCGTTTCTTCTCCAAAGGTTTTTATAATCTTTGCAGCTGTCGCAGCACCTACTCCCTTGATAAAACCAGAGGAAAGATATTTTTCAAGCCCCGTCAAACTTGTTGGCAAGGACGCTTCCGCTTTTGTAAAGCTAAATTGCATTCCAAAACGTGGGTTATCCACCCAAGAACCGCTAAGCATCATAAATTCACCAAGCACAGGGTTTGGCAAAATGCCAACAGCCGTAACAAGGTCTGCATGCTTACTGACCTTGAGACTCAAGACGGAATAATTGCTTTCGTCATTGTGATAGACAATACGCTCCAATGAACCACGCAGAGATATTGTATTTTCTTCTTCTAACAACTGCCTTTGCATCTAATTTTTTATTTTGCTATTTTGCCAGTTCGTTTGCCAGAGCAAAAATTGTTCTTGCACCAAATGCTGTAGCACCGCAGGCATAATAATCATAAGATGACTTTGCAAAATCTGCCCCCGCAATGTCAAGGTGTGCCCATGGTGTGCCTTCTGTCACAAACTCCTGCAAGAACAACGCAGCAGTTATAGCACCACCATAACGCTCACCACAATTTGAAAGGTCGGCAAATTTGCTTTCCAATTGTTTTTTCAAATGCTTGTCTATCATTGGAAGTCTCCAGAATGCCTCACCAGTTTTTGCCGAAGCAGACAAAATTTGCTCCGCCAATTTGTCATTATTGGAGAAAAGCCCACACATCGTTGAGCCAAGTGCCACAGCACAAGCGCCAGTAAGTGTCGCAATGTCAATAACAAGGTCTGGTTTTTGCTCACAGGCAAGGCACAATGCATCAGCGAGGGTCAAGCGCCCTTCCGCGTCTGTGTTATTTACCTCTATTGTCTTGCCATTTCTAGCTGTCAAAATATCATCTGGGTGATAAGACTCACCGCCTGGCATATTCTCAGCAGCTGCAATAAACAATGAAACTTTAATAGGAAGTTTCATCTCTGCTATTGACTTAATAACGCCAAGCACAATGCAAGCCCCACTTTTGTCTCCCTTCATGGTAAGCATATATTCAGAGGGCTTTAGGTCAAGACCACCGGAATCAAAGGTAATACCTTTCCCGACAAGTGCTATGTGTTTTTTGTAATTATTTGGCTCGTATGTAAGGTGTATCAGGCGTGGTTGAGAGGTGCTACCCTTTCCAACTGCATAAAACGCACCAAGATTTTCTTTTATGATTCTATCTTCGTCCCAAATTTCACAGCCTAAATTATATTCCTCTGCCAAATCCTGTGCAATTTGTGCCAGTTCTTCAGGGTGAATTGAGTTGCCTGGTTCATTCGCAATATTTCTGGCAAAATTTTGTGCTTCAACAGAAGCGAGTGCGTATGGAATTACGCTCTCATCAATGCCATAGATAACAACGTTTTCAAGCTCCTTGAATTTTTCCTTATTGTCTTTTGGAACACTCTTGTATTTATTAAATCTGTAATTTGCCAAAGCTACGCCCTCTACCACCGCTATAGATGAAGTGGCATCAAGGCAAGGAGCAAAAAGCTCAAGATTATCGCGACCACTTTCTGCAACAGAACGTGCAATCTTGTAAGAAGCAATACGCAACACATCAGTATCAGAATTTTCTCCCTTTTCACCGAGCCCTGCAAAGGCAAAAAGTCCGTCTTCCGTTGGAACAGTTAAAAATTCGTCACTAAGTCCCTTGAATTGCTCTGCCCCCAAAATAGCCTTGAATTTTGCAGCTAATGCGCCAGCCAACTGACTTGGAAATGCAAGATTTTTATCAAGTAAAAATCCGTGTGCTGTAAACATTTGATTTGTTTCGTTCTTTGAAAAAATGTTCATTATTATTCCCTCGTTTATCTATAAATTTTTATTCGGTTTATTTATTTTTGTTATTCAAAATCAATTCTGCAATTTCACGGATGACGCCAGCACCGCCTGCTTTTGTAGCAACGTAACCGGCAACAGAAAGCACCTCGTTGCAAGCATCAGCAGGACAACAGGCAAAGCCAACATTTCGCAACACTTCTGTGTCGTTTATGTCGTCGCCTATGTAGCAAATTTCATCTAGCGTGCAATTATAATCTTTCGCAATTTCCTTTATTGCAGAAAGTTTGTCTTTAACTCCACCTAGGCATATATCTAGCTGTAATTTTTTTGCACGACGTGTGTTTAACTCACGAGTTTCCCCCGTAACAATTCCGCAAATCACCCCCGCACTTCGCAACATATTGAATGCCATGCCGTCATGTGCGTTAAATTTTTTTATCTCGTCGCCATTTTCTGTGTAATACATGCCACCGTCAGTAAGGCAACCGTCACAGTCGGTCAAAAGAATTTTGATTTTTTTGCTGTCAGTAAAATAGCTATTTCCTACTATTTTTTTTTCTAATCCTTTTGCCTCTGTTTGCCCAATTTCCTTAATCACGGTGTCTGCTACAAAGTATTCGCCGCCTTCACCAAATTTTGAAACTACAAATTTCAAAAAAGATTTATCACAAGACGAAATAAAAATTTTGTTTGCCATTCATGTCACCTCAAAAATTTTCTACGTCGCTATTATACTACATAAAATTGATTTAGCAGCATAATAAAAAAACGACCAACTAATGTTGGTCGTTTTCTTGCTCATAAATTTTATTATTTCGCTGCGAGGAATTTTGCCCAGTCTGCGTTGAACTGATCAATTCCCTTTGCTGTTAATGGATGATTGAAGAGTTGCTTCAAAACTTTGAATGGGACTGTGCCGTAGTCTGCGCCTGCCTTTGCACATGCCAAGACGTGTGCTGGGTGACGGAGACTTGCTGCGATTATCTTTGTATCATTTCCACCCATAATGAATGCTTCCTTGACATCTTCAATGAGACGAATACCGTCTTCGCTGATGTCATCGAGTCTGCCAACGAATGGGCTAACGTATGTCGCACCGGCTGCTGCTGCCAAAACTGCTTGGTTTGCAGAGAAAATAAGTGTGACGTTTGTCTTGATACCCTTCTTTGAAAGCTCTTTAACGACGCCAAGTCCATCTGGATAGCAAGGAATTTTAACAACAATATTTGGTGATAATGCTGCAATTTCAAGTGCCTGCTTCAAAAGAACATCTTTCTCCATTGATGTTGCTTCTGCACTCGTTGGACCCTGGACATAGTCAGCAATTTCTTTTACTCTTGCGTAAAAGTCAATGTTACCCTCTTTTGAAACAAGTGATGGGTTTGTGGTAACACCAGCGATAACACCCCAACCGTATGCTTCTTTAATTTCTTCAAAGTTAGCTGTGTCTAGAAAAAACTTCATGACTAAAATCATCCTTTCCGTAAGATATATAATTTTTACTAACAACTGGACAAATGATACACCAATTAAGCATTACCGTCAAGAAACAAAAGTAACAAAAGTAATTCTATTGCTATTTTTTCCAGCTGTCTTTTAGACCAACTGTGAGGTTAAACACAGGTTTTCCCTTTGTGCTTGTTTTGTCACAACAGAAATAGCCGTGGCGCAAAAACTGAAATTTATCTAGTGGCTTTGCTTCAGCAAGCATTGGCTCTGCTAGTGCCTCATCTATAACAACAAGTGAAGTAGGATTAAGGTAATCCTTATAATCACGCCCTTCTTCCATATCTGCCATATTCTTTAACGTAAAAAGATGATCGTAGATATTGAGCGTAACCGGCACGGCATCACATCCGGAAACCCAGTGCAATGTGCCTTTAATTTTTCTGCCATCAGGCGTGTCTCCGCCTCTTGTCGCCATATCACATGAGCAAAGCAGTTCAATGACATTTCCGGCTTCGTCCTTCACAACTTCGTCACACTTAATCACATAAGCATACTTTAAGCGGACTTCACGTCCTGGTGCAAGGCGGAAAAATCCCTTGATAGGCTCTTCCATAAAGTCCTCTCGTTCAATGTATACAGTCTTGCCAATATGGATTTCGTGTGTTCCAGCCCCTGCATCTTCTGGATTATTCACAGCAATAAAGGTATCAACAAAATTCTCATCCCAGTTTGTTAAGGTAACCTTTAAGGGGTGCTTCACACACATTGCGCGAGTTGAAGTTTTGTTCAGCTCTTCACGCAAAATGTGCTGCATAAGCTCAACTTCCACAAGGCTATCTGATTTTGCAACACCTATTTCCTGCGTAAAACGACGTAAGGAAGCAGGAGTATAACCACGACGTCTATATCCACAAATGGTTGGCATTCTTGGATCGTCCCAGCCATCTACAATTCCAAGATTTACAAGCTCCAACAATTTTCTCTTACTCATAAGAGTATATGTCAAATTCAACCTGGCAAATTCATATTGATGTGGCTTATGTGGAACAGAAACATTATTTATAAACCAATTATAAAGTGGTCTGTGGTCTTCAAATTCCAAAGTGCAAATTGAATGAGTGACACCTTCTATTGCATCCTCAAAACCATGGGCGAAGTCATACATCGGATAAACATTCCACTTACTGCCAGTTCTGTGGTGAGCTCTTTTCAAAATACGATAGATTATTGGATCTCTAAAATTCATATTGTTAGATGCCATATCTATCTTTGCACGAAGAACCTTTTGTCCCTCATCAAATTCGCCGGCAGCCATTCTGTGAAATAAATCCATATTTTCTGCGACACTTCTGTCACGGAATGGCGAATTCAGACCAGGTGTTTTTAAAGTGCCACGTCCCTGCTTTATTTCTTCATAGCTCTGATCATCCACGTAGGCAAGTCCCTTTTCAATCAATTCCTCTGCCCAAGCATAGAATTGATCAAAATAATCGCTTGCATAACACAGTTTGTTCCATTTAAAGCCAAGCCATTCAACATCTTCTTTTATGGAATCAACATATTCAGTATCCTCTTTTGCTGGATTGGTATCATCAAAACGAAGATTACATTTACCACCAAAATCACGCGCGATGCCAAAATCAAGGCATATTGCCTTGGCATGCCCAATATGAAGATATCCGTTTGGCTCAGGGGGAAAACGTGTCACAACCTCATTGACAGCCCCTGTTTCTAAATCATTTTTTACAATTTCTTCTATGAAGTTCAACTTTCTCTCTTCCATACCAAAATTCTCCTAATTATTTTTAGAACGACGCAGCCTCTTGCACTAGCTGTGCTTCTTCTAATCTCATCAACACAAAAGCAATAAATGTTAAAAATACAAAGATATATATTTCAACACGTTTAGGGAAGTGTTTCATACATTTACTATATGCAACCTTCACCAATGGAACAATAAGAACTGCTGTTACAAAGACAAAGAGCATGAAGCAAATATAGAAAAGAAACTGCCCCAATAATGTCGTGTCAAAGACAGCAATTTTTTCATATATGCTTTCGTAAGGAACTAATGAATAGCAAAGCATAAATACAAGCAATACGCTCCTAAAAATAGAGGCTATATGCACAATCAAACGAGCCACACCAGCAAATTCCGGCATTTCTACATCAGAAAGAATGGAATAACTCCTTGTGCTATGGTTAGTAGGGATAGCAAGAATAATCAATATTATAAAGAGTAAAATGGAAAATACACCGCGGAAAGACATATCCGTAATCGTTGGAAAAATCAGCAGCAGATTAGCGTTAAACGGGTCAAGCTCAACGGTATTTGTTGTGAGATATGATGCAAAAGAAAACAAAAATGCCGAATACACCGCTATAAAACGGAAAAACTTTGCTAGCTCATCAAGAGCAAGTGTAATAGCCTGTTCTTTGCGCAGTGCCAAGAAGGTTGCTAATATAAGTAATTCAGAAAAAATCAAAAAATACACCACTTGTAACAAATCGCCTCTATTTACAGACAGCGGAATAAAGGAAGAAAAAGGCAATGCAGAAGCCACAAGGAATAAAGAAGCAAAAGACAAAATGGATAAGAAAAAGCACGCCTTCGCATGTGCGCCACTCGGGAGTGAGGACACTCCAAGAAATTTAATATAATTACTGCGCTCCAACAATAATCTTTTGCACTTGGCATAATAATAAATCTGTAATCTTTCGCGCACAAATTCCACTAAAAGTGAAAAGGCAAATACTGCACTCAATAAAATTAATGGGAAGAGAAAGAAATTAAGGAAATTCATTTTACTTTATCTCCAAAAAAATCATTATATAACCGCACATAACAAGCCAATAAAAATAGCGGCAACAGTCAAAATTTGAAACTGAACAACACTAAGAGAATTTGAAAACAATGTAGCAATAAAATGCCTAAAGAGTTTTTCTAAATAAAAATCTGCCATGTAAATTTGAAAACTTGGACGCAATTCATTTTCACTGCGTTCAAGTTCCGGTTTCATAATCAGTGACATCGTGGCAAGAATGATAAAACCAAATACAAGCAAAAGGCACAAAAAGCTCAACACATTCCAAACTATAAATCCTGTTGATATTTTAAATATAGACATAACAGTTCTCCTATCTCACCATTTTAATGCATCATCTAAAATACTAAGGTTAGTGCTTCCACACAGGAAGAAATCAATGTGTCAAAAATAAGTCCAGGGAAGAAAATCAACCCAGAACAAAGCACAAAAGCGATAATCATAGGAATACGGAATTTCTTTTCCAATGCTGGCAAGGCGACATTGTTAATGCCTTCAACTGAAGATGCAGAAGCAAAAGAAATTGCCAAAATGAAACGCAATGAAAAAAGCAGAAAAAGTAGGCTTAACATGAACAAAACATAGGTTAAATTAGGTGAAATAAACAGGCTGGCACGAAGTATCAATTGATAAAAGAGGAACCCTCCGAACGGCGGAATTCCAGTTGCCGTAAACACTATCAAAACTAAAACAAAAATCAAAAGCGGTATTTTTTTCAATAGTGCTGGCGTTTGCCAAAGATATTGCTCATCAATTTTTTGCTCCATATATGCAGTCATATACGAAAACAGAGCCGATAATGGCAAAAAGAACATCCACAAGAGTAACATTGCCTGTAAACCTGGTATTCCTAAAAATATTGCTTTTTCTCCGGAATAAATTCCATATTGCCCAATACCAGCAGAAATCAAAAGCAGTCCCTTTATAAATGACTCTGTTGAATTCATCATGGACAATGGGCTCTGTTCTTTACAAGCAATCATAAGAGCATAAAGCAACAATAATAACCCACTAATCAACAAAAACAACGAAACTCTTTCATAGCCTTCTACTGTTGCAAAAAGTAAGAAAAACAACTTTAAAAACGCGTAGAACGCCACTAATGATTTCAACTTAAAATAAACATTCATACTAGGAACAGAAACGTGTCCACTTGGCTTCGTAAAAAGGTAGAGCAGGGGACATGCGATAAATACAAAGGCAAGTTTAGTTCCACGTGAATCAACAAGGGGCATAATAAGGGCAGATAAAAGGGTTGTATGGTATTTTAACTTTAAGAGAAGCACTCCAAGCAGAAAAAGGCCAGCCAACAATAAACGCAAAATTACATTTGTCTTTTTAACATCTTCTGCGTTTGTTTCGCCTTTTACCCATTGCTTAATCAAACCGGAAACACCTAACTGAACCATAAATAAACAAAATCCAATTATAAACAGTGAATCAGTATAAAAGATCCCTAAAAATCCAGCATAAACCAAGATTTCAAAAATCGCTATGCTTGGTGTAAATATGGATTCTTTATCAAGTGCCGCTGACAAGGCAGAAGAAAAAAGTATCACGGAAAATAATAGGGCAGAGAAAGCACCAAATGCATCCAAATTTACCGCATAATCTACCGCATTGACCATTCCAGCGACTAACAAAGAGTCCTTATTTACAAAGCTAGCAAGTCTATCTGGAACAAAACGAACCACATTTAACCAAATAACTAAGCAAAATAGCAATGAAATAGACATTAAAAATGTAAATATTTTCTTAAGGGTAGGTTGCGAAAAATAAATCCATTCTTCCTGCGAGTTTGTGAAAAAACGATTTCTAATTAGAAAGAAACTAAAAAATACTCCACCTATCAACAGAAATAAAACTGGATACCATGCGATTGGAATATTGTAAAAAAAGTTAAAAAGATCCAAAATTTTCATAAGCTTCACCATAAAGCAAAAATAAATTTCGTGCCAAAAGCCACGACCGTGTAAGTATATTATTAAAACAAGTTCCCGTCAATCAAAACTTGGCAAAAAACGCTACCGGAATTATACAACAATGCTCATTAGAAACATACTTTAATCCTTACGGCTATTTTCTTGCTGTGCTCTAATTCGCTCACTTACTTCCGCTATGCTTAATTTTTCTTCTCTTGCAATGTTGGCGATGTGGTCATATTCATATTTTTCTTTTGTAACACCGTAACCAACAGAGATTTTTTTTCGCACTTTTCCATAATCCGTAGAAATAGTTTTTATAGAACGTGACATAGTATAGCGACGGCTGATGTTTTCACGCACGCCAAGTGTGGTTGTATGCTGAAAAATCTGACGAATCATTTGCTCTGTGTTTCGCGCATAGCACATAACCGTAAGTAAAATCCCGGGGCGAGATTTTTTCATCTGAATAGGAATTGTATAAACATCAAGTGCGCCAGCCTTATAAAATTGTTCTACAGCAAATCCTATTGCTTCTCCTGTCATGTCGTCCAAATTACAACTTAGCTCCGTAACAAAATCAACATCAGCTTCCGTTTCCCCCAACATTACTCGGACACAATTAGTAACTGGAAAATCTTTTTTACCCCTACCGTAGCCCATCGCACTGACCTGCATAACTGGCATTTCACCAAAATGAGAAACAAAATATTTCAATAACGCCGCACCTGTAGGTGTGCAAAGCTCTCCCGTAATTTTG
>JAZLJR010000016.1:0-4951 GCA_045617925.1 Synergistaceae bacterium
CTATAGCAATTATCATCATTGCATAAAGCAGGAAAGAAGATAAATAGTCTCTTGGTTGGAGCAAAAGCCAAACTGGAACCAGTGCGGCAATCGCTATATATGCACCAATAATGAAGAGCCATGTTGTTGATGAAAGATAAAGCGGATGGTATGAAAGTGAAAAATACATTAAAAAGAGAAGTGCAACCAGCGCAAAAACTGTTGTGATTCCAAGTGGAAATTTGCGGCAATAAACAAGATAACCAAATACCACTGCAACTATCAAAAACCAAATTGAAATCATTGCAGTGACAGCGTTTGCTTCAGACGTTTCATTATAAACAATCTGTCCAAATGTTGTAACATCTGCAGCAAAGGTATTTGCAACAATTGCACTGAAAGCTGCAACTACTATGAGTGCCGTTAAATATCCAAAGGCAATAAATAATCTGCGAGCTCTCAAGCCTATTGATGTTTCTATTATAGCTGCAATAGAACTCCCACGGTTTTTGATTGAGGCATACAACGCACCAAAATCGTGAGCGCCACCGATAAAAATGCTAGCAACCAAGACCCAAAGTGCAACCGGCAGCCAACCAAAAAACGCTGCCAAAATTGGCCCGTTAATTGGTCCTGCTCCAGCAATGGAAGAAAAGTGATGTCCCAAAAGGACAGGCGCTTTTGCAGGAACGAAATCAACATTGTCAAACTGTGTGTGTGCAGGTGTTGGCTCTGCGTTTTCTGTCAGATTGACCCCCCATTGCTTGGCTAGGTAACGTCCATAGAAAATATAACCAAGCAACAAAACAATAAAGCTACCTCCAAGTAAAACTCCAAGATTCATAATACACTCCTCCTATTTATATGGTACTTAAATTTATTGCTTTTGTTCCAAATCTCATCCAACCATGTAATGAGAATAAAAAACTCTTTCTTAATTTTTTCTTTTTTGCTTTTTTTAGCACAGAATCTTCCGCCTGATTGTAAAGAAAAAGAGCTGTAACCAACGATTCCATATGTGTGCTGTCTGGTTTTATCTTTTTTAATGCTTTTGTCTTTGCAATTTCACAGCAATAATCAAGGATATCTTCTGTCAAATCTTCCGTTCCAAAGACATAAAGGTAATGATTTGTTTTAACCTCAGCAAGAGTCATTGCACCAAGAAAAGCCGTTTTAGTTTCAGTTTTATGCATTTCAAGCTCTGCCAAGAGTGGAAAGGCATCTTTTTCTGCCATAGTTATGTCGTAATAGGCAGAGTAGCTTTTGCAAAGTTTTTCTAAATATTCTTGCTGAGTCATAGTCACGACACACTCACCACCTTGACAAAATCATAAAAATTGATATACTATCCACCATCCGAGCAATATTCGGTCCTATGCGGCACAACGCCCCGAACCTGGTCAGGTCTTGACGGAAGCAGCCATAAGGAGCAGTTTGTGGGTGCCATAGGTTAGCCGATGTTGCTCGGTCTTTTTATCTCTTAAAGCTTTGGAAATTTTGCAAAAGAAGCGTTCAATTCTTCGTCACTTGGAACATAATCTTCCATCTTACCGTCATGGAATTTTTCATAGGCATACATATCAAAATAACCAGTGCCGGTAAGCCCGAAAAGAATTGTTTTTTCTTCTCCAGTTTCTTTGCAGCGTAACGCCTCGTCAATTGCAATCTTGATTGCGTGTGAGCTTTCTGGCGCAGGAAGAGTTCCCTCAATACGCGCAAAATACTCAGCAGCTTCAAACACTTCTGTTTGCTTCACAGAAGTTGCTTCAAGCAATCCATCTTCGTGCAACTGGGAAAGAATTGGATTCATACCATGATAACGCAAGCCGCCTGCGTGATTTGCAGCAGGAATAAACCCACTTCCAAGAGTATACATCTTTGCCAATGGGCAAACATGACCGGTATCACAATAGTCATACGCATATTTTCCTCTCGTAAGGCTTGGGCAAGAAGAAGGCTCAACAGCTATAAAACGGCAATTACTGCGACCCTGTATTTTTTCTTTCATAAATGGAGCAATAAGCCCGCCAAGGTTTGAACCGCCACCGGCACAACCAATGATAATATCCGGAGTGATGTCAAATTTATCCATTGCTGTCTTTGCTTCAAGTCCAATAATCGTTTGATGCAACATAACCTGATTCAAGACACTGCCTAAAACATAGCGGTAACCATCTGTGTTTTGTGCAACTTCCACAGCTTCAGAAATTGCGCAACCTAAACTGCCGCCAGTGCCAGGATGCTCTGCCAGTATTTTTTTGCCCACCTCTGTATCCATTGAAGGAGATGGCGTGACACTTGCTCCGTAAACACGCATAACTTCACGTCTAAATGGCTTTTGTTCGTATGAAACCTTAACCATATAAACCTTGCAGTCCAGCCCCAAATATGCAGTAGCCATGGCAAGAGCCGTTCCCCACTGTCCTGCTCCTGTCTCTGTTGTAACACCTTTTAGCCCCTGCTTTTTGGCATAATAGGCTTGAGCGATGGCAGAATTTAATTTGTGTGAACCGCTAGTGTTGTTTCCTTCAAACTTATAGTAAATGTGCGCTGGTGTCTGTAGCCTTTCTTCTAGGTTATAGGCACGAACAAGTGGTGAAGGACGATACATTTTATAGAAATTACGAATTTCATCTGGTATCTCAAAATATGGCGTATTTTCATCAAGCTCCTGCTGAATTAACTCATCGCAAAAGACTGGCTTTAATTCTTCCGCTGTCATTGGTTGCAATGTAACAGGATTTAGAAGTGGGGAGGGTTTATTAACCATATCTGCACGCAAATTATACCAATATTTTGGCATCTCTGCTTCTGTAACGTAAATTTTGTAAGGAATTTTTGAGCTCATTGTGAAAACCTCCATTGATAAATAAAAAAGACTTTGCCACAACAAAATGACAAAGTCCTTGGAATTTTCACTTTAACTTTGCTATTCTATGGCTTATCTTTTCCTAATCTAAACTAATCTAAAACTTACAAGGCACGCTACCGCACCTCACGGAGTATTTTAACAAAAATTATTTTTGTGTCAAGCAAATTATCTAATAACCTAAATCCTCATTCACAATAAAAACGTATGCTTTCCTATCCATAGGAGCCCTGTGAATAAGTTGGCTGACACGGCAGAACCTTTGCGGAGAATTGCAATCTGCACATTGACCAGTTAGAGCACATGGTGTTTGCATATTGAGGCGTTTTGCGTTTTTGGGGCAAGCAATGTTTTTTAATCTTTCAAAAGCCTCTTGCAATGTTGAAACAATTTTATTCACACCCACAATATAAAGTATATCGCCATTGCTCCAAGCCATTCCTGCCACACGGTTAGCCACTCCATCAATATTAAAGATTTCTCCCGTGGCAATAAGTGCATTTGCACTTGTAAGAAAGAAATTAGCATCAAGTGTCTGCATAATTTCCTTTTTTTTCTCCTCTGGAGTTTTTGCATCACTCTTCCATCTGTCAATTACTTTGCACCCCTTATCTTTCAGCAGGGTGTCGAGCCCAAGCTCTCGCACTGTAACTGTTCCAGGAATAGCAACAGAATTGCTGCTTGAAATAATATTTGTAACTCTATTGCAAAGCTCCTCACGATTTTCAAAAAATTCTGCAACAAAGCCGTGGTTTTTCAAAGCGTTTATTGTTTTGTCTACCAATTCACTTGGCATTACAATCAGTCCTTTCATCAAAATTTGGGCAAATTTTACAATAGTATTAAAAATTTTTCAATAATCAATCAATTATTGCAATTTAGAGACAATTATCATCTTGACAAAAACGCCATTCTCCTGTAAAATTTGCGCTCGTAAGGTATTCGCCTTGCGTGTGCTAGTGTGGCCGAGTGGTCAAAGGCAACAGACTGTAAATCTGTCGGCGTGAGCCTACGGTAGTTCGAACCTACCCGCTAGCACCATTTTATTAAATGCCGACTTAGCCCAGTAGGTAGAGCACATCCATGGTAAGGATGGGGTCTCCGGTTCGAGTCCGGAAGTCGGCTCCATTGAAATTTTACGACCAAAATTTTTTTGGTCGTTTTTCAATATTTGTCTATGTTGCGAGAGTGATGGAATTGGTAGACATGCAAGACTTAGGATCTTGTGCCTTCATCGGTGTAGGGGTTCAAATCCCCTCTCTCGCACCATTTTTTTTGCAAAATAAAATGTCATGCTGTGGTTTGTCGCCACTACATGGCATTTTTTATTTGTTAAATTTGGTCAATCTTCAAAAGATTGGTCGTTCCCCTTACTCCCATAACAGAGCCACTTGTTGTGACAATAATGTCTCCTTTTGTAAGATTAAAAACTCTCTGTGCTTCCTGTCTTGCAAGATCTATAATATCCTCTACAGAGTTACACTCAACTGTAAGGCGTGGCAAAACTGCCCAAACCAAGGCAAGCTGATACCACGTTTTTTTTGTAGTTGTAAGGGCTAAAATTGGCACATCAGAATAAAAACAAGAAATAAGGTAAGCTGTCATACCGGAAACTGTGCAGACGGCTATTGCCTTTGCCTTAACATCAATAGCCATGCCACAAATTCCATGTCCGATTGAATCTGTCAAACTCAAGGGAACATATTCTGTTGACTTAAACCTATTTACATAAGAAATGTTTTGTTCTGTCGTTTCCGCAATTTGTGCCATTGTTTCTACTGCCAAAACAGGATATTTACCTGCAGCAGTTTCCCCCGAAAGCATAATTGCGCTCGTGCCATCATAGACAGCATTTGCCACGTCTGAAACTTCTGCTCTTGTTGCTCGTGGTTTTGTTATCATAGACTCTAACATCTCTGTCGCTGTAATAACGCACTTTCCATAACGGCGACCCAATGCAATAATCTCTTTTTGCACTCTGGGCAGATTTTCGTATGGAATTTCAACACCAAGGTCACCTCGTGCCACCATTATCCCCTCACAGTATTCAGCTATACCTGCAAGATTGTCCAAACCGGATTGATTTTCTATCTTTGCAATGAG
>JAZLJR010000017.1:0-9705 GCA_045617925.1 Synergistaceae bacterium
AAATTATTTCACGCCGGTTGAACCAAAGCCTCCTGCACCGCGTTCCGTTTCGTTTATTTCTTCAACCTGCACAAGGTTAGCTTTTGTTACCGTTGCAAAAACAATCTGCGCTATTCTGTCACCAACATGGACTGTAAAAGGTGCGTTGCTCAAATTGACAAGGATAATTTTTATCTCACCTCTATAATCAGCGTCAATCGTGCCTGGCGAGTTCAAAACTGTAATTCCGCTTTTTACAGCAAGCCCACTACGAGGACGAACCTGTGCTTCTGTCCCCTCTGGCAATTCAAAGAAAAGTCCTGTTGAAACCAAGGCTCTTTCAAGAGGAGCAATCGTTACTTCCTCAACCGCACGAACATCCATGCCACTTGCACCGTCTGTAGCATATGACGGCAAGGTAGCACCATTTTCACACCGAACACGGACAGATATGGACATCAATTACTCCTCAAATGGAATATTATGCTCTTCCGCACATTCATAGCAAATGACAACGGAGTTTCCGTTTTCATCCTCAGCTTCGTGAAACAAATCACAGCACTCACGAAGCGGTTTGTCGCAAATTGCACAATGTAACATTTTTATATCCCCCTCAATTTTTATTACTTTTTCTTTACACTAAAACCAAATGTTCCCAGTTGTCTTCCTAGTGCATGGTATGCACCATGAACAAAGGAAATAAGGTTCGCCTTTTCAAGGCAAAGACGCCCCTTGCTATCCAACAAATTTTCTGCAACATTAACAGCTTCAATTTTTGCAAGAAACATCGTGTGGCTGCCAAGTGGTATCTTTTGTGTTACACGACACTCAATGTTCAATGGACTTTCGTCTATCATTGGGCAAGAAAGAACTGATGCAGGCACAGGAGTTAGCCCAAAACTCTTGAATTTATCAAGATTTCTTCCACTCTTGACCCCTGCAAGGTCCATTGCACGTGTCAATTTTTCATTGACAAGATTTATTACAAATTCACCACTTGCCTCTAATAACCCATAGGAGTGGCGCTCTGGTCTTAACGAAATATATGTCATTGGTGGTTCCGAATTTACAATCCCCGTCCATGCCACAGTAACAATATTTTTTGTTTCTCCCTGCCCGAGACTTATCATAACGACAGGCAAGGGAAAAAGTTGAGTTCCTGCTTTCCAAGTCTGTTTCTTCACCAAAAACACCTCTTAAACAAAATCACTTGTATTTACGCCAAACATTATACAATAATTTATTCTTTTTTGCCCTTTTTTTGATAAAACTATTCTTTTTTTTCGCAATTTAGATTAAAATGTAGCGGTTATATTTGAAATAATTTGTTAGGTGCTTTGTAAATTTATGACAAAAAAAAATAGAATGATAAAAACGAAGAATTTGTATAGTAAATTTTTCGCATTTGCGATTTGTATTCTTGTCCTCTGCCTTGCAGCCAGTGTTTCTTTCGCTGCTGCACCAAAGCAAAAAAAGAAAACATACAGACCGCACATGCGTGTTGCTGTATCAAATTCTTTTTTGTATGATGTGGCAACTTTCATCGCAAAACCAGAAATTTTTAGCGTTAGAAATATTGGAAATGCTGCGCCTGGAGGAAGCGACATTTTTGTCACCATGACGAGCAACCAAAAACGTTTTGCGTCTCGCAATAAATCTCTTACTTATTTTGCCACAACTGTTGGCTACGACGGTGAACCGTGCGAATATGACTATTATGACCCTTCAAAAATTCCATACCTCGCACTGAACACCATGAAAGCCATCTCTAGCCATGACAAAGCAAATTATCAGCATTACCAAAAACGTTTGGCAATTTACCAGTCAATACTGGACAGCACTATGCAAGTGGGAAAAAAGCTTTTGCAAAATATAACTGTGCTTGACCTCACTGGTCGCACAGGCTATATTGTAACATCCTGCGCCAAAAGAGGCGTAAAACCACCAAAAGAGGTTGTGCCAGCTTGGAAAAATGGCGACATTGAACACCTGCAAGCAACCATAAGGCAGGCAAATTTACGCAATATGCTGATAGTAACTGATTATGCAACAGACCCCATCATTGTAGAAAATGTTAAAAAACTTGCAACAAAGCATTTTCACATGACAGGCTATAACGGAGGATCCTTTTCATCGTATTTAGCAGAGAATTTTGGCACTTTAAAAAAACTATTAGCAAAGCCAATAGAAATGGAGAAAGCTTATGAACCTAATAAAACAAACCAGAAAAAAACTCGCAAGAAATAGTAGCAAAAAGTTCTTTGCAGGTTTACTGTTCCTATTCTCTCTCTGCTCTTTACCACATGTTGCACAGGCAGACGTCGACCTCACTGCTGACTATATAAAATACAACATGGAAAGCTCAACCGGCGTGGCAAATGGCAATGTTCATCTCTCACGAGGAAAAGATAATATAAAAGGCGGCACTTTGAATGCTGATTTCAAGAACGGTAGCTTTATTTTAGACAAAAATATAAGTGGGTTTTTTGCAGAGAAAGAATTATATTTTTTTGGCGACCATATGCATTGGACTCACCAAGACGATAATGACATAATTAATCTGACGGGCAATGTGCGTTTTGAACACGAGACAAAAGCTCAAGATTACGATAATCCAACTAAGACAAAAATATACAAAGATACCGTCACTGGCACAACTGCAACTATGGAAACAAAACTCGACAGATTTATCCTTACTGGTCCGGTCAAGGCAGATATCGTTTCTCAACGCACAAAAGTTTTTGGAGATAACCTAGTTTGGGAAAAAGCAGGGGAAGAAAAGCTTAATCTTGACGGCAACATTCGCGTTGAACGCATAGCGCAGAAAGCATCTTCAAAGGAAAAGCAACTTGTTACAGACACATTGACAGGCGATAAAGCACTTTATTTAACGCAAAAGGACTATTTAAAGCTCGAAGGAAATGTGATAGGCAAAATTGTATCGCAAGACGCAACGAGCTCCTGTGATACCTTAACTTGGCAAAAAGAAGCAGGTGGAACTGCTGTTGAGATGCTTGGCACTGCTCGCATCAACCGTTTTGATGGGCTTGAAACCTTAGCAGCTAATCGCGCAAAATATATTCAGTTAGGTGAGGGGTATGAGCTCGAAGATGGTGTTGAAATCGTCACAGAAACTCGTCACGTCAACTGTGACAAGTTTATTAAACATGGCAAATATTTCAAGGGTTTTAACATTACGCGTTTTGAAGATATGAAACAACAATATAACGCCAGAGGGGAAAAACTACTCGGCACCTTGACAAAAAATTCCAAGACGAAAGAGGATGAAATTGCGGAATCGACCTTTAGTGGCAACGTGTATTTTGAATTTACCAACAAACAAAATCAGAAGAATGTCATAACTGGTGACGAAGCCTGTTACACAAAGGCAAACGACACTGTAATTGTCACAGGAAATCCACTTGCTACAAGAAGCGATGGGAAAACTATAAAGGCAGACCGTTTTAGAATAAATTTAGCAACAAAGGTTTACTACGCAGAAGGCAACGCACATCTCATTTATGTAAAGGAAGACAGTAAAAAAAATAAGAATGTCAAGACAGATAAAGATCAAGATAAACAAGACAAACAGAAAAACAGCGACGAAATAGAGCAAGTAGAAAAAACACTGTAATCATCACAAGAGGGGAAAACAAAATGTACGAAATAATAAAGCAAACAAAAAAATTACTAAAAGCGGAAAATCTAGTCAAAAACTTTGGCGAAAGACGCGTTGTAAACAACGTTTCCATAGAAGTTAAGGCTGGAGAAATTGTTGGACTACTCGGACCAAACGGAGCAGGCAAAAGCACATCCTTTTACATGATAACAGGGCGTATCTTGCCAGATGCCGGAATTGTCACATTGGACGGTGAAGAACTCACAACTTTCCCTATGTATATGAGAGCCCGTGCAGGAATTGGCTATTTGCCACAAGAAGCATCCATTTTCCGCAACCTTACGGTGCTCGAAAACCTTGGGCTTGTCTTTGAAGAAAGCGGGATACCCAAAAAAGAAAGAGAAGAAATTATAGAATTTCTCCTAGATGAATATGGTATAAGGCACTTGAAGCACACAATTGGTGTTGCTTTGTCCGGTGGCGAAAGACGTAGAGTTGAAATAGCAAGAGCTCTTGCAGTTCAGCCATCTTTCATTTTGCTAGACGAACCATTTTCTGGAATAGACCCCATTGCAGTTGCAGAACTTCAGCGCATTATAAAAAAATTAAAACAGGACGGTTACGGCATACTTTTAACTGACCACAATGTGCGTGAAACCCTTGCAATTACAGACAGAGCATATTTGATTTATGAAGGCAAAGTTTTCCTTGAAGGAAAACCATCAGAGATAATTCATAACCACGAAGCAAGAGTCAAGTATCTTGGCGAAGGCTTTACGTGGTAAAGATTTTTGTTTTTGTTACATGGAGGCAAACAAATGACGGAATTCGAATTGAAATACGGCACAAACCCAAATCAGAAACCAGCCTCAATTTTCATGAAGAATGGCTCAGAGCTACCAATAGAAGTTTTGAATGGGCGCCCAGGCTATATAAACTTTTTGGACGCTTTTAACTCATACCAACTTGTGCGCGAATTGAAGGAAGCAACAGGACTTCCATCCGCAGCATCATTCAAACATGTGTCCCCTGCCGGTGCTGCTGTCGGCACTCCACTCTCAGAGCTTGACCGCAAAATGTATTTTGTACCAGAAGGACTTGAGCTATCCCCCATCGCTTGTGCTTATATTCGTGCAAGGGGAGCGGACAGGCTCTGTTCTTATGGTGACTGGGTTGCACTCTCCGACACATGCGACAGTGCAACCGCGAGCTACTTAAAGCTCGAAGTCTCGGACGGCATAATCGCACCAGATTACACTCCTGAGGCTTTAGAAATTCTGAAAACAAAAAAAGGTGGAAAGTATAATGTCGTCAAGATTGACAAAAACTACATTCCACATGAAGTTGAGGAAAAAGATGTTTTTGGTATCACATTCCGCCAAGGCAGAAATAATTTTAAAATAAACAAAGAATTGCTAAGCAACGTCGTAACAAAAAATAAAGATTTACCCGAAAATGCAGTAATAGACCTCATTATTTCCTTAATTACTTTAAAATACACTCAGTCAAATTCCGTTTGCTACGTCAAGGACGGACAAGCAATTGGCGTTGGTGCAGGTCAGCAGAGCAGAATTCACTGCACTCGTTTGGCAGGCAGCAAAGCAGATAACTGGTATTTGAGACGCAGCGAAAAGGTGCTTAATTTACCATTTCTGGATAACATCAAGCGCCCAGAGCGTGACAATGCAATAGACGTTTACATTAGCAACGAATGTGACGACGTCTTGCGTGATGGTGAATGGCAGAAAGTCTTCAAAACAAAACCAGCCCCTTTCACGGAACAGGAAAAACGTGATTTCATCGCTACGCAAACAGGCGTAACCTGTGGCAGCGACGCTTTCTTTCCATTTGGGGACAATATCGAAAGAGCTAGAAAAAGTGGCGTTTGCTTTGTTGCAGAACCAGGCGGAAGCATTCGCGACGACAATGTAATAGAGACGGCGGACAAATACAACATGGTGATGTGCTTCACGGGCATGAGGCTTTTCCACCATTAAACTTTGAGGAGATTAACGAAAGTGAAAAATATTCTGTTAACCGGCGGTGCAGGCTACATAGGAAGCCACATCGCAGTCGAGCTTATAAATGCAGGCTATTTCCCTGTCATAATAGACAATCTTGTCAATTCAAGCGAAAAATCCATTGAAAGAGTTGGTAAAATCACTGGTGTAACACCCAAATTTTACAAGGGCGATTGCCGTGATGAAGAGTTACTTGACAAAATTTTCGCTGAAACTCAAATTTCGTGCGTTATACACCTTGCAGGGCTCAAAGCTGTTGGCGAATCTGTGGAAAAACCGCTTGAATATTATGATAATAACCTTAACGCAACAATTGCATTATGTCGTGCTATGAAAAAAGCTGGAGTCAAGAATTTCATATTCTCTTCATCCGCAACAGTTTACGATTCAAAAAATCCTATGCCACTTTCTGAGGACTCCGTCACTGGTGGCTGCACAAATCCTTATGGTTGGACAAAATATATGATAGAGCAAATTCTTGGTGGTGTTCAAAAGGCGAACCCTGATTGGTCTGTTACACTACTCCGCTATTTCAATCCAGTTGGTGCACATAAAAGTGGTTTAATTGGTGAAAACCCACGCGGGATCCCAAATAATTTAATGCCGTTCATCACACAGGTTGCTACGGGGAAAAGAGAAAAATTAAACATTTTTGGCAATGACTACCCAACAAAAGATGGCACCTGCATTCGTGACTACATTCACGTTGTGGACCTCGCTAAGGGGCATGTTAAGGCAATAGAATATACATTGAATCATAACGGTGTAGAGGTCTTTAATCTTGGCACAGGTCAAGGCTATTCTGTGCTTGATATGGTTGAGGCATTCCAGAAAGCAAATAACATGAAGCTTCCATACACCTTTGCACCTCGTAGAGCCGGTGACTTGACAGAATGCTATTCAACTCCTGCAAAGGCAAACAAAATTCTAGGCTGGAAAGCAGAAGAAACGCTAGAAACTATGTGCGCCGATAGCTGGAATTGGCAAAGAAAAAATCCAAATGGATATGAAGCATAAAGCAATTGAGAATTGAGAGTTGAAAATTGAAAATTGGTGTAAACGAAAATAAACTTAAAATTTATGAGGTTCTACCAGAGTTAGAAATCGGTGGCGTTGAAAGATTTGTAGTGGATATGTCAAATGCACTTGCAGATCTTGGACATGACGTCACCGTAGTTTCTAATGGTGGGCAAATGGAAGGGCAACTGACTGACAAGGTAAAAATTCTTCATCTGCCAGTTCATTCAAAAAATCCACTCAAAATAATTTTTACCGCAAGAAAATTGGCAAGGATTATCGCAAAAAAAGGTGGCTGTGATTTACTTCACGCTCATTCTCGTGTTCCAGCCTGGATTTGCCAAATTGCTGCAAAAAAGCTTGGTATTCCTTTTGTTGTCACCGCACACGGGATTTTTAGTACAAAAGCTTACTGGCTTTACGCACCTTATAGGAATGCAAATGCAACGGTCTGCATTTCCTACGCTGTTCAAAATGCGATGCAAGACAGAATAGGCAATAATAGTATAGTTATAGTAAATGGTCTAAAAATTCCTGCTATAAAATGGCATAAAAATGAAAAAGATACAAAAACAAGATTTCTTTTTATTGGACGCTTAACACACATAAAAGGACTACAAGATATCATTTCTGCTATGGCTTTGCTTCCGGCTGAATTAAAGAACTCTTACACCCTTACTGTTTGTGGAGAAGGTCCACAAAAAGATGAGTGGGAACATAAAGTTAATGAACTAGGGTTAGAAAACAAAATAAATTTTGTTGGTTATGTAGACAATCCTCAAGAATATTTATTAAACCACTCCTGTTTGCTGGTTCCATCTCATATCGAAGGTATGGGGCTTGCAATGTGTGAAGGTGCATTATTAGGCATTCCGATAATTGCATCAAATATTGCTGCTTTTGCAGAACTTTCAGCAGATCCAAATAAACTTATTCCTGTCGGAGATGCTTCTGCTTGGACTTTGGCATTAGAGAAATTTATTAAAACAGGAAAAACAGAAACAGAGATTGCAATAGACAGGATCCCTGTCTTTAACAAGATGCTAGATAGATATTTAGCAATTTATAACTATTTAGTATTAAAAATTAACTAATATCTTTGTACAGTAAATAAGCGAGAAAATATTTATTAACGACCTGAAGGAGGATAATACTATGATCAATAATTCTACGGAGGGACAAATTCTATTAGCCAGAAACACTAGCACAAGAAGTTATAAGCATTTTTGTTTTGGTAATTTAGCATATGTTTTCTTTTTGCTTGGAACAGTTTTTACTGTCGTGGGACCAGTAATACATTATTCATGTTATGGACTATCTTTAATTCTTATGCTTTTGTCGCAGTTTTTTGAAAAATCCGCAATTTTTAAGAAGCCTACGGGTTCTGCCAAAACTATTTTTATCTGGTTTTTTGTGTTTTTTTTGTTTGTTTCTTTTCCAAATGCAATTAATGCGACAAGTTTTTACGTTTGGGGTAAGGGGGCAAGTGTGTTTTTAGAAGCAATCCTCTATACTTATATGGCTTTTTGCCTCTTTGATACAGACGAAAAGAGGGAAAAACTCGTAACATGGTTTGTTTGGGCTAATGTTATTTTTGCCATAGAAATTTGCCTGCGCCCATTATATCCAATGTGGTTTACGGGGCTTCCATTAAAGATTTTAGATTTTAATACTGCGCTCCATGATGGTGCGTGTAATGAAAGTGGAGAATATGCTACATTAATTTTCCCTGCACTACTAATTTATGCAAAATTTTTCTGTAATAATGTGTTAGTTGCAGCATTATTAATTTGTGTAGCCCTGCTTATGACAATTTGCTCATTTTCTGTCGGATATTATGGAGCAGCTGCTGTGTGTATATTATCTTTTACGTTACTGCTAATTTTGAAAAAACAACTCAGATTAAAAAATTTGCTGTTTGCACTAGTTATAGCAATTATAATATTTTCAGGTTTATTTGCTATTGCCCCAACAATGCACAGAGAGTTTTTACAAAGAGAATTTGCACAGGCAAGTGCCTTGTTTACAGGAGATACAAGCAGTAATATCGGTGTCGTTGGCGGAACAGAAATGGCACAATTCACGACAGACAGAGACGGTGTTTGGAAAATTGCAATTGATATGATTCGCACTAAACCCTTTGTTGGTTGGGGCTACGGTGACTTTGAAAGGAAGAGCAAAGAGTTTTTTGAAAATAAAAAAGAACTTTTACACTTTGATCATTATGGATACTACGACAAAGATGGGGCCTATGATCATCCTCACAATATATATCTTGCTGTTGCAGTTGCTGGCGGTATTCCAGCACTCTTGTCTTTCTTAATTTTTGCTCTATATCTTGCTTTCGCCACAATCCGTGCATACTTCAAAGGACAGTCAAAACAAACTGTAATTTTTGCTCTATTAACATTAATGGCTCTTGCAACACAGGCTAGTGTTGGTCTTACGGGAGACTTGTTCTGTGCACGTCGTGATATTGCTGTAATTTTTTGGGCGTTTCTTGGAGTGTTTTTGGCAACTCTTCAGACTGACTCCTGTGATGTGCAAATAAATACGAAAAACAGCAAATTATATATTTTCAATCATCGCTAATACAAAGTCAAAAATTAAAAACAAAAATAACGCTATTAAGTTTAAGTATTTTTCTCTTAATAGCGTTATTATTTTTGTTAAATTTTGCATTTATTTGTGAAATAGCATGTAAAAATTGTAAAAAGCCTTTATCCCAAACATTCTTACAATTGGAACATAGATATATTTCCTCGCTGGACGGGTAAAACTTTTGCCATAATCAAGCAATATTTTTTCAACCTTTTGAGTCAAAGCCTTATCATCCCATTTGTCATCTTCATCTTTCAAATCTAAAAGAAGCTCCAAAGCCATTGATGCAATTTCGTTTTCTATTGTGCGTTTGAAAGCAGGATTTAGAGCACTTGGCTTCATTGAAAGTGTTATCAATTCATCTAATGCAAGAGACAAGCTTGCCCTTGTGCGCACAATGTTTTTATTGTGCGACATTGAACCAACTATCTCTCTATAATAAATTGCGATAGCATCAATGCTTCTAAC
>JAZLJR010000018.1:0-37127 GCA_045617925.1 Synergistaceae bacterium
CATTTTCGACTATGACACATTCTTCAAAGTTACCGCCTATTGTTTGTCTTAATGCTATATCTTTTACGACTCCAGACACACTGGAAAGGACAGGTGCAGACACAGGCGCATCATTCTCTGCTAATACTGAGCCGACGAAAACAGTGTCGCCTTTTTTAACAACTGCTTTATTCGGTGCACCAATGTGCTGAGAAAGAGGAAAGATAAGTTCTCCCTGTGGTGTGTAGTCAACAATTTCATTTTTGTTTGTGAGCTCTTTATGAGCCTTTGGGTGAATTCCACCCCAAAAGGTTGGAAATTTCATAACTGCCTCCCTAGAATATACAGAAAACTCTGATTAAAACTAGTGAAATTATAGCACAAAAGTTATTTTTGTAAATCCAAGGATATATTACACTGCTTTTTAAGCAGTTAGCTTTTTACTTTAATACATGCTATGTTCTTGACAAAACATTTTTATATGTTAGAATACTCTCGATGTTTCTGTATGGCAGAAACATAAGACCTTAGAGAAATTGTTGATTGTTTCTTGAATGGCTCATCGGACAGGGCTGGTCGCCGCCGCGGGTGACGGTTTCGCGTCACATATTCAACGAGCATTTGTTGCTCATTGAGCATTGATTGCTCATTTTACGGGTGCCCATTTTGGGTAAAAGTTGGTTACTTTATAACCTTGTGTGCTTTCGCACGCCACTTGTAATGTTGGATAAGCCGAAGCGTTATGTCCGCTTTTGTAGCTTTATGCAAAAATGCAAAAGATTTTTTTGTAAATTACAGGTAGGCAGTGTCTATGCACTTGCCTACCTTTTTCTTTTGATGGAGAACAGAAATGGATGTAGAAAGACAAAAACATGCACCAGTTTACGAAGCATTAGAACGATTCCGCAAATTGCGAGTCGTTCCTTTTGACGTGCCTGGTCATAAACACGGCAGAGGAAACCCTGAGTTGGTTCAATTTCTAGGACAGCGCTGTGTGGAAATAGATGTAAATTCTATGAAGCCCTTGGACAATTTGTGTCATCCTGTTTCTGTCATAAAAGAAGCAGAAGAGCTTGCCGCTGATGCATTTGGCGCGGCAAATGCTTTCCTTATGGTAGGTGGCACGACAAGCGCAGTGCAAGCTATGGTGCTTGCATCATGCAAGGCAGGTGACAAAATTATTTTGCCACGCAATGTCCATAAAAGCGTGATAAATGCTCTTGTATTATGCGGTGCAGTGCCGATATATATTGACCCAAATGTTGATAAAAATCTTGGAATTCCACTGGGAGTAACAGTTGACGAAGCAAAAACAGCGATAGAAAAAAATCCTGATGCAGTTGCAATTTTGATAAATAATCCTACCTATTACGGAATATGCTCGAATTTAAAAGAAATTGTAAGCCTTGCACATAAAAATGGAATGTTGGCACTTGTTGACGAAGCACATGGTACACACCTGTATTTTGGAGATAATTTGCCACAAAATGCAATGAGCGTTGGGGCTGATATGTCTGCTGTTTCTATGCATAAGTCTGGTGGCAGCCTTACGCAAAGTTCACTCCTCTTGCTTGGCGAAAAGGTTAATGCTCGTCATGTGGCGCAGATTATCAATCTTACACAGACCACAAGTGCGTCATATCTTTTGATTTCTAGCCTTGACATTTCTCGCAGAAACCTTGCACTTCGTGGGCAGTCTTCTTTTGACAAGGTTATAAAAATGGCAGAGTATGCACGACAGGAAATAAACTGCATAGGTGGTTATTATGCTTACGGGAGAGAATTGTGTAACGGTGGAAGCATTTTTGATTTTGATGTTACAAAGCTTTCTGTGCTTACGACAAATTTAGGGCTTGCAGGAATAGAAGTTTATGATTTGCTCCGTGACGAGTATGATATTCAAATTGAATTTGGTGACATAAGCAATATTTTGGCGTATATTTCTATAGGAGACAGAATTCAAGATATTGAGCGTCTTGTTGGAGCATTGGCAGACATAGCACGCCTTTACATAAAACCAAAAAAAGACCTCTTTACAGCCGAATATATTTCTCCTACTGTGAAGATGACACCGCAAGAAGCATTCTATGCACAAAAGGAGACAGTTGCGCTAGAAGACTCTGTTGGAAAAATTTGCAGTGAATTTGTGATGTGTTATCCGCCTGGAATTCCTATTTTGGCACCTGGCGAAGTCATCACGCAGGCTATATGTGACTATATATTGTATGCCAAAGAAAAAGGCTGTTCCTTGCAAGGACCGGAGAGCCTTGATGTATCAACATTAAATGTAATTAAATAAATGGAGACTAAAAATGGACTTTTGGTTTAGCGAAATGCACACTGGAAATGTAAAAATTTCCGTTAGAGTAGATAAACAATTAGCATCTGTTCAAAGCGAGTATCAGAGGATTGATGTCTTTGAATCGCCACAGTTCGGCAGATTTTTAACATCAAACGGTAGCATTATCTTCTCTGAGGCAGATGAATTTACCTATGATGAAATGATTGTCCATGTGCCTATGGCTGTCCACCCAAATGTAAAGAGTGTTTTGGTTATTGGTGGTGGTGATGGCGGTGTTGCAAGAGAATTAGAATACTACGATGAAATTGAAAAAATTGACATTGTTGAGCAGGACAAAAAATTCGTTGAAATATGCAACACATATTTTCCAGAGAGCAGTCGCTGGCTTTCAGACCCACGTGTGCACGTTTTCTATGAGGACGGACTCCGTTTTCTGCGTGGAAAAACAGGCGAGTATGACCTTATCATTAACGATTGCACTGACCCTCTTGGTCATGCGGCTGGAATGTTTACAAAAGAATTTTATGGGAATTGCTATAAAGCATTGAAAAAAGATGGAATTATGGTCTATCAGCACGGCAGCCCATTTTATGATGAAGATGAAGAATCTTGTCGTGCCATGCACAGAAAAGCCTTTAAGAGTTTTCCAATAAGCAGGGTGTATCAAGCACATATTCCGACCTGTCCAGCTGGTTACTGGCTCTTTGGTTTTGCCTCAAAAATTTATCACCCGATAAATGATTTTAACCCGCAAAGATGGCTAGAAAGAAAAATAAAAACTTGGTATTACACGACGCATCTTCACAAGGGAGCATTTATGTTGCCAAAGTATGTTGAAGATTTGCTAAAAGAGGAGGAAAAGTAATGGCTAGACTATTGGTTATTGGTTGCGGTGGCGTTGCACAGGTTGCAATTCAAAAATGCTGTCAAAATGACAGCGTTTTCACAGAGCTTTGCATTGCAAGCAGAACAAAATCAAAATGTGATTCGCTTAAAGAAAAAATAGAGCAGGCGGGATATTCTAAAACAAAAATAACTACTGCACAGGTGAATGCCGACAATGTGCAGGAGCTTGTTGCGTTAATAAAAAGTTACAATCCTGATTGCGTCTTGAATGTTGCTTTGCCTTATCAAGACTTGACAATAATGGATGCTTGCCTTGAATGTGGTGTGCATTACATTGACACAGCAAACTATGAACCAGAAGACACAAATGATCCGGCGTGGAGAAAAATATATGAGGAACGTTGTAAAAAGTTGGGCTTCTCTGCCTATTTTGACTATTCATGGCAGTGGACTTATGATGAACGTTTCAAAAAAGCAAATTTGACTGCCCTGCTAGGCACGGGGTTTGACCCTGGTGTTACCAGTGTTTTTGTGGCTTACGCAAAGAAACATTATTTTGACACTATTGACGAGGTTGATATTTTAGACTGCAACGGTGGCGACCATGGCTATCCATTTGCGACAAATTTTAATCCAGAAATAAATTTGCGTGAAGTTTCTGCTCCTGGTAGTTATTGGGAAAATGGGCATTGGGTGGAAATTCCTGCAATGAGCATAAAACGTGAGTATGATTTTCCTTGTGTGGGGAAAAAAGATATGTATCTTTTGCACCACGAAGAAATTGAAGCGCTCGGAAGAAATTTTCCAGAGATAAAACGTATTCGTTTCTTTATGACCTTTGGTCAAAGTTACCTTACTCACATGAAATGTCTGGAAAATGTTGGGATGTTGGGGACAGAGCCTGTAATGCACAATGGTGTTCCTATTGTTCCTATTCAGTTTTTGAAAACTCTTTTGCCAGACCCTGCAACGCTTGGTCCACGCACTGTTGGCAAGACAAACATTGGCTGTATCTTCCGTGGAAAGAAAGACGGCAAAGAACGCACAATATATATTTACAACGTGTGTGATCACCAGAAATGCTACAAGGAACTTGGCAGTCAGGCTATAAGTTATACCACTGGAGTTCCGGCAATGATTGGGACAGCGTTGGTTGCAAGTGGCGTTTGGAATGCGAGGGGGGCAAAGACAACAGATGAGTTTGATCCCGATCCATACATGGATATGTTAAACAAATTTGGTTTGCCTTGGGTTGTCGAGGAAAATCCACAATTAGTTGACTAAAGATTTTACCTTAATGAAAAACATATTCTACTTACTAAAAGATATAAAAACTCCTGCTTATGTAATTGACGAGGCGAGACTACGTTCAAATTGTGAAATCCTAGCAGATGTGGAAAAAAGAAGTGGAGCAAAAATACTTCTTGCGCAAAAGGCTTTTTCTGCTTACGCAACCTATCCGCTAATTAGCCAATATATCAGTGGCGCTACGTCCAGCGGACTTTTTGAAGCTAGGCTGGCACATGAGGAAATGAAAGGTCAAAATCACGTCTTTTCACCTGCCTATTCGGATGAGGAAATGACAGAATTGTGTGAGATATGCGACCATATAATTTTCAATTCCTTGACGCAACTTGAACACCATAGAGCAAAATGGAGCGTGTCAAACGTAAGTGTGGGACTGCGACTAAATCCAGAGCACAGCACCCAAGAAGGGCATGAAATCTATGACCCGTGTGCTCCAAATTCCCGTATGGGGATAAAAGAATGTGACATGACGCAACATTTGCCAGAGGGAGTAGAAGGGCTTCACATTCACACACTTTGTGAACAGATGGTAGAGCCTTTAATTGAAACTGTGGCTGTGTTGGAAAATAAATTTTCAAGCCTGTTACATGAGGCAAAATGGCTTAATCTTGGTGGTGGACACCATATAACAAAAGAAGGCTACAACATAGAAAAATTAGTTGACCTTGTAATTCGTTTGAGGCAAAAATACAATTTGGAAATTTATCTTGAGCCAGGTGAAGCTGTTGCATTGGACGCTGGCTACCTTGCAACAAGGGTGATGGATATTGTAAATGGAGATATTCCGATTTTAATACTGGATACAAGTGCCTCGTGCCATATGCCCGACGTGTTGGAAATGCCATATAGACCACCGCTCTTTAATTCAAGTGAGGCAGGTGAAAAACATTTCACATATTACCTTGCTTCTCGCACTTGTTTAGCTGGTGATGTGATGGGAATTTATAGCTTTGATGAAAAGCTTAATATTGGAGACATGTTGATTTTTGGTGATATGGCAATTTATTCCATGGTGAAAAATAATACCTTTAACGGTATGCCTTTACCAGATATTGCAATATTGAAGGAAAACAATACATACGAAATTATAAAGCGTTTCGGCTATAAGGATTTCAAGGAGCGTCTGTCCTAATGCTTACCACAATTCCAAAGCAGGATAATTTTTATATGCCTGCTGAGTATAAGTGGCACAAAGCTACTTGTTTAATTTGGCCAACTCGACCTGGTTCATGGGGACGTAATCCAAGAAAAGCACAGATTGCATTTGTCAATGTGATTAAAGAAATTGCAAAGGGCGAAGAGGTCTACTTAATTTGTGATGAAAAACATATTGAAGATGCAAAAAAAATGGTGGGCAATAGTGCTACAATAATAATTGCAGAAACTGATGATTCTTGGGCTCGTGACATTTGCCCAACTTTTTTGACAAACGGTCAAGTTATAAGGGGCGTTAATTGGCAGTTTAATGCGTGGGGGGGAGATTTTGACGGCTTATACGCTTCCTGGCAAAAAGATAATGCATTGGCAGCTTTTCTTTGCCAAAAGCTAGGAATAGATTGTTACAATGCCGAGCCATTTGTTCTAGAAGGCGGTTCAATACATAGTGATGGCGAAGGAACGATTATCACAACAGAAACGTGCCTTTTGAGCAAAGGACGAAATTCCAATCTATCAAAGACGATGATAGAAGAAAATCTAAAAAATTATCTAGGAGCAGAAAAAATCCTTTGGCTTCCACGTGGCATAGCTGGGGATGAAACAAATGAGCATGTTGACAATATTTGTGCATTTATAGATTCTGCTAGAGTTGTTCTTGCCACAACAGATAATAAAAACGACGTACAATATGAGCCTTCACAAAAGTCGCTGGAGTATTTAGAAAGTGTTAGTGACGCAAAAGGACGAAAAATAGAAATTGTGTCCTTACCAATTCCCGATTATCCAATTACACTGACCAAAGAAGACTGTGATGAATATGATTTTGAGATTGGAGAGGATACGCGAGAGATTGGCGAAAGACTTGTCGCAAGCTATGTTAATTTTTATTTCTGTAACAATTCTGTATTGGTCCCACAGTTTGGTGAAAAAAATGAATCAAGCGACAAGCGTGCTTTGCAAATTTTGTCTGATGCTATGCCTCATAAAAAAATTATTGGAATAGAGGCGATTGATATATTAAAAGGCGGTGGCAATATCCACTGTATAACGCAACAAATTCCAAGCATACAAAAAGACAGACGAGAATAAATTCTCGTCTGTCTTAATTTTTTTTAAGAAATTACTTAAGCTCAGCTTTTGCTCCAGCTTCTTCAAATTGCTTCTGCATTGCTTCGGCTTCTTCCTTTGCAACGCCTTCTTTGATTGTTTTTGGTGCGCCATCAACAAGCTCTTTTGCTTCTTTCAAGCCGAGTCCTGTGATTTCACGAACAACCTTGATGACAGCAATCTTGTTTGAACCAACTTCTGCTAAAACAACGTTGAAGTCAGTCTTCTCTTCACCCGCTGCTGCACCGCCTGCTGCTGCACCACCTGCTGCTGGAGCAGCCATCATCATTGCTGGAGCTGCTGCAGAAACACCAAACTTCTCCTCCAAATCCTTCACGAGCTCTGATAACTCGAGAACGGACATATCGCTAATTGCTTGAATAAGATCTTCACGTGACATTGTAATTTTCCTCCTAAATTTGTTTTTATTTTTTTACAGTCTTGTGAGTCGCATATTTCTATGCAGATTTTTTGTCTTTTAATGCTGACAAGGCATTGACTAGGCCACGAGCTGGTCCGGAAAGAGCTGTAACAAGCCCACGCATTGGACCGGCAAGCAAACCAACAACCTTTGCGAGCAGTTCTTCTCTTGATGGAAGATCTGCCAAGGCAAATACTTGCTTTTGATCAAGGGCAACATCCTTACCAAGGATACCACCTTTTACAACAAATGCCGCATTTTCCTTCACCTTTGCAAAATCACGGATTGCCTTTGCGACTTCTGCAACATGTCCGTAAGACAAAATGTAACCGTTTGGACCAGTGTCAATTCCATCTGCACGAATCATGCCAGCTTCGTCTAAAGCTAAACGCATAAGCGTGTTTTTGCAAACCTTCATTTCGCCACCAGCATTGCGTATTGCTTTGCGGAGTTCTGTTGACTGTGCGACGGTTAAGCCACGATATTCAGCAACATAAACTGCATCCACATTGGCAAGGGCTTCGACAAGGGCTGAAATGTTTTCACGTTTTGCCTCAGTTGGCATTTTGTTTCACCTCCTGAAATGATATTTTATTTGCTATGACCTCCTGAAGGGTATAAAAAAAGACCCCACACAAGAGGGTCAGGAAGTTACGGAATAAAAAGAAACTTCGTATCAACTGACCTCGGCTGGAAATTAAGCAGGAATGCACCTGCACCAACTGTCTTGAGCCATAACGCAGGGAATTATATCACAAAAAACAAACTTGTCAAGCCTTAAGACAAAAGGTGCTCCCAAAAATTAGGGAGCACCTACCAAAAGGTCAATCAAAATTATAAATCATAGGTTGGTTTGTACATAAAGCGTGTTTCTGGATTAAGGTATCCGTCTTTGCTGATGAAATACTCTTTATTAAACAAATTTGTGACAGCAAATTGTAGTGTAAGATCCTTAATTTTTTTTGCAAGAGAAAAATCCATAGTAAAAATATTGCCAGAATCATATGAATAATTATCTTCTCCAAAGGTTCTGTCAGCATAAAATAATCCGTTTAGCGAAGCTGTCCAACCATTTTTTTTGAAGCCCAATATTATACTTGCCTTCCACCTTGGTTCACCTGACCTTACCCAACGAGAAGAAGCATATTTTTCTTCGCCCTTTGTGAATGAAATTGCAGGCGTTAAGCTCCAATTTTTGTGCCAATTCCACTGATAATTTGCTTCAAAGCCCCATGCACGATATTTATCCACATTTCTATATTGTCCCTTCCAAGAAGAAGGATCTGTTGTTACGTAATTGATTTTGTCATCTAGATTGAGATAAAAAATACCGACACTCCATGGATTTTTGCTTTCTGTGTTTTTAATGCCAATTTCATAATCCCATCCTTTTTCAGCTTTTAAATCTGGGTTGATGGATAAATATGCGCTTTGACCGAACATTTGATATAAGGTTGGCATAGAAAAATGACGAGCAATTGTTAAGTAATATGTAGTCCCTTGCTCATTTGCAAAATTAAAAGAAAAACGTGGCATTAGCTCTGTGTAATTTTCCCCATCAGATATATTCCAGTATTCATAACGCACCCCAATATCAAATGCACATACTCCAATAGGTAGCGATGTTTCAACGTAGGGAGCGACTTCAAATCGTGATTTGTTGTAAGGATAAGAAAAACCAGTTTTGTCTGTATAGGTTGCATGGTCTTCCTTATAATCCAATCCGTAAGAAAATGGAACACTTCCGAATTTTGTTTTTCTTGTCAAGGTGCCACCGTATGTTGTGGAGGACGTGTCTGAGTTTTCCGAATTATCTCGTGCACTGGTGATGCTTTCTAGCTTATTTATAAAAAATCTTCCCAAAAATTTGCCATCATCGTATTGCAATGTATAACGACCATAGGTGCTTTTCTGGTCATATTCCTGCAAGCCAAATTGAGAGGATTCCCAATTTGATTTATTCTGTCCAGCGAAGCCTATAAACTTCCAATTATTGTAGCCAATGGAAAAATTATAGTCATTTGATGAATAGTGATTAGCGTGGTCGTAAGTGCCGTCCTCTTTTTTTCTAATTCGTGTTTCTCCCTCTCTTGTGTAACGATAACCTACGGTGATGCGCCAAGCATCTTCTGCCACGCCGGCTCGTGTCGAAGTGGAGAAGTATCCGTTGCTGCCAGCAAATAGTGACGTTGAAGCGTGGAGCTTGTCAAAATTATTCTTTGTTATGATATTTATTACGCCTCCTGCGGCATCACTGCCATAAATTGCAGAAGAACTGCCCTTTAATACCTCTATTCGTTCTACTGTATCTAAATCTATTGTGCGTAAATCTAATGGACCGCCCAAATCGCTTCCTGTTCCATGGTTTGGGTCGCTCACTGCTATTCCGTCAATCAAATAAAGCATTTCACTTGTGAGTCCTCTTATGGTTAGTCCTTTCTTTTGAGTCATAGAAGCATCATTCACAGTAGTGAGGAGACCTGGAATATATTTCAATGCATCATTGATTGTTTTTGCTCCAGAGTTTTCAATATCTTCTTTTGTCACGACGTAGATTTGGGCAGTGACTTCATCAAAGCTTTCAACTATTCGTGAGCCTGTTACTTCAACTGTGTCAAGCTTTTGAATTTTATTGTCTATGGCAAAAGCATAAGTTGAAGCAAAAACGACTGAAAAAAATAAAATGAACGCCATAATTTTTTTGTGCATAACAGCACCTCCGTTAATTTTGTTTTTCCGAAGTTGCAACGAAAAAGATAAAAAATTGCGGTTTCCTAAAAACTTGGAAACCGCAACAGATAGTTTAGCAATTTTTACAAATTTTCTGCATAGAAAAAAAATGACTACGCAAAGAAAAAATCTTAATAAAGAAAGTAAAAAGCCTCACAGTGTTCGCTCGCCACAGTTAGGAAAATAATTCACTGCGTAGGTTTTCCGACTCTCCTTCTTCCTCACCAAACCTTCCCAGTTTTGCAACCAGTGGTATTCATGGCTCGTCCAGATTACGGCAGCGTGACTGTTTTGGGTTTTCACCAAATTCCCTTCCGCAATTACTGGGGAAACTCTAACATAAAAGAATAATTTTGTCAAATTGCCAATTTCTTCAAAAACAGTTTGACAAACATTTCATTCTTTTTTACAATGTAACTCAGTTTGATTAAATTATATTACATTATACGAGGTAGCTTCTATGAAAAGAAAATTCATTTCACTGTTGATTTTATCGTTAGTTGTATTGGTCGTGTTGTTTGGTATAGCTTTTGCTGCACAGCAAACAGGTAAAAAAAATGGCTATTCACTAGCGACGGCTGGTCAAGCGAGTGCTTATAACGTAATTGGACATGCAATAGCTGATGTTGTTAGCTCAGCAAACAATTTTGCTCTCACTGCTGAGACAACTGGAGGTTCTATTCAAAACATAGAGCTTATGGCAAAAGACCACAATATGCTTGCGTTAGTTCAAAATGATGTGCTTCATTGGGCATCAATGGGCGAGATGATGTTTAAAGGAAAGAGAAATTCAAGATTAAGACTTTTAGCTAGTCTTTATGATGAACCGCTTTTTCTTGTAGCAAGAAAGGCAGCTAACATTAAGTCACCAGCTGACTTAAAAGGTAAAAGAATTTGTGTGGGGACAGAAGGTAGTGGCAACGAAGCAGAGTCGATTGTTGTCTTGGACATAGCTGGCCTTGACCTCAATAAAGATTTTCCTGGCCATGATGTTAATAAAGATTTTAGACATCTTCATGGCACCTATCCAACAATGGCAAAGTTGTTGAATGAAGGCAAGGTTGATGCTTGCTTTGTCATGGGCAATAGCAATTTTCAGAATTTGCGCAAAGCTTGTGCCAACACCCCACTTGAAATTGTAAATTTCCCAACGGCAATGCTCGATAAGTTGACTGCTAAATACCCTTGCTTTTGGTATCACATCATTCCTGCTAACACTTATGACAATGACGATATGGTTCAAACACCATGTGTTATGGCTATGTTAGTTGCTGACTACCAGCTTCCAGACGAAGTTGTTACAGGTATCTTAACGGCACTGTTTGACAAGGCTAATTTGGAAAAAGTTAAAGCCACCAATGAATCAGCCAGCAGAATTAGCTTGGAAGATGCATGCTTGGCGTTGTCTGTTCCATACCACCCAGCTGCTGTCAAATTTTACACAGATAAAGGAAAATTGATAAAGTAATCACTATTGCTTGCATATAAAAAGAGTCCTTAAGTTAAATACTTAAGGACTCTTTTTTACGAAAAATTTATTTCAAGGTGCAATAGCCATTTCCCGAAATTGTTAAAGTTTTTACGATGCTTTTGTCACTTGATTTCCAAATTCGCCATGTTAATGCAGGTGTCATTGTGAAACTTATGCCGTCAAATATACATTTATCTCCGAAGTTCATGTCTGCATGTTTTAAGTAAAAATAATCATATTTATCTAGTCCGCCGTTTTTATGGCATATTATGACAGCTTTGCTAGAATAACCATTTTCATGCACTGTGTTTACTGCAATAGTAAATGAGCTGTCTTTGCTTGAGGCTATTTCTATTGATTCGCAAACAAAATTTCTGATTTTCTCACATTCATCTAGGAATAATTTGTTGTCATTTACGTGTGTCATTATGAAAATTGATGCAGTAAATGTGGCAAAAATTGCAACTGCAATAAGCACTTCAAGCAAAGTGAAAGATTTTTTGAAATATATTTTTCTTACTTTTGACATCAACTGCACCTTAGACCTTGTAAAAAACCCATTTTTTTATATAATATCAAAACATAATGAATTTTCAAAGAGGTGTTTTTTATGAATAAAAATAAAGTTCGTGTTCGTTTTGCCCCTTCTCCTACAGGTGCACTACACATTGGCGGTGCACATACTGCACTTTTTAATTATCTTTATGCAAGACACATGGGAGGAACCTTTATTCTCCGTATAGAAGATACTGACGGGCAGCGTTCTACAAAAGAATATGAACAAACAATAATGGATGGCTTAAGATGGTTAGGGCTTGACTGGGACGAAGGACCAGACAAGGGAGGAGATTACGGACCTTACCGCCAATCAGAAAGAATGGAAAACTATAGAAAATATGCCAAACAACTTGTGGACGAGGGAAAAGCATACGAATCTGATGGTGCAATTCTGTTCCGTGTAGAGCCTGGCAAGCTTATTCAATTCCATGATGAGGTCTACGGTGACATAAAGGTAATGTCAGAAAAAGCTAGCGTAAATATGGACAATACAATAAAAGACATTGTCATTATGAAAAAAGACGGACTCCCAACATACAACTACGCCGTTGTTATTGATGATCACCTTATGGATATTTCTATGGTAATTCGTGGAGAAGACCATGTTATAAACACACCAAAGCAACTTTTAATTTTTGATGCACTAGGTTTTGAGCGTCCTTCTTTTGCTCACTTGCCAATGATTTTGGGTGAGGATAAAAAGAAACTTTCAAAGCGCCATGGTGCAACGAGTGTCTTTGAATACTGCGACATGGGATATCTTCCAGACGGAATTTTTAATTTCCTTGCATTGCTCGGGTGGACGCCAAGAGATGGCAAAGAAGTCTTCACAAGGCAACATGCAGAAGAAATTTTTGAAATTAACCAAGTTACTAAAAAATCAGCCGTTTTTGATTTTAAGAAATTGGATCACATAAATCAGGAACAGATGAAATTGATGACGGGGCGAGCTCTTTATGATGCAATTGCACCATTTTGGAAGAAGATGGGGCTACCTGTAGAAAAATTTGAGAGTGATTATTTAGAAAAATGCCTTGTCACCATGGGTGGCAGAGGCTCAACCACAATTCAACTTGCAGAATATAGTGATTACTTCTTAGACTTTGAATGTGTAAAGTCTCGCTATGATGGTAAGGATATTGCGGAAGAAATTCGTCCAAAATTAAAATCTATTTACAATGATTTGATTTCAAAATGGGGCGAGGGAACACACGACCATTTGTATAACACAGCTGTTGAAGTGTTTGCTGCACACGAGAGCAATATGAAAGAAGCTGCTACACCCATGAGATGGGCATTGACAGGCAGAAAGGTCAGCCCAGGACTTTTTGAAGTCGCTGCCTTGCTTGGTAAGGATGAAGTTTCTAAGCGTTTGCAATTTTACGGATTACTGTAATTAAAATTTTGCAATTTTGCGAAAGGAGCGGTGAAGATGACCTTCACTTCTATTATTTCAAGATTAACTAATAATTTTGTTTCACGATTAACATTATTATTTTCAAAAACGACTCATCTCAATTTCTGGAAAAATGTTTTGGCGAAAGACGAAGTGACACAAGCCTCGTCATACAATTTAGCTCCACTTGTTGGTGCAATATTGGGGTTTATAATTGCCTTTATTGCCATTTTAGGAAGACTTGTTTTTGATTATCGAGTTGTTGCTACGATTATTGCTTTTGCTTGCTATCTTTTTTTCGGATTTGCCAAGGCACTTTGTGGTTTTGCCCATCTTGTAGGTGAAACACAAGAAAAAGAAGTAAATATTGGACTTAACATTAACAAGCTTAATGCTAACAGATGGGGTGTTATATCTAGCATTTTAGCGGTTATATTGTGGTGTGTAGCCATCTCATATATGCGCTCTGCGAGATTGTTTTTGTCTTTGATGTCATCGATTTGTATATCTCGTTTTGCTGCTTGTGTAGTTGCATATAGCGGAAAATACACTATACAAGAAGATACAGAGCCATTTGACAAGGTTGATTTGATCGTTGCCATGATATGCACTGCTCCCTGGCTCATTTTTAGTTTAGAAAGATGTCTCATAAATCTGATATTTGCCACTGTATTTGCCGTGGTTGTTACGAGACACATGAATCGTAATTGGATGGGCTCTTTTGAAAAGATCTCTGGAGCGGCTATTGTTGTGTCGGAGGTTTTGTCCTTACTAATTTGGTTAATTTAGAAAGAAGCACAAAATGAATTTTGATTTTGCACATAGGATTAGTTTAGTCGCCCTAGATATGGACGGCACAACGCTTAACAGTGAAAACATTATTACAGCTAGGAATAGACAGGCAATCACAAGGGCAAAAGACGCAGGCGTAAAAGTTGCGATTGCTACCGGCAGAATGTATACTGCTTCGATGCATTTGATTGAAGCAACTGGAATAGATGAAACGTCTGTGTTTTATAATGGTGGGGTTCTTTGGAATCCACTAACGAAAAAAATTGTCTATGAAAAACGGCTTGGTTTTGATTTGGCAACAGAAGTATTTGAATTTTTGTTGAAATTGGGTGTATACACTCAAATATATGATGATAAAAATTTCTTTGTCAAGGATAAACAAGATCCCCATGCGATATTATATGCCTCTTTAGCTAAACACGAAGGTGTTGAACTTGGCAATAAATTTGAGGTTTATCGTTGTAATGCTAACAAATATTTATCAATGTTCTTGTCTCGAGATGATTTGTTAAAAGCTTATGACAAGATTACCTCACACTTTGGGGATAGAGTATATGTTGCAACAACGGCTGACACTTTTCTGGAAATAATGCATCCAGATGTTAATAAGGGAAATGGCCTTAAAATGCTGGCACAAAGTTATTCAATTCCACGAGAAGAAACCTTGGCAATTGGCGACGGAGGAAATGACATTCCAATGATTGAATGGGCAGGAATAGGAGTCGCCGTAGCAAATGCGATGCAAGACGTAAAGGATGTGGCAGATATAATTGCTCCGTCAAATGACGAGGATGCCGTGGCTAAGGTTTTAGATGCTGTCTTGGAAAACAACAAAAAATTTGCTTAATTGGAGAAAAATAAATGAAAAATTTTTTTGATGTGGCAAAGCCAACTTTGTCATTTGAAATATTTCCACCAAAAAAAGACGGACAATTTGACACAATATTAACAACAATAGGTGCTCTTGCCTGTCTTGATCCAGATTTAATAAGTGTTACCTATGGTGCTGGCGGTTCAACTCGTGGAAACACTGCAGCTATTGCCGAGCGTATTATGACAGATTACAGCATTCCAGCCCTGGCACACTTGACCTGCATTGGTGCAAGCAAAGCTGAAATGAAAGACATTTTAGATGACATGAAAGCCCGTGGAATAAAAAATATACTTGCTTTGCGTGGTGATATGACAGATGAAGGAACAAAGGATTTTACACACGCCAAAGATTTAATAAAATTTATAAAAGAAAATTATGATTTCAAGGTTTTTGCGGCTTGTTATCCGGAAAAGCACGTCGAGGCGGAAAGTCTAGAAAAAGATATTGAACACTTGAAAGAAAAATGTGATATGGGCGTTGATATGCTTGTTACACAGTTGTTTTTTGACAATGATAATTTTCTGCGTTTTAGGGATAAAATTGACCGTGCAGGAATTACATGCCCAATTGATGTTGGGATAATGCCTTTGTCCAGTGCCAGTCAGCTCGATCGCATGTGCAAAATGTGCGGTGCTCAAATTCCAGCAAAAATAGCAAAGATTGCTGACACCTATGGTGACAATGCTATGGCAATGCAAGAGGCTGGAATTACTTATGCAACTGAACAGATTTCAGAGCTCTTGACAGAAGGTGTAACAGGCATTCATCTTTATACAATGAATAAGGCAGAGATTGCGAAATCAATTTGCGAGAATATTCGCTGCATATTGTATGCGTTAAAAGTAAAGATAAGTGAGAACAAATAAATATGTTGGATCATTGTTTGCTTGAAAAAAATGTTTTAATATTTGATGGTGCAATGGGGACAGTTCTTCAAACAAGAGATGTCCCCTCTCTTGTTGTGCCTGAAACATTAAACATAACTCATTCTGATGTTATTACAGCTATACATAAAGAATATATCGCAGCCGGTGCAGATATAATCACAACAAATACATTTGGTGCGAATCGCTTTAAAGCAGAGCTTGCGGATGTGCCACTAGAAAAAATTATTACATCTGCAATAGATAATGCAAAAAATGCAATTGGCACTGACAGCAATAAATTTGTAGCTCTTGACATCGGTCCGTCTGGTAAAGTGATGAAGCCTTATGGCACACTGGATTTTGATGAAGCAGTAGAGGTTTTTGCAGAAGTTGTACGCTTGGCAAATGACAGAACGGATTTAATTTTGCTTGAGACTTTTACAGATTTGTATGAGTTAAAAGCTGCAATAATTGCAGTAAAAGAAAATTCTTCCCTGCCTATTTTTGCTTCCATGAGTTTTGATGAACATGGAAAGACATTTTTTGGTGCAACACCAGAAACCATGGTGCTCACGCTTGAAGCACTTGGTGTAACTGCTCTCGGTGTAAATTGTTCGTTAGGACCAAAACAGTTGGAGCCAATTATAAAAAGACTAACAGAAATTTCTTCTATTCCTGTCTTTGTGCAGCCTAATGCTGGTTTGCCAGTTTTACGAAATGGCGTGACTTCATTTGATGTAACACCTGCGGAATTTGCCCAATATGCAAAAAAGTTTGTTGAATATAGTGTTAACGTTATTGGTGGTTGCTGTGGAACGACGCCAGCACACATTCAAGAAGTAAAAAAAATAATTGCTAACGCAAAGGCAACAGAAAGAAAAAATAAAAAATTTCATGGTGTATGTTCTGCCTCTCGTTATACAAATGTATCTCGTGTCCTGTTAGTTGGGGAGAGCATCAATCCCACAGGCAGAAAAAATTTGCAGAAAGCGTTACGTGAAAACGACATCAAATATATTGTTTCTTTGGCAACTGCTCAAACGGAAGCTGGAGCGGATGTGCTTGATGTTAATTTAGGTTTGCCTGACATTGACGAAGTTGCTTTGCAGGATAAAGTAATAAAAGAAATTCAAGCTACGTGTGATATTCCGCTTCAAATTGATACTGCAAATTTCAAGGCAATGGAACGAGCGGCAAGAATTTATAATGGCAAGCCTTTGTTAAATTCCGCCAATGGTAAACAAGAAGTTATGGATGCAGTTTTTCCAATAGCAAAAAAATATGGTTGTGCAGTTCTTGGTTTAACCCTTGATGAAAATGGTTTGCCAAAGACTGCAGAGGCACGTTTTGAAATTGCAAATCGCATTGTGAAGGAAGCTGAAAAATACGGAATTGCAAGACAAGATATTTTTATAGACTGCCTTATGCTTTCTGTTTCTGCCATGCCGAATCAGGCGAATGAAACACTGAAGGCAATTTCTATGGTGAAAGGTCTTGGAGTAAATACAATACTTGGAATTTCAAATGTCTCCTTTGGACTTCCTCAAAGACCATTGTTAAACAGAATAATGTTGACAGCTGCAATCGCTTACGGTCTTGATGCTGCAATTATGAATCCACTTGATACAGAAATGCAGGATGCACTATTTGCTTCTCAAGCACTTTTTGAGAGGGACGAAGATGCAAGGTGCTATATTGAAAGATTTCAGTCAAAAGAGAATGACAAAAAAGAAATGCAACCCACCCCGAGTGAAAAAACACAATCAGACCTTATTACCCTGATAGTAAAAGGGACAACTGAAGGATGCAGAGACGAGGCGAAGGCACTTTTACAAAATTTGTCACCCCTTGCTGTCATTGAAGAAAAAATTATTCCAGCACTAGACAAAGTAGGGGAACTTTACGAAAAGGGTGATATATTTTTACCTGGTTTAATTAAATCAGCAGAGGTTGCAGGAATTGCGTTTGATGTAGTCCGTGAAGCAATGAAACAGGTTAATAATGGAGCCTGTCAGGAACGTCCAAAATTTGTTATTGCTACTGTAAAAGGCGATATCCATGATATTGGTAAAAACATTGTAAAAACAATACTTGAAAATTATAATTTTGAAGTAATAGACCTTGGAAAAGATGTCCCAGAGGAGTGTATTTTGCAAGCGTTGGAGGAAAGCCAAAGCAAGTTGCTTGGACTTTCTGCCTTGATGACCACCACAGTAACGAGTATGAAAAACACAATTAGTTTTATTCGTTCAAGGTGCAATGATGTAAAAATAATTGTTGGTGGAGCTGTCCTTACTGAAGAATTAGCGGATTTTGTAGGAGCAGATGCCTATGCTGCAAATGCTCCAGATACGGTCAAAATTGCACAAAAATTTCTTAAAAAATAATAAAAAGAGCACTCACTGAGTGCTCTTTTTATTATACTAAATCTCTAAATTTTCTGTGTTGCCAGAGCCATTGTCCCTTGGCTCTGCATATCATTTTTTCGTATGCGTGATTGAGATCCAATGTCATTTTCTCAATAGCCGCATCTTTGGGCAAATCTGGAATTGGAATAACATCATCTGCAAAAAATTTAAATTTGAATGGTGCAATACGAATGATGTGTGCAGGAACTATCGGAGCTTTTGTCATATAAGACAAGGCAGCAGGTCCAGTGATTGTTCCTGATATATGACCGAAGAATGGTAAGTGTAAACCTTTAGCTTCATGCTGATCTGAAAGCAATGCAATTCCTCCACCATGTTTCAGATGTTTGGCTAGCTTTAAAACGGATTCCCCTTTGGAAACTGTCTTTAAGCCAGAATTTGCTCTTAGTGTTTCGATAAATTCTCTTTGAAAATCACTATCAGCATGGCGCACAACTGACAAAAGATTATATCTACGTGATACAAAGGCGGCAGCTAACTCCCAGTTGCTCATATGAACGCTTGCTATAATGAGTCCTTTGCCACGGGCATAGACTTCATCTACCATCTCAAGTCCTTCACGCTGCTCAACCATCTTTTCAATTAAAGATGGATTATGTTGCCAAGAAAGAAGTTCAACGCCAGTCCGCACCATATTTTCATAAGATTCAGCGATTGTATTTTTCACTTCTGCTTTTGACATTTCGGGAAAGCAAAGTTCAATATTTTTTTTTGCTACACTGTATCTGACGTGACTTAAGCGTAAAATTGCAGAAAAAATGCTAATGATGAGTTTTGCAAACCAATTTTGTCTTATTTTCTTTGATAGCTTAATACAAAAATCTACAGATTTCATACAATTACACCTCTGAATTATATGACACTACTTTGAAGGTAGTATAACATAAAAATTAAAATTGCTAGCATTTTTTTGTTGTTAACAATACTTCTCTGAGTTGTATTTTATCACTTATCTCTTGACAATAAAGGCTATTTGTTGTAACATACTGCACGTTGCCGTTGGAACGTTTTGTTCTACAGACTGGGGTATGGTGCAACGGCAGCACGCTTGACTCTGGATCAAGTAATCGGGGTTCAAATCCCTGTACCCCAGCCATTAAAATTTTGTGTGGTCCCTTCGTCTAGGGGTCTAGGACTACGGGTTCTCAGCCCGCCAACAGGGGTTCAAATCCCCTAGGGACTGCCATTTTAGTAAGTAAGTTTTGACTTCGTTAAGGTAGGTCAGAAACCAGATATGATAGCTTTTCGCCTTGGCGGTGAAAGGCTTTTTTTGTCTTTTTTAGTTGTTTTATATTCTATTTTGAAAGGATGTTATCATCAATTGGTTGGTCATCTAGGAAATTTTATTGAATTGGCAATTTGCCTTTTGTTTTCTGTATTTTTTTCAATGACGGAGACGACAATCACTTCAATTACTAGAAGTCGTTTGAAAACTTTGTCAGAAGAAAACTACGGACAGAGAAAAAATTTGTTGTGGCTTATGGATAATGTTTCATTAGCCGTGAATATTACCTTGATAGGTAATAATTTAGTTAATATTTCTTCGTCTGCTCTGGCGACAAAGATAGCGATAGACATTTTGCAGTCTCCGGTTGCTGTCCCTGTTGCCGTAGCAATAATGACGGTTTTTATTGTTATCTTTTGTGAAATTTTGCCCAAAAATTTGGGTATGGCATATCAAGAAAAATGCCTTTTAATCTGCTTGCCCTTGCTTCGTTTAGTTGGTTGGATTTTAAAACCAGTTACATGTTTTTTGGGATTATTGCTTACCCTTATGAGCAAAGTTTTTGGGTTGAATCTTGACGGTGCAGGTGCATTTGCAACAAGAGAGGAAATAGACTACATAGTGGAAGAGTCAAGTGCCGGTGGTGAATTAGAAGAAAAAGAACGCCAGATGATACATGGTGTTATAGGGCTTGAAGACACTAGAATATCTGAAGTTATGGAGCCTCGCAACGATATGAGCACGATTGAAGTTAGTAAGTCCATTGACGACGCTATCACAATTTTTACAGAAAGTGGACATTCCCGTATTCCTGTTTATAATGACGACATTGATCATATTGTTGGAATTTTGTATGCAAAAGATTTGTTAAAACCTCTTTCTGCTTCAAAGGATTTTACTATAAAAAGTATTATGAGACAGGCACTTTTTGTTCCAGAAACTATGAAGACAGATGAAGCGCTTGACCTTATGAAAAAATCCCACAAACACATTGCCATAGTTGTGGATGAATATGGTGGTACAGCTGGGCTTGTCTCGTTGGAAGATCTTATTGAAGAAATTGTCGGAGATATCCAGGACGAATATGATGAAGAAGTGCCGGATATTGCAAAAACAAACAAGGGCTCGTATATTGTGCAGGGCTTTGTCAATTTAGAAGATCTTGGTGAAGAGCTCAAGCATCCTTTTAATGAGGATTTCCCTGAAGTTGACACCGTTGCTGGTATGATACTTGAACTTGCTGGTTATTTCCCAAAAGAAGGTCAAGTTTTTAAAACGGGTGACTGGCAAATAGAAACTCAAAAGGTGGAAAATCACCGCATAGCGCAGGTCTTGATAACCTATGTTGGTGCTGATGAAAATAAATATCTTGATAAAACTAAGGAACAAGACGAAAATAACAATGGATAAAAATTTTCCACTTGCAACAAAAGAGGCGAGAATAATTTCTCGCCCTTTTTTTGAAGAAATTTATAACAAATACACAGTGCGTGAGCTTGTCAGCCCAGATCCTTTGCAATTCTTGTATAACTATACTTCTCAAAAAGATATAGAAGCGGTTGCCCTCATTGCCTCGTCCCTTGCCTATGGCAGAGTGGGGCAAATCCTAAAAGCTGTAGGATATATTTTGAATATTCTGGGGGAGTCACCAGCGGAATATTTGCAAAATGTTTCAACAGATGAATTGCGGCACAAGCTTAATGGTTTTGTCTATCGTTTTAACGATGAAAAAGATGTCTGTTATTTTTTACTAGCAATTGGAAATTTTTTGCGTCAAGGAACATTAGAGGAACTTTTTGTCAGTGGATTTAATGGTGACATTGTGCAGGGTGCAAATAATTTCGTGTCAAATTTTGTTTCCTATATGGGACACAAAACGACACTTTTGCCCTTGCCATCTCGTGGCAGTGCTTGCAAAAGATTGTTTTTGTTTTTACGTTGGATGGTGAGGCGCGATAATGTTGACCTTGGACTTTGGGCAAAGAGTATTCCTGCATCTTCTTTGATTATCCCATTGGATACCCACGCATGGAGCATTGCAAGTAATCTAGGACTTTGCACAAGGCGTAGCGCCTGCCTTTTGGCAGCAAAAGAGATTACAGAGTCATATAGAGATATTTGCGAAGCAGACCCAGTGAAATATGATTTTGCTGTTACACGTTTTGGTATAAGGAATGAATTTCAAAAAGCAGATCTGATTGACAGCTTGACTAATTGGTTGGAGGGAAAAGCAAATGACAAGAAATTTTATAAATAAAATTATAAAAAATGCCAGCATTATATTTTTTATAATGCTAGCAATGATTATTAGTGTATCACAGGCGTTTGCCTATCAGTTTATGGCTGACTATATCGAAATTGATCATGGAGAAAAGACAGAGGGAAAACTTTTCAAGGGCGAAAACGCCACTCGTTTTGAGGTTAAGTCCGGTAAAAAACAAAACACAATTCAGGTTACTCGTTATGATAAAGGGCTTATTTGGTTAATTGATGTGGACAAAAAAACATATCAAGAGTCCCATGTTCCCAATCTTTCCAACTCGTTTGGCGTGAGCAGAGAGCCAATAATTGTGGCGAACGGAGCAAATTTCACCAGAGAGTATGTTGGAGAAGAAAAGATTGATTCATACAGTATGAGAAAATTTATTGTAAAAACCACATATAATCTCAAAGGGGAGTCTGTTAATGATGTGTATTATGAATGGTATAGAACAGACTTTCCATTGCCTGTAAAGACATCTAACCTAGATGGAACAGTGACTACTGAGTATAAAAACATAAAATTTAGAAAAATAGATGCTGCGATGTTTGCAACGCCAAAGGGCTATAAGAAGATTGTAGTTGAATAAAATTTAATCTATTAACATGGTGAATGCTATGCAGAGCAGAACGACTCCGCCTAGGATTTCACCTCTTTTTCCAATACCAGCACCTATTACCTTGCCAAGCATCGCTCCTATGTAGGATAAAATGTATGTAATTATTCCAGCAGATATTGCCACAAAAAGTGGAGAAGTCCCTCTTAACGCAACAGAAAATCCTACAGCAAAAGCATCAAGGCTAGTAGCAACTGCGAGAAGAAGAATATTTTTAACATCTAGCGACATATTTTTTGTGTTTTCTGTGAATTGAGCACTAAAAGCTTCTTTGAGCATATTGCAACCAACATAACAAATGAGTGCTGCAGAAATATATTTTGCGTATGAGCCAAAAAAATTGCCAAAAATTAACGCTAAAATTCCGCCCAAAATAGGCATGAGGAATTGAAAGCCACCAAAAGCTATTGCCAGACTGGTGGCATTTTTTTTGCTCAAATTGCTGTGTGCAAGTCCCATACAAAGGGAAATTGAGAATGCGTCAGCAGCCAGGGACGTTCCAACAAGGATATTTTGTAAGAGTAAAAGAATGGAATTGTGCATCAAAAATACCTTTCATCTTTAGAAAATTGTATGTTATAATAACACAAACTCTTACTATTGAATAGATTTTGTGGAGGTAATTAAATGGGGTTACCGTGCAGAGATGAATATAATTACTACGAAGAGCCTTGCCTTACAAATGTAAATGAATACTCTGAAGACGAAAATTCATTGTCAGCCAGTCAATGTATGCCAAAAATTTTGGTAGTTGCTGTTGGTGGTGGCGGTGGTAATGCACTGAATTATATGGTAAGAAATGGCTTGAAGGGCATTAACACAATCGCAATGAATACAGATGTGTCTGATATGGCCTATTCCCTTGGCGAAAAGACCTTGTTGTTAGGTGAAGAAATCACTAGGGGGCTTGGTGCCGGTGCTACGTCAGAAGTTGGCCGTGTTGCTGCCCGTGCGTCAAAGGATGCAATTCGTCAAGCTATAAAAGGCTATGACATGGTTTATATAGCTGCTTGTATGGGCGGTGGCACTGGAACTGGTGCTGCGCCAGTTGTAGCAGAAGTTGCAAAAGACTGCGGAGCTCTTACTGTGGCTGTTGTTACGAGACCTTTCACATTTGAAGGGAAAAAGAAAGCAAGAATAGCAGAAGAAGGAATTGAGAGAATTCGTAAATTCGTTGATGCCTTGATTGTGATAGACAACGACAGAATAATTGCTTCGTCACAAAAGAACACTACCTTTGCAGATGCCATAACAATTTCTGATACTATCTTGGCTAATGCAGTCAGTGGCGTTTCTGAGTTGGTTACAAATTCTGGTTACATCAATGTTGACTTTGCAGATGTAAAAACTGTCCTGAAAAACTCTGGTGAAGCGTTAATGGGAGTGGCATCGGCTCGCGGAAGTTCTTGTGTGCTGAATGCTACAAAGCAGGCAATAGCCGACATCGTCAATTCTGCAAAGCATAAAGCTGCAAGCGGAGCAATATTGAATATAGTTTGCAGAAACAAGGCTACCCTTACAGAAATTGCACAAGCTTCGGACTTGGTTCAAGATTATTTGCTTGAAGATGCAGAGTTTGTCCTTGGTCACATTGATAATGTTAGTGACCTTGAAAATGATGCACAGGTTACCGTGATTATGTCTGGCATAGTTGACGTTAATACAAATGTCATGCAAGAACAAGTTCCTGTGATGCAAAAAGATATTCAAGAGGCACAGCCACTGCCACAAGAGGATGTGCAATCACCAGTTATGGAAAAACCAAAGACAATGAATACAACAATTGAGCATAAATTTGCATCAGAAGATGACATTCCACCTTACTTGAGGAAGCTGCAGAAGTTTAATCAGTAAGGAAAATATGAGGAATTTTTAAGATGGACGAAAAGCAAGAAGCAGAATTTACATATGAAATAGTGAATAATAAATTGCGCCCTATTGCAGATAGGTTAGTGGAAAAATTTGACGAACTGCACCACGTAGATGTAGAAAAAATTCTATTTGTATTGAATTACAAGAGTGCAAAAAACAAACGTAGAATTACCTTGGCAAATACTGCCCGTGTTCCAGAAAAATGGGCGCAGTTGCTATATCAGCTTGGCGGATATAATTATAAATTTGTCATAGAAATTTACGCAAAGACAACAGCAGCATTTGACGAAAACCAAATGGTAGCTTTGCTTTACCGTGAACTTCGTCGCATTGGAATGAACGGTGAAATTTTGACGCCAGATGTTCATGACTGGTGGCAAATGCTAATGGGTCTTGGTAGAAAATGGTTCTATCCAGATGCAAGTTGCCCGAATCTTCTTGATGATGAAAACTCTTGGAAAAAACTTATGGGTAGCTACTACAGCCCAGAAGATTTAGCAGAACAGGAATAAATAAAAAGACAGCCGTGAGACTTTTTATGTCTCACGGCTGTCTTTTTGTGTAAATTTATTACTTCAATTTCTGCTCAAGTCCGTAAAAAATTCGTGTAACTGTTTCTGCTTCTTGCGATAGGTAGGCTAGTAAATGCCCTGTTGCTTCTCTCCATGCTCTTGCTTCTGCCGATATAGGCACTACGCCACAGAAAATATCATTTGCAATTAAAATACTATTTTGCCATAGTGATTTATTGTCACGAAAAGTTTCAAGTGCATTCAGATTGTTTCTAATGCAGTAAAGCACGAAATTTTCAATGTGATTTATGCAAATGAAATTAAAATTTATATTAAGGTCATCCTTACAGTAAAAAATCTGTCCATCAGAAAGTGAAAATTCTTTCACCGCATAATTTAATTTACCTTGATAAGCTCCGCCGATTATTAAATTCATAATTTTACACCACCAATGCTAAAACTAGAAGTCCAGCCATCTCGCTTATTGTTATGCAAAAGCCAGACACGTCACCAGACATTCCGCCAAGCGATGAGTATGCTCTTTTTAAAGCAAATATGTAACCAAGTATTATTCCGAATAACGTGAATGAATATTTATTTAATAAGAAAACAGCGCAAAGAACAGCTGTAAAAAATATTGTAAATAGAATTGATATGTGCAATTTATTAAATTTATTCTTAAAATTTGTGTTGTATTGGCTTTCTGCAAGAGGGGGCAAAATTGAAACACAAAGGCTTGACAATGCTCGTGATATTGTCGGAATAAAAATCAAGGGAAGAAAAATTTTATTTTGAAAAATAACAAAAAGTGATGCAAATTGCACAGCAAATAAAATTATGGCAGAAATCACAGCAAAAGAACCGCAATTTGGATCTTTTAAAATTTTTATGCGTTCCTCTTTGCTTCTGCAAGATTTTATAGCGTCTGTAACATCCATAAAACCGTCAAAATGAATAAAACCACTAACAAGGAACGGAAAGGCAGAGAGTAACACAGAAGCAAGTAAAGCATTAATATTAAATTGTGCTAATAGTATTGCAACTGCCAGCCAAAGAAAGCCATGAAAAATTCCTACCAATGGCAAAAATAGTATCATAAAAGGTCTTGCATCTTCGTCCCATTTGTGAAAAGGCAAGGGAACTGCGGAAAACATTGTAAATGCCATGAGAGCTCCATACATTATTTTTTTTATCATTTATTCCAATACTCCCTTGTGAAGGATAATATTTCCTGCACAGACTTCTATCACTGTGTCACATTCTCTTGCCAACATTTTGTCCAGTTTGGCAAGAGCGGCACGATATGTTTCTGTTGATGCTTCAAAAATTGAGGCATCTGAGTAAATATAATCTGAAACAAAGACCGCATTCTTGACAGTTTTTATAAAGAGCAACAAGGAATTTTTTGTTCTTTCTACTGCGTTAGGGTCAATATAATTCTCAAAATCAGATGAGAACATTTCATTTTGCAACAGTGCAGTGACGCTATCCAACAAAAAAGTAGCTTCATTATCAACTTTATCTAAACAAGATGCTAGGTCTTTTCCCACTTCGATTGTTTCAAAGCCCATACCGTCTCTATTTTGAACGTGATTTTTTATGCGGAGTCTGTCTTCATCATCTCTTGGAATCATTGTGGCAATGTAATAGAGCTTTGAGTTGTCAGCAAGTTTTTTTGCAATGTCTTGTGCATAGGAGGACTTGCCGTTTTTACAGCCTCCAGAAATAAATATTTTCATTTTAATTTTTCTCTTTTTCCACTGACACAGAAAATTTATCTCCCTTGCGAATTTCACACAAATAGTCATCGTTTATGTTTGCTTCTTCAAAGGTTGCCATATCATTTAAGATTGTACATGCCGCTGATATAACTTCAAATGCAAAAGGACAGCCACTTCCCTCGCCTAACCTCATATTCAGTGCAAGAAATGGAGATAATGAAAGTTCTTTAATGCATACGTCGTAACCTATTTCGAAAGATTTATGTGAAGCAAAGAGATATTCTTTCACTAAAGAGCAAAGTCTAACGGCACAAAGTGCTGCAACTATTGAGATAAAACCGTCTATTACCGCAGGAATTTTTTGCTCTGCCGCTGCGATATATGCCCCTGTCATTGCAGCTATATCAAGCCCACCTACCTTTGAGATTACGTTAATTGGGTCATTCTTGTCAGGGTTGTTTATATCAATTGCGTGCTTTATTACTTCTATTTTTTTTTCAAAGGCGGCGTCTGTTAAGCCACCGCCCCTGCCAGTAACTTTTTCCACTGGGCAATCTGTAAGAACAGATAAAATTGCAGATGAAGTTGTGGTGTTGCCAATTCCCATCTCACCTATGCCAATAATATCAACGCCGTCTTGCTTGGCTTTTTTTGCTTTATTGTAACCTACAAAAATTGCCTTTAACGCGTCTTCTCGTGTCATTGCCGCTTCACGGTAAATATTCTTTGTGCCCATAGAAATTTTTTTGTTGTTTACCAGAGTGTCGTTTATATGTGCTTTTACACCAACGTCCGTTACAGAAATTTCTACTCCAAAATGGCGACAAATAGTTCCTGCTCCTGTCTTGCCATGTGCAATATTTATAGTTTGCATCAATGTTACGGATTGTGGGGTAGCGGCTATACCATCTTCCACAACCCCATTATCTGCTGCAAAGACAAGCAAACGCTTTTTATTGATTTTATTATGAACCTGTCCTGTAATGCCAGCAAGTTTGATAGAAATTTTCTCCAGTTCTCCCAAACTTTTTGGTGGTTTAGCCAGTGATTCTTGGCGTTTTCGGGCAATGTCCATTGCTTGTTTGTTTGGTGGTGTGATGCTTGCTAAGATATTCTTTAGTGATTTCTCTAAGTTTTTCATATTGTTATTTTTGTCTATATTAAAAATTTATTTGTTATAAGCCAATTTACAGACGGCTTTGCGTGCGTTGTTTCTATTGTGTATGTGGCATTTGGGCAAAGTGTTTCTGCCTCTGTTAGGAATTTTGCTATATTGATATTTCCATCTGCTAGATTATTGTGTGCGTCGTAATCTCCATTGTTGTTGTGTATGTGAAAGTGTGATAGGTATTTTGATTCCTGCTTCAGCCAATCAAAGACATTTATTTCAGAAACTGAATTTGCGTGTCCTATGTCTAGACACAGGCGAAGTCTCTCATCATTGATGGAAGAAACCACTTCAACTAGTGGGGAAGGGTCTATATCCACCATATTTTCTATATAATAATGGATGTCAAGCGGTTTGTTTGCCAAAAATCCTTTCCAGAACGCTATTGTTTTTTCAATATACCAATCATTGAAATATAGCTGTGGAATGTGACCTGAATGGACTACGATATTCTTTATACCAAGCGACAATGCTATATCTGTTGCTTGATTTAATCTTTTGTGAACTAGCTCTACTGCCAGAGGGTCAATTGCGGCAGGATAAAGCTCATTGAAAGGTGCATGAAAGAAAAAATTCTGGGCTGATTTCATTTTTTCCTGCACGTTTTTTAGCGTAGCTTCGTAGTTTTTGTCCATATTTATTGCTGTGCAAAATTCTGCCAACTCAAGCCCATGGCCATAATTTTGGGCTACTTGCGTGGCATCATCTGCAATTGTTGAAATAAAAAGCTTTTTTCTTTGCATTTACCTTGCCTCTTTCTCACAAACAAGACAAATTATAACATTTTTTTAGTATGGGTGATAAAATATTTTGTATTTCACTATCTTTGCTGTATAATACACAAAATAATGATGAATTGAGGTGCTTTATATGACAGTTGAAGAAAGCATTAAAAAAGTCTTGGCAGAACACATTACTCCATTGCTTCAAAGCCATGGGGGAGACTGCCAGTTTGTAAAATTTGATGAGGAAACGGGTATTCTCTACGTTTCACTGGTTGGAGCATGTGGCACTTGTCCCTATGCACAGGAAACGTTGAGAATGACTGTTGAGCAAACAGTAATAAATTTTGTTCCAGAAGTAAAAGAAGTCGCTAGAGCGTGAGAAATTTAAAAAAATCGTCTCTTGGACTGAAATATAATTTAGAAAATTCTTTGCCCAAGAATGACACTGGAATAATAGCCCCAGCTAATCCACTTACTTCAGACGAAGCAATTATTGTTCGTCTGCTTGCTGAAAATAATGGCATTCTACATCTAATTGAAAAGGACTTTTCTTGCCATATTTTTTCACGTGGTGACAAAATTACAATAGAGTCTAAGGATGCGGAAACTGTCGCAAAAATTAAATCAATTTTAAAACAGTTTGCAGAACGCATTGCGGCTGGACAAAACCTTGGCAGCGCCGAGGTGCGTTATGCTTTGAATGCAGTCAAAAAAGGTGCAACACCTGATTTAAAGAAGCTTTACAACGATGTTGTTTGTATAAACAACCGTGGACAAGGCATTCGCCCTTATACTGAAGGGCAAAAGCACTACATAAATTCCATCAGAAATAACGATATTACCTTTGCTATTGGTCCAGCCGGAACTGGTAAAACATATCTTGCAGCAGCACAAGCTGTTGCAATGCTAAAATCTCACCAAGTAAGCCGTATAATTTTGGTTAGGCCAGTTGTAGAGGCAGGGGAGAGACTTGGGTATTTGCCAGGAGATTTGAATGAAAAAATTTCTCCATATCTGCGTCCTCTCTTTGATTCGTTTTATGAATTGTTCCCCAATGATAAGTTTGAGAGATTTTTTGAAAAGGGAATTATTGAGCTTGCACCACTTGCCTATATGCGTGGTCGCACTTTGAATGACAGCTTTATTATTTTGGATGAAGCACAAAACACAACACCGGAACAGATGAAGATGTTTTTAACGCGCCTAGGTTTTGGTTCAAAGGCTGTTGTAACTGGCGATGTCACGCAAGTTGATCTTCCAAATCAAGCAAAGTCTGGACTGAAGTTAATAGATAAAATTTTAACCGGAGTACCAAAGATTGCGTTTGTGTATTTGAACGAGCTGGATATTGTTCGTCATGAAACGGTTGCACGTATCGTAAAGGCTTATGAAAAATATGAAAAATCTAATAATGTTCTTTCTTAAAATTAAAAATAATATCATTAAACACTACAGAGAAACACTGGAAGCAGAAAATCGCCCTTATGTTTATTTTAGGCTGATAGTTTTGCTTTCAGTGGTTTTTGTTGTTTCTGCGCATTGGTATTTAGTGGACACAAAAACAAAATACAGAGAAGGTTATCCTGCCCCTGTAGATTATTATGCGGTTACTGAAACAAATTATTTTGATAAAGAAGCTACCCAAAAGTTGCGCGATGAGGTTGAACTTAGGATAGCAAGGGTTATGGTTAGAGAAGGAGATTCTAGCAGTAAACTGCTTGAGAACATAAAGTTAATTGAGAGTGGTGCCTTTGACGAAGTTTTTCCCCCAGAGTTGTCAGATGTGATTAGACAAAAAAGCAAACGTGAACAGCAAAAATTGTTGAGTGTTGCTACAGATTTGTTAAGAAATTTAAGCCTGACTGATTCAGACGAAGTAGAGCAATCAAAAGCAATTTGGCAAGCTCTTGACAAGAATAAACGCTTAACTCAGCCTGAAAAGAACATTGTTTTTCAAATGTGTGATGGGTTACTTGTTTCTACCTATGAGGCAGATCCACAATTATTGGAAAACCTTAGAAAAAATGTTTCCAAACAGGTTCCTTTGATTAGGCGTCATTTTGAACCTGGTGATTTGCTTGTTGCAAAGGGGACAATAATTACTAAAGAGCTTAGGAATGTGCTAGCTTATAATGGTTTTCCAGAAGCTAATTTTCCATTTACTTTGTTGATTATTACTGTTTTTATTGTTTATTTTTGGACATTTATTCCAATTTGGATATCAAATAAAGTAGATATTATTATGCCCATGAATAAATGGCTTTATATTGCTTCAATGCTTACAGTTCACTGGGTTCTAGAGCTTGTCGCCAACCAAGTAACCGTGTATCGCTGCTTTTCATTAGTGGGGCTCGCTAGTTTCTTTTTCCTAACATTGGAGCCACAGTTAGCTTACAACCTTGTGCTAGGTAGCGGCGTTCTTTCTATGTTGCTTTTCTTCAAGCTTGATAGTTGTCTTATTGCAATTGTATGCGCTTCAATTGGATACTTCCTTATTTCTGGAGCTAGATCGCTAGAACGTAGAAGTATAATTTGGCTCAAGGTAGTTACCTTATCACTTCTTGTGTCAACTATTCATATTTTACTTGTCCTGCCACTTAGTGCTATGGATCTTACTTTAAGACTTGTAGCCGTATCGTTGCTATCAGCATTTTTTTGGGGGACTTGGGTTGTTGCTGGACTTCCAATTGTGGAAAATGCTTTTGGCATTTTAACTCCATCTAAACTATTAGAATTATCTTCGATAACACAGCCAGTTTTAAAGCAACTTCAAATAGAAGCACCTGGAACCTATAACCACACTCTATCAGTAGCAATTTTAGCAGAAACAGTGGCGGAACAACTAGGGCTGGATACACTTCTTGTGCGAGTTGGAGCGATGTTTCACGATATCGGCAAATTAAAATGTCCTGCATATTTTGTCGAAAATCAGCAAAAAGATAGTAATGTTCATGATGATTTGTCACCTGTGATTTCAGCAAAAATACTAACTAGCCATGTTAAAAATGGTTACGATATGGCGAAGGAGCTTAGATTGCCGCAAGAAGTTTGTAATCTTATTTTGCAACATCATGGGACAACATTTCTTTCATATTTCTATGAGAAAGCAATAGCATTAAATCTTGAGGTTGATAAGAAAGATTTTACCTACCCAGGACCCAAACCTCAGTCAAGAGAAGCTGCTCTTCTTATGATTGTTGATTCTGTTGAAGCGGCATTAAAGGCTGATAACTCCAAATTTGAGACAAAAGATGATCTTTATAGATTTATCAACAAAATAATTACGTCAAAACTTGATGAGGCACAATTTGATCGAGTAGATTTTACGCTAAAAGATTTAAGTAAAATTTGCCAACTTTTGACGGAAAGTTGTTCTAATCTTAATTACTCAAGACATGTTAAGTCTATTGCTGAATTAGTAGCAGAGAATATTTTACAACAAGAAGTTTTAAAAATTAATAAGGGGACAAATACTATTGAGGCACAACAAGCTGTTGAGGATGCGGTAAATGAAATTTAAGTTTGTAATGGGGAAGATTACTGCAAGTGACGATTTTGCACTTGATGAAGCTGATACAAAACTGTTATCAAACATATTTGAAGATTATTTAACAGAAATTAAGATTCTACCATCTGGTGTTACTACAGTTCAATTTGTTTTATCAATTGTTACAGAGAAAGAAATTGCTAGAATAAACAAGCGTTTCCGTCATATATCAAAACCAACAGACGTTCTTTCTTTTCCTCTTTGGGAAAATTTATCATGGGAAAGTGCCCCAGAGCTTTGGTCTGAATTGCCTCTAGGTGATATTTTTATTTGCCCATCACAGATAGCAAAATATGCTGCCGATAATTCCGTTACTGTGTGTCAAGAAACTGTGCTAGATTTGTGCCACGGTTTCTTGCATTTGTTAGGGCATGATCACATTGATGAAGCTCAAAAGGAAATTATGTGGCGTGAGCAGGATAATCTTTTGACAAGGTTTTTTGAAAATAATGAAAAATAACAATAATGACGATATCTTTAATTTTAAAGCGGGTTTCGTTGCAATACTTGGAAGACCAAATGTAGGAAAATCTTCTTACATTAACGCACTATTAGGAGAGCATGTTCTAGCGGTTTCTGAAAAGCCACAAACGACTCGTAATTCTTTACGGTGTATTTATACAGACGCAACTAAGCAAATAGTCTTTGTTGATACTCCTGGTATCCATGTTCCGAAACACGCTTTAGGTGAATTTATGATAAAGGAAGCTGAAGATGCACTTTCGTGTGTTGATGCAGTTTGTTATGTTGTAGAGGCGACAGACAGGTCAATTGGTGAAAAAGACAAAATGATAATTTCTGCCCTTAGGGAAATGAATCGCCCTGTAATTTTACTTGTAAACAAAGCAGACAAATTGACAAAAATCGCTGATTGGCAAAAGGTGGTTGAAATTTATAAAACTGAGCTAGATATCAAGGATTCTATTTGTGTTTCTGCAAAAAACGAAATTGGCATAAAAGAATCTGCAGAGGTTATAGCTAAATTTTTACCCAATCAACCAGCCATTTATCCAAGTGATATGCTTATGGATTCTACAGAAAGATTTCTCGTTGCTGAAATAATCCGCGAAAGTATATTTACCCACACAAGAGAAGAAGTGCCACATAATGTTGCGGTTATAATTGATGAATTCAAGAGCCCTGATGAATACGATGTCAAAATTGCAAGCATAAGAGCGACAATTATCGTCGCTAGACCTGGGCAAAAAGCTATAATTATTGGTCACGGCGGTTCAATGTTGAAGGATATTGGGACAGATGCACGAGAAAAATTAGAAAAACAACTTGGATATAAAATTTTCTTAAGCCTTTGGGTCAAGGTGAAGCCCGATTGGCAAAAAAAAATTGAAGAACTGCGTCATTTAGGGTATGTGTTGTGATAGATTTACCTCAAGGTGATTATGTATATAAAGGAACTATCCTAAAGCAAAATAGAGATAGTGAAGCACTCTTGGTATTCTTGATGGACATTGGAAAAACTTGGATTTTTGTTCAAGGCAAGGGGCGTAACAGATTTCTTGGTGCAACAGAACCAATGATTTGGGGCGAGTTTAATACATATAAAAATTCACATGGATTGTTCCTTAAAAATGTAAATATAAAGAATGATTTTCTGTCGTTAAGACAGAGTGCAACTAGTCTTTTTCTTGCGACAAAAATATATGGTGTTGTGGCGGACAAACTTCCATTTGAATTAAAAAACAACAGCTTATTACGGAGTCTCTATGATACACTCGTATTAATTGATGAAGGTGCATCTGGAGAGGCTACAAACTTTAGATTTATTGCAAAGTTTCTTTCTTCCTATGGTATAATGCCGTCATTTCATGTTTGCACGGATTGTGGTAGTGCAATACATGATGTTGCACATTTGTCTAGCCGAGGCATATTCTGTGGTAAGTGTGCAAGCCCTGGTGACTTGCACTTGGAGTTAAATGATTTGATTGATGTGCATAAAGCTTTATGCCTAGATCACAATGATTTTGTTAGTTGGTGTAAATCTGCCAATTACACTAATAAACTTGGCAAATGTTCGAAGATATTAGAAAATTATTTTGACAGAATGAAATAAAATTTGGAGGAGATAAAAATTGAATTTTCAAGAAATTGTAATGAAGTTGCAGAGTTATTGGGCTTCACAAGGTTGTGTCATACAACAGCCTTACGATCTTGAGGTTGGTGCGGGAACAATGAATCCAGCAACTACGCTTCGTGTGTTGGGACCTGAACCATGGCGTGTTGCTTATGTCGAGCCTTCTCGTCGCCCAACAGATGGACGTTATGGAGAAAATCCAAACAGACTTCAGCATTATTATCAATATCAGGTTATCATTAAGCCAGCTCCTGCTAACATTCAAGACCTCTATATAGAAAGTTTGCGTGAACTTGGAATAAAACCGGAAGAACATGACATTCGTTTTGTGGAAGATGACTGGGAAAATCCAACCACTGGTGCTTGGGGGCTTGGTTGGGAAGTTTGGTTAGATGGTATGGAAGTAACACAATTTACATATTTCCAGCAAATGGGTGGCGTTGATATGGAAGTTGTGCCAGCAGAAATTACCTATGGTATTGAACGAATTGCAATGTTTGTTCAAGGTGTTAATAATGTATATGACCTGGATTGGGTTGGAAGCATTAAATATGGAGATGTTCATCATCAGGGTGAAGTGGAGCATTCGACCTATAATTTTGAAGTAGCAGATACAGAAATGCTTTTTGATTTGTTTAATAAATTTGAGCATGAGTCTAAAAGTGTTCTTGCTAAGGGATTAGTTTTGCCTGCCTACGATTATGTTTTGAAATGCTCACATTCCTTTAACTTGCTAGATGCAAGAAATGCAATTAGTGTTACGGAAAGAACTAGCTATATTGGGCGTGTCCGTGCACTTGCTTCTGCATGTTGCAAAGCCTATGTTGAGCAGCGTGAAGCAATGGGCTATCCTCTATTGGGAAAATTTGATTCTTTTGAGAATGATGGTGAATAAAAATGTCAGAGATACTTTTTGAAATTGGAACAGAAGAAATTCCTGCACGCTTTATGAAGCAAACCCTTGCAGATATAGAGTCTAACGCAAAGAAGAAATTGGCAGAGGCAAAGGTTACGTACAAAGATCTTACTGTTAAATCTACTCCTAGCCGTCTTGTTCTTCAAGTGCATAGTGTTGCTACTACTACAGAGACTGCTAAAGAGGTTTTTAAAGGACCAGCTGCAAAAGCTGCCTATGACGAAGCTGGAAATTTTAGCAAGGCAGCTATCGGTTTTGCCAAAAGTAAAGGGCTTGAGGCAAGCGATTTAAAAGTTGCAGATATTGCCGGTGGACAATATCTTGTGGCAGAGGTAGTAAAAGAAGGTCAGCCTACGGAAGAACTTTTACCAGAAATATTAAGAGGAATTGCCGCGGAACTTACTTTTCCCAAAAATATGTATTGGAAGGAAAAAACGACTCGTTTTGCTAGACCTGTTCGTTGGCTTGTTGCCCTATACGACGATCGTGTTATACAGTTTGAATTTGCTGGGCTAGCAACATCGCGCTTTAGCCGTGGACATCGTTTTATGGGAGCAAAAAACGTTCAGCTTGATTTTGCATCTGATTACGATAAAAAAATGAAAGAAAATTTTGTTATCACGGACCCAAGGGAAAGGGCTAAGATGATATTATCTGGAATAGCGGATATTGAAAAGCAGCTTGGAGCAAAGGTTTCTGTTGACCAAGAGCTATTACACGAGAACGTGCACTTGAACGAATATCCTGTCCCATTTTTGGGCACTTTTGATGAAGAATTTTTAGCAATTCCACAGGAAGTCTCAATTCTCTCAATGGTTACTAATCAAAAATACTTCCCCGTTACAGATGACAGAGGTAAATTAATGCCTTACTTTGTCGGTGTTTCAAATAACATTGTCAAGGATATGTCAGTTGTTCAAGATGGGAATGAGCGAGTATTACGAGCTCGCTTATATGATGCACTGTTCTTTTGGAATGAGGATGCAAAGAAATCTCTTGATGAAATGGCAGATAGCCTAAAAAATGTTACATACCAACAGCAACTAGGAAGCCTTTATGATAAGGTTCAAAGAGTTAAGGAAATTGCTTTGTTCTTAGCAGAAAAACTGAATTTAAATCTTTCAACTGATATTCTTTCTCGTGCATGCGATTTAGCAAAGGCAGACCTAGTAAGCAATATGGTATATGAATTTTCAGATGTTCAAGGTGTTATGGGAAGAGAGTATGCACGTAGGGCAGGTGAAAGAGAAGAAGTCGCACTTGCACTTTATGAGCAATATCTTCCAAAACAGGCAGGCGGTGAATTACCCACACAAATCTACGGAGCTTTACTTGGCTTGGCAGAAAGATTTGATACATTAGTTGCAATCTATAAAATTGGTGCAGAACCAACAAGTCAGGCAGACCCTTACGGACTTCGCCGTGCAGCAAGGACAATAAATGAACTAATCTGGGGGCTTAACCTTGATGTAGATCTCAAGGAAGTATTTAATTTTGCATCTGATTTATTAAATTTAGAAAATGACAGACTGGAAAAATTATTATTATTCATAAAGCAAAGAACTCAAATACAGTTGAAAGAACGTGGACTTGCCTTAAGCTCTATCACTTTAGCATCGGAGAACCAGGCTGCAAGACCACTTCAGTCACTGAAGATGGCATCTGTTCTTACGAAGAATGCAGATGACACATGGTTTGCGGATCTTGTTACTGCTGCTGTTCGTGTCAAAAATATTGTAGCAAAACAGTCTGTTTCTAATGAGCTTGCCATTGATAAAAAGCTCTTCGTATTAGATGAAGAAAAGAAACTTTACACAGAGCTTAAGAATGCTAATGTTGATGCGGACAAGGCAATTACGTCATGCGATTGGGATACACTTGCAAAGACAATGGCTGAAATGTCACCCGTTATTACAGAATTTTTTGACAAGGTGCTTGTTATGGATAAAGATGAAGCCGTTAGACAAAATAGACTTGCTCTGTTGAAAGCTTGTGATATTTTCTTCGGTAAAATTGGAGATTTTTCGTTGTTAAAGCAAAATTAATATTTATTAATATTTATTATGTTTTAATTACAAAAAAAAGATGAAGCGTATGCTTCATCTTTTTTTTGTAATTTATCGTTTGAGTGCAAATGACCTTTCTATTACTTGTTGTAAAAATTGTGGAAATTCAAGCCCAAATGCCCTAGCTGCTTTTGGAACTAGGCTTGTAGCGGTCATACCTGGTGCTGTAT
>JAZLJR010000019.1:0-45629 GCA_045617925.1 Synergistaceae bacterium
CCAGAACGAAATTCTGGAATTTCGCCTGCTGGCTTGTGATATTGTTTTTCTACAAGTGCTATTCTTGGATCTTGCATTTTTATTTACTCCTTTACTATTTTTTTGCAAAAAACCTGTCTAACACAATGCTCACTGCACTACGAACAGACAAGTGATTATATTCGTCACCGCCACCAAGGAGTGGTGACATCGTGACACCTGCAGCTTCAAAAACACTATCTGCAAGCCCCCAACTTGTCCCAAAAAGAAAAACTGGAGGAACGTCTTGCTCAAATATGTGTCTTTTTACTGCCACCCACCCCATAGAACCAGCTCGTTTTCTCGCGCTCGTTGCTATGGTGTAGGGTTCTTTTTTTTCTTTTTCTTTCACCCACTCAATTGCACCTTCTAGTGACGCACAGATTTTCAAGGTTGAAAAGGCTTCTCGCCGCGCCTCGTTATAGGAGGCACCCCAACCTTTTGTCCAGTGATCCTTGATTTTTTGTGCCATTTCCCTCTGTTCTTTGACAGGGGTGATGAGCAGATATTTTTTTATGCCGTAGGTTCTTGCGGCTCTTGCTATGTCGTGTAAATCAAGAGCTGTAAAGCCTGAAGCACAGACTTCACCATTTTTGCCAAGCACAGGATAATGAACTTCTGCCACATATGCCCCAGATGAAATCCATGGATTCAAGGGACAACGTGCCAAGATATCCGGCCTTGTCTTTAATGTTCGTTCTATTGATTTTCTGCGTCGCCAAGCATCTATTTCGCTTTCGTTACCAGAAAGCAAAACAGGTGGCACCTTCAAGTCATTCCAAACTTCTGGCCGTGTGTAGTGTGGCGTATCAAGCATTCCATCATAAAAGGAATCGTTTGTTACACTTGCTTCGCTTCCTACAACATTTGGCAAAAGCCGTGCCACAGAATCAATCACTGCCATTGCTGCAAGCTCCCCACCGGTAACGACAAAGTCACCAAGCGAAACCTTTAAATCAACGGCCGTTTCCACAAACCTATCATCAAGACCTTCGTAGTGACCGCAGATGATAAGAATTTCTTCCTGACCAGCCAAATCTTCTATAATGTCTTGATTTAGATGAACTCCCTCCGGAGTAGGAAAAACCACAAACGGCTTCTTCCCATCGTGGAAATTTTCTCTAGCACTCGTTAATGCCTTTTCAAGCGACACTGCAGAGAGGAGCATTCCACCTCTACCATAGCAATAGTCGTCTATGTGTCCATAGCTATCTAATGCAAAATCATGAATGTTCACAATATTAATTATGAGAGCATTATTTTTTCTTGCTCTGCCAAGTATGCTAGAAGAAACATAATTCTCTATCATTTCAGGAAAAGCAGTCAAAATTGTGATTTTCATTTTACTCGTTCCAAAGACCTTCTGGCAAACAAACTGTTATCTTGTGTGACGCTACATCAACACTTTTGACAACATCTTTCACTGCAGGAATTGCCTGCAATTTGCCTTTTGTATCCTTTACAACATAGACATCATTTGAACCTGTTTGCATAAATTCCGTCACGGTTCCAAGTTCTTCGCCCGTCTCCGCAACAACCGTACTTCCGATTATGTCTGAAAGCCAATATTCATCTTCTTCCAGTGGAACGCGCTCATCCTCTGACACGGTTATTGTGAACCCTTGCAGAGCTTGCGCTGCTTCCATTGTTTCGATTCCCTCAAGGTGAGCAAGGAAAACATTTTTTCCTTCCAATAGTCTTATGCTCTTAATCGGGTAAGTAAGAAGCCCAGAACGTGTGGAAACGGTTAGGCTTTTCATACCCAAGAACCTTTCTGGAAAATCGGTTGTGGGGTAGATTTTAACATCTCCCCTCACACCATGTGTGTTAACGATACGACCTATCTCGTATCTTTGTGGCAACTAAAGGGACTCCTTGACGTCTACATCAACTCTCTCGCCAGCCTTGACAGATGCTGCCTTGGCAACGTGGCGGATTGAATTGATTGTTGCACCTTTCTTACCAATGATACGGCCTGTATCCTCTGCATCAACAGAGATAAGAACGCGGACAAATCCTGTCTCTTCATCCTTTGTCTCCTCAACTGCCACTGCCTCTGGTTTGGTAACGAGGCTCTTTGCGATAAATTCAACTAATTCTGCGTAATTAGACATTGTTTTTCTTCCTTTCAGTTTAATAAATTTTTAATTTGTGTGTTGCTTAACCTGCGATAACGCCGGCTTTTACCAAAAGACCCTTGACTGTCTCTGAAGGGAGAGCTCCCTTTGAGAGCCAGTAATTTGTGCGATCAGCATCAACTTTGATTTCCGCTGGTTCTGTGAGTGGGTTATATGTGCCCAAATTCTCAATGAACCTTCCGTCTCTTGGTGAGTGGCTGTCCGTTACTAACAAACGATAGAACGGTGCCCTTTTCTTTCCGTGACGTGATAAACGAATCTTCACTGACATTTATATATGCACCTCCTGTATCACTTAATTTTCTATTTGTAATTTAATATTACTTGCTATTTAAAAAGTTTGCCAAATGGCATTTTGTTTAAGAATTTCGATCCTTTTGTTGCTAATTTGCCGAAATGTTTCATCATTTGTTTCATCTTGTCATATTGAGCAAGGGTTTGATTAACTAGCTGAACCGTTGTTCCGCTTCCTTCTGCAATACGACGGCGACGACTTCCTTTTATGATGTCCGGATTTTTTCTTTCTCGCGGCGTCATAGAAAGAATTATCGCCTCAGTTTTTTTCAAGGCATTTGGATCAACTTTAGAACCCTTCATTTGAGAGGAAAGTCCTGGAATTGGAAGCATTTCAAGAATACTTTCTAACGACCCAAGACGTTGAATTTGCTGTAACTGGGTAAGCATATCCTCCATTGTGAAGCGGTTTTTTAACATATTATCCGCAACACGATCCATGACCTCTTCGTCCGTGGCTGCCTGAACTCTCTCAAGAAGTCCTTGCATATCGCCCATTCCCATGATGCGAGATGCCATTCTCTTTGCGTCAAAAAGCTCAAGGTCTTCTGTGTGTTCACCACAACCAGCAAACTTTATTGGAACATTTGCAGCTTCCCTAACGGAAAGGGCAGCACCACCACGAGAATCACCATCAAGTTTCGTGAGGACAACACCTGTGAGGTTCAAGGCTTCGTGGAATGCACGGGCAACATTTACTGCCTCTTGGCCAACCATGGAATCCACAACCAGCAAAACTTCATGTGGATTGGTGGCACGCTTCATATCCTCGACCTGCTTCATAAGCACTTCATCAAGCTGAAGTCTTCCCGCAGTATCAAGAATAATCAAGTCACATAGGTGTGAAGCAGCGTAATCAAAAGACGCACGTGCAACCGCGATTGGGTCGCTCTGTCCTTCGCTTGGCCCAAAAAACTCCACGCCCTGATTTTTTGCAAGGACTCTGAGTTGTTCAACCGCTGCAGGACGCTGCAGGTCACAGGCAACAACTAAAGGCTTATGGTTAGAAGATAGCTTTTTTGCTACCTTTACCGCAGTTGTGGTTTTTCCTGTACCTTGAAGTCCAACCATCATAAAGACAGTCGGTGGAGTAGAAGAGATATTCAAGGAAGCAACTTCGCCTCCCATAAGACGAATAAGCTCTTCATAAACTATTGTATATATAAGCTGTGAAGGAGTAACAGATGCTACCACCTGTCTATCTTGTGCTTGCTGTTTTATGTTTGCTGTCACTGTTTTAACGACAGCTAAATTCACATCTGCTTCAAGCAGAGCTCTGCGAACTTCTCTAAGTGCAGAGTCTATATCCTCTTCAGTTAACTTTCCGCGAGAAGAAAGGGCTTTGAATACTGTTTCTAATCGGGTTTTTAACGAATCAAACACTTTGCTATTTCTCCTCTTTTAGAAGCTCCTTTATCTGTGTGTAAAAATCAGGAGGAAGGGAAAATTTAAATTTATCCAGTAGTTTCTCTATCTGCTTTAGTTTTCTATCAACACCAACTCTATCAACATATTTTTCAAAACGTTGCATTTTTTTTCTTGCGGCATTAATAAGATCGTGCACAGCTTGACGAGACACGCCCAATTCTTCCGACGCCTCAGCAAGAGACATGTCTTGCTCAAACACCAGCTCACAAGCATTTTTTTGTTTTTCTGTAAGACTCGCTTGCCATGCATCGAAGAGCATTCCATCTAGAACACGGCGTTCAAAGTATTTTTCTTCCCTCGCCATACTATTGTCTCCTTTACACAAGTGCGTATTATACACTTTTTTTTTAATGTGTCAAGTAAAATATCTTAACACATAAAATTTTTTTAATATTCAGGAAAAATACTTCTCTTATCTCGTGTTATACGCAATAAAAGTAAAAAAATAAAAGGTGAGGATTATATAATCCCCACCTTTTAATAATTTCTTAACTATTTTTTAATTACAAGTCAAGATTTGTTTCTGCTTCCACAGGCACAGACTCTGGTTTCTCGTTAACCTTAATGTTAAAGTTACGTGCAATACCCGTTCCTGCTGGAATAAGGAGCCCTGTAATGACATTTTCCTTTAACCCTTGTAGGTGGTCAATGTCTCCTCGGACAGCCCCACCTGCAAGCACCTGTGCTGTCTGCTGGAATGAAGCCGCAGAAAGGAAGCTATCTGTTGCAAGAGCTGCCTTTGTAACACCAAGCACAACCGGTGTGCTTTCTGGCTTCTCCATGAGACGGCGGAGGAATGAAACACGGGACAAGAACTCAATTGTTTCAGATTGAGAAGAAGAAGCTCTTACTGTTATGGTATCTGGGCAAACCTTTGCAATTTCATCTATAACAGCATCGTTTAACTCTGTACCGGATTTTATTTCTTCTCCTTGAATGGTTGTGAAACCATCAAGCAAAATTCTGCCAAAGGCTTTGTCTTTTAAAAATCCTTTTATAATACTTTCTTTTGAGACAACTTCACCATCTGATGTGGTTACACCAAAGATCCTGCCTTCCTTTAGGTCAGAAATTAACTTTGCATTGAACACGCGTGGGCAATCTTCAATAAATTCGTAGTCTGCATTCATTGCATTCTCCACCTTTTTACCAAAGTAGTGCTCTATCATAACATGGTCAACGCCTTTTGTAAGGTTAATAGTTTCTGTTACCTTCCAAAGCTTTAAGCTTGAAAGTCCCTTTGATCTAACCTTGTTAATAACAGCATCAGTAACAAGTGAATCTTTCTTTATAATAACCTTGCCGTCAAGTTCAACGTCCTGTGCAACATATCTCGCATCTTTACAACGCATTAGTTTCACATTGTCAAAAAGTGAAATAACTTGTGGTCCATTTTTAGTGATCTCATAAAGATTTGTTGCGTTTAGTATAGTTCCTGCTGGAAGGACGGTGTCTTTTAACTTGCAGTCTTCTGTTAAAAGGGACCCCTCACACTTGACACGGAATCTACCACTACCAACTGTGATATCAACAAGCCCCTTGTCATCTTCCGCAACAAGATCAGAGATTTCATTCTCTACCTTTAGAACAAAAGGCAGATTTTCATCGGTAACGGCAAAGTCATCACCCTTGTCGTTATTCTTAACAGACTTAAACTGAGCAAGGAATTTATCTGTTTCCTTCAGTGTCTTGTCATTCTTTTCGTCTATGAGAGCACATTCCTTGTCAACAACATCTTTCCAAGCAAGCTCTCCTGCAACAAAATGGCTATCACCCTCATTGATAATGCGAACCCTATTTACAGGAGCAACTTTACGAAGAATTGTTTCGACGTGCTTGTCGTTAATAGAAACACCCTGTGAACGGTAAACTTCCTGAATACTATCAAGCAAGTAATGCTGGACTTCTTCAAGACCAAGAACATCAAGCACTTGTTGTGGGCTCTTGTACCCTTCTGTCAACACTTGCCCCTTTGTTATTTTCACTCCAGGAACAATTTCTGCCAAAAGGTTCTGTGAAGAAACAAGCTTATACTCAACTTTTGAAGTTGTGCCGTCCTCTTCTGTAACTTCAACAACAAGTCTGCGCTTGCCACCATCAGTTTCCTTTATATCTGTCACAACACCTGTATCTGGTGCAATGAATGCAACCTTCTTTGGAACTCTGACTTCAAACAACTGCTCAATACGTGGCAAACCTTGCGTAATATCTTCACCTGTAAACTGACGAACACCACCAGTGTGGAAGGTTCTCATTGTAAGCTGTGTACCTGGTTCACCAATTGACTGTGCTGCGACAACACCGACAGCCTCACCCCTTGCCACACGTTTACGAGTTGCAAGGTCTTTTCCGTAGCATGCACGACAAATTCCATTCTTACAAGAACAGGTCAATGGGCTACGCACCCAAACAGAAGTAACTCCTGCTGCTTCAACTTCTTTTGCCTTTTCAGGAGAAATTTCTTCGTTCCTTGTAAGGAGAAGTTTCTTACCTTTTGGATATGGAACATCTCTGACACTAATACGCCCTGTAATGCGTTCAGAAAGTGGAATGACAACCTTTCCATCCTGCTGTGTAAGAGGTTTAATTTCGACACCACTTGTGGTATCGCAATCTTCTTCTGTTATGATAAGATCCTGCGCAACATCAATCAAACGTCTTGTAAGATATCCAGATTTTGCCGTTCTTAGAGCGGTGTCTGCAAGTCCTTTTCGTGCACCGTGAGTTGAAATGAAGTATTCAAGTGTATTAAGTCCTTCTTTGAAGTTTGCAGTGATTGGATAACGAATAATTTTACCAGATGGGTCTGCCATAAGTCCACGGATACCAGCCATTTGTGCAATCTGTCCAGCGCTACCACGAGCACCAGAGTCAACCATAATACGAAGAGCATTATTGCTGGACATATCTGGATTGTTTATGATTGCGTCAGAAATTCTCTTACCTGCATCTGCCCAAAGAATATCCTTTTGCCTCATATATTCATTTTCCGTCATGATACCCATATCATACTGATCGGAAAGTTGTTCTTCTTCCACAAGTGTCTTGGAAAGAATTTCTTGCTTCGCCTCTGGAACAATAATGTCACCAACACCAAGAGAAACACCACTAACTGTTGACCAGTGATAGCCAAGCGTTTTCAAGGCATCCAACATTTCAACCATACCGGTTTGTCCAACCTTGTCATATGCTTCGTCCAACAGAGTTCCCATTTGTTTCTTGCCAATCTGCATATTTTTAAAGCGGAAATCCTTATGAAGAGCGCCATTAAAAAGAATACGACCTACTGTTGTCAAAATCCATTTGCCTTCCGCGACTGAATGACCATTCACTTCTGTGACTGTATCACATTCCCAAGCCGCTTCTTTTCTCAAATATATTGGTTCTTGGATTGCTATCATTTCATGGTCAAAGGCTGCTAATGCATCCTCAGAGCTGGAGAACACAAGCTTTTCCAGTGTGTTTGTATCATCCTCAACTCGTCTTGCACCGTGAACTGTTTCGTCCATTGTTGTCAAGAAGTATGAACCCAAGATGATGTCCTGTGTTGGTGTGGTAATTGGTTTACCACTTGCAGGGGACAGGAGATTATTTGAGGAAAGCATAAGGACACGTGCCTCTGTTTGTGCCTCAATGGAGAGAGGAACGTGGATAGCCATCTGGTCACCGTCAAAGTCTGCGTTAAATGCTGTGCAGACTAGTGGGTGAAGTCTCATTGCTTTTCCTTCAATAAGCACTGGCTCAAACGCTTGAATACCAAGTCTGTGAAGCGTTGGAGCACGGTTAAGCATAACTGGGTGGTCCTTAACAATTTCTTCCAAAATTGCCCAAACTTGATTTTCGCCTCTTTCGATAATGCGCTTTGCACTCTTGACGTTTGGTGCAATTGGATTTGGACCATAGACAAGTTTGTTTATAACAAATGGCTTGAAGAGCTCAAGTGCCATTTGTTTTGGGAGACCGCACTGATAAATCTTAAGGTGCGGTCCTATGATGATAACGGAACGGCCAGAGTAGTCAACACGTTTACCAAGAAGGTTCTGACGAAAACGACCTTTTTTACCACGGAGCAAATCCGTAAGACTCTTCAAAGGCCTGTTGCCAGTTCCCATAACAACTCTGCTTCTTCTGCCGTTATCAATGAGAGCATCAACTGCCTCTTGAAGCATACGCTTCTCATTTCTTATCATTATTTCTGGAGCTGGTGAATATTTCAACTTCTCCAAACGATTATTTCTGTTTATAACACGACGATACAGCTCGTTCATGTCGCTTGTTGCAAAGCGGCCACCATCAAGCTGCACCATTGGACGAAGATCCGGTGGAATAACAGGAAGAACTTCCATAACCATCCATTCTGGACGTGAATCAGAGTGATCAAAATCTGTTGCCACCTGCAATCTTTTTACAAGTTTACGCTTTTTCTGCCCCGTTGTTTCAGAAACTTCTTCTCTAAGGCGAACTACAAGTTCCGAGACATTAAGGTTTTGCAAAATTTCGCGAACTGCCTCGCCACCAATGCCAACTTTGAAATCCGGATCATAGTCAAGGCATGCATCGCAAAGACTCTCTGCAATAATTTCATAGTCTTGGAAAGATGAATTTCCATGCTTTATGATGATGTAGCATGGTTCTTCTATAACTTGGGTTTCTTCAATTGCACGGAATCTGCCAACAAATCTCTGATTATAGTTTTCATAATCACTTGTTGTAATGAGGTCTCCCTTGCTAAATGGAAGAGAATCTACTCTTGTAACTTTACAAAGCGTTTCTTTATCACGCTTTGCACGTGAAGCTTCTCTGCCATTAAGCTCGCTTTCTACAACCAAAGCATCATTTCCTGAAACACCTTTTAACTCAAAGAGTGGCTCTGCCTCAAATTCACCATGACCGAAGCGAAGGCTCAAATCCTGATATCTCTGCTCTGTGATTATTGCGCCCTCACGCTCCGGAAATTCATCAACGAAAACAATTTGCCATAATTCTTCCGCTTCAAAGGTTGGGTCATAAAAGCGACGAATCTTTTCTTCGCTTGCAGAAAGCTCTTGTCCAACAGCCTTGTGACCTCTGCCTTGCTTGGTAACACGATAGACTCTATCTCTTCTGCGATCTGGAGCAAAGTAGATGACACGCTCCAGCTCCTTTGCCGTTGTGCCAAGAAGCAAGCTGAGGCGTGACGGAATACCTCTTAAATACCAAATGTGAACAACAGGAGCATTAAGCTCTATGCGTCCCATTCTTTCACGACGAACTCTGCTGTCTGCTATTGGCACACCGCAAACATCGCAAATGTCAACATCTGGAATTTTGCCACCATGAGCACTTGCTCTCTTAAACTTACCGCAAGCACATTCGTAACTTTTGGTAGGCCCAAATATCCTTTCGCAAAAGAGTCCATCTATTTCTGGCTTTAAAGAACGGTAGTTAATTGTCTCCGGTTTCTTGACCTCGCCTCTGTCTTGAGAGAGGCCACGTTCATTACCGGAAGCCTTTAACCATTCATCTTTCTTTCTCTTTTCTTTTCTTGCTTCCCAGCTTGGCTCAACTCCGCCAGATTGTTTATAAATTTGGTCAGGAGAGGAGAGTCTTATCCTAAGCCCTCTAATATTATTGCGTGATATTTCTTCACCATTATGCAACATAATTAGTTCTCCTCCTCTGTTAATGTCTCTGTAGCTGCATCAGTTTCCTCCGCAGCTTTTTGATTTTCCTCTGAATCTGCATCAAAGCTTTCTTCTTCCTTTAACACATTCACAAATTCAGGATCTAGCTCATCAAGTCCTTCCTCTTTAGAAGACATGTTATCGCCAAAGGCTCCTTCTTTTGCAGTTTCAGCTTCTTTTTTCTTTAATTCAAGCTCAAGAAGCTGTTTTTCTTCCTCTGTTGCAGTCTGTAATGGTCCAAACGTACCATCTGCAAACTGAACATCAACATCAAGCGCAAGTCCCTGCAATTCCTTAATAAGAACACGAAAGCTTTCTGGAACACCTGGTGTTGAGAGGTTTTCACCTTTAACGATTTTCTCGTAGGTTTTGAGACGTCCGCGAATATCGTCAGACTTGATGGTAAGCATTTCCTGCAAGACATGTGATGCGCCATAACCTTCCAATGCCCAAACTTCCATTTCACCGAAACGCTGGCCACCAAACTGCGTTTTACCGCCGAGTGGCTGTTGCGTAATAAGGCTATATGGCCCTATAGATCTAGCGTGCATCTTGTCATCAACAAGGTGGTTTAGTTTCAACATATACATGACACCAACCATAACTTGGTTTGCCATCGGCTCACCTGTTCTGCCATCGTAGATTGTTATCTTGCAGTCGTCTCTCATTTCGTCCACTATTGTGTAACGTGGGTCTTTGCTGTATGCTTCTAAAGCCTCTTTACCTTCCTGCTCATTCAAAACAGCAACTCTATGCGTACCACGCCAAACTTCCTTGTGGTTAAAACGAGTTTCTTTTATCCATCTAATATCATCAAGAATATCCTTTTCCTGCGCTGAGTCAAAGACAGGGGTAGACACCTTGTAGCCACGATTTAAAGCAACAAAGCCAAGCATTGTTTCCAAAACCTGCCCAAGGTTCATTCGGGAAGGAACGCCCAGTGGGTTTAAGACAACATCAACAGGCGTACCATCGGACAAATATGGCATGTCTTCCTCTGCCATAATACGGGAAACAACACCCTTGTTTCCGTGGCGGCCTGCCATCTTGTCACCTTCAGTTATTTTTCTAAACTGGGCGACATAAACCTTTACTCTTTCAAGCACACCTGCTTCGAGCTCCGGTGTATCTTTCTTTGTCTGACGACGAATAGAAACAACAGTTCCGCCTTCACCGTGTGGCACACGAAGGCTTGTGTCACGCACATCTTTTGCCTTTTCGCCAAAGATTGCACGGAGCAATTTTTCTTCTGGTGTTTCGTCGCTTTCGCCCTTTGGTGTTACTTTACCGACAAGAATATCACCAGGTCCAACCACAGCACCAATGCGGACAATACCATCGACATCAAGATTTTGTAGCATATCTTGTCCAACATTTGGAATGTCACGAGTAAACTCTTCGTTTCCAAGTTTTGTAATGCTACGTATATCTGTCTGATATTCCTGAATATGTATTGATGTGTAGTAATCTTCCTTCACGAGTCTGCGTGAAAGAAGGATAGCGTCTTCAAAGTTATAACCTTCCCAAGAAACAAACGCAACAAGCACGTTTCTTCCGAGTGCAAGTTCACCTTCGTCGCAAGCTTGACCATCTGCTATCACTTCATCTGCTTCTATACGTTGTCCATGGCAAACGAGAGGACGCTGATGAACAAGTGTTCCTTGGTTTGATCTATTGAATTTAAGCATCTTGTAAATTCTTGTTTCGCCACTGTCTTCTTCAACTTCTATTCTGTCCGCGTCAACATATTTGACAACGCCACCACCGACAGAAACAATGCAGGAGCCAGAGTCATGAGCCAACTTGTGTTCAACACCAGTTCCAACTAGTGGTGAATCCGGGAAAACAAGTGGCACACCTTGACGTTGCATGTTAGATCCCATAAGGGCACGGTTTGCGTCATCGTGCTCAAGGAATGGGATGAGCGACGTGGAAACAGAAACTATCTGTTTTGGCGCAACGTCAATGTAATCAAGCTCTTCCGGCAAAATTTCTATCGTGTTGTCACCACGACGGGCATAAATTCTTCCTGTGGAAGAGGGCAGAATTTTACCATCTTCTGTCATTGGAAGGTCGGCACGGCCAACATAGAAATTATCTTCCTCATCTGCGGAAAGATAATCAATCTGAGTTGTGAGGTAACCCTTTTCCACCTTGCGTCTTGGCGTAACAAGAAATCCATAGTCATTTAGCTTTGCGTAGCTTGCGAGGGAAGTAACAAGTCCGATGTTTGGACCTTCTGGCGTTTCTATTGGACACACACGACCATAGTGCGTATGGTGAACGTCACGGGCTTCAAATCCGGCGCGTTCGCGGGAAAGTCCGCCAGGGCCCAAAGCAGAGAGACGACGTCTGTGTGTCAATTCTGCTAGGGGGTTAGTCTGGTCCATAAACTGTGACAATTGGCTTGAGTTAAAGAACTCACGCAAAGCCGTTGTAATTGGACGAACAGTAATAAATGTGCTTGGTCTAAGGTCCGTCTGATTTGTGGCAGAAGTTGTCCAACGGTCAATAGCAGTGCGTTGCATTTTTACGAAACCAACGCGAAGCTGTTGATAAAGGAGCTCACCAACTGCACGAACTCTACGGTTGCCAAGGTGGTCAATATCGTCCACTGTCTCGTTGCCGTCACGCAAATCAAGCAATTTGCCAAGTATTACACGGATATCTTCTGGAGACAAGGTACGTGCGGAATCTGGCAAATCCATGCCAAGACGGCGATTCAATTTGTAGCGACCAACTCTGCCCAAATTGTATCTGTCCTTATCAAAGAAGAAACCATCTATATAGTTTCTTGCATTTTCTATTCTGTGTGGTTCGTTTGGACGAAGCCTGCGGAAGAGTTCAATTTTTGCTTCGTCTATTGTGGTGGTTTTATCTGTTTCAAGGCTTGCTGCGATTGCACTTGGAACATCATAAACCGAAACACTTGTTCGGCCGTGCTTTGTCAGAATATCAAAAATTTCCTTTGAAATCCTTGTATATTTCTTGACATCTAGTGTGTCGTCAAGTCCCAAGACATCTTCTGCAATAAGGCTTCCGATGATGTCCTCATCAAGCTCACGAGTCACAACATCACCACCGAAGAGCTTTAATACCTCTTCTGTGGTTTCGACTCCCAATACACGCAAAAGGACGGTAACTGGAATTTTCTTTTTTGTGTCAATTTTGACCATAACGGCTCCGCTTGGAGTCAAGTCAAACTCAATCCAAGCTCCACGCTCTGGAATAAGCTTTGCAGAATAGGTTTCTGCGCCTGGTGTGGAAAGGTCTGCGGAGAAATATACTCCTGCACTTCTCGCCAACTGGTTAACGATAACACGCTCTGTGCCATTTACGATAAATGTACCACGAGCTGTCATACATGGGATATCGCTAACGAATAATTCTTCTTCTTGAATTTCTTTTGGTGAATGCACATTAACCAGTCTGAATGTCGCTTTGAGGCGTCTCGACCAAGTGCGGTCCTTTTCTCTTGCTTCTTCTTGACTGATCGAAGGCTTGTCATCAATATCATACTTTACAAACTCAAGGGAATAGGCTCCATCTGGGCTGGAAATTGGGAAGATATCGAGGAACAATTCCTGCAATCCCTGACGAATTCTTTCGTCTACTGGGACACCTGCCTGAAAGAACCAATCATAGCTGTTCTGCTGAACCTCAACGAGGCTCGGCAAAGGCATTTGCCTTTGTGCTGTGCCGAAGTTTCTGCGCTTCATGTAAGCGCGGCCTGTCGGCGGTGTTTTGCTTTGCGCTCTTGTGTTTTGCATTGATCAACAACCTCCAATATTAGCATAAGCCGACAATAGGGCATTATGCAAACGGGTATTATAGCATAAATTTGTAAAGTGTCAAATTTTTTTCAACGTATATCACAAAAAAATTTGTATAAATCTCTATATTTTGCATTCTTTAAATTCCTTATATGTGTAATAAAAATTTTTTTAATTTGCCAAAACTGGGATTTTGTTGTAAAATTACGGCTTAATTGGATTATTTATTGAAAATTTGCATAAATTATCTGTAAGAAATGGAGATAATATAATGGAAGAAAATAACACTCAGATGACCACTCCAGAAGAAAAAAGAGCTTTAGCTCACTCAAGCAGTGGAATTGTGAAAAACTTTAAGGACGCTATATCTTCTCTTCTTGATCCGCTTTTTGGTGCAGAGAAGAAAACTTCTTATGTCCCCCGCCCAAAAGCTCCCGCCCGTCCAAAATTCCGCGTTGGAATTACAGAAACCTGTTTCCGTGATGCACATCAGTCAATCATGGCAACACGCCTTAAAACTGAGGACATGCTCCCAATTTGTGAGGCAATGGACGAGGTTGGTTACCATGCAATAGAGATGTGGGGCGGTGCAACCTTTGACAGCTGTATGAGGTTCTTGAACGAGGATCCGTGGGAAAGGCTAAGACAGATAAAATCTCGCCTCAAAAAAACCCCAACACAAATGCTTCTTCGGGGGCAGAATGTTGTCGGCTATCGTCATTATGCAGATGACACTGTTCGTGAATTTGTGCAAAAAGCTGTGGAAAACGGCGTTGACATCGTTCGTGTGTTTGACGCTTTGAATGACACTCGCAACATGGAAGTGGCAGCAGAAGCGGTAAAGAAAGCAGGAGCAAATTTACAGCTCACAATTTCCTACACCGTGTCTCCTTTCCATACACTGGAAACCTTTACAAAGCAGGCAAGCGACATGGCAGACATGGGCGCAGATTCCATCTGCATAAAAGACATGGCAGGGCTTCTCACCCCGACGGCAGCTTCCGCACTCATTCGTGGAATACGCACCGTTACAGATTTGCCAATAGAAGTCCACACTCACTACACAACAGGTCTTGCAGCCATGACATATTACGCGGCCATTGAAGCAGGAGCAGATATTGTTGACTGCGCAATCAGTCCATTTGCTATGGGCACAAGCCAACCTGCAACAGAAGCTATTGTTGCAGCCCTCGCAAACAGCGAATATGACACGGGCATAAACCTAGAAAGTTTGCTTCCAGTAGCAAAGCACTACGAAGGACTCTGTGAAAAATACAAAGACATTATTATGGGCGTCAAGGGAGTCAATGTAAACATTCTTATGTATCAAATCCCTGGCGGAATGTATAGCAATATGCAAAGCCAGCTCAAAGAAGGCGGTTGCCTTGACAAATTCCAAGAAGTCTTGGAAGAAGTGCCACGAGTTAGAAAAGAAATGGGTTACCCACCACTAGTCACACCAACAAGCCAAATTGTGGGAACACAAGCAGCAATGAATGTCATAACAGGAAAAAGGTGGAGTGCTATTCCAAACGAGGTAAGACAATATTTCCGTGGTTATTATGGCAAAACCCCAGCTCCCGTTGACCCAGAAATTCAAAAACTCGTTCTGAAAGACGAACAGCCCATAACATGCAGGCCTGGAGAACTAATCGAGCCGGAATTGAAAAATGCAAGAAAAGAAATCAAAAATTTTATAATGCAGGACGAGGACGTTTTGTCCTACATCATGTTCCCACAGGTTGCAAAAAAATTCCTCATGGATAAATTCACAAAGCACACTATGGTGAACTGCGGACAGGATGCAGATAACGAAAACCAAGGTGTGTGTGGGGTGTAAAATTTGCCATAGACATTTAACTCGTTAAAAAACCTAAATGTCAACAAGTTTGTGTAACGTAAATGTCACATACTCCTTGAACACAATGCGGTATTAGCAACACTAAAACACCGCAAAATTGCAAAAAATTTTGAGAAAGTTTTTGTTATTTTAATAATAAAAAATAATAGCCAGAAGAAAGGAAGAGAAAGATGGATATTAAAAGCAAAGCATACCAATCCCTTTTAGCAAGACGCCCTTTGAATGTTAGGGCAAGATTTGGCAACACAGAAATGGGACTTGTTTCCGGTCGTGACATTGCAGCAGCAATGAAAAAACTCGGCACAATCTGCCTTGCGACAAATGCAAGAAACCCACTAGTCATCAAAGCTGCCCTCACAGCAGCAAAGAAGCATAACAGCGCAATTATGGTTGAGCTCGCAAAATCGGAGTCAACCTACTGTGGTGCAACCTATGATAACATTCCAGATTACGCATTAAAGTATTCTGAAGAAATGGGACATGGTGCAGTTTTTGCACTTCATGTTGACCACTATGCAATCAAGGGTGAAGCAGACCTACTCAAGGGGGCAAGCCACTTGACACACATATTGAACAACGGATTTACCTCTGTTGCAATAGACGCAAGCCACCTTGCAGACTTTGAAAACTTTCAGGCAACAAGAGAAATTGCCGGCTGGATTTCCCCAGAACTCGGACTTGAAGTTGAAGTTGGTGAAATCAAGGGACCTGGCGAACTCTCCACAGTAGAAGAAGCCCTCTATTACATTGGCGGCTTAAATGCTTGGAACGTTTTTCCAGATTATCTTGCAATTTCAAATGGAAGCAAGCACGGCACATACGACACAACAGCAGGTCAAACAGAGGGTATAGACCTGAAACGCACAAAGGAAATTGCAGATGCAATTGCTCCTTATGGCGTTGCAATAGCACAGCACGGCATTTCTGGCACACCAATTGATAAATGTGCAACATTCTTGAATTATGGTATCCGCAAGGGTAACGTTGCAACACTTTTCCAGAATCTTTGCTTCGGTCTTGAAGTAGATGAAGTTACCGGAAACGCAATTACCACTGGTGGCACATACCACAAGGATCCAAACCGTGGTATCAGCAAGGAGCTTTGGGACAAAATGGTTGCAGATGCAGACAGCCAGGGATTTGCAAGAAACAGCGGCGATTATAAAAAATTCAACCTTACATATTGCGATGCAATCCTTAACGAACCAAAAGAAATTCAGGACAGAATCGTTGACGAAATGGTTTGGTGGATTGAACGTTACATCAAGGCATTTAAGTCCGAAGGTTCAGCAGAAATGGTTGCAGAAATTATTGCGCATAGAGAGGATGGCAATTCATCTCCAGAGAGAAAAATCCTTGGCGAAAGAAAATCATTCCTCAAGGAATTTGCTCCAAACAAAGGCGGAAGCGACGGCGGAGATTACGACGACTAATATTTAGCCTTAAGCACTAAAGCTAAAAAACATTAGCCTTAAAGAACATAAAGGCGGACTGCGTCCGCTAAAAGCAAAAAACAAAAAACGGATTCTACAATTTAGTAGAGTCCGTTTTTCTTTGTTTTCTGTTATAAATTTATTTATTCAACAATTCAAGGGTTGTGTCAATTTCCGCCCTGCTGACACGAATCATCATGTATGCCTTGCCGTCATGGCTTGTCGTAACTGCATAGCAATATTTGAGGCTGATATTTGCATTTTTCAGCACTTCCAGCAATTTATAGAGCGCTCCTGCTTCATCTTTGATTTCAACCGCTACAACTGGCGTGATAGAAAAAACTCGTCCTGATTTTTTTAATGCTTCCTGCGCCACTTCAAGCTTGTCCACTATAACACGGGCAACTCCAAAATCTGTCGATTCTGCCAGAGAAAGAGCCCTCATATCAACTCCTGCCTCCCGCAAAACATCGCAAAATTCTGCTAGTGTTCCGACTCTTTGCTCCAAAAATACGGATATCTGATTAACAACGTGTGCCATATATTTTCTCCTTTAATATAATTTTCTCTTGTCTATAACGCGCTTTGCTTTGCCTTCGCTACGCTCAATGGAATATTGGCTCACAAGGTGAACTGTGGCGAAAATGCCAAGACTTGCTTTTAGAGCAAAGACCATATCTTTTTCCTTGGCAGCAATTTCTGCCAGGTCATCGCTAAACTGTTCCTGTGTTATTTCAACATAGATATCAAGAGTGTCGGTTGTGCCGACTCTATCAACCACTATTTGATAGTTTGAAGTGTAGCCCTTGGCGATTAACACACTCTCTATCTGGCTTGGGAACACATTAACTCCCTTGACTATCAGCATATCATCACTTCTACCAAGAGGCTTTGACATTCTAACAAAGGTTCTACCACAGGAGCAAGGCTCTTCGTTCAAAATTGCAATATCTCTTGTGCGATAACGAATCATCGGGAATGCTTCACGCGTTAAAGAAGTGAAAACAAGCTCTCCCTTTTGTCCTGGTGGCAAGACTTCTCCCGTCTCCGGATTAATTATCTCTGCTATGAATTTGTCCTCGTTTATGTGCATCCCGTCTTGACATTCACATTCATAAGCGACACCTGGTCCTTCTAATTCTGTCAAACCATATATGTCGTATGCCTTTATGCCGAGAGTGTTTTGCAAATCTTCTCTCATTTCTTGGCTCCAAGCTTCTGCACCAAAGATACCGGCCTTTAATTTTATTTTATCCAGTAAACCTCTTCCCTTGATTGTTTCTGCAAGGTAAGTTGCATAGGACGGCGTGCAGGTAAGAAAAGTTGTGCCAAGATCCATCATAAATTCTATTTGTCTATCTGTTGAGCCAGAGGACATTGGAAGTGTAAGAGCACCTATCTTGCGGCTGCCATCGTGAATACCCATTCCACCAGTAAAAAGCCCGTAACCAAATGCTATCTGCACAACATCGCCCTTGCCAGCACCTGCCGCCGTCAAGGCCCTGGCAACTGTCGTGCTCCATTCGTCAAGGTCATGCTCTGTGTAAAAAGCGATTACTCTTTTTCCTGTTGTTCCGCTTGTTGAATGAATACGAACGCAATCTTCAAGCTTTTTTGCCAAAAGGCCAAATGGATAGGCATTACGCAAATCATCTTTTTTTATAAATGGAATTTTGTGCAAATCTGCAAGTCCGCGGAAATTCGCAACGTCTAGCCCAGAAGAATCCCATAGCATTTTGTAGTATGGACTTACCTTATAGGTATCTTGAACCGTTTTTATGAGGCGCTCATTTTGTAACTTTTTCAGCTCCTCGCGGTTCATTGTTTCAAATTTCTTGTCAAAATACTTTGCCATTGTTGTTGCTCCTGCATTTATCGTGGCATTATACCCACATAAAATTCACGAAATTTTCTGAATTAAGCTGTATTTTATACCAAAAATCTTTTTTTTGCCACAAAAAATGTGTTTTATGGTAAAATAACCCGAAATTTTAAGATGAAGGCACTTGAACGAATGAAGAAGTTTATACAAGAAATAATAACAGATTTTAAAATCAGCAGTGACAACGAAGCGCTAAAAAAACTCATGGCAGAAGGTTCTCTTGCCCCGCTTATTCTTTCCCTTGCTGGATGCACAATTTTTTCCATGCTGGTTACTGCTGTTTATAACACTGCAGATACATATTTTGTATCCCAGCTTGGCGTTAGCGCCTCTGCTGCCGTCGGTGTAATATTCAGCGTTATGGCAATGATTCAAGCAATTGGTTTTACCATGGGGATGGGGGCTGCCAGTTGTATCAGCCGTGCTATTGGTGCTAGCGAATATAAAGAAGCAAATATTTTTGCCACAACATCTATTTTTCTTTCTTTTTTCTTGGCATTGCTTCTTACCATTGTCGGACTTTGTAATTTGCAGGGTTTTGTAACATACCTAGGCTCTACACCAACAATTTTGCCCTATGCCATGGACTATGCTCGCTACATTTTGCTTGGAGCTCCTTTTATGGCAAGTTCTTTTGTAATGAACGCTATCTTGCGTTCTGAAGGACATGCAACCTACGCACTCATGGGAATTGGCTTTGGTGGAATTTTGAACACAATACTTGACCCTATCTGCATTTTTACAATAGGCTGGGGAACAAAAGGTGCTGCTATAGCCACCGCTTTTTCTCAATTTGTAAGTTTTTCAATTTTGTTATATTTCTTTCTCCGCAAGAAAAGCATTGTGCATATTGCGCCTAAATACTTAAAGGTATTTTCCCGCAAGACTATATATCTTTTTACCCTTGGCTTTCCTTCAACTCTTCGCCAAGGACTTATGACCGCTTCCTGTGCTTTTTTGAATATTGTGGCGGCAACCTATGGAGATGCGACAATTGCTGCCATGAGTATTGTAACACGCATTGTAATGTTCCTTGGCTCTGCTATAATCGGACTTGGACAGGGTATGTGTCCTGTTATTGGATTTAATTACGGATTAAAGAAATATCGTCGTGTGCTTGACGCATATTTTACAACAATGAAATTTGGCTTTTATATGACAATTGTATCCTCTTGTTTTGTGCTTGCCCTTGCACCAGAAATAATTTCAATTTTTCGTAGTGACCCGGAAGTCGTGCAGGTTGGAGCCTTTACTTTGCGTTGCCAAGTCATTTTTATATTGTGTTTTCCTATTATGGTTTTCACCAATATGTTGGCGCAATTTTTAGGTTACGCCACTTCTGCATCTTTTTTAGCAAGTCTAAATCACGGGTTAGTTTTTATCCCTGTTATTTTGATTTTACCTAAATGTTTCGGGCTTTTTGGTTTGGAAATAACCCAAGCAGTAACAGACACCATTACTCTCTTGATTTATATCCCGTTTATCGTTTACTATGTAAAATATTTACAATCTCTGGAAAAAGGAATTAACAAAATTTAACTCTCTGGACTTATATATTCACTGAGGTAATTAAATGATGATGAAGAAAATAATTTCTTTATTTTTAGTGTTGATTTTTCTCTTTCAACCTTGTTTGGCTTTTGCAAAAGATGAAAAGTTAACATCGGAGGAACTCAAAAAATTGGTAGAGCAAGACCCGTCCACCACTGAGCATGATGACCAAGCTTCAAGCGACCCGTGTAACTGGGGCTTCCCACACAGGAAGGGCGTTGTCCTTGTCCTCTGTGGTGGAGGAATGAAGGGACTTTCTCATGTCGGTGTCTTGGAAGTTTTGGAACGTGAGAATATTCCAATTGCTGCCATTGTTGGAACAAGCATGGGGGCAATTATCGGTGGACTTTACGCTTGCGGCTACACAAGCTCTGACTTAAGAGATATCTTAAACAGAACAAATTTTATGCAGGTTATCTCTGGCAGAGGTTCGGAAAAGGAAGAGTCAGCCACTCCAGGTCGTTTACCTCTGCCAAAAACACGACCCCTTTCTTGGAATTTTGATTTTACCCCCAATAAACAAGCAACAAACCTTGGTTTTTTTAAAGATAGAGATTTCTTCCTCTATTTACAAAATCTCGTTTCTCATAGGGCAAAAACAAATTTTAATTACCTTAAATATCCTTTTGCTGCAGTTGCAACAAACTTGCTGAATGGAGAAACAACTGCTTTCCGAAAGGGAAGTCTCGCCTCCGCAATCAGGGCATCTATGTCACTGCCTGTTGTTTATGCTCCTTGGGAGATAGACGGGCAACTTTACATTGACGGAGGACTCAAAGCAAACCTTCCTGTGCTTAAAGCAAAAGAGCTTTTTCCTGGACACCCAATTTTGGCAATAAACCTCGCTAACGCAAAGAATTTAAAACCAGAGGATATAAAAAATGACGTGGATGTCGCTATGGCTTCCATTGGCATTTTGATGGACATTAAACAACAGGAAAACATCAAGGCGGCAGACCTTGTAATCACACCAGATTTACACGGAGTAACCACCTTTACCGATAGACCAGCAAACGAAATTATCGGTTATGGCACTGAGGCAGCAGAAGCACATTTAGCTGAAATCAAACAGCTCGTATCAGGTCTTGTAGAACACGCAGGCCTAGAAGAAACAACAGTAAAAAGGCAGGAAAAAATTGTTTCTGCGTTACACTTCTCTGGAGCTAATGATCGTGTCGAGCATTATCTTAAGGCTCATTACAGTGGAATGGTAGGCAAACCTCTTGACATGAGACAGGTTTCTCGCGCAATAGCCGACCTTACATCAAAGTTTGAAATAAAATCTGCAAATGCTGTTGTGCAAGACCTTGATGATGGCACAGTTTCTCTTAACTTTAAGCTCGTTTTTCCTGCTCCATACGAATTTTATGTGGACGGATTTGCTTCCAATACCTATATTCATCGTTGGCTAGCATTAGGACTTGCCCGTCGCAATCTGTTTTACCCAGACGATAAATTAAATCTTGAAACAAGGTTAGGAACAGAATGGGGAGTCTTTTTAGATTACGATACGCCCTTGGGTTTTGAAAAAACAAATTGGAGTTTGTCTCTCGCAGCCCAAGAAGAAAATTATGAATTATCTAACGATTTTCCTGGCATTACCCCATTAAACTTTGAATATTCTTTCATACGTTACAATGCTCGGCTTATGTATCAATACAAATTTAGCGAACGGCTGTCTATGGCTCTTGGTTACCAAGGCCAGACACTCTCCACGAGAAAAGATTATACGCAACAACTTGACTATTATGGTCTTTCCACCTACGAACAAGAACATGGACCTATGATGTCTCTTACATACAACCATGTTGATGATGTGGCTTTGCCCACAAAAGGCTTAAAGTTTTCATCTCTTGCCTGGTATGCATTGCAAGAAAATTTCTGGATGTCACGTAGCACATTGAATGTTTATATCCCTGCATTTAAGTGGGGACAAATTGTTTTTAACGCTGGCCTTAAAACTGGTGACAGCAGACAACCAGCGTTTAGTGCACTACTCGGGGCAGACAATGAGCTATACAGTCTTGGCAAAACTCCAGTTATAGCAGAAGAAGCATACTGGCTTCACTTTGGCATTGCAAGGCAATTTTTGAAATCTTGGTGGGGTGGGATTCAGGCAGAAATCTTTACCAATTACGGTGCGGCCATGGAAAAATGGAAAAGATTTTTTGACCAGTGGGAAGTTGGTCTTGCCTTCTCCATTCCATTTATGTCACTCAAAAGCAACTTCTATGTTGTCTATGACCAGGACGGTGGATTTACCTTTGGTTATACCTTTGGTATGCCACGTTTCCGCCATGGATTTTAGCAAATAATAAAATTAATATAAAAGGAGAGTTTGAAAATGGCAAATCAAATGCAGTTAAGCTTGGACGAAATTATTTCTTATGTCCTACAGCGTGTGGAAGCACTCAGTGCAAACGAGGAAAATTTAAAAACAAAACAGAATATTATAAATCGTATTCTCTACAAAAAAGGGCTTATCACGGAAGAAGAGATTAAAGAATCTATCCTAGATGAATATAAGATGTTAAAGGCGCTTGGTGCAATGGAAGAAGATCCAAGCGAGGAACTCGTGGAAAGCCTCAAGCGCGGAATTGTAACTTGGCTTGCTTGTGACACAGAAGCAATAAAGGCTTCTATGATGGAATACCAAAAGAAATTGGAGGAACTGGCAGCAGAAGCCAAAAAACCAAAAATAGAAGTTGCAAACGCTGGGGTGCTTGACAAACTGGACGCAGCAACTCAAAAGGCACAACAAGCTGGCGGAAAATTGATATTATAAAACCAAAAAACAGCCATAAAGAACATAGAGGACTTAGGTATCAGCTTTGCTGATAATTAATTCTTTCCTGTTGTTCTTCATGGCTCATTTTAATTTTTTCCATAAGTCAAATTAATAAAAAGCTCTATCTCGCAAAACAAAAATCTAGAAATAGCAAGAAGTCGTCGATTTTTCGACGACTTCTTGCTATTATGTTAGGAATGACAAAGTCATTCCCTTTATGTTCTTTATGGCAAAAAATTTTAATCTTCCGGAAATTCCTTTTGAGCTCTTTCGTATTTTTCCATTGTGCCAACGTCTAACACATAGGCGTTTGTTTCGTAACCATACATCTGACCTGCAAGCTTTGGCAAGACGGCAAATCCTATATCTTGTGGTCTTTTATCATCTATTAAATCAAAGAAATGCTGGTCTGTGACATAAATTCCTGCATTCGCCAAATCGCTTGTGGGGTTTTCCGGCTTTTCAATAAAGTTTGTAATTAGTTTATTTTTATCTAGTGTAGCAATTCCACAGGCAGATGGATTTTCCGCATGGAAAAGTGCCATTGTAAGGTGTCCTGTGTGGCTTTTATGCAGTTTTACCATGTCAGTTATATTAATGTTTGTCAATATGTCTGCATAGCAAATTAAAAAATTCTCCTCACCTGCAACAAAGTTTTTGTTTTCTGCAATTGTTCCGGCACTGCCAAGTAATGTTTCTTCAAAAAACTCTGTGACCTTGATATTTGTATGGTTTTCGTTATATTGCTTTATAAATTCGGCAACCGTGGGACGCAGATAGTGTGTGTTAATAAGAACATCTGTAACACCATGTTTTGCCAGCAAGTTAAGCCAAATTGCAAGCATAGGTTTTTGCCTGATTGGCACCATGCACTTAGGTACAGTATTTGTCAAGGGACGTAAGCGTGTTCCAAGCCCCGCTGCAAGTAAGTATGCTTTCATCGTAGAACCTCCAAATCTTTATACGCTATTATGATAACATATTTCTTTATTTTTTGTTGATTTCGTTGAAAAATTCACAAAATAGATTTCTTTTGCTATAATTGATTAGTTTTTGAAATGAGGATTGTGCCAATGAAAGAGAAAATCAATCAGCTTACTGAAAAATACAAGGCAAAAAACCTTGAGTTTTACATTCATCTTCATGAAAACCCAGAAAAAAGTTACCATGAAGAAAAAACCGCTGCATACGTCACAGAGGTGTTAAAAACCTTGCCACTTGACGAAATAAAGACAAACGTCGGGGGCTTTGGCGTGACAGCATTATTGAAAGGTGGGGCAGGAGATGGCCCTTGCATCGGCGTGAGAGCAGATATGGACGCACTCGATGTAACAGAAGCTACAGGTGTGCCCTTTGCCTCAAAAAACAATGGTCTTATGCACGCCTGTGGCCACGACGCACACACCGCTATCTTGCTGACCGTTTGTCATGTGCTTTGTGAGTTAAAAAATGAGCTTAAGGGAAGTGTGAAATTCTTGTTCCAACCAAGCGAGGAATTAACGCCACATGGTGGAGCAAAGGGTATGATTGCAGAAGGCGCTTTGGAAAATCCTCATGTAGATATGATTTGCGGTCTCCATGTTTGGCCAACAATAGAAACTGGCTCAATTGGAATACAGCCTGGGGCTGTTTCCGCTGCTTCTGACCATATAATTGCAAAAATAAAAGGCGTCCCCTGCCATGGTTCCATGCCGGAAAAAGGCAGAGACGCCGTGCTTTGCACCGCTGCCACAATTATGAATTTGCAACAAATTGTTTCTCGCAATATTTCAGCATCAGAAACTGCTGTCATCACAATTGGACACACAGAATCCGGCAGCCGCTACAATGTTGTCGGTGGCGAGGGCTATATTGACGGCACGGCAAGAAGTTTTACAGATGAAACACATGAGGCTTTGCAAAAGCATATTATTCGTGTAATAGAAGGCACGGCACAAACCTATGACTGCAAAGCTGAAATAAATTATATGGTTGGCTATCCACCAACAATAAATGACGAAAAGATGGCTCAAATCGCTCAGGGCGTTGCAAAAAACATTGGTTATGTTCCCGTTACGGAACACCCAATTCCACCGACAGGCGAGGACTTTGCTTTCTTTGCAAAGGAGCGTCCTTCAATTTTCGCTCACTTGGGTTGCAGACCAAAAAATGTAAAAATTGAAGATATGCCGGCATTGCATAACGATAAATTTTTGCCAGATCAAGAGTGTTTCCCAATAGGTGTTAATTATACCTGTAACCTAGTAGCAGAAATTTTAAAATAAAAAGAGAATATAAAAAGGCCTTAGCATCTACCATAAGGCATTTGCTAAGGTTTTTTTAATTTAAATTTTTATTTACTTTTGTCCCTTAACACAGTTTTCACTGCTCTGTTCTTCGGATATTCAATGTTTGTTCCGTCTGTTTTTATCACAATATCTCCGTCAGTTGTATCAAGCCTAATAGGTTTATACTTCAAAAGCACCTTGCGGGTTTTGTTGTGGGGTAGCTTGTAATCACTTTGTTTATCATAGCTTATTGTAACAATGTCCGGTTTTGTTTGTGCATAAAGAGGGTCATCATTTCCGTTTTTACTTCCATGGTGAGGAGCTTTTAGCACATTGACGTGAGGTAAATTTACTGTTGCCTGTTCTTCTTTTTCTGCGTCTCCTGTCATCAAAAAGGTAACGTCCTTATATGTCACAAGCATAATAATACTGTTATTGTTTGGATCACTGCAAGTCCCTTCTAATAATTTAACCGGAGCTAACACTTCAAGCTTCACGCCTCCGAGCGTTGCAACTTCTCCTGCTTTAACTCGTTTAAAAGTTGCACCGCTTTTTGCAACCGCTTCGAGGTAATGTTTCTGAACAAGCGAATTTTTCCGTGCAAATCCACTATCCCAAACATTTTTAACACGGAAATTTTTTAGCACCTCTGGGGCTCCGCCAATATGGTCATTGTGGGGGTGGCTCGCAACAAAGAGGTCTATTATTTGAACTCCCATAGACTTTAAGTAAGAAATAATATGGCTTGCTGCTTCGCTTTGTCCTGCATCAACAACCATGATGTGCCCATCTGGCATCTTAAAAACTGTGCAATCACCATGCCCGACGCTAAGTGCATGATATTCAAGCATTGGTGCAGCAACTGTAACACTTGCAAAGGCAAGACAACAGAAAACAACCAAAAGTACAAGCAAACTTTTTATTTTTTTCATAGCATTACTCCTTGAATTTTGATAGCAAAAATTTTAGCATAAATCCAGGATAAAAATTCAATTTTTTATATTTTTATGTTTTTACAAAGGTTTGTTAATATGGAAAACAACAATGAAACTTGGCAAGGCATAAAGGAAAGTAGCGAAGCAGAAATCACAGAAAAACACTCTCGCTTTATTGCTTCTGTTAGAACTATTGCCTCAAAAGATGATGTGTCTGCTTCATTAAAGGAAATCATGGCACTTTACCCTCGGGCAACACATTATTGTTACGCTTATCGCCTTGGGACAGGCACTCAAGACGAATATGGAAGTGACGCAGGGGAGCCGAGCGGAACGGCAGGCAGACCAATTTTAGGTGTGCTGAAACGCCATAATTTGACAAACACCCTACTCGTGGTAACAAGGTATTTTGGCGGAGTAAAGCTTGGCGTTCCTGGGCTTATTTCTGCCTATAGCGAAGCAGCAGAGGCAGGAATTGCCGCTTCAAACATTGTAACCTTGACAACGGGACATCTTTTGCTCATAGTGGGTCAATATGACATGTCAAAAACTGTGCGGACAAATCTCCTAAAATGTGGCGTAACAGAAGACCTTATCAAAACCGAGTGGGGAGAAAATGTAACGTTTCATGTCACAGTGCTTTCAAATGTTATAAAAAGGGTGGAAGATACCTTTGCAGAGCTTGTGGCACGTCATGCCCTTTTGACATTTGAATGGAAAGAGCAATTGCAGTGCATTGTTGAAAATGAGTAATGTTTCGCTTGCAAAAGAAGCTTTTGTGGTGTATAAATGTTTACTTCAAAATGGAGTTGGAGGGGTGGCAATGCTAAAAAATTTATCTTTTTTACTGTTGATTTTTACTCTAGTAATTAGTCTATGTTCACCGTGTTTTGCGAGCGTAAGGCCAAAGACAACAAACCTTTGTTTTGCAAAGGCAGATGTTACAAGCCGTGCAAAACAAAAAATCTTTTTCACCTGTGACGGTGCAGACAAAAAGGTAACAAGTATTAGTGTTTCATGCAAAAATCTCAATGGCTCCGTTGTAAGTTGGAGTGTCCGCATGGTGAATGGCGAAAGTTTTGTAGAAATCACTCCTGTCAAAGCAGGAGGAGACGTTACGCTTGAGCTTACAGCCAAAGGCGACGGTGGTGGAATTTACAAAGACACCATGACAGTAATGTTTAGATAATTTTTTCAATTTCTTTTTTGGGGGTATCTCTATGCTAATAGCACTAGACGCTATGGGCGGTGACCATGCACCAAAGGCACCGTGTCTTGCAGCAATCAATGCGTTAAAAGAACGCAAAGATTTGGAAATTGCTTTGTTTGGGGACGAAAATCTCCTTATGCCTTTCCTCGTTGGCGCAAGCTCTGGCGTAAAAAAACGCATTCATCTCTATAACACAACAGAGGTCATCACAGCAAATGATTCTTCCTCTCTTGCCATAAGACGGAAAAAAGATTCCAGCCTTGTCAGAGCTTTTCAAATGGTAAAAAGTGGTGAAGCACAAGGGCTCGTTTCTGCCGGAAGCACGGGAGCAATTGCAGCTGGTGCTGTCCTTTTGCTTGGCAGAATAGAGGGAATTGACAGACCTGCGATGGGGATTGTTCTTCCACTTGGAATCAAACAAACTCTCCTTATGGATGTCGGGGCTTCTGTTCGTTGCAAACCTGTGCACCTTTTCCAGTTTGCACAAATGGGCTCTATTTACATGAGTATTTTGAGAAACATAAAGCAACCAACTATCCGATTTTTAGCAAACGGAGAGGAAGCAACAAAGGGAGATGAAACTATCGGCTGTGCAAGGCAAATGATTTTAGATGCAGGCAACCTCAATTATGCCGGATTTGCAGAGGGAACAGATATTGTTACCGGTGCGTCTGATGTCATTATTTGTGATGGTCTTATGGGTAACGCAATCCTCAAATTTGGAGAAGGTATCGGGGAATTATTAAAAAAAGAATTACAACAGGAATTTGAAGACCATCTTTTGACAAAAATTGGTGCCTTCTTCCTCTATCCTACAATCCGTAGAATATTAAAACAATTTAACTGGGAAAAGTTTGGTGGGCTTCCTGTGCTGGGTGTTAACGGTGTTGTGGTAAAAGCACACGGCAGATCTAGCGACGTGGCTATCATGAACGGAATTTTACAAGCAGCACACTTGATAGAAAAAGACACCATTGGACAGATAAAATATGAAATTGAAATGACGAAAAAATTGCTTGAGGAAAATAGAAAAAAAGCAGAAGAGCAACCACCCTGCGAATAAAGAAAGAATTTTTGCCATAAAGAACATAGAGAGCATAGAGTTGTCGGCTTTGCCGACAAAAAAATTAGCGAGAAGTTGTTGGTTTTACCAACAGCTTCTCGCCTTTATGTTCTTTGTGTCCTTTATGGCTAATGGTTTTAGTTTTAACCAAATTTTCTTAAAATTTTCTCAAAAATTACACTGCTTTTTTATATGATATTACTACTTTTACGACTTACGGTATGTTCAAAAAAGTGAACATTTTTATTTACTTTATGTTAGAAATGGCGAGCACCGCTCGTCATTCCCTTTGTGTTAGCGAAGCGAAGCGCTTATGGCTAAAGAAAATTAAAAATCATAAAAATTTCTCTAAATTTTTTGTTTTCGTTTATAATACGAAAAATTTATAAATTATTCACCGGAGGGAAAGAAATGGAAATTCTTTTTTTACTGTTGTTTGCCTTGGCTTTGTTTTACTGCGTCGCATTCAATTATTCGGTAATTTTTGCTTTGCTTTTTGGCCTTCTTCTCTTCTTTTGCCACGGGCTAATTAAAGGGCACTCTTTTTCTGAAATGCTTAGTTTTACAAAAACAGGGTTGAAAAAATCGGAAAAAATTGCTGTTTCTATGGGGCTTATTGGTTGTCTTACTGCAATTTGGCGTGCTAGTGGCACTATTGCCTATATCGTTTTTCACGCATCTCGCTATTGTATTCCGTCCTTCATGCTCCTTATGACCTTTTGGGGGTGTTCTCTTATTGCTTTTTTGATTGGAACTGCTTTTGGCACCGCAGCAACAATAGGAACCGTCTGTATGACTCTTGGCTCCAGCATGGGAATTTCTCCTTTTCTTGTTGGTGGCACTGTGCTTTCCGGTTGTTACTTTGGAGATAGGTGTTCGCCAATTTCTTCCACATCCCTGTTGGTAGCGGATATTACAAAAACTGGTATTTTTGCAAATTTGATAAATATTATAAAAACTTCTTTTGTCCCGTTTTTAATTGCTTCACTTGTATATCTTGTTTTAGGGCTAATTTCTGATGTCATGGGCTCTGACCCATCAACAGGGCAAATTTTTGCTGATAATTTTGATCTGTCTCACATAACCGCCTTGCCGATTGTATTTATGCTTTTTCTTTCTTTCTTCCATTTTGAGGTGCGCAAAACTCTCTCCGCCAGTATTGTAATTGCTGCTTTTATTGCTGTCTTTTGGCAGGGTACGAGTATCTTAAAACTTCCAGCAATTTTAATTTGCGGCTTTGAGCCGGAGAATTTTGAGCTTGCTCGCATTATTGGCGGTGGCGGACTCCTTTCTATGTGGAAAGTTATTTGTATTGTTGTTATTGCTTCCTGTTTTTCCTCGATTTTTGAAGGAACAGGCTTTTTAGACAAGATACAAAAAATGGTGCAGGATATGGATCAAAAGGCAGGAAATTTTTTAACAACTTTGGTTGTCTCCATTTTGTCCGGCTTTATTGCCTGTAACACGGCTTTCTGTGTTATGCTGACATGCCAGCTCTGCGATACAAGCTATGAGAATAAATCCACCTTGGCAGTAAATTTGGAAAACACCGCTGTGGCAGTTATTCCGCTTATTCCATGGTCAATTTCTTGTGCCTTGCCGTTACAAACCATCGGTGCTCCAACAGCAAGTATTTTCTTTGCAATATATCTCATTGCGGTTCCCATATATAACTTGATTCGTGCAAGAAAACAGAAAAAATTAGAATCTCAAAGCGAAATTAGCACAACTAACGCATAAAATTTTTAAATTTACTTGACAATAATTTTTTAATAAAATATAATCCTTATTAAGACAAGATACTAATTAAGGAGCAAATTGTCCGGATGATAAGGCGAAGCACAATTCAAAAAGAGCTGGTTCTGAACACGGTGCGAGATTTGAAAACTCACGTCACTGCAGATTTTTTGTATGATTATTTGGTAAAAAAACACCCAAGCATTAGTAGAGGCACAGTTTATAGAAATCTCAATATCTTGTGTAACGAGGGTCTTATTAAAAAAATTAAGACACCAGACGGAGCAGATTTTTTTGATTTTTCACTTCATAATCATTATCATGTTAAATGCGTTTCCTGTGGAAAGATATCCGATGTGGATATGGACGAACTGCCAGACATCTTACCGAAGATATCGGATAAGCATGGTTATGACATTTGCGGATACAATTTGTTTTTTGAAGGTTATTGTCCAAATTGCAGAAAGGAGATTGTGTAATGGCAAACAAATACGCAGGCACAAAAACAGAAAAAAACCTGTTGGAAGCATTTGCAGGAGAATCTCAGGCAAGAAACAAATACACCTACTTTGCTTCTAAGGCTAAAAAGGAAGGCTTTGAACAAATTGCAGCCCTCTTCCTCAAGACGGCAGACAATGAAAAAGAGCATGCAAAATTATGGTTCAAGGAACTTGACGGGATTGGTGACACAAAGGCAAACCTTGCAGCTGCTGCCGATGGTGAAAACTTTGAGTGGACAGATATGTATGAAGGTTTTGCAAAGACTGCGGAGGAAGAAGGCTTCACCGAACTTGCTGCAAAGTTTAGAGGTGTTGCTGCAATTGAAAAAACACACGAGGAAAGATATCGCAAGCTTCTTGCCAATGTGGAAACAAAGGCAGTTTTTGCAAAAAGCTCAATAAAGGTTTGGGAGTGCCGTAACTGTGGTCACATTGTGGTAGGTGATAAGGCTCCAGTAATATGCCCTGTTTGTGCTCATCCACAGGCATACTTTGAGTTAAGAGAAGAAAATTATTAAATATAAAGGAGAAAAAACTATGAAATTCGTATGTCCTGTATGCGGTTATGTTTATGAAGGCGATTCTATGCCAGCAGATTTTGTTTGCCCACAGTGCAAAGTGCCAGGCTCAAAATTTAAGGCAATGGACGAGGCTGCTCCATTAGCAGCAGAGCACGTTTTTGGTGTTGGTATGAATCTTGATTCTGTTCCAACAGAAGAAGAAAAAAAGTGGATTATTGACCAGCTCAAGGCAAACTTCCATGGCGAGTGCAACGAAGTTGGTATGTATCTTTGCATGGCACGCATTGCCCATAGAGCAGGTTACCCAGAAATCGGCTTGTATTGGGAGAAGGCAGCCCACGAAGAAGCAGAGCACGCAGCAAAGTTTGCAGAGCTCTTGGGCGGTGAGCTTGAACCAAATATGACAGCTGATACAAAAAAGAACCTTGCTTGGAGAGTGAGCTGTGAGTATGGTGCAACTGCCGGTAAGTTTGAGCTTGCAAAGGTAGCAAAGAAATATAACCTTGATGCAATTCATGACACTGTGCATGAGATGGCACGTGACGAAGCACGTCACGGCAGGGCATTAGAGGGATTACTTAAAAGATATTTCTAAAATTTAGAATACAAATTAACAAGCGGTGCTAAATAAAATTAGCACCGCTTGTTTTGTATACCTTCCTATATCAAGAATATACCTTTTATAAACTAGCTAAATAGTGTATAATATGCAGATTATAACCTTGGAGGAAAATATATGTTACGTCGTTTGTTTTCTTTTTGTTCTTTTTGCTTGATTTTTTTAATTATTGCTTTTTGTTTTGTTTCCTCAAACCCGAGCCTTTCTTTGGCAAAAATAAAGACAAAAGATAAAGATAAAAATTTTGATGTCGTGGTTGTGGGGGCTGGATTATCCGGTGTCAGTGCTGCGATTTCTGCCGCTCGTCTTGGCATGAAGGTGCTTATTATTGAAGATACAGAGGTGGTGGGCGGTCAAGCTGTAGCTTCTGCTGTTTCTACCATGGATGACCTGCAGACAACTAGACATGGAATTTATGTTGAGTTTTTAAATAGAGCTACAACTTATTATAAAAAATCTCAAACCCCGACAAACATTTGTCTTTGGGATTGCTCAACTTTTGCTTTTGAACCAAAAATTATAGACAAAACTTTGCGTGAATTGATGAAAAAAACTGGGGACATTACCCTTTCCTTCAACACAAAGGTTTTGTCTGCCAAACTAGAGGGTAATCGTGTAACCGCAATAACCATCTTAAAAGATGGAAAACAAAGCACCGTTCAAGCAAATGTCTTTATAGATGCCACAGAATGCGGTGATTTTATTCCTCTCACTGGTGCAAGATACAGGGTCGGAAATGGAATTTCTCAAAATATAGACGAAAATTCCATCATTCAAGACATAACCTATGTAGCGGTTGTAAAAGATTATGGTGATAAGCTACCAAAAGAGCTTTTTCTTGAAACGAAGCCTCCGCACTATGATGACTACGTTCTAGAGTTTCGTAAAATGGTGACAAAAGACGGTAATTTTTGGCCAGGAAGTTTTCCTTTTAATATAGAATCTCACGCAGCCTATCGTGCCTTGCCAGACGAATCAAACGTCAATAGAGGAAAGGTTAACGGCAGGGATAGGTCCACATGGATGTATATCACACGCACTTGTCTAAACTGGACAAATGACTGGCCTGGTTGGAAAAAGGGGGGCCATGCCACGAACACAGACGCTCCTTCTCTCTCTGTTAAATTCTTAACAGACCACACCTTTAGAAAAGATGAATCCAGAAACGCCTTAATTAAAACACTTTGCTTTATTTATTACATGCAGCACGAGCTGGGGTTAAAGAACTGGGGCATAGATAACTCGCAAAACTTCGGTAAAAACACGTCATGCGACATAGAACATTGGAGCGATTTACCAAAAGAATTTTTACCAACAGTAAAGTTTTTTCCACCAAAACCCTACGTTCGAGAATCAAGTCGCATTGTTGGACTCTACACAATGTCTTCAAAAGACGTCCGTCGTGACAACAAATTAAAAAGAACTCTTTTTTCTAACACAGAAGCTGTAGCGCTTGGAGAATACCCTGCAGATATTCATGGACATTGGGATAATTCTCACCATGAAGAAGATTTAATAGACGACCCAGAGGATTTTACCAAACCAACTTCTTGGGAAGCACGACTCTTCCAGGTACCTATGAATTCTCTCATTCCAGAAAATACAGAGGGGCTTCTTGCAGCAGAAAAGAATATCTCTGTTTCTCGTCTTGTCAATGGCGCAATTCGTTTGCATCCAATTGTATTTCACACAGGCGAAGCTGCCGGAACATTGGCAAGTCTAGCTATAAAGCTAAATATCCCTACACGGCAAGTCCCCGCAATTTTTGTGCAGTCAAAATTGCTTGAAAACTGGTCAAATCTCTCTATTTGGCGCTTAAAAGATGTGCCTGTTTCCTATCCTTGTTACAAAGAAATTTCACTTGCTCTTGTTCAAAATATAATGAAACCTATGTCTGAAAAGTTTTTTGGTCCAAAAGAGCCTGTAACGTGGCAGGAATTCTGCAGCACTATATATTCTTTGGTAGATATAAAGGTTGATCTAACAAGGGCTCAAAAATCTACGGTTGTCACAAAGCAGGATACAAACGATTTTCTCCTCTTGCAATCCGAAGCACAGCCTATCTTAAAATTCTGTCGCTCTTTGCCAAGCACAAGTGATCCTTTGTTACGGCAAGACCTTGCTTGTATTGTTTATGATTTACTTTTAAAACAAGCGGAGATAGATTCTGGTTTAACTTATCCTACAAAATAAGGAGTTGTATTTATGTTTCACAAGCTTTTTGCTCGTTTTTTATGTAGTCTTCTTATAGCAACTTGTTTGTTCAGCGCTTTTTTTTGCTTTTCTGCAGATGCTAAAAAAAAGGAGTCTTTGCCAAAATTACCAATATATAACTATGACATTGTGGTTGTAGGGGCCGGATTATCTGGTGTCAGCGCTGCAATTTCTGCTGCTAGGCTTGGTATGAAGGTGCTTGTGGTCGAGGATTCCTATGTTGTTGGCGGTCAAGCTGCCGCTTCTGCCGTCGCCAATATGGATGATATGAAAAAAACGCGATTTGGAATTTATAAAGACTTTTTAGATCGTGCAAGTGCGTATTATACAGCGTCTAACACCCCTGTTGGTATTTGTCTTTGGTCAGGAGACACCTTTGCTTTTGAGCCAAAAATAATTGATAAGACCCTGCGGGATATGATGGCAGAAACTGGTAATATCACCCTAGAATGTGGCGCTACAGTTCTTTCTGCAGAAACAATAAACAACAAGCTAACTTCTGTTGTTATAGCAAAAGATGGCAGATATAGACAAATAAAAGCAAAGGTTTTTATAGATGCAACAGAGACAGGAGATTTTATCCCTTTAACTGGAGCAAGATACCGGGTAGGAAATGGAATTTTTCCAAAAATAGATGACTCTTCTATTATTCAAGATATTACATATGTTGCAGTTGTAAAAAAATACAGGGACGGCTTACCAAGTGAACTTCAACTAAAAACAAAACCGCCTCATTATGATGAATATGTAGAGGAGTTTAGGACAAAGGTTACAAAAAACGGGGGTAAAGAACTTTGGAAGATGCCCTTTAATGCTATGCTACACAACGCATATCGCGCCTTGCCAGACGAAACTTCGCCATATAGAGATAAAATAAAGGGAGATAATGGCGCAACTTGGAAATTTATCTCCCGCACAGGAATAAATTTGGCAAACGATTGGCCAGGAACAAAAATAAACAAAGAGGATAACTCCACATTTGCTCCTGGACTTCCCGCAAAATACCTTACAGACTCAACCTTTCGATTAGAAACAAACAGAGCTGCCATGATAAAGACTCTTTGTTTTATCTATTACATGCAAAACGAACTAGGTTTTTATAATTGGGGTATTGACAACACGCAAAATTTTGGCAAGAATGTTTCCTGTGATCTTGAAAATTGGCATGATATGCCAAAAGAGTTCCTGCCAACTTTAAAATGCTTTCCTCCAAAACCCTATGTTCGCGAAGCAAAGCGAATTATAGGGGTTGAAACCATGTCTTCAAAGGATGTGAGGCGTGACCCGCAGTTTAAGAGAGTTCTTTTTTATAACAAAGGGGCGGTTGCTATCGGTGAATACCCAGCAGACCTTCATGGAAATTGGGATGTTGCAAATCTTGAAGAAGATTTATTGGACAAAAAAGAGGACTTTGGTGCGGTTTCTTCTTGGGAAGCAAAACTTTTCCAAATTCCTATGGCTTCTTTAATCCCAGAAAAAATAGATGGTCTTCTTGCAGCAGAAAAGAATATTTCTGCTTCTCGTCTTGTAAATGGTGCTATTCGCCTTCACCCTGTCACTTTCCACACAGGGCAGGCCGCTGGCACCTTAGCTGCCATCGCGATAAAGCAGGGGCATGAGGTTCGCGATGTTAATCCTTTGTTTGTCCAGTCCTCTTTGCTTGAAAATGGTTGTGGTATTTCTGTTCATCAATTCAAGGATATTTTTCCTGAAACCCGTCACTGGAAAGAAATCAACATAGCTTTGTTATACGAATACATATTTAACCATTCTGAGGATGCGTTTTATTGTGACAGGCCTGTTATGTGGAGTACTTTTCTTGTGACAGCTAGTTCTCTTGCTGGTAAAAATTTTAAGAGCCCTATTAACCCTAGTTTAGAAACCACAATACCTATTACAAAAAAAGAAGTTAACACATTTTTTGCGAACCATACGAAAGATAGCAAAAATTTTAAATTCTTTACTCCTGTTAGAGACGAGGAAAGTGAATTAACACGTGAGGATTTAGCCTGTATAGTCTATAATATTGTTATGAAAGATGCTCTTGAGAAAGAAAAAATGGCAAAGAAAAGGTAAAAGTGTTGTTATTTTATGGTGTTATCCACCTTTTTTTCCACTTTTCCACAATTTTGTAATTTTTTTTCTTGCCTTTTTGTGTAGAAATACCTAGTTTTTTCACTTTATCCACAAAAATATTCACTTTTTGTGGATAATTTCCTTTTTTTCTGTGGAAAATTTTGTTTTTTTATCCCTCTTTTTTACTTTTGTATGGTAAAATAGTCAGCGGTTTTTACGAACCTTTTATTTTTTCTTGTTTGGAGTGAAACTTATGGACAATCCTTCTGTCGTTTGGCAGGAATTTCTAAAATTTCTACAAGCAGATTCTGCAAATGAAAGACTTTTAATATATATAAATAACTGTCTTCCAAAATCTTTTGAGGACAGAATTCTTATATTAGAAGCACCAAACGCTTTTTCATATGATCAAATTAATAATAACTTTTTAGACACTCTAAACAAGCTTTTTATACAGTCCTCTTTTGGAGACGAAATAAAATTAGAATTAGATTCTTCAAATCAAGAAGCAATAAAGACTCTTAATGATATAGAAAAAGACGTAAAAAAAGAAATTGGTCCTTCTACAAAATTTGGATTAAATCCATATTACACCTTTGCAACATTTATTGAAGGTCCTACAAATGATCTTGCTAAGTCTGTTTGTATGGCGGTTGCCAGAAATCCTGGTTTTAGCTATAACCCTCTTTTTATTTACGGAAATTCTGGACTTGGTAAAACGCACCTTATGCAAGCAGTGGGTAATTATGTAATAGAGCAAAATCCAGATGCAAAGGTATTATATGAAGCATCAGAAACCTTCACTAATTCTTTTACTATTGCAATAAAGGAAGATAAAATCAAGGAACTTATTTCAAAATACCGAACCCTTGATGTCTTAATGATAGATGATGTTCAATTTTTCTCTGGTAAAGAGAGAACAATGGAATATTTCTTTAATATTTTTAATGAACTCACTAACTCTAATAAGCAGATTATCTTAACTGCAGACCAGCAACCAAAAGATATAATTGGTTTTAACGAACGCCTTGTTTCTCGTTTTATGTCTGGAATGGTGGCGGACATTACCCCACCAGACTTTGAAACAAGAGTTGCAATATTAATGAAAAAGGCAGAAGTCAGAAATTATCACAACATTTCAGATGAAGTTTTCACTCTTATTGCACATAATATAAAAAAGAATATAAGGGAATTAGAGGGTGCTCTTAACAGACTCGTAGCCTGTTCTGATATAAGTGGTGAAGATATAAATATTGAAAATACAACAAAGTGGTTAAAAGACTTCTTTAATTCCTCTGACAGTTCCATTATTACAATAGATTTAATTCAGCAGGTTGTGGCTGCTGCATTTAACATAACAGTAGATGATATGCTTTCAAAAACCCGCACATCAGAAATTGCTCTACCCCGCCATGTTGCTATGTACCTTGCACGCAATAAGACAAATCAATCTCTTATTCAAATTGCACATGCTTTTAAAAAGAAAGATCACACAAGTGTTATGCATGGTTGTGAGAGGATAGAAAATGAATTAAGAATGGATAAAAATCTTTCTACTATTGTGGATAAAATTGTGAAAGATCTATAAATTTTATGTGAAATATTATTATTTTTGGTGGATATGTTTTGCTAATTTTTATATTTTTTATATTGCCTGTGGATATGTGAAAAATAATTTTTTTTACCCACTTATTTTTCAACATTACTTTCCTCACTTTATAAGATATAAAAATAAACTTTTCCACTTTTTCACACACATTATTATTATTATTATTAATTTTATATATACAAAAGATAATATTTATAGTGGATAAAATAAAACGTATAAAAAGGAGAATATATAATGAAACTTTTGATTAACAAGAAATTTTTTCTCTCCTCTTGGGCAATGGCAGAACGCTCAACATCAACAAACAACACAGTAAGTGCATTAAATAATATCTTACTTGAAGCAACAAGTGAAAAAGTGCTTTTAAAAGCGACAGATGTTAAAACAGCAATCATTTGTAATGCTAATGGTGTTACTGTTCAGGAGCCAGGTGAAGTTCTTTTTCCAGTAAAGATGGTAAGTGAATTATTTAAAAAGATAGAAGGAGAAGAATTTTCACTTGAGGAGAAAAATGGAAAAATTATTGTAAAAGCAGAAAAGAGTAAATACACATTTCCATGCTACCCAACAAAAGAGTTTCCTGTTCTCAAAACATCAGAGGGAGCAACGTTCTTTGCAAAAACAACAGCAATAGAATTATCAAAGGTGCTTGAAGAAGGAGCAATTTGTGCCTCTCCACAAGAAGAATATCCACTTTACCTTTCAAGCGTTTTAGTAAGAGCAAAAAATAATGGAATAATAGATGTTGTTTCAACAGATTCTCGCCGTTTAGCCCTTTCAAAAGAGTCAATTTTGGCTGGTCCAGAAGCAGAAGAAGAATCTGCTCTTCTTCCAATGAAGACTGTAAAAGATTTACTCCGCATTCTTCAGTCTTTACCAGCAGAAACAGAAATAAATCTATTTGTTGATCAAGCACAGTTTTATTTCAAAACAGATAATCTTGAATATTCTATAAGGAAGGTTGATTCAAAATTTCCTTCATTTGAAAGAATAATACCCCAAGAATACGCAACAACAACTATATGTGATAGATTAAGCCTAATAAGTGCACTTGAGCGTGTAGATGTTATTGTGCGTGATTTTACAAAAACAGCCATTATAAATATTTCACCCGAAGAACAAAAAATGACCCTACGCGGAAAGGCACCAGACTTTGGAATAGCAAAAGAAGAAATCCAAACCAAAGTAGAGGGAGAGGCTTTAACTATAGGAGTAAATTCTAAATTTTTCCTAGAGGCTCTCCGTGTTATAAGAGAGGAAAATGCAGTTCTTCAGTTTAACGGGCCAACAAATCAAATAGGCATAAAAAGAGAAGATTCAGACAACTTCCTCTGCTTAATAGCACCAATTAACCTCACAGAAGAGGATCTTGTTATTCAAGAAGAAGAATAAAAGCATACAACTGGCGTAAAAGGTGTATAAAAAACTAAAATTTACAAACTTTAAGAATATAAAAGCCCAGGAGATAAATTTATCTCTTGGGCTAAATTTGTTTTGTGGAAAAAATGGTGCAGGCAAGACGAATATATTGGAAGGAATGAGCATCTTGTCAGGCTGGGGTCCCCTAGAAAAAGGACTTGAAAATCTTGTTACATGGGGCAGTCAAATAAAAGGTGCCGTTTTAGCAGGACAAACAGTAGATAATGACATTGTAGAGGCACACCTTGCAGCAAAAACATCTTTTCGCTTTTGTGAAAAAAGAATAAACGCAACAGAGCTACGTCAAAAGATTCCTCTTTTAATGTTTCTGCCACAGGATATGGAATTGGTGGAAGGTCCTGCTGTAGCACGGAGAAGAATTTTAGACATAGCCCTGTCTCTTATAGTCCCATCTTATGCTTACAGACTTTCAGAATACCGCCGAGCAATAAAACAAAAGACAATTATCTTAAAGAGTGCAAAAGACATAAGTTCTGTGCAAATAAGTGCTATAGACAGAGCCACAGAGCAGATAGCAGAATGGATTTGGAGCATGAGGAGTACATTTATTGCTCTTCTGGCAGAGGAAACAGCAAAAAATAATCTTTGTCCCTACCCCTTAACAATGCAATATGTAAAGGGTGGAACAATTTATAAAGGTCAGATAAAGAATAGGTTTCTTGATGCGGTGGAATTGCAAAAACAAAGAGAGTTACGCTTCCATTACCCCTTGGTTGGTCCTCATAGAGATGAGGTTTTACTTATAACAGAGGGAAAAATAGCAAGGGCATTTTTAAGTAGAGGACAAAGACGAAGAGTGGCAATTTCTATTATGCTTGCTGTTACAGACATCATAACAAGAAAGCTAGGCAGAACTCCAATTCTTCTTTTGGACGAAATAATGTCAGACCTTGACGGCGAAGCACGAGAGATTTTATTGAGAGAACTTGGACAACGAGGCGGACAAATTTGTGCCTCAACAACGAGTGTGGAAGAAGAATTAGCAAAAAATGCGCACGTCCTGCAAGTTGTAAATGGAGCGATAGTTTAAACCTAAAAAATGTTAAAAAAATAAAAAAATATTTACTGTGAAGAAAAAAGTAGTATAAATTGTGGGTTGGTGAGATTGCTTTTACTATAAAAAGTTTGTTTATTTTTATGTAGAAAGAGACAAAAATTTTAGAAAGAGGTTTTAGAAATGAAGATTTTGAAATATGGTATCGTTAAGGGGTTTTTAATTTTTCTTTTCTGCAGTGTTTTGCTTAGCAACGGAGCTTTTGTGAAAGAAGCGGTTGCAGATGGTGGGAAATATATACTAAATTTGAACAAACTCGAACAACAAGCAAGCCAAGCAGTACCACCACTTAGGATAAACGATCCCGTATCATTAGAAGTTTTATATAACGAAGTTTATAATTATGCAAAAAAGCCTTTATACACAGGACCTGGTTTGTCTGAACCTGAAGCAACAGAACTAGCGACTCAAATAACGAATGAAGCAAGGGGTCTTAAAAAAGGAGAACAAGCAACAACACCAGAGTGCACTATAGGCGGAGTGAAATTAGGTTATTCTCTTTATTGCTTTAAAGCATACGATGGGGGTGAAACCCCGTCAGCAGCAGCTTTATCCCTCAAGGATTCTGTCGTTGCCTTGAACACTGCCTATCTCTTGAGTGTTAGCAATCTTTCAAGACGCATGGGTGACCTTCGCGGAGGAGAGGAAAGCAACATTCCTTGGGTGCGTTTTGCCAGAAACAATAACCAAGCAGGTTCTGCCGGTTTCAATGGCAACCTCTACCAGGTTGGTTATGATAGAGAGATTGCTCGAGACAAAAAATCCCGCCAGTTGCTAGGTATATCCCTTGACATAAACGAGGGCTCAACAAAATTAACAAACGGCAGAGGCGATATGGATGGCGTTTCTGTTGGTATTTACTATACAAAAATATATGAATGCGGACACTATTTTGACTTTATTCTTCGTCAAGGACGCTTTAGCGATGAGGTAAAAACCTTTTACGCCACAGCATCAAACCCATTAACAGAGTTTGATTATGCCATAAACGCCACCACCATTTCTGGTGAATATGGTTATCGTTGGAAACTTGGCAAACACGGTTTTTACCTTGAGCCACAGATAGAAGCCATTTGGGGTTACCTTAGCGGTGCAAATATTACAACAAAGAACAACGAAAAACTAACTCTGGACTCAAGCAACAAATTCCTCACGCGCCTTGGAGTGGCTCTTGGCAAGAAGAGCCATAATTTTAACTATTACGCGAGAGTTAGCCAATTCTTTGACTGGGGGGGGGCAAAGTCCACAATAACACAGGACGATGTTACTTCTTCTGTTGACCAAGCAAAAAATTGGTGGGAAGTTTCCCTCGGTGGAGGCTGGCACTTCAGCAATTTAAGTTACTTCTATGCAGAAATTTCCAAACAGTTTAAGGATATTCAAAACAGCTTAAACTTTAATATAGGTTTCCGTTTTTCACTATAAAACAATTTTAAAATCATAAGAACAAACGCGGGGTATTGTTTGTATAACTAAACAATACCCCGCTCTTTCGTGTCCTTTGTTTATTACAAATGGCGGAGAGGGTGAGATTTGAACCCACGTAGGGGCTATGAACCCCTAAGACGATTTCGAGTCGCCCGCCTTCGACCACTCGGCCACCCCTCCGCGTCGGGAGAATTATAAACGCAAAGTTGATATTTATCAAGTATATAAAAAGGGGATAGCACGTTGCTATCCCCTTTTATTAGCCTTTATTTTTATTATACTGGCTGTCTTTCTTCAATAATTTTACGAAGTTCTGCCTTTGTTGCCTCATCTGCAAAGACTGCATTTGCTCCGTTCAACATAAGTTCCTTAATGTCCTTATTAGAAAGGTTGAAGGCACGAGCGATGTTCTCATACTCAAGTCTGATGTTTGTGTCGCTAACCGCGTCATCATCTGAACTTAAAGCAACAAGCACGCCGAGCTCACGGAACTTCTGAATAGGAACCTCGTTGAAGTCCTTAAAAATACAGGTGTCAATGTTTGATTTTGGGCAAACTTCCAAGGTGATCTTGTTTTCAACAAGACGCTTAATGACTGCTGGGTCTTCCAAGGAACGGACACCGTGACCAATACGGCTGGCGCCATAGTCAAGAGCAATACCAACGCTTTGTGCACCAAGTGCTTCACCAGAGTGCATTGTGAAAGGAACTCCGAGCTCACGAGCAAGCTTAAATTCTTCTGCATATCCCTCATTTGGGAAAGCAGCTTCTGCTCCTGCAAGATCTGTTGCGCAAACACCCTTACCAAGATATTTCTTTGCGAGGCGAACTGTTTCAAAGTTTGCTGCGTGGTTATCTTCCCCAGATCTCATGCAGCAAATGATAATGCTGCCCTTCAATTTTGATTTCTGCATACCACGGATAACAGCTTGAACAGCATCCTCTTGTGTAAGTCCCTTTTTGCAGTGCTGTTGTGGTGCAAATTTAATTTCACCATAGATTACACCATTATCGGCTAACTCATTGCAAAGGTTGAATGTACCGAGCTCAAGTGCTGCTGCAGACTGCAACAAGCTACCTGGCAAATCAAATTTTGTGAGGTATTCGTTGAGGTCTTTGCAACCAGGGCTGACCGTGAGGCGTTCTTTTAATTCTGCATCACTGGCAGGAAGTTCCACGCCCTCGAGTTTTGCAAGTTCTCTCGCGTTTTTGATGGAGAGAGAGCCATCAAGGTGAAGGTGAAGCTCAATAAGGCAATTACCGATTGTAAATTTGTCGCTCATGAAGATATCCTCCTATTTTTTAAGGTGCAAAGCACCAATATTTTAAAAAATATGCCACAAAAAGTATTGTAGCATAGTTTTTTATTTTTACTAACAAAAAATTAAATTTTGTAGAAAAAATAAGTTAGGTAATGATTGTATTGTCATTACCTAACTAGGTCTATACTTAATTGTTAATCAGTTGTTGGAGCAGTTAATAACTAATAAACAGATCTGGTTCCTTTCTGTCCTGTGTGAGGATTATAATTTCCTTGAGTGCTCCAGTTGTTATTTCTATTTCCATCTGGATCTGAACGATAGTGCCCCTGAACTTGTGTACCATCGCTTCTTGTGTAAGGATGGACATACACATCAGCGAAGGACACGGTGGCTAAAATTGATACAAGTAATAATGAAACAATTGTAGATATGAGTTTCTTGTGCATAGATAATTTCCCCTTTCTTTTCTGCATGCAGCGCCCCTAAACCGACAACTAAGATAAACCTTAGAGGCATTGTAACAAAAAAGAGATTTTTTAGGTCAACTATCAGGCGACAAATGAAAATTATCTTAACTCTTCTAGATGCTTGATATCCCCAGCAAATTTGTTTATAGCAAGATCTAATTCATCAACATCATAATAGCCTTTTTCTATAAACAACTCTGCTATCATTTCTGCTTTGTTAAAACGAGAAAGGCAACGTCCGACAATTGCTAGCATTTCTCTTGTTTCCTCTATACTTAGTTTTAAGGCAACAGCGATAGCAATTAAAGTACCAGTCTTTGGAGATTCTGTTTTTGCCTGCATTATTTTCCAAAATGTTTGACGTGTTAGATTGGCTGCAGTGTAGCATTCGCTAGCAGTAATTTTCTTTTCTAGGAGTTTTGTTTTTATATAATTAACAAGGGAAACCCTTTGCTCTTCTGTTGCTCTTAACCTTTCTACAATCATATTTTCGGTAATCTCTTTTCCAATTGATCCGTATACAGAAGATGCAGGGGCGTTTTTCTTTGCGTTTTCTTCCTCAATAAAACGATCCCGCAGAGCAGGCCACCAGTAATATTGATATGTAAGATCTAAGTTAAGTTTCTCCTGACGTTTCTTTGAGTTTGGCAAACCATACTTAAAGCAATTAGCGATAAAAGAGAAAAAACGAATAATTGCAAAATAAAGCAAAACAAGTACTGAGAAAAAACAAGCACCAACAAAGCCAATGACAAGACATGTCCAAAAAAACGAGTTGAACATTGCCCTTAGCGGTTCAAAAAAACCAAACTCTAATAGAACACCAAAAACTGTCATTACAATAAATGTAAAGCCCAAAACTATTACACCTAGCCATTGTCTCCAGTCTATCTTTTTGTTACCCATTTACCATTGACCTACCAAGTTAAAATTATTTGCTATTCGCTTCGTATTTTTTGTAACGCTTCTTTGCATCTTCGCTTGCCTTTGCAAAATATGCCTTGGCAGATTCAGGAAATGTTCTTGTAAGAGATTCGTATCTTGTTTCGCCAAGCAAAAATTTTTCAAGGTCTCTTGAAGGTTCTTTTGAATCTATTGTAAGCGGATTTTCTTTTCTTGGATCATAGCGGTAAAGTGTCCAGTAACCGGAAGCTACAGCCCTTGCCATTTCTTCTTGCACGTGAGCCATGCCTCTCTTTATGCCATGTGCAACGCAAGGAGCGTAGGCAAGGACAACAGAAGGTCCTGGGTATTCCTCTGCTTCCTTTAATGCTTTTACGAGCTGATTCATATCCGCCCCCATTGCGACAGACGCAACATAAATATTACCATAGCTCATAAGAATTGCGCCAAGATCTTTTTTGCCTGTCTTTTTCCCGCCAGCAGCAAATTGTGCCACGGCCCCAAGAGGTGTTGCCTTTGAAGACTGCCCCCCGGTGTTGGAATAAACTTCTGTGTCAACAACAAGAGCATTTATATTGAGACCCTGTGCCATAACATGGTCAAGACCACCAAAGCCAATATCGTATGCCCAACCATCGCCACCAAACATCCAGAAAGTTTTCTTGGCAAAATGGTCTTTTCTTGAAATTAGCCTCAGAATTGTCTGAGATGGATTACCAACCTTAATGAGTTCTGCAAACAAATCTTCCCCACACAAACGGGAAGCCTCAAAATCTTCAGAGGCGTTTAACCATTTTGTTGTAGCGTCCTTCAAAGAAGTTGGAATGTCTTCTGTCAAAAGTTGCTCTGCTAATTGTTTCACCGCATTTCTCTGTTGTGTTACAGATAAATACATACCAAGTGAAAATTCTGCATTATTTTCAAAGAGCGAATTTGACCAAGCCGGACCTCTGCCCTCTTTGTTTTTTGTATATGGAATGCCAGGCATGGCAGCACCCCAAGCCTGTGAACAACCAGTTGCATTTGCCCAATAGACTCTATCACCAAAAAGCTGAGTCATTAGCTTTGCGTATGGTGTTTCACCACAACCAGCACAAGCAGCGGAAAATTCTAAAAGAGGTGTCCTAAACTGTGAGCCCTTTACGCTCCATTGGTCAAAGAGATTTGACCTCTCTGGCAAAGAAAGGGCATAATTCCATTCTTCTGGTAAAGAAGTTGAGGCTTCTATTGCAACAGGAGAAATTGCCTTTTCTTTTGCAGGGCAAACATTGTAGCAAGAACCACAACCGGTGCAGTCATCACGCGAAATTTGCAAGGAGAAAAACATGTCCTTTGCTCCGATAGCTTCCTTTACCTTAAAGCCCGAAGGTGCAGAAGAAACCTCATCTTTTGTTAATATATATGGACGAATAACCGCATGGGGGCAAACATAAGAGCAACGATTGCATTGAATACATTTGTTTGGCTCCCATTCTGGAACCTGTGTTGCGATTGC
>JAZLJR010000020.1:0-40410 GCA_045617925.1 Synergistaceae bacterium
AACGTGTGCAATGTTGATTGTGATACCACGCTCTCTCTCTTCTGGAGCCTTGTCTATCATATCAAATGGTGTGAAGTCTGCTTGACCGTGACGGGCAAGTGTCTTCGTGATAGCGGCTGTCGTTGTTGTCTTACCATGGTCAATGTGACCAATGGTTCCGATGTTCAAGTGTGGTTTGTTACGTACAAATTTCTCTTTTGCCATAATAATTACCTCTTTTCAATTTTCAAAATTTATAAATTTTATTTTTTCAAAACGGCTTCTGCCACATTCTTTGGAACTTCCTCATAGTGGTCAAAAGTCATTGTGTAAGATCCGCGTCCTGATGTGCGGCTGCGCAAGTCTGTTGCATAACCAAACATTTCTGCAAGTGGTACATAAGCCTTAACGACTCTTGCGTTTCCACGAACGCCCATCTCTAAAACTCTACCTCTGCGGCTTGAAAGGTCTCCGATGACGTCTCCCATGTATTCTTCTGGGACAACGACCTCAACAGACATAAGTGGTTCCATAAGCACTGGATTTGCTTTTGCAAGGGCTTCCTTTATTGCCATAGAACCAGCAATGCGGAACGCCATTTCAGAGCTATCAACTTCATGGTAGCTTCCGTCAACGATTGCAACTTTGAGTCCGATAACTGGGTATCCACCCAAAATACCAGTATTCAAAGCATCCTCAACACCCTTCTGTGCTGCAGGAATATATTCTTTTGGAACAGCACCGCCGACAATCTTGTCTTCCCATTCAAAGCCCTTACCATCCTCTAATGGCTCGATTTCAAGGACAACGTCACCATACTGACCTTTACCACCAGACTGGCGAACAAATTTGCCTTGAGCTCTTGCGGGCTGCTTTATAGCTTCTCTGTAAGAAACCTGTGGCTTACCAACGGTAACTTCCACGTTGAATTCTCTTCTAAGTCTATCAACAATGATTTCCAAGTGAAGCTCACCCATACCAGAGATGAGTGTCTGACCTGTATCTTCGTTAACAGAAACACGAAATGTTGGGTCTTCTTCTGATAATGCTTCAAGTCCCTTTGCCAATTTGATTTGGTCAGCCTTACTGTTTGGTTCAACAGAAAGTGAAATAACTGGCTCTGGGAAGGTGAGGTTCTCCAAGAGAACTGGGTGTTTTTCGTCGCAAAGGGTATCACCAGTTCTAACCTGCTTCAACCCTGGAATTGCAACGATCATACCTGCATGTGTTGATGTAAGCTCTTCACGCTTATTTGCGTGCATTTGAAGAATACGACCAACACGCTCACGCTTACGCGTATTTGTATTATATATAGTAGTTCCGCTTTCAAGTGTTCCAGAATATACACGACAGAAAGCAAGACGACCAACAAATGGGTCAACCATAATCTTGAATGCGAGAGCCGCAAATGGTTCATCCATCTTTGGCTTAATTGCAATTTCATTCTCTGTGTGATCTGGATCAACAGCAACGGTGTCTGGCATATCAATTGGGCTTGGCAAGTAGTCAACTACTGCATCAAGCACTGGCTGGACACCTTTGTTTTTGAATGCTGAACCGCAAAGGACAGGAACAATTTCCAAAGCAATAGTTGCTTTTCTCAAGACTCTCTTAATTTCCTCAACTGTAATGTCTTGACCGTCAAGGTAGCGCTCTGCCAATTCATCATCGTGATCAGCAAGTGCCTCAATCAGCTCCATGCGAGCAACTTCCGCTTCATCTTTCATTTCTGCAGGAATATCTGTTTCATGGAACTCTGTTCCGAGCTCGTCATCATAGATATGAGCCTTTTGTGTAATAAGGTCAACCATTCCAACAAATGTGTCTTCGGCACCGATTGGCAACTGAAGTGGAACAGCCTTTGCACCGAGACGTTTTTTCATTTGGTCAACAACATTCATGAAGTTTGCACCGACTCTATCCATTTTGTTGACAAAAGCAACACGTGGAACACGATATTTGTCAGCCTGTCTCCAAACTGTTTCTGACTGTGGCTCAACACCACCGACAGCACAGAAGACGGAAACCGCACCATCAAGGACTCTCATGGATCTCTCAACTTCAACTGTGAAGTCAACGTGACCTGGTGTGTCAATGATGTTAATCAGGCAGTCATTCCAGAAACAGGTTGTAGCAGCAGAGGTGATTGTAATACCACGCTCTTTTTCCTGCTCCATCCAGTCCATTGTTGCAGCACCTTCGTGTGTTTCACCGATTTTGTGCTTTCTGCCTGTATAGAACAAAATTCTTTCCGTTGTTGTGGTTTTCCCTGCGTCAATGTGAGCAGCAATACCAATATTTCTAACTTTTGATAAATCGTAATTTGCCATAGTAAATTACCTATTTCCCAAAATTACCAGCGATAGTGTGCAAAGGCTCTGTTTGCTTCTGCCATTCTGTGCGTTTCGTCACGCTTCTTCACGGCACCGCCTTCACCTTTACATGCATCGCTAAATTCACGAGCCAAACGTTCCACCATTGGCATCCCCTTGCGAGAACGTGAATTATTGAGAATCCAGCGAACAGCTAATGCTTGTGCTCTCTCTGGGTTCACTTCCGTAGGAACCTGATATGTAGCACCACCGACACGGCGAGGACGAACCTCAACCAATGGGCGAACATTCTGCATTGCTTTTTCATAGACTTCTCTTGATTCCATTTTCAATCTTTCAGCAGCCAATTCCAGTGCTCCATAGAAGATTTTTTCTGCAACGCTCTTTTTACCATCAAGCATTAAGCAGTTAATAAATCTTGTAATATCTGGATTTCCATAAACTGTATCGGGGGCTGAAATGCGTTTTCTGATGTGACCTTTACGAGACATTCTTAATTCCTCCCAATATTATTTAGGTTTTCTAGCACCGTAGAGCGAACGGCTCTGACGACGTTTCTCGACTCCACCACAGTCTAATGCACCACGAATAATGTGATAACGAACACCTGGCAAGTCCTTCACACGACCGCCGCGGACAAGCACGACTGAGTGTTCCTGAAGGTTGTGACCCTCGCCTGGAATGTAGGCTGTGACTTCAATACCGTTTGTAAGGCGCACACGAGCAACCTTACGGAGAGCAGAGTTTGGTTTCTTTGGCGTAACTGTGTAAACACGAGTGCAAACGCCTCTACGCTGTGGGTTCTCCATAAGAGCAGGAGCACTTGAGCGCTTCTTCTTTTCCTCTCTGCCGTTGCGAATAAGTTGTTGAATTGTTGGCAAAAAAGTTTCCTCCTTCCAATTTGGAAAATATAATTTTTAGGATTGTCCTTGTAGCAGAATTTGTTTGTGGATTGTTTTCTTCTAGACTCGGCCTCTGTTTTTGATGTTGCCGAGTGCTGCCTTTTGCCATAACAGAAAAACCTGGTTTTCTTGCCTTGCTCTTGTCAACAAAGCAAGCCACAATAACCTCCACTACCTCAAACTGTCCTAATAGAATACTTAACATTTAAAACAAAAATGTTAAGATTTTCTCTTGTAAAAAAAGACAGAAAAAAGACAATGCGTGTCAGAATATGCTTTCAGACACACAGGCGAAATTATACCAAAAAAATCTACTCTGTCAAGAGGGTAACGAAAAAAAACGAAAATTTTCGGGTATATTTTTATTTTTTTCAATAAATTAACAAAATCCTGTTATAGAGCGAAATTCTTTTGTTTTGAATTTGTAAAAGAAAAGAATTTTTTAGAATACTTGACAGGCAAACAAAATAAAAAAAATTTTGATTAGTGTAATTAACTACACTAATCAAAATTTTTGCATATCTATTTACATCTTACTTGTGCTTCGCACCCACTCGTAAATTGCCAAGGCAACTGCAATAGAAGCGTTAAGTGAACCAACTTCACCAGCCATAGGAATAAAACGCACATCATCACATGATTTTTTTGTAGCTTGAGACACTCCATTGCCCTCAGCTCCAACTACTAACACAGAACGAGGAGGTAAATCCGCTTTAAAAAGAGTGTCTCTTCCCTCCATGTCAAGTGCCGTTATCCAGAAATTTTCCTCCTGCAAACGTTTCAAAGTGTTTGCCACATTTGCAACGCGCGCAACTGGCAAGCGCGTTGCTGCTCCTGCACTGACCTTTACCACAACACCAGTAACAGAAACTCCACCACGTTTTGGAATGATTACTCCACTTGCTCCTGCCGTTTCCGCTGTTCTTATGATAGCTCCAAGGTTGTGCGGATCTTCCAAGTGGTCGCAAACAATTAGCAGACATTTGTTTGGTGCTTGTGGCAAGATTTTAATAAGGTCTTCTAAATCCAAACTTTCAATTGGTGTAGCAAAAGCTACTACTCCTTGGTGATTTTGAGCTGGTGCGTATTTTTCACACAAGGCATTTTCCACTACATCAAAGGGAATCTTGCTGGCTCGGCAAGCATCAAGAATTTCGCTTTTTATATGTGGTTTTATCGTTTTTGAAACAAGAATACGTGTCGCAGCTCCTGCTCTACTCTCCAAGAGAGAGAGCACAGCATTTCTACCAAAGATTATTTCTCTATTCATATTGCTTTGTTGTTCCATAATATAACCTCATAAAATGTTTAATTGACAATTGAGTGTATCTGTCTATCAATTATTGCAGTAAAGAAATAAAATCTAATAATTCCTGTGGCAATTTCTGCCAAAAATCAAGCCATTTTCTTCTTCTTGGGTGAATAAAACCAAGGTGCCATGCATGGAGAAATACTCTAGGTTCTTCAAATGGTTGTGGACGTGCGGGAGAATAAAGAGTGTCCCCCACAAGTGGACAGCCAATAGCTGCCATATGCACCCTGATTTGATGAGTTCTACCACTGTGGAGAGTGCATTTGACAAGAGAATATTTATCAAACTTTTTGATAACCTCGTAATCAGTCGACGCCTCTCTTCCACCTTCAATGCAAGCCATCTTTAGTCTGTTAAACGGATCACGGTCAATGGGGTAGTCGATGTTCCCCTTGTCTTTTTTCGGGCAACCGTGACAAAGCGCTAGATAAACTTTTTTCACTTCTCGCTCTTTGAATTGCTTGAATAGACTTTCCTGTGCTAAACCATTGCGAGCCACAACCATGAGTCCACTCGTTGTAGAATCAAGACGGTGCACAATGCCGGGTCTTTCAACACCATTCAACATTCCAATGTCATGGAAACGATATAAAAGTCCATGGACAAGCGTTCCTGTCCAGTGACCAGGAGACGGGTGAACTACAAGCCCAGCTGGCTTATTCACAACAATTATATCCGTGTCTTCATAGACAACATCAAAGGCAACATCCTCTGGCTCAAGCTCCAAACTTTGGGGAGGAGGCAAAAGAACAAGAATTTCGTCTCCATCATTCACCTTAACTGAAGGCTTTAAGCGTCTACTTGGTGCAATCTCGACAGCACCATTTTTTATTAAAGTGCTTGCAAAATTTCTAGACAATCCAAAATAGCGGGACAGGCAAAAATCAAGCCTATGTCCCGCTAATTCATTATCTACTGTAAAAGTTTCCTTATTGTTTGTTGCTTCGTTATTCTCTTCAGCCATTATTCCTTAATGGTTTAGCTCCTCAAGAACTTTTTTACATCTGTCACAGACTTCTTGACCGTCTTTGCCAACTTCAGCTGCATGTCGCCAGCAACGTGGGCATTTTTCTGCTTCAGATTTTTCAACAGTAATTTCTATTCCCGTCAAATCATCCTTATATTCAATGCTTGCCTTTGGCAAACTTGTTACAACCTTGCAGGAAGAAACTATTAAAATTTCCTGCCACTCTGTGTCAGTCAAATTAAGGTCGGTAAACTTATCATTAAGCACAACTGAAACTTCTGCATCAAGTGGGTGACCTATGACACCTGCTGTGCGAGCCTTTTCCAGACCTCTTTGAATTGCACTGCGTGCCTGTAAAACTCGCTCCCATTTTTCTTCAATGGAAGAATCAAGACCCGTTGCAAATTCCGTTGGCCAATCTGCAAGCAAAACGCTCTCTTCCACATCAGCATCCATTTTTCTAATTTCCTGCCAAATTTCTTCCGCCGTAAAGGAAAGAACTGGTGACATAAGTTGTGTTAGTGTCTTCAAGGCATGCCACATAACTGTGCGAATTGCCTTGCGTGACGGTGCAGTGGCAGAATCTGCGTAGAGTTTGTCTTTGCAAACATCTATGTAGAAGGAAGACATTTCATTATCACAGAATTGGTAAATTAAGGTCATTGGCTGATGAAATTCATATTCATCAAGTCCAGCTGTTACACGAGCACGAAGTTTCTCAAGTTTTAACATTATATATTTGTCAAGCTCTGACATTTCGTCAAGAGAAACAATATCTGTCTTTGGGTTAAAGCCAGCGAGGTTTGCAAGAAGGAATCTTGCCGTGTTTCTAATTCTGCGGTAAAGCTCGCTAAGGTTATTGAAAATCTCTATTGAAATACGAACGTCTCCACGATAGTCACTGGAAGAAACCCAAAGGCGAAGCAAATCAGCGCCCCATTTATCGATGATGTTCTCTGGCTTCATAGTATTCCCGAGAGACTTTGACATCTTTTGACCGTCCGGTCCCATGATAAATCCATGGGTAAGAACAGCCTTATATGGAGCAGAGCCCTGAGTTGCGACACTATTCAAGAGAGAGGTCTGAAACCATCCTCTATGTTGATCGCTGCCCTCAAGGTAGAGATCTGCCGGCCAAGAAAGGTCTTCCCAGTTATTCAAAACAGCAGTGTGGCTGGTGCCTGAGTCAAACCACACGTCCATTATATTTTTGTCTTTTGTAAGGTGATGAGAGCCACAATGCGGGCAAACAGCAAGCTCGCCAAGCAACTCTTCTGGTGACTCTTGCCACCAAATATCGCTTCCCTTTTCTCTTATCTTTGCTGCAACAGCTCTAACTCTGTCTGCTGTCAAGATGACTTCACCACAATCTTCGCAATAGAAAGCCGGGATTGGCACGCCCCAAGTCCTTTGGCGACTAATGCACCAGTCACTTCTGTCGCGCACCATGTTTGTGATTCTGTCCTGTCCCCAGTCTGGAATCCATTTAACACTGTCTATTGCTTTCAAGGCTTCATCCTTGAACTTTGCAACATTCACAAACCACTGACTTGTGGCACGGAAGATAACGGGCTTTTTGCATCTCCAACAATGTGGGTAACTGTGAGTTATCTTGCTTTCTCCAAGAAGTCTGCCACTCTCTGTCAAGATTTCAAATACACGAGCTTCACCTTCGCCAAGGCTCATTCCTCCAAAAATAGGAGTTTCTTTATAATAATGTCCTGTTGGATCAACTGGATTATAAACTTCTATTCCATATTTCACACCTGTTTCATAGTCTTCCACACCATGTCCAGGGGCTGTATGGACACATCCTGTGCCATCCTCTAATGTAACATAATCTGCAAGGCAGAACGGAACAACTCTGTCATAGAATGGGTGCGTAGCCTTTGTGTTTTCAAGGTCACGCCCCTTGCATGTATAGACTGGTTCGCCAAGAGCAAGCCCTGTAGCTGCTTCAACTTGAGCTTTTAATTCTTGCGCAATTAAATAATATGTTTCGCCAACCTTGTAGAAGGTATAATTATACACAGGATGCACGGACACAGCCATAGAAGCAGGGAGCGTCCAAGGCGTTGTCGTCCAAATTATGACGTTAACGTTTTTGCCTGCAAATTGTGATGAAATTTTCTCTGCATCTTGATACTGATAGGCAACAAAAATGGAGTGGCTTGTTGAATCCTTATATTCAATTTCTGCTGCAGCAAGTGCTGTTTGACAATCTATGCACCAATAGGTTGGTTTTAATCCTTTATAAACAAGTCCTTTCTCAACCATTGTTGCAAAGCCTTCAAGCTGCGTCGCTTCATATTTGGGAAGAAGAGTTAAATAAGGGTGCTCCCAGTCACCGATAACACCAAGACGTTTGAACTGTTCTGTTTGAATTTTTACATGTTTTTTTGCATAGGCAGCACATCTTGAACGAAGCTCAGTTGGTGTAAGCTCATCCTTGCTGACTCCGTCATCTTTCAAAACTTTTAATTCAATTGGAAGTCCGTGTGTATCATAACCAGGAACATAAGGTGTAAAAAATCCACGCTGCCATTTATATTTAACTACAAAATCTTTCAAAATTTTGTTTGTTGCTGTTCCAATATGTATGCTTGCATTTGCATAAGGTGGGCCATCGTGCAAGATGAAGCTATTGGCGTTACGCCTTTTTTCTTTTAATTTCTGATAGACATCAATGTCTTCCCAAAATTTCAAAAAGTTTGGTTCACGAGCAGAAAGATTTGCTCTCATTGGGAAATCTGTTTTTGGCAAAAACAGGGTCTCTTTATAGAATGATTTATCTGCCATAAAAGTGCCTCCTAAAAACTAAGCGTCTTTTATATTTAACATAAAATAAATTTTAAGCGGATACAACAGTTGCTACTACACATTTTTTATTTTGTAATAAGCCCTTATGTTTAGAAGTATCAACAAAATCATAACTACTCCAAAACACCAAGAAATATATAGATTTTGCGTATAACCAGCAACTATATAGGTAAAGAAACATACTATTGCAACAGTAAGTGCATATGGGAGCTGTGTTCTAACGTGAGCCATATGTTTACACTGCGAACCAGCAGATGCCATAATTGTGGTATCGGAAATTGGAGAACAATGATCACCACAAACAGCACCCGCCAAGCAAGCGGATATACCTATAATAAACATTTCGTTTTCTGGTGGAAACATTGCCACTATGATAGGAATAAGAATACCAAATGTGCCCCAAGAAGAGCCCGTAGCAAAAGCTAAAATGTAACCAACCAAGAAAATAACTGCCGGCAATAAACTATAGAGTGATGAAGATGCGCCACGCATTAACATGGCTACATACTGGTTTGCCAAAAGCAAATTAGAAATGTTTTTCAAGGCAATTGCAAGTGTTAATACTAATATTGCGGGGATCATTGTAGAAAACCCCTTTGGAATACAGGCCATACACTCTTCAAAGGTAAGCACCTTACGACCGGTAGCATATATAACAGTAATTACCAATGCAAAAACTGCTCCCCAAGGCAAGGCAAGCGCAGAAGTTGTATTTGCAAATGCATCTACCAAACTAGCACCTCTCCAAAAACCACCAACGTAGAGCATTCCGGTAATACAAAAAACTATCAATACACTCACTGGAACCAACAAATCAAAAAGATTAGCTTTGGGATTTGTGGTAACACTCACCTTCTCCATCAATGCATCCTTGTCTTCTCCATTTGAAGCCTGTAATTGTGCACTTTTCATTGGACCGTAGTCAAAATTTAGCAATGTTAAAAAGAGAACAAAGACTATTGTAAAAATTGAGTAAAAATTATACGGGATAGCCTGGCAAAAAAGCTGTATACCACTTACTCCATTGTGTAATCCCTTTGCGGTCGTTGAAACTGCTGCAGCCCAAGATGAAATTGGTGCTATCATACAAATCGGAGCAGCAGTAGCATCTATTATGTAAGCAAGCTTTGCTCTTGCCACATGTTGCTTATCGGTAACAGGTCTCATAACTGAACCAACTGTCAGGCAATTAAAATAATCATCCACAAAAAGTAAAAGTCCAAAAATAAAAGTCAAAAAAATTGCACCACGTCGCGTATTACATCTTTTTGCAGCAAAATCTCCAAAGGCAGAGGAACCACCAGCTTCGTTTATTATGGCAACCATAATACCGAGCACAACTAGAAAAACTAGAATACCTGCCGTAGTTTTATCCGCGATACCTTCAATTAATCCCTCTTTTATAATAACGTCCAGTGCACTTAACGGTGCAAAGTTAGTATAAAACAAAGCACCAATAAAGATTCCTACAAAAAGTGATGAATAAACTTCTTTTGTTATAAGTGCTAAAGCGACTGCCACAACAGGAGGCACTAACGACCAGAATGTTCCTACCAAAGAAGCCACCTCCTAACCAAGAGCGTTAGCCTTGCGGCATAGTTTTAGAGAAACAAAAACAAATATCACGTTTGCAGACCACGCAGCAATAGCAGGATGAACCTTGCCATTTTCACCAAAGGCACTGGAAAATGACAAAATAACATAGTAAGCAAATATGATTATAACAGACATTCCAAGTCCTACACTAGAACTTGACCTTTGTGGTCTGCTGCCTAATGCTGCACCAAGCAGCGCAAATATGAGACACGCCCAAGGCACAGCAAAACGCATGTGGAGTGTCATTTCATGCCAACCCGAAAATTCGCCTGTCTGTTTTTTTAATTTTATTGCGTCAATAAGTTCGGGTATTGTCATTTCGTCTGGTGTGTCATGAGAAATGTTAAGTTGTTTCTGTGTTAAATTTATGTGTAAAATTTGATCTTCAAAAGAAAAAAGCTGCTGCACTTTTTTGGTGGCAGTATCAACTTCAAACACTGCACCGTCATACATGTGCCATTGCCCATCTTCCCAATTTGCACGAGTGGCCACAGCTATTTGTGTAAGTTTCCCATCAGTGAACTCTTGGGATACTATATTGGACATTTCCTTTGACTTATTATTCAACTTATCAATGTAAAGCATACGCTTTACTTGCCCGTTTTCTTCCTCTTTGAAGAAAGTCTTTTCAGTAAAAATTGGCGCCTTTTCATGCAAAATTTCATAGTGGAGCACGTTCTGCGCTGCCTTTTCACTCATCGGGACTATTGCTTCATTCAAAAAAAACATAGCAAAAACAACAAAAATTGAACAAAGTGCAACAGGACGTGTAATTCTATTAAATGAAAGTCCAGCTGATTTTAAAGCTACAAGCTCAGAATTGGAAGAAAGCTTACCAAATCCCAAAAGAGAAGCAAGTAAACAACTCATTGGGAAGGTAAGAACTATAAAACGTGGTAAGCTATAAATAAAAAGACGTGCTACAACAAGCACCGGAACATGCTTTTCAACTATTAGCTGTGCGGTCTTAAAGAGCAAACCACCTGCCACAAGCAAAATTGAAAAGGCAATAATGCCATAGATAAAGGGTCCTTTTACTTCATTTAATATGAACTTGTCAAGGGTTTTAAATTTAAATGACTGTTTCATATTTCTAGGCCATTTCTTCATCTGTAGCAGATTTTTTTGTTTCCTTTGTAAAACGTGGGGCAAAACCACGAATTGTTGAACGAGCAAAATCTATTATTAATCTTGCCTCTGGATCAGTTGGAAATTCTCTTTCAATTTCTGCAATAGCTTCCTTAAAAAGTAGTCCTTCATCATATATTTTCTTATATAGGTTATGAATCTTCGTTCTCTGAGCCTGATCAAAGCCACGACGACGAAGTCCAACTTTATTTATGTCATAAACTCTAACTGGCGCACCAACTGCCATCATAAATGGCGGAATATCTTGAGTAAGTCTGCTCATTCCTCCAACCATACAATAAGAACCAATGTGCACAAACTGATGAAACCCGCTCATACCGCCAATAACAGCGTAGTCACCAATATGAACATGACCTGCTATACCATTTTTGTTAGCAATCGTGCATCCTTTACCTGTTTTCACATTATGAGCACAATGCACGTTTTCCATGATGAAACAACCATCACCTATCTCAGTCGTTTCACCTTCGCCTGTCGCCCGGTTTATTGTCACATACTCACGACATGTAACCCCATCACCTAGTATAGCCCAAGTAATTTCACCTTTATAACTTAGGTCTTGTGGTGGACCACCTATAACTGCATGCTCATGTATACGGCAATTTTTACCGATTTTTGTATAATCACAAACACGTGAAAATGGGCGAAGAATCGTGCCTTCGCCTATTTCCACCTTACCATCTACAACACAATAAGCACCAATTTCAACATTTGACGCAATTTGAGCATCCGGAGAAACTATTGCAGTTGGATGAATTTTAATGTTTGCCATGTTGAGAACCTCCTACCTGATATTTAATACCTTAAGCAATTTTCCTCTTAACAATCCATGCGTCGAATGACCAGCACAATGGGCAACATAGTGTCCAATTGGCGCTTGACCAAGCAATGCAAGGTCACCTAAAAGATCTAGCACCTTATGAGTAACACACTCTAACGGGAAACGAAGTTCTTGCCCCTCTGCAAGACCATGCTCGTCAAAGACCATTGCGTTATCCAACGAACCACCGCGAGCAAGACCATATTTTTTCAGAAATTCAAACTCTCGTGTCAAACCAAAGGTTCTAGCTTTACAGATTATGTTAATAAAATTCTCTTGATTTATTTCATAAGTCACTGTTTGAATTCCAACCGGTGTTCCAGAATAATCAATAGTGTATGTTATTTTTAATACTTCAGATGGCAGAGCTATTACTAATCTGCATCCATTCTGCTCCACCACAGAAACAGGAGAGGAAACAAACAGCTTTTTGACGGGTGTACCATTATCAACAATGTTATCCTTTATTTGCTCTACAAAAACTTCCGCGCTTCCATCCAAAATTGGAATTTCTTCAAACTTGTTCTTTATAAGGACAGAATCTAGCCCCATGCCAATAATAGCTCCAAGCATATGCTCGCCAGTCCGGGTCACTACACCATTGGGCAAACGGAAAGCTGTTAACCGAGAATCTTCAGCTAACTCAGCTTCTGTAATGGAGCAAACGCCATTATCATTTTCAAAGTATATACCTGGCTTATCATAAGGGCAAAGCGTAACACATGCATCTTGCCCACTATGAAGCCCTATCCCATTGAAGGTTAATTCTCTTGCTAATGTTTTCATCTTAATTACCTTCAAGCTTTTTCAATTTAACTTCAAGCTCCTTAACTTTCTTTATCAGATCCGGCACTCGACGCAATGAAGCTTGATAACGTAATTCTTTTTTATGCTCTTGTGCAGGAAAACCAGAAACCATAGCTCCAGCGGGTATATCCGTTGAAACACCAGACAAACCACCAACTGTAACACCATCACCAATTGTTACATGATTTCCAGCTCCGCTACCAGCAGCAAAGGTAACACCATTTCCAACAATAGTGCTTCCAGCAAGCCCAGCTCTGCCACAAAAGACGCAAAATGCGCCAATACGGCAATTATGCCCAATCTTCACATGACTATCTATCTTTGTGAAGTCTCCAATAAGCGTTTCACCAAAAGTAGCTCTGTCTATTGAAGAATAGGCTCCAACTTCAACCCCGCGTTTGATGTGGGCAATGCCAATTTGTGGCACGCGAACAATGCCACATTCTTTATCTGGCATAAAGCCAAAACCTGGGCAACCTATAACAGCATGAGAGCGTATTATACATTCATCTTCAATAATGGTTCCATAGTATATTACAGCATGGCTTTCAACAATTGTTCCCTTACCTATAAAGGCATTTTCACCAATAACTGCATATTCCTTTATCACGGCTCCATCAGAGATAACAGCCCCACTTTTTATCACTGCACCCACACCTATAGTTGCAGTTTCTGCAATTTGAGTATCAAGTGCAATAAGAACATTTTGTGCTAAGTTTTCACTTGGTGCTGTATCAAAAAGCCGAAGTAATTTTATCAATTGTTCTTTAGGATTTTTTTCAAATACTAATCCAGAAGAAAACTCCGCAATTTGTCCTTCAACAGTAAATAAAACCATATCGGGCGTTATAAATTTCTTGTATTTTTTCTCCCAAAGCGGGCAAATTGTTCCTGGCACATAACTATCAGGAGCAGAAACACCGTTAATTATAAGTGTTTCATTCCCCACTATTTTTCCACCAGTTATATTTGCAATTTCCTTTAAAGTATATTGTTTCATCTCGGTACTCCTAAAGCAAAACCTTCGTTACACAGAAAAAAAGAAAAAACAAAACAAACCGTGGCAAGAAAATTCACCACAGTTGTTTTGTTTGTGTATTTTTCATTAGAACATATCACCAAAGCCAAAGTGGAAACGCCCCTCGTCTCCGTTTGCATAGTCAAGGCGAATATTTCCCATTGGCGTATTAAGTCTTATACCAACCCCTGGTGCATATTGCATGTTATTAAAGAAGCTTCCTTCAAGACAGCCGCTATCTCCACCCCAAGCACCGCCAATATCATAGAAACCGACCAAGGTAACCATTTTGGCGACTGGCAAACGAAGTTCAATATTACCCAAGAACATTTGCTCACCATGCAAGAAGTCATTATCATATCCACGAAGCGTAGTATCACCACCAACTTCATACATTTCATCATATGGAACAGTTCCAGTGGAAGCACCTGCAATAGCACGCATCGCAAGAGACATAGGAACACCATCAACACCATCAAAGAGCTCACTGTCAATTATCCCAGCAAAGAAATTATTAAGTGGGAAATAGACACGACCGTCAAACCAATACTTCATGTATGTATCCGACCTGCCAGTAACGCTCGCATAGCCTAGTTGAAAGTGAACGCTCTCGACATCACCCTTTGGATATGCAACATATTCACTTAACCCGTTACGACGAGTACTTAATGTCAAGGAATAATAATTACCGTCACGAAGCTCACGTTCACGTATAAATTTCACGACATCATCTTTGTTACTGGGATTAAGACCAGCAGCACTAATCAAAGCAGCCTTATCTCGTGCATATTCTCCCCAATTAGAATCGACCTTTATATCACTATTTCTTGTATTGTGCCAGTCAAGCAGAGCATACCAACTAAAACGTGATTCATCTTTAAACAGTTTACCAAATCCAAAATAAAGACCGTATTTATCTCTGTCATATTCCATAACACGCTTACCATGGTAATAGAAGTAAACATCATCCCACATTCTGCGGTATGCACCGATTTTCCAAGATAATATTTTACCCGACATGTATGGTTGCTCGTAAGATGCCCAATAGTTGCTTCTTCTACCAATTTCAAAACCCACAACAAGCTTCATACCGTTACCACCTATGTTGCTGTTTTCATAGGTAATACCACCACCAAAACCGCTCTGTGTACCATAAGAAACATTAAAGCCAAGCTTACCAGTTCGTGCTTCTTCAACAGTAATGATAACAACCATTTCATCTGGAGTTTCTCCACTGTCAAAACTGACATTAACGTCACTAAAATAACCTAGCGACTGCAAACGGGTTATGGACTGACGAAGCTTGCTTGAATTAAAGACTTCTCCCTGTTTAACTTTCAAATAACGATCTATAACATAACGCTTAGTGTATTTATTGCCTTGGACTATTATTTGAGAAACTACCGGTTCTGCTATTACAATGGTGATTTTTTCGCCCTCAATACGAACGTCTTTGACCGTAGCCATAGAATATCCACCATTTTGGTATTTTTCTTTTATACGCTGAATATCATTTCTAAAAAATGTTCTGTTGAAAATCATACCTGGTTGAGTAAAAAGAATCGCGCGAAGTTCTTCTGTGGAATATACAGTATTGCCTTCAAAATTAATTTCAGCAACATTAGGATTCTCTGTAACAACAAACGTAACCTTCAAGCCACCATCAGCATCTTCAACTTCATAGTCAGTCATTCCAAAGAAACCAAGTTCAAAGATAGCTTCCGCATCCTTGCGTAGTTTTTCCTCGTCAATCTCATCCCCAATTTTTGATGTGCAAACACTCAAAATATGGTCTTTTGCTACTTGAGAATTTCCCATAACGTCAAACGCTACTATCTTTGTTGATGAATTAGATTTCCTCTTGTATGCATCCTTTAAAATATCAGGAGCAACTTGTTGCGATTTTTGCAAACGCTCTGCATTCTGTGCGTGCTGATGCAGTTGTTGTTTCAATCTCGTTGCAGCATCACTTTGTTCTGCAGAAGCATCAGCAAAACTCGGCAGAGCCACTCCTAATAACAATATAAAAATGAGAGTAATGCAAAAAAGATATTGGCTTATTTTCTTCATAGTGAAGGCTCCTTAAATTATAATTCTCGTTTCTTAAAATTTTTGATCGTAATGTGCTAGTTCTATATGTATCATAAAAGCACACAGAGTGAATTCTACCATAAATATTTGTTTTTGTAAAACAAAATAATCATTCCATACATAAAAACAAAATTAATTTAAAAAATTGGAATTTTAGAAATTGCATCTGCTGTCACCTTGTGGTGAAGCATATCATTTAATGAGTATAGAAAAAAGTTCTCTCCCTTTTGCAAAAACGTGCTAATACTGCAATTTTCAACGGCACATTTCCAAAATATGCTACTTGGAGCTTCTCCTAAAAGTGCAATAAAAAGAGCTCTCGCTTCTGCACCATGGCCAACTAACACAATGTGTTTTTCACGTCGTTTCAATAACTTTTTGACAAATTTTTGGTGACGGGAAATAATTTCTTCCGCACTCTCACCACCAAATAAGGTATTGTCTAACAGATTTTTTTTCCAGCGCGCAAAAAATTCTTTTCCATAGGTTTCATTAATCTCTTGAATTGTTTTCCCTTCAAGTTTGCCAAAGTCCGCTTCTATCAACAGGGGCTCCTTTTCGACTGGCACACCGCCACACTCGCTCGATATAATTTCCGCTGTGGCAAATGCACGTTTCAATGGACTAGAAATAATGACTTCAGCATGGAATTGTTTCAGCCGTTTCGCCACTCGTAAAGCACCTTCTATACCCTCTTGACAAAGCTCAATATCACTTCGCCCCTGATAACGAAATTCTAAATTCCAAACAGATTTTCCGTGACGGACAAAGACAATTTTTTTCCCAGAAAAATCTATAGTAAAACCTGGTGAATCTAATTTTGTTTTTTCTTCATTCTTTTCGCTAGTCATAGTTTGCTCCATTTTGAATTCACTCCACACACTATAAAAGAGGGTGTTAGTCACCCTCTTTTATATTTTTGTTATTCTTATTCTTATTTTTTTTGTTATTTTTATTATTCTTGCTATCTTCAGTATGCTTATCTATTCTAAAGGACAATTTGTCTGCACCATCTTCACGTGAGACAAAAATTATATCTCCTTTTGTAGCCTCACCAGAAAGTATAATGTCTGAAACGGGGTCTTCCACAAGATTTTGAATTGCACGCTTCAATGGTCTTGCCCCATAATCATGGTTAGTGCCTTTCTCTAAAATATAGTCCATTGCAACAGAGTCGAGCTCTAACGTAATTTCCTGTTCGAGAGCTCTTGCTTTTAGTGAATTTAACATAAGTTCCACGATGCTTGTCAATTCTTCTTTATCAAGGAAATTAAAGACACAGGTTTCATCAATTCTGTTCAGAAATTCCGGCTTGAAAAGTTTCTTAGCAGCGTCCTTTACGGTTGAGACAAATTTTTCTCTGTCTCGTTTTGTCCCTTCCTGTTCAGAAGTAAATCCAAGATGACGGGAAGCGTTGCCTTCCTTCACTCCTGCGTTGCTCGTCATGATAATAACGCAGTTGCTAAAATCTGTAAAACGTCCCTGTCCATCTGTCAAGCGTCCATCATCAAGCACCTGCAACAGCAGATTAAAAACATCAGGGTGCGCTTTTTCAATCTCGTCAAACAGTACAACAGAATAAGGATGACGTTTTACGGCATCCGTTAATTTTCCGCCCTCGTCAAAGCCAACATAACCAGGAGGTGAACCAATTAGTTTTGACACCTCGTGGCGCTCCATAAATTCCGACATATCAAAACGTATAAGAGCATCTCTGTCATTAAACATAAAATCACAGAGCACCTTGGCTAATTCTGTTTTGCCGACGCCAGTTGGTCCAAGGAACAAGAAAGAGCCTACTGGCTTTCTTGGATCCTTCATAGCTGAAAGCCCGCGGCGAACTGCACGGCACACTGCACTAACTGCTTCGTCTTGACCAACGAGTGATTTTTTCAAGATTGTTTCCATTTCAAGGTATTTTTTATTTTCTTCTTCTGTCATACGCGCGACAGGAATACCAGTGGAAAGGCTAACAACCTCTGCAATTTCTTTCTTTGTTATAACAGGGCATGCATTCTTTATTTTTTCAAGACGCATTTTTCTTGTAATTTCTGCTTCTTGCCTCATAACATCTATTGTATCTCTGTAATAGATTGCTAAATTAAATTGCTCGCTCTGTGCTGTTTTTTCTTTTATGCTGTCTAACAGCTGAATGTTGTTATCTAGCATCTTGACTTCTTCCGGTATTTTGTAAATTTCAGTTTTCACAGCAGCTCCGGCTTCATCAAGCAAATCTATTGCTTTGTCTGGCAGGAATCTATCCGTAATATATTTTTTTGAAAGGTGTGTAGCTGCAACTATTGCTTCATCGGAAAATGTTACTCCATGATGTGCTGCATACCTTGGAGCAAGCCCTCGTAATATTTGAACAGTTTCTTCTTCTGTAGGTTCGGGCACATCTATTGTTTGAAAACGTCTTTCCAATGCTTGATCCTTTTCAATAAAAAGACGATATTCTCTTGTTGTTGTAGCACCAATTAACTGAAATTCGCCTCTTGCAAGAGCAGGCTTTAATATATTAGCGGCATCAGATGTTCCCTCTCCACCACCTGCACCGATGATAGTGTGAAGTTCGTCAATAAAAAGTATTACATCTTTTGACTGCACAACTTCAGAGACAAGGCGAGAAATTCTCTCCTCAAATTCACCTCTATATTTTGTTCCCGCAATAAGGGTTGCCATATTTAATTTTAAGACACGACTTCCACGCAAATTGAATGGAATTTCGCCTGCAATAATTTTTTGTGCAAGTCCCTCTACAATTGCAGTCTTCCCCACTCCTGGGTCTCCCAAAAGGACAGGATTATTTTTTGTCCTGCGAGCAAGAATTTGTATTAGGCGTGCCAGTTGAGAATCTCTGCCAATAACAGGATCCAACTTTCCTTCCTGTGCTAAGGCAGTAAGGTCAACAGAAAAGGCATCAAGCACCGGCGTTTGCCTTTTTTGTTTGCCACGTTTTTGTCTTTTCTCTCGCTCAAGCTGACGAATTTCATCCATTTGGATTGTTTCTTCCTGCTCAGCTTTTTTCGCCTCAGGTGCCGTCGGCTCGGCAGATTGATTCTCTTGCTTTGGTGGAACACCACCAGACATGAGAAACGCAATTTCCTGCCGTGTTTCCTCTAGCGTAAAACCTGCATCTTTAAAGATTTTTGCACATGGAATATTATCCTGTGAAAGGTAAGCCAAAAACATATGTTCAAGTCCAACATAGGTAAGCCCCATGAGTTTTGACTCTTCTTTTGAGGTATCTATAACGTTTTTCGTCATGATGTGTATTGGCATATCAGCATCCTGTGCAATTTCTTCAACTTTGGTTGTTGAAATGGCAATTTGCTTTATCACATTTGCAAAATTTTGAATAGAAACGCCCTTTTGTTCAAAGAGCTTTAAAATGACTGGGTCTTCGCTTTGCAAAAGTGCCAATAACAGATGCTCTGGCGTTATTATTGCATGTTTCAAGGAAAGCGCTATCAATCGCGCTTCCAAAAACATTTTTTTTGCATTTTCACTAAAATTTGAAATCAAGTTATTTTCTCCCTAAAAATCTAACTAACGTCGCATTTTGTATCTTTAAGATTTATTTGCTTTTTCCTTAAGTCTGTTAATTTCTTTACGGATAGCCGCCGCTTCTTCGTATCTTTCTTCATTGATTACAGACTTCAGTCTGCGTTCCAAATATGTGACCTTGTCTTTTGCAGATTGAGCTTTTTTAACAATTGGTCTTGTGCTCGCTTGTATTTCAACATTATTCAAGGTCTTAAAAAGCTCATCAAAAAACTCGGGTGGTAATTCTTGTCCACAGTGAGGACAGGTAATATGTTGAATCTGTGCCTGCACCTTTGCAATTTCCGGCAAAACTAATTTATCAATAACATCATGCAACATAGCATTTAATTCATCAGGGGAAACCGGTGGCATATCAATATTTTGCTCTGCCAAACAAAGCTCTTTGCCTACAGCGTGCCCAGCTGCACAGGTTTTACAAAGGTGAAGCAATTTCTTTTCACCGTTAACTATCTGTAATACATGAACTATGGCTTCATTTTCTCCACAAATATCACACAACATTTTGTATTCTCCTAAACTAAAGCAAGGCTAGTCAACAGACGCTTCAATGTATCAGCACGAAGGACATCTCTTTTGTATATAGAGATTTCGAACAAGTCTCTAGCTTTTTCCTCTTGATCCCTAAGGGCAACTTCTATGAGCAAACGCTCACGCAATGAAAGCAAATTTCTATTCTGCAAATTTAATAAAAGACGTCTTGCATCAGCCTCAGAAATTTTGCTTCCTATAAGGCTTTCTAGGTGTTCAACCTTTTCTTCACTTGTAGAAAAATCAAGGCGTAAAATTCTGATGTAGCCATGTCCGCCTCTCTGACTTTCAACCAAAAAACCATTTTCTGGAGCAAAACGACTGCGAAGCACATAGTTAATTTGGCTTGGGACACAGTCAAACTGTTCAGCAAGACCTTTTCTGCTGAGAGAAATATCCCCTGCCTCTTCCAAAAGCTGTTCTATATACTTTTCAATTTCTCTTGTAATACTCGTCATTTTGTCTCTCCCCAAAATTTACTTTGTGGCATTGTAACACATTGGTCAAGAAAAATCAATTATTAAAAAAAATTTATCAGTGAATTTTATTTGATGATAGATACAACCCTTACATTTTTCCAAAAAAGAAAAGTTTTGTAAGATTTTTTTTCAAATAATATCTTGCCTATATACTCGCTACATGTTAGAATAATGCCAAGTAGAATTCTTGGTTAACCCTAGTGAGTTCAAAGGAGGTATATTACCATGGAAGTTCGTTATTTAGTTCGCAACGTAGAGGTGAAAGATAGCTTAAAAGACTATATGGACGACAAGCTGTCAAAGCTTGAAAGGTTCTTTGCAAACATTGGCAATCCTAATGTTACCTTGAGCTACAAGCGTGGACTTTTCACTGTAGAAATAACAATAAAGGCAGGACATGTTGTCCTTCGTGGTGAGGAATCTGACGATGATCTCCACACTGCTTTCGACAAGGCACTAAAAAATCTTGAGCGCCGTGTCAAACGTCATAAGGATTATCTGCAAGATAGAGGAAGAGTTCTCCGTCATTTGGACGAAGATATCAACTTTGGAATTGATTTTCCAGAACCACAAGAGCAAGAGACAGCTCTTGATGTCATAAGGCGCAAGGAATTTGACTTGGAAGTAATGACAGAACAGGAAGCAGTCCTTCAAATGGAGCTTATCGGACATGACTTTTTCGTTTTCAAAAATGATGAAACAGGAGACGTAAACGTTTTATATAAGAGAAGAGACGGCAACCTTGGCATTTTAGAGCCAAGAGGCTAATCAATTTGAATTCATAAAAGAGATGCAGAAAAAATCTGCATCTCTTTTTCTTTTTCCTCTTTTCCTCAAGTTTTCCTCTTTTCAAAAATTTATTTTATGCTACAATACGCAAACAAATTTCAATTTGGGGGCGACCGGTTTCGACGGCTAGGATGGTTCATTGGGAGCGTGCCGAGGATGAGCAAACCTCGCTAATACGGGCTCAAAACAATAATTGTCGAAAATTCTTTCGGCCTCGCTGCTTAGTTAGCGGCGACGGACTACCTTGTGACCGCCGTTTCACTTGGACAGTCTGTCACAATAACGGCTGGTGGTCTGTTGCAGCCGTCTTATGCAACTTGCCACGAGATTAACAAGACTAGCTTTTATAAATCCTGCTTGTGGGAGGTGTAAAAGCGAGACTAATATGCAAGCTACGCACGTAGCGCCCTTCGAGGTGTCATAGTCGGACAGGAGTTCGATTCTCCCCGCCTCCACCAAATAAAAAAACAAGGTGTCAGCAGTTAGTTATGCCAACTGCTGACACCAATTTTTTATTTTGCGTGTGGGTGATATTTGTCATACAGGTCTCGGAGCTCTGTGTCAAGGTGTGTGTATTTTTCCGTCGTCATGATGCTTGAATGACCAAGCATAACCTGCAAACTGCGGATATTCATACCATTGCGAAGAAGGTGCGTTGCGAAGGTGTGACGCAGGACGTGCGGATGAAGCCGTTTTGTGGAAATTCCAGCTTGTAAACCACGCTTATGGAGCATTGTCCAAAGACTTTCCCTTGGCAGGGCTTGCCCCGTGCGTGACAAAAACACTTCCTCTGCGTTATGTTTGTCGAGCTTTGGACGGTATTTTTGAATGTAAGTTTCTAGCGTTCTTTTCACTCCACCGACAAGAGGCACAATGCGCTCCTTGCTTCCCTTGCCAAAAACATAAAAAACACCACGAGAAAAATCAACATCTTTCAGCTTCAAGCGACAGACTTCAGACGCACGAAGTCCTGTGCCGTATGTAAGTTCTATTATTGTTTTGTCACGTTCATCAAGAGGTTTTCCCGTAGCACAAACATTGATGAGACGAGAAATTTCTCCCTCGGTCATCAGCTCCGGCAATTTTTTGTCGAGTTTGCCTAGTGGGTCAAGTGTCGGCAAAGTTTTCTTTTCCTCATCATAGACAAGAAACTTTGCAAAGGAACGGAGCATAGCATTACTACGCTGGACGGTTGCTTTTTTGTTCCCCTCGCTTTGCTCACCAAAAAGAAAACGACTAACTTTTTCCTGCGTAATCTCAAGCGGATCATGTTTTTCGTTCCTGCAGAAAACAAACCATTTTTTCAGGTCATTTTTGTATGACAAAATCGTGTTTTCAGATGAGCCTCTTTCGTAACGCAGATAATCTAAAAAATTCTGCGCTATGCGGACATTATTTGGGTCATCGTCTATTGGGTGCTTCATTTTTGCAACCTGCTTAAATAGCAGCCCCAAGCCGCTATAGTTTTTACGTCTTTTATTGTTCCGTTTGCAATCATAGCTTCAATTTGATCTGGTCTATATTCAAAGACTGTAATATATTCGTCATCGTCACAGGGCAGTGTTTTTGGCTTCAAGTTACGGGCAAGGAAAATTGTAATTTTCTCTGTGCAAAAGCCAGGAGAGCTGTATGTTTCAGCCACACGCTCCAAGTCTCCGCAATAGCCGATTTCTTCTTCAAGCTCACGCATTGCAGTCTCTTCCGGATTTTCCCCTTCTTCGCAAAGCCCTGCCGGAATTTCCAAAATATCTTCATCAACTGCGTGACGATATTGTTTTATCAAGAGGAAATTACCCTTATCATTTATCGGCAAAATTGCCACTGCGGACTTGTGTAGCACAACTTCCCTGTCATGAATTTGCCCACTGGGAAATTTTACGCGGTCAACTATTAAATCCAAAATATGTCCGGAATAAATTTTTTTTGTTTCAATAATGTTGCGTAAAGGGTGTGCCATTTCTACTTCCTCCTTCTCCTGCTAAAATCTAATTCCGCGTGCCCAGTCACGGGCGTGACATTTTTTCTTGCCCTCTGACTGAACCGTCAATAATTTTAAAGCACCGTCTGCAAAGAAAAGCAATGGAGCTCCGTCTGTATCTAGTGCCAATTTCCTCGCTTCTCCCTGCATGTTTTTATATTCTGCTTCAAAAACTCGGATACGTTTGTTGTTCCAAAAGAAATAAGTCCCCATATTTTGTCCCAAAGCACGAACTTTGTTCAAAGCAACTTGTGCCGATAGCGCTTCGGATAAAAAGCCTTCAGCCTTTTCTATCTTTGGGGCAAGACTGACACCCTCCGAAGTTTGAGGTGTAAACGTCCAATCAGCGGGTGACATGTCGCACAAAAAGTGCAATAACTCATTTGAGCCAACAACCGCACATTTTTCCTCTAACGATTCTGTCGTGTCTGTATCTTCTATCGTTACTGGCACCTGGGATAAAATGTCCCCTGTGTCCATTCCTTCATCAAGGCGAAAAATGGAGACTGCCGTTTCTTTTTGCCCGTCCATAATTGCCCTTTGCACAGGAGCAGAGCCACGATATTGAGGCACTGCGCTTGGGTGTATGTTTATGCAGCCATATTTTGGAGCGGAAAGCACAGGCTCTTTTACCATGTGCCCAAAGTCTATCACGAGCAAGACATCGCAAGCCTGAGACACGATAAAATCTGTCGTTTCCGTGTCACGAGAAAGTCTCTCTGTCGTAACAAAAGGAAGCCCAAGTTTTTTTGCAACTTCTTCCACTGGCGTTGGCTTTAAGGTAAGGCCTCTGCCTGCCTTTTGTGGAGCAGAAGTGACAACAAAATCTATTGAAACTTTTTGGGCAATAAGCTCCAAACATCTTGCTCCAAAATTGCCACTGGAGCAAAAACCTATTTTTAATTTTTGCATTTTTGATTTTCCTAATCTTTTCTTGCCAAACGCTTTTTGATAAGTGTTCTTTTTAGTGGTGGCACACGGTCAATTATCATTCGTCCAAAAAGATGATCTGTTTCGTGACAAACAATGCGTGCCATAAAGCCCTCAATGTCCTCTGTAATCTTTTCGCCCGTTTCTGTTTTGTAGGTTAAGGTAATTTTATCCGGAGCCTCAACCTTTTCAAAAATACCAGGAAAAGAAAGGCAACCTTCCTCTCTAACGCTTGAGCCGACACGGTTAGAAATTTCTGGGTTAATTATGGTAAGCTTCTGCCCGTCATATTCAATGACAGCAAGGCGTTTGGAAAGTCCAATTTGCGGAGCGGCAAGTCCGCAACCGTCAGCATCTTCCATTGTTTCATACATATCACTGATAAGATTTTTCAGCTCGTCATCAAAAACTGTTACTTCCTCTGTCTTTGCACGCAAAACCGGATTAGGGAAATGAACTATTTTTCTTAACATTTGCTCGTCATCCCCTTCTTGTGTGCCTGAATTATATGCTGACAAATGAGAGCAGATGTAACTGGTCCAACGCCACCAGGCACTGGTGTAGCAGAAGCGACAATGTCCTTTATACCTTCAAAGTCCACATCGCCACAGAGTTTTCCGTTTTCGTCCAAATTTATGCCAACGTCCAAAACAATTTGCCCGTCTCTCACATAATCGCTTGTCAAAAATTTTGCCTTGCCAATGGCTACGATAACTATGTCAGCGGCTTTGCATATTTCTTGCAGATTTTTTGTTTTGCTGTGGCAAATTGTTACAGTTGCATTTTTTTTCAAAAGCATCATGGCAAGTGGCTTGCCAACGACAAGGCTTCTGCCAAGCACAACCACATTTTTACCCGTTAAATCTATATTATAAAAATCTAAAATTTCCATACAACTTTGTGCCGTGCAGGGAGCAAAACCATCACAGGAGTCGCCATAAACCATAGCTTGAGAAAAAACTGTTATTCCGTCCACGTCTTTGAGCGGATTTATAAGGTTTACAATCTTTTTCTCATTCAAATGTTTGGGAAGGGGGCGTAGCAACATAATAGCAGAAACATTTTCGTCTTCGTTGCAATCTATAATAGTTGTTGGCAAAAGCTCCGCTTCTGTTCCATCTTCTGCAAGGTGGTAATCTAAAACGCCTATGCCAAGAGCCTCACAATTTTTTGTTATTGATTTTGCAAAGGAAACGTCGTCTGGTCTGTCACCAACCCTGATGAGTGCCAAGATGGGTTTTAATGAGCCAGATGAAATTTCATCTGCTACGTTTTGTTTTATCTTTTCTGCTACTGGTTTTCCATATAAAATTTGATTCAAGGTCGCCACTCTCCCCTTAATCTTTATTTTTTTCTTAATTAGTAATAATAGCACAAAATTACTTTTTTGGGAGAAAAACATAAAAAACGAGAAATTAAAACTGATAAAAAAAGCAGAGAGGCAAGACTTCAATTAAGAAGTCTTACCTCTCTGCCTATTTCACAAATGGAATATTTTCTGTTTGACCCTATCATATTTGTAATTCTCAATTTCGCCAGAGATAATAAGGTGGATAGCTTCGTTTATTACCTCGGATTCGAGGGAATTAAATTTCAAAAATTTTATAATTTTACCGTTCATACAAAATCAAGCTGACTTCCATTTCGTCGCCGTTTTTCTGCAAGAAATTTTTTATCTCTCTTTCTGCTACTGCTTTTGCTTCTTCCTTTGGGTAGCCATAAACGCCAGCAGAGATTAAAGGAAATATGACACTTTTGCAGCCATTCGCTTTTGCAAGAACTAAAGAATTTTTGTAGCAGTTGGCTAGTTTTTCTTCCTCGCCGTGACGTCCGTCACGATACACGGGGCCGACTGTATGGATAACAAAACGAGCTGGCAAGTTATAGCCCTTTGTTATCTTTGCTTCGCCTGTTTCGCAACCTCCAAGGCTGCGGCATTCCGCAAGCAATTCGCTCCCTGCAACTCTGTGAATTGCTCCGTCAACTCCACCCCCACCAAGCAAACTTTTGTTTGCCGCGTTTACAATAGCATCTGCAGTTTGACGAGTTATATCGCCATAGATTATCTTAAAGCTCATTTTGTCTCATTTCCTCTCTTTGCTATAACATAGGCTGCGAGGTCATCAATGTTGCGTGGAGGAAGCCAAAGCCCTCGCGGTAAAAATCTCTGCCAAAAACGCGGTTTATGAAGCTTGAAATATTCACCTCGTGCTTCCATTGTTGAATTTTTTTCGTTCACAAACTTTACATCACAAGCAAGCTCTTGTGCAAATTCATTGTGCCCTGTTCCATCACCAAGGCAGATTAAATCTATGCCTTTGTCCTGTATGGCAGAGAAATTTCCCTCACATTTATATTCTGCTAGGGCAGAAAAATCATTTGCACGCAAAGCGGAAAACAGAATGTCCCTTTTTGCCTGTGGAACAATGGCAGAAAAAAGCAATTTGTCACCTTCAACAAAAGCCACACCTATTTTGTAGTGTCCAGGGTCAATTCCTATCTTCATTAAAAAGTCCTCTTTCTACAGATTCCCAACGTGGGTAAAGCCAAAGCCACTGCCAGGGGTTTTCTCTTATGAAGTCTGAAATCTGTTTATTGGCAAGGTCAAGGCTCGCCTGCAAATCTTCTCCAAATTTTTTGCCCCCTGCCATTTCCAATGGAGGCATATATTTTGAAACAAAATCGCCATTAGGTTTTCTAAGGCACGCACCAACAACCACAGCACAGCCAGTTTTTGCCGCCAGTTTTGCCACGCCAAGCGGTGTGCTAGCAATATGCCCCAAAAATGGCGAAGGCAGCCCCTTTTCTTTTGCATCCTGGTCAATCGGCACAGCAATCATTTCACCCTTTCGCAATGCACCAAGCACAGCCTTGAGGTCGCTCGCCTTACCGAGTGGCTTTACTCCCCCGGCTTCCCTGATTTCTGCTATCATCTGTGTAATACGTTCATCACGCTGATCTGTTCCTAGTCCATTTATAGGCACGCCAAGGTGTGCCAAGGCACTTGCAGCATATTCCCAGTTGCCAATGTGAGCCGTGACAAGCAACACCCCCCTACCTTCTTTTATAGGGTTCAATACATACTCTGCTCCATCTTGCTCAACAAAATCCGCAATGTGCTTAGCATCATGTGGCAAACGTGCAAATTCCGTCGCCGCTGCACCAAAATGCCAGTAACATTTTTTTATAATTTTTTTTGCCTCTTTATGCGAAACACCGAGATATTTTTCCACCCGAGCTATTGCTTGAACAGTTTTTTTATGATTCAAGTAATAAATAAGCTTGCCAATAGCACCGCCAAGACGTGAAGCTGTCTTGCGTGGCAAAAGCGATACAAGATTTCTATAACCATAAAGAGCACGATAAATCACTGGTTGTGACATACTATTTTCCTCTTCTTCAGTTTTATTGGAAAAGATTATAAATTATCAAAAGACAAGTGTCAAGTTAAGTAAAACAGGCATAAGACGTAAAAAGTAAAGTCAAAAGCAGATAAAAAATTATAAATTGTTTCTATACAGGTGATTGACAATTATTTTTCAAAAAGTTAAAATTAAGGCAATGAAGTTTTAGGTGGTGGCATTGTGGCAGAAAATCAAAAGCAAAGAATAATTCAAGAATTTGTTCCTGGTCGTCAGGTAACCTTGGCTCACATTATAACAAATCCAACTCGTGTGCTATATGCGAAGTTGGGGTTGTTTGATGGTGCTGGTGCAATTGGAATTTTTACCATTACGCCATCCGAAGCTGCCATGATTGCAGCTGATGTTGCTTCAAAAGCTGCACGAGTTCAAATAGGATTTGTTGACAGGTTTAACGGCTCACTTCTCATCACAGGAGAAACTGGAGACGTGGAAGCCGCTATGAATGGAGTGCTTGCCGTTTTGTGTGGCAAAATGGGTTACACTCCAACTCCTATCACACGCACATAATTTTTGTAAACTTTTTTTTACATAGCCAAAAACGTAAACGCACAATTTGCAAGGATAAAACGCATAAATTTTGCTAAAAAATTTAAGAATTTTCTAAAAAATAAGAGGCTTTGAACATGAAACAAAAATGTTCAAAACCTCTTTATTTTTTACCTTAAAACAAAATTTTTGGGTAATAAATTCGTAGCTTTTTTATATCCTTAAAGGCATCGTCAATTTTTCCACTGACTGGCTTGATGCGTTCAAAGCCATTTCCATAATCTGCCAAAACTAACGATTTTCTTCCGTAATATGCAAAGCTATTTGCTTCTTTGTCGTCACGCCCTGAGCCTGGAATAAATGCATCAAAGAAAAGCGGACGTTTGCCTTTTAGCTCTGTGTCCTGTCCTGCCTTTGGGTCATAACCACGAATGATGAGCCATTGTGTCACGCCATCATTCAAGGCGTGTTGCATTTCAGTTGACTCTGCAGCATGCTCATAAGGAATTATCTGAAATCCACCAATTTCGCCAATTTTACATGTTGAAACACAAATAACTCCATGGTGATTTGCTCTAAGTTGCCCTATATTTTGAAACTTTGTTCCTGCAAATCTGCCGGAGCCACCAACAGGCTTGACCACACGAGCGATGACTTGTTTTCCAGACGGGTCAAAAACAGTAACTGAACCGCCAACATTATTTTCAATTTCTAACATATATGGTGATTCTGATTTTTGAAAGATATCATATTCCAGAATATCGCCAATTTGAGGGAAATTATCCACACTGATTAAGCCTTTACCGCGAAGTGTAATCGGTGTGCCAGTTGTTGGAGCATATAGCCCCCAAACACCATTGCCCGCTTTTGTTGAAATAACAATTGCAGCAGAGACACCAGCGGCAGGAGCAATTGTTTCCTTTGGTATCACGCTGACAGTTCGTCCTTGCCCTTTTTCAACAGAAAGCAAAATGTGCATAGCGTTAACTGCCGTAGCACAAACTGTGCCGTGTTTTCCCCATGCACTTGCTGTGTAACTTGGCCATCTTGATTTTGTGGGAAGTTTTTCGACAGTACCAATTTCGCGTTTTTGCCCAAGGCTGTCTGTTACAATTACCTTTGCACCAATCTCACACGGAATTTCCACATGGTAAAGGAATGTTTCTTTTGCCGTTGCAATTTTTGTTTGTGCAAAAAACAGGGCAAAAAATAAAAATATTCCTGCAATAAATTTATGCTTCATATTTTGCATACCTCAAATTACTTACTGGCAATTTCTAACACTCTGCTCAATTCCTCTTTCAAATCTGCAACATCTTCAATGCCAACGGAAAAACGGATAAGCCCGTCTGTAATGCCTGCCTTTGCACGTTCCTCCGGTGGAATTTGTGCGTGAGTTGTGCTTGCAGGGTGAGTCATTATTGAGTGGCTATCGCCAAGGTTTGCCATGTGTCCGATAAGCTCTAAATTATCCAGCACCTTTTTGCCTGCTTCAACTCCACCCTTGACGGAAAAAGCCAACATACCACTTGCGCCCTTTGGCAAATAAACCTTTGCAAGGTCATGTTGTGGGTGGCTTTCAAGCCCTGGGTATAACACCCATTCAACAGCAGGGTGATTTTCAAGAAATTTTGCAATCTCCAAAGCATTTTGGCTGTGACGTTCCATACGAAGTGGCAAGTTTGAAATGGTTGTGTGCAAAAACCACGCGTCAAACGGAGAGGGGCAACCACCTAGGTCACGAATGATAGAGGCTTTTAACTTTGCCGTGAGTCCTGCCGGATGATATTGTTTTGCAAAATTTATGTCGTGGTAAGATGGATCCGGCACAGCAAGGGTTGGGAATTTCTCTGGATAGTCTTCCCACGGGAAATTTCCACCATCAATAACAGCACCACTTACAACTGTGCCTTGACCGGAAATATATTTTGTGGCGGAATAAACAACTATATTTGCACCATGTTCAAGTGGCTTTGCAAGATATGGAGCAAAGGTGTTATCCACGACAAGAGGACAGCCTACACGACGAGCAATGTTGCCAAGAGTGTCAAGCGGTGCAACATTCATTAAAGGGTTGCCAATTGTTTCTGTGATAAACAATTTTGTTCTTTCGTCTGCGGCTTCTTCAAATTTGCATGGGTGATCACCGTCAACAAAACGGGTTTCTATCCCAAAACGTGAGAAGATATTTTTGAGCAATGTAACTGTGCCACCATAAACCTTGTTGGAAGAAACGACATTGTCTCCTTGACTGCATAGACATGTGATAAGGTGCGTGAAAGCTGCTTGACCTGATGAAAAAGCAACAGCGCCAACTCCACCTTCAAGAGCAGAAAGCTGTGCCTCGTATGCGGTAACTGTTGGGTTTGTAAGACGGCTATATATATGTCCGTCTTCTTCCAACGCAAAAAGACGCGCAGCATGTTCAGAATTTTTGAACTGATAAGCACTGGAGAGATATATCGGCAGACTGGAAGCCCCAGTTGCACTATCACTCTTCCACCCAGCGTGCAAAACCTTTGTCATGTCACCATAATTTTTGTTTATCATTTAATCTGCTACCTCTTTTCATATTACTTTTTAGATATTATACACTCTTTTGACCATTCTTGAAAATTCTTACAGGGTTTTCAAAAAAAAAAATTGTGATATAATACCGAAATTAGAAATTTAGCATTAGTAACAAGAAGGAGTTTGCAATGCCAATTACAGATTTTTTAAAGGAAAATGCAACTAAATACTATAATGAAACTGCACTCGTTGAGATAAATCCAGAAATAACCGAACATCGCAGAGCAACTTGGAAAGAGCAGAGCCTTATAGAACCAGGAGTAAGTGAAGTATATCGTCGCGAAATTACTTGGGAAATTTTTAACGAAAAAGCAAACAGAGTAGCTTCGCTGCTCATGTCACGTGGAGTTAAAAAAGGAGACCATGTGGCAATACTTATGATGAACTGTCTCGAGTGGCTGCCGATTTATTTTGGCATCTTGAAAGCAGGCGCCGTCGCTGTCCCTCTAAACTTTCGCTACGCAGCTGACGAAATAAAATATTGCCTGGAAAAATCAGAGTCAACTGTTTTGTTCTTTGGTTTTGAGTTCATAGGCAGAATGGAAAGCATAATAGAAAGTATCCCTAGTGTCAGATTAATCTTCTATGTTGGGGACTCCTGCCCAAGTTGGAGTGAAAATTATTATCACCTTGTGGCAAATATGTCTGCCAGAGAGCCGGAAATTCCGCTTAAAGACACAGACAAAGCCGCTATATATTTCTCCAGTGGCACGACTGGTTTTCCAAAGGCGATTTTGCATAATCACGAGAGCCTTATGCATGCTGCCCTCACGGAACAAAATCACCACGGACAAACACATGATGACTGTTTCCTGCTTATTCCACCTCTCTATCACACTGGAGCAAAAATGCACTGGTTTGGAAGTCTTGTTGCAGGAAGCAGAGCTGTCATCTTGAAGGGAACCAATCCTGATATTATTCTACGCGTGGCAAGCGATGAAGTCTGCACAATTGTTTGGCTCCTTGTTCCATGGGCGCAGGATATTTTGGACGCACTTGATTCCGGCAAGGTTAAAATGGAAGACTATGACCTTTCAAAATGGCGTTTGATGCACATAGGTGCACAGCCTGTTCCTCAAGTGCTAATTACTCGCTGGAAAAAATACTTCCCACAGCACCAATATGATACAAACTATGGACTTTCCGAATCTATCGGACCAGGTTGTGTTCACTTGGGAGTTGAAAACATTGCTCACGTCGGCGCAATTGGAAAAGCTGGCTATGGTTGGCAAGCAAAAATTGTAAAAGAAGACGGCACAGAAGTGGCGAATGATGAAGTGGGAGAGCTTATAGTAAAAGGTCCTGGACTTATGACATGCTACTATAATGACCCAAAAGCAACAAAGGAAACTCTCCGTGGTGGCTGGCTATACACCGGTGATATGGCAAAATATGACAAGGACGGCTTCATATACCTTGTTGACAGAAAGAAAGATGTCATAATAACTGGCGGAGAAAACCTCTATCCTGTGCAAATTGAAGACTTCATCCGCCGTCACAATGCAGTTAAGGACGTCGCTGTTATTGGTTTGGCTGACAAAAGACTTGGTGAAATTGCTGCGGCTATAATCGAGATAAAAGACGGCGCACATGCAACAGAAGATGATATTAACAATTTCTGCTTTGACTTGCCACGTTATAAAAGACCAAGAAAAATTATCTTTGCAGATATTCCAAGAAACCCAACTGGCAAAATTGAAAAACCAAAACTTCGTAAAATCTATGGCGCAGAAATGCTAGTGGCAGAGCAGGTAAGCCAGTCTTAAGAAACAGTGCGATTTTACTTAGAGAGGCAAATATATTTTTCCCCCTTTACAAAAATCTGTTTTTGTGTATAATACGCTAGTTGTTATCGCAACGCCGGTGTAGCTCAGCTGGTAGAGCAACTGACTTGTAATCAGTAGGTCGGAGGTTCGAATCCCCTCGCCGGCTCCATTATTAGATTATTTAGCCTTGTCTTTGACAAGGCTTTTTTAATATCTTACGACAGAATTTTCATTATTTTTTAGGTGACAAATATGAGACTTATTATTGCAGAAAAACCCTCACTTGCCCGTGCTATTGCGGACGGAATTGGAAGGCCACAAAGGAGAATAGAATGTGGCTTCATAGAGATTGGTGACACGATAGTTGCGCACGCCGCAGGCCACATAATGAAAGCCTGTGAGCCTAGTGATTATGACGAAAAATATAGACACTGGAGAACCGACGCTTTACCGATAAAGCTACCCAAGAAATGGAATGTTACGCCTGATGAAACAAAGCTAGAACTCTTCACAGCATTAAAAAATCTTATCCTTCAAGCAGATGAAGTGGTAAACGCTGGCGACCCGGACAGGGAAGGACAACTTTTAATAGACGAAATAATAAATTATTGTAATTACAAAGGTTCTATTACAAGGCTTTTGGTAAATGACACGAACGAAAGTGCTGTGAAAAAAGCACTGGAAGAAATGAAATCAAACCAAGAATACAAGCCACTGTATGATGCAGCTCTCTCTCGGCAGGAAGCAGATTGGACTTGCGGAATGTCGTTATCACGTTTGTTTTCTCTCACTGTGCCAAGAGACGACACAAAGTCTTTAAGCATAGGGCGTGTTATCACTCCAACTCTTGCAATAGTCGTTAAAAGAGATTTAGAAATTGAAAATTTTGTGCCAAAGCCTTTTTATTCTATCAGCGGAATTTTTACTGTGACAAATGGTGAATTTACTGCCACATGGAAACCAAACGAGGACAGCCCTTTTTTAGACGAGAAAAATAGGATTTTGGATAAAACTGTAATAGACAAACTTCGCCAAAAACTTCATAATGGTGCTGTTGGTCGCATAATAAGCTATGACAAAAAAGAGGCAAAAGCAAATCCACCACTATTGCATTGTATGTCCTCTTGTCAAACAGAGGTCTCCAAAAAACACGGATGTTCTGTTGAAGAGGTTACAAAAACGCTGCAAACTCTTTATGAAAAGAAGTTTACTACCTATCCTCGCACTCGCTGTGAATATGCGACAGATGCAATTTTTGAAAACCACACAAGCGTTTTGCCACGAGTGCTTTCAACCTTACCCGAAAGCATTGCAAATTCCGTAAGAGAAATAATTGATGTTGATAAAAAATCTAAAGCATTCAATGATGCAAAGGTTGTGGAACACCACGCCATTGTCCCAACCGGAACAATTCCGCATAAAAGTGAATTAACAGAAGTTGAACAAGCGGTGTATGATGCAATTGTTGCGCGATACATTGTGCAATTCTTGCCACCACAACTTTTTGAAGATGCAAAAGCAGAAGTTGAAATAGAAAAGGAACTCTTCAAAGCGCACTCAAAGACATGTGTTTCACTCGGCTGGAAGGTGCTTTATACAAAGGATGCAGAGCCTGACACAGACGAAACCGAAGAAGAGGAAGAAGAAACACAAACAAATGCATTGCCACACATGACACTCAGCGAGCCGGCAGGACTTAGAGAATTAACACAGACAGAAAAAAAGACCACACCTCCAGAACGATTCACAGAGGGCAGTCTCATAAATGTTATGGCAAATGTGCAACGATACACAGAAGATGCAAGGTTCAAAGAAATATTGAAAGAAACATCTGGTATCGGCACAGAAGCTACACGCACAGAAATATTAAAAAGGCTCTATGCAAAAGAATACATAGAGAAAAAAGGCAAGTCCATAATTTCAACCCAAATGGGGCGTGATATCATTGCCGTCGTGCCACAGGAAATCAAATCCGTAGAATTGACAGCCTTGTGGGAAGAAAAACTTTCCCAAATAGTAAGCCGTGAATTTACAAAAGAAAAATTCCTTGAAGAACAGGAAAATTTCTTGGAAGAACTGACAAAAAATTGGTTAAAAGGTCACCCACCAATCCGCTTTAGGCGTGAATGGCATGATACAAGAGAGAGGGTAAAATGCCCCTTCTGCAAACAAGAAAAAATGGTTGAAATCACTTCACGCAAAACCGGTGTAAAATTCTGGAAATGCGAGGCTTGTTCAGAGGTTCTTTATGCAACCGTCCGTGGCAAGATGCCAAAAACTCATAAGTGCTTGAAGTGTGATGGTATTATTGTCCGAATGAGAAAAAGAGACGGAAGCGGATATTATTGGCGATGTCGCAAAGACGGCAATCATTTCTTCATAGATGACAACAGAACACCTCGTGAAAGAGAACAATACAAAAGATACTAATCCAAATAGAAAAAAGGACTTTGTTTTTTGACATGAAAAAATTTATAACTGTTTTTTATTGCCTTGTTATTATGTTTTTCTCACTTTTACCAGTCAACTCTGCACAAGCACAGAGCAATGAAAAAATACTTTTTATTCCTCACGATGACAGACCTATATCAAGCGACGTGCCGGCAGAAGCTGTTTTTATGTTGGGCTATGATGTAGTAATGCCACCAAAGAAGCTGTTAGGCGGAGTGGGCAAGCGAGCTAATCCGGAAAAACTTGCAAAATGGGCAAGTGAACATACAAAAGATGCTATAGCTGTAATTTTATCCTCTGATGCCATGCTTTATGGTGGGTTAGTGCCATCAAGAAATCATAATTTTAGCGCAGAAGAACTAGATAAAAGAGTGGAAAATATAGTCTCACTAAAAAAGGAAAACCCAACCTTAAACATATACGTTTTTGGTTCTCTTATGCGAACCCCAAGCGGTCCAGAAACATCTGGCAATGAAGAACCCAGTTACTACAAAATCTGTGGGCGTGAGATTTTTCAAGCTACAGGCCTTATGGATAAGAAAGACATGCAGGGTTTAAGTGACGAAGAAGAAAACGCGTTAAAAGAACTGATGAGTAAAATTCCAATTGGTGCGTGGCAGGATTGGACTGAGCGGAGAAAGAAAAATATTAATGTCAGCAAAAAGCTAATTGACTTACTACGTTCTGGGACGCTGGATTATTTCATCATTGGTAAAGATGACAATGCACCTCTGTCTGCCACACACATGGAAGGACGTAAACTTGCTGAATATAGCAGTAATTTACCAGATGATAATTTCCAGCTTCTTGCCGGGATTGACGAATTTGCCATGTTGCTTTTGGCACGTGCTGTTAATAAACACGAAAAGCAAACACCAAAAATTGCCGTGCAATATAACATCGGTAAGGGCAGTGATACAATTCCTGGTTTTTCTGATGAACCAATTCATAATTCTATTGACTCGCAAATCGCCATTGCTGGTGCAACAAAAGTTACTTCTGATGATGACGCAGATTTTATACTTCTTGTAAATACTAATCTAGATGGTCGCACAGGTGACTGTAATTCTATACCTGATATGCCAGCCACAAGCGATAAGCCAAGAGCAGGCACGTTTGAATTTGCAAATTTAATTGAGAAAAAAATAAATGCAAATTACAAAGTAGTTGTTGCAGATATTGCTTTTGCCAATGGTTCTGACAATGCATTGATGAAGGTGCTACGCAAAAGAAATCTTTTAATGAAGCTCTGTGCTTATGCCGGCTGGAACACGCCAACCAATAGCACTGGCTTTGCAATTGGACAGGGAATTATAGCCACACGTCTTTCAAAAACAGACTGTGAAAAACTTTTGATAGCACGTTACCTTGACGATTATGTTTATCAAGCAAATATTCGACCCAAAATTATGAATATAATATTCACCAAGTTCGGTAATTATAATTTTTGTCTTAAATTAGGTGAATATGAAAAGAAATTAACAACGCTAGCTACCAATATGATGCATAAATTTGCCATGACACATTTGCCAAAATATAAAGGGCTGGAGAATTTAGAGTTTTCTTTCCCTTGGCATCGCACCTTTGAAGGATTGATTGTGCTACCTGAATAATAAGCCTGCCAAAATTTACTTGTTCTAAAAAAAACTGAGGTAATCTATTGATCACCCCAGTTTTTTTATATCTTTATTCTTTTGCATCTTCCATTGCCTCAGCAAAAATTTCTGCATCATTAAGAGGGTCAGCTAACAAAAAGTTTGCAAAACCATGTTGAGCCACGCCGAATGTATCGCCACTCCCCCTGTTAGCTAAATCCTGCTCTGCTATCAAGAAACCATCATTTGTCGAGGCGAAAAATTTTAATCGCTCATTTATCTCATCTTGACGAACAAGCAATATACAAACACCACGTCTGCTACCTCTTCCTACCCTGCCACGAAGCTGGTGCAATTGTGACATACCATAACGGTTTGGACTTTCAATAACTATTACACTTGCTTCTGGAACATCAATGCCAACTTCAAGCACAGTTGTGCCAGCTAACAATTGACACTCACCTTTTTTGAATTTTTCCATAGCCAACAATTTTTCATCACTATTCATTTGCCCGTGTATAAGTCCAACAGAAAACATGGGAAGCATTCTTGCCAGCCACTCAACTCTTTTTTCAACCGCTGGCAAGTTACTTGCTTCATCATCTTCAACACGAGGACAAATCCAATAGACTCTTCCACCATTTTTAATCTCAGAACCAACAAACGCTAAAAGCTTTTGGACATCTTTTGTTGACACAATCTTTGTTGTGATTTCTTTTCGTTTTATACCATCTTTTGTGACAAGAGGTCTTTGCTTTAATATGGAAAGTGACATATCACTATAAAGCACCTGCGTTAAGGTGCGAGGAATTGGCGTTGCTGTCATCATAAGCAAATGTGGAGTTGGTCTTATTGCAAGCAAAGTTTTTCTTTGGTTTACCCCAAAACGCTGTTGTTCGTCTATTATGAGCAAAGCTAAAGTCTTGAATACACTGGTAAGCGAAAAAAGTGCGTGTGTTCCAACTACAAAATTTATTTTGCCATTGGCAAGTTCTTCTTCTATCAATTTACGCTCAGCCTTGGAAGTTTTGCCTGTCAAGAGCGAAATGTTTGCAGCAACAGGAGCAACTTTTTTTGCTTCTTCATATATCTGTTCTGCTAACACTTCTGTCGGGGCAAGGAATGCAACTTGATAGCCACTCTTTATGGTTGCATTTGCCACCGCCAAAGCAACAAATGTTTTGCCACTTCCTACATCACCCTGTAAAAGACGTGACATATGACAAGTGTTCATATCCTGCAAAATTTCTTCTATCGCATTTGTTTGATCATTCGTTAAGCAAAAATTGAGATTTTCTAACAAATTTTTGCTGTCTGAAGTGATTTTATAAAATGGTGTGCTTTGGCTTTCACGTCTAACTTTTTCGCCGGAGCTAAACTTGATAAATAGCTCCTCATACTTTAATCTTCTTCTTCCTTCGTTCAAGTTTTTTTCATCGTTTGGAAGATGTGTCTCTTGAAATGCCTGCACTCTGTCCATTAAAGAACGACGAGACAAAATCTCGCTTGGCAAATTTTCCTTGATTAAATGTCCATATCGTTTGAAAACTTCTGCAACAAGTTTTCTCACATAACTTTGCTTTAAGCCTTCAGTTAGAGGATAGACAGGAAGGAGCCGTGAAAAATTTGCAATTTGTTCTTTCGCTTTCTGTTCGTCGTTGTCTAAAACTATTATCTCTGGTGACACAATTTGTAACTTATCTTGCCGCACAGAAACAGCACCGTAAATTACAACTTTTGCACCCTCTGTTAATTGCTTGTCCAAAAATCTGTTAAAAAATACTAGCGGAATCTGCCCTGTTTCATCTTCCAACATTGTTTGAATTAGCATCCTTCGCCCTGATGGGTCGAGTCTTTTAGAAGATATAGTGCCAAGACTACCTTCCACACACACCGTAGCTTCATCAGACAACTTATTTATTTTTGAGAAATTACGTCTATCTTCATAACGGCTTGGGAAAAAATTAAAAATATCTGCAACATAAAAAAGCCCTAACCGAGCCAAGGCAGTGGAACGCGCAGCTCCAACGCCAGGAATCTTGGTTAGGGGAATTTTACTCATTATGTCATTAGTAAAAAATATGTTTTCCATAGTTTTAGTATCTGTAATCTAATTCATCATCATTTTGTATGTGTTCTGTTTCTTCTACTCCATATTCTTCTATATCATCTGAATTGTTTTCTTGCTCTTGCACTTCTTCTATTTCTTCTATTTCTTCCACATCTTCAACATCTTCTGCATTTTTTGATTCCTCTGCGATTGCTTCTTCAGAGATTTCTGGAACATAATCTGCAAAGAAACTTCTTCCAGTTTTTTCCACATCATCAAGGTAATTTATTACAGTATCTGCAGCATCAACAAGCCCAGTTCTTTGATAATTGAAATCAAGCGCTCTGTTGAACTTTGCCAAAAGATCACGGAAAGCAGAGGAGAAATTGTCACGTATCGTTTTAATCTGACGAATTTCCTCCGCAAGCTGCTGCCCTTGAAGTGAAAGACGCGCTGCTTCTTTTCTTGCAGCCTCTTCTGCCTCGAGCCTCATTTCCATTGCTCTTTGTTTACTATCCTCAAGGTATTTTTCTGCAGTTTTTTGTGCCATTACTAGCGTTTCTTGAAGCTGCGTCTTATCCCTCTCATATTTTTCAAGAGCGGTCTTTGCCTGACGCAATTGTCTTTCTAGGTCTCGTTTGCTCTGTGTTAGGGCTTGAACCGTAACGGCAACATTTTCAAGATACTCATCAACCTGAGTTTCACTGTAACCACGAAAAGAACGAGAAAAATTCTTGCTCGTAATGTCTAGTGCTGTTAAAAGTTCTTGCATAATATCACTCCCGTTTAAAATGATTTCATTTATAAAAAATTATGGCGTTTCTAAATATGTAATAACACTTTTACTTTTAGCAAAATAGTAGTTATTGGGCTAATCGACGAGTGCCAAAAATTGAAGTGCCAACACGGACAATGGTGCTTCCTTCTTCAATTGCGATTTCAAAATCTCCGCTCATTCCCATAGAAAGCTCAGGCAATTTTGCACCCGTGTTTTTTTCAAGAGTATCGCGAAGTATTCTTGCTGAAGCAAAAGTTTTATGCAACTCTTGTTCGTCTGCTGCTTCGCGTGCCATTGTCATTAGTCCGGTTGGGACGACAAGCGAACAATTTTTTAATATATGGCACAAAAGATTTTCTGCTTGAACTGAAGGGATTCCATTTTTACTTTCCTCTCCCGTAACATTAACTTCAATAAAAATCGGAAAAGGGGAAGCTCCTTTTTTAGCGAGAACATTTTGTAAAATGTCCGCCGCTTCAATATTATCTATTGTCTCAATCAAATCAAAAATTTCCACAGCTTTTTTTATTTTATTACGCTGCATGTGGCCTATCATATGCCATGGAATATTACGAGGTGCAGAGGGATTGTTTCTTTTTTCTTCTGCTTCCTGCACCTTATTTTCCCCAATAAGATCTAAAAAAGGGGCAGCTTCGCATATTTCATCTAGAGGATGATACTTCGTCACCCCCATGAGACGAACTTCTTCTACTTTTCTGTTAGATATTTTAACAGATTTTTCAATTTTCTGTCTAATAATTTCTATATTTTCTTTAATCAATGCAAAACCCCGTGATGTAAACCATCTATTTTTTTGAATTATAACAGCATTATATGTTTTTGGCAATAATGGCGTAAAATTTTCAACAAGTTGCAAAAATGACTTGCATTTTTGCAACTTATGTTATATAATCCACGCTACTTTGAAAAGACTCAACATGGGTCTTTTTTTAGTGTGTTTATTTTTTTTGAACCTAAGCCTATAAGGCTAAAAAAAATTATATTTGGAGGTGCCAATTATGGCAAAAGAGAAATTTGTACGTAACAAACCACACTTGAACATCGGGACCATTGGTCACATCGACCATGGTAAGACAACAACGACAGCCGCTATCACGAAGACACTTGCCCGTCACGGTCAAGCAGACTTCACACCATTTGATATGATAGACAAGGCTCCAGAAGAGAGAGAGCGTGGTATCACAATCAACATTGCACACGTT
>JAZLJR010000021.1:0-2116 GCA_045617925.1 Synergistaceae bacterium
CGTTTCAAAGGTCTTTATGAATTTTCCTTGCCCTTGGCCGAAATCACGTCATGCCTCTCGCCGCGTCACAGTTCCATCCTTTGTAGATTTATTAGATTACATATTAAAGGTTGGTGGAGAATTTCGCCTAGCGACTGATGTCGATTGGTATGCTGCGGACTGTGCAGAAATTTTTTCTTGCCAAGATAACTTTTCTGTAGCACCTTTGGTAAAAAATCCTACTCGTGAATACATAACAAAATATGAAAGAAAATGGCAAAAAGAAGGACGAAACACCTTTGATTTAGTTATTACAAAAACTGCAAACAAAGTTAAAAATGAAAGTGAGCAAGAAACAATGGAAGATTTTTTTGAAATACAAGGAAATGTTGCTGAAGTGATGAAACGCCTTGTCGGTGCAGAGGGCGTAGGCACAAATGGAACAGGGCATTACGTCTTTCGTGACTACTACATGTCGCCAGATGGCGTTGGGATAATGCTTGTAATTACGAGCGACGAAGGCTTTGAGCAACACTTTTATATGAAGTTTTTACCTAAAGAAAAGGGCGTTACGATGAAGCTTGACCCAATTGGTCACCCATACATAACTCCTGCAGTAAAAGCCGCAATAAAAAGAGCATTATAGTCATAATTCAAGTATCAAAGCATGTTAAGCGAAGGTAATTTATCTTCGCTTAATTTTTTTTGATATTTTATAATTAAAAACTAGACATTTTTTTGTATGTATTATAGAATGTTAAGCAATGTGGTTTTGGGACATCCAAAATCAAAAATAAAAATTTAGGAGGCAGTATTCATGGATTTCTTCAAGAAGTATTACAACGTTATTATTTTGTTCTTTGCAAATTACTTCATGCTTTGTATGCACAATGCTTATTATGTGTTCTCTGCATACTCACAGACGTTTGAAGGTTTGCTTCTCTTTGGCTCATTGCTTTTCTCAATCTACTTTGTTGCGGTTGCCATTTCTCGTCCGCTTTCTGGCTCAATCATTGAGCGCATTGGCATTAAGACATCAATGCTCCTTGCTTGCCTTGTAGCTGTTATTTCTTGCTCTGCTTATGGCTACCTTTGCTGGCTTGATATTGTCAATGATGGGCTTTATAACGGTGTCATTGAGGCTGGACATGTCCTTGCCGGTCTTTCTCCACAAGCCTATGGAAGGTTGTTAATTATCTGCCGTATTTTGGCTGGATTTAGCTATAGCCTTTATATGGTTGGCTTGTTTGTTGCTTTGAGCTATTCAACAACAGACGAAACAAGAGGACCTGCAACTGGTTTTGTTACATTGGCTGGATTCCTTTCCATGTCATCTGTTATTCCTTTGGCAAACTACTTTACTTCAAATCCATCACCTTTCGGTGACCTCATCACAGGTTCAATATATTACTTAGCTATCGGACCAGTGGCTTCCATTATTTCAATAATTTTTGTGTTACTCTTGAAGACACCAAATATGTCTGGAAAGTCTGATACAGCAGATGCAGCACCAGCACAGCAAATTAAGTGGGGCACATGGAAAGACCTCTTTGGAACAAAAGTATTGGTTGTCCTCTGCTTCGCAACACTCTTTATGTCACTCGCTGATGGTATGTCTGGTTCTGTTTCAGACCTTGCACAAAAGCACGGCACAGACTCTAGCCTTTATATGATTTTGCTTTCCGTTGGTGGTATCTTCACTCGTTTCCTTGCAACATTACCAGCAGTAAAGCGTTGGGATCTAAAGAATGTTTTGCCAATTTCATCCATGGGGTTAGCCACATGTATAATAATCTTATCACAGACACCAAATGCAATTGCTCCAGTGGTATTCCCAATTGTTGGCTTTATATTTGGTGTTGCACTAGGCTTCGCTTTCCCAGCATATGTCCAGCTCATTACAGACCTTTCACCTTCCAACCTATTGCCCAAAGCGAACGTCGCAGTTCTTTTGAGCTATGACTTAGGTTGGTTCATCACAAATATGACCTATGCCAAGCTTTATGAGGCTTTTGGTAACGTTGCAATTCTCGGCTATGCAGTCGTTATCATAATTCTCTGTGCAATTTGCAGACAGATATTCAGCAAAGCTTAGTTTAATATTTAATAATAAAAAATGGCGACGCCACAAAGCGTC
>JAZLJR010000022.1:0-8048 GCA_045617925.1 Synergistaceae bacterium
ATTGCACTACTTTAACTCCTATCCAAAATTTATTTAAGGAGTGAAACATGCGTCATATATTAAATATTTTAGATTTATCTGTTGAAGAAATTGACGAACTTGTCGCAACTGCCATAGACATCATGGCTCGTCCGGATGCCTATTCAAATGTTTGTCACAACAAGACTCTTGCAACGCTCTTCTTTGAACCTTCCACTCGCACACGTCTTTCATTTGAGGCAGCAATGTGGGAACTTGGTGGCAGGGTGCTTGGCTTCTCTGAGGCTTCGTCATCCAGTGCAGCAAAGGGCGAAAGCGTTGCAGACACAATAACAGTCGTCAGCAATTATGCAAACATTATCGCCATGCGTCACCCAAAGGAAGGTGCTCCACTTGTTGCTTCCTCTCATGCAGCTGTGCCGATAATCAACGCTGGGGACGGAGGACACAACCACCCCACCCAAACCCTTACAGACCTTGTTACAATTAAAAAAGAACTTGGACGGTTCAATAATCTGACCATTGGGCTTTGTGGTGACTTGAAATTCGGCAGGACAGTCCACTCTCTCATCGCTGCGATGTCACGTTACTCAGGCGTGAAATTTGTCCTCATCTCTCCTCAGGAATTGAAACTTCCAGCTTACATTTCAAAAGACTACATTATCGACAAAAACATTCCTTTTACAGAAACAACAACTCTTGAAGATGGTATTGCAGGGCTTGACGTGCTTTACATGACCCGTGTGCAAAGAGAGCGCTTCTTCAACGAGGAAGACTACCTACGCTTGAAGGATCGCCTAATTCTCACTCCGGAGAAAATGGAGCTAGCATCAAAAGAAATGATAGTTATGCACCCATTACCACGCGTCAATGAAATTTCGACAGAAATTGACTCAGACCCACGTGCTGCATATTTCCGTCAAGCTGCTTGTGGCAAATTTGCCCGCATGGCTCTCATTATGAAACTCCTTGGCTTAAAGGTTGGTGACTAATATGACAGTAGATTCCATTAGAAACGGAATAGTGATTGACCACATAGAAAACGGAAAGGCAATGAAGATATACCAGATTATGCACCTTGAAAAACTTGATTGCCCCGTTGCAATTTTGGAAAATGTTGTTAGCAAAAAGCAAGGCAAGAAAGACATTTTAAAAGTTGACGGACACATTCCTTTCAATCTTGACGTTGTCGGGCTGGTAAGTCCGAATGCAACAATAAACATTGTGCGAGATGGTAAGGTTGTCAAAAAGGTTAAGCCAGAACTTCCCACAAGGATAGATGGAATTTTAACCTGCAAAAATCCACGTTGTATAACCTCTGTAGAACAGGGAATTGAACAAGCTTTCCACCTTGCTGACAAAGACAAACATGAGTATCGTTGCGTATATTGCGACACAAAATACTCGGAATAAAGCTCGTCACACACAATTGACATAAAAAATATAAGTGTTATAATGACAGCTCGTTAATAAATTGATAGAAAGAGGGGGAAGAGATAGTGAAAAAGTTTTTGGCATCTTTTGTTTTATTTGTGGCATTGGTTACACTTACTGTCCCTGCCTTTGCAGAGTGCTTCTTACAGAGTCATAATAGTTTTGAGGCAACCAAGAGGGAAGGTACGAAAGTTATTCACTATATGCATTGTGAATGTTCTTGGTTGGATGACGATTTTGCAATGAGAAGATATAGTGGTCCAGATACTAATTGCCCAGTATGCACTCAGAGTATAAATTTTTATAAACTAAAAAAATAGCTACTGCCATTGGCAAGTCATTCTATTTTTTGGTTCACAAAACGAATAATAAGCTAGGCTACCCACCTGTTTTATCGGCTGGATAGTCGATATTCGATATGCTTGTTGTTTTTAATAAAAGAGTTATTAGACTTTAAAAAGTCTAATAACTCTTTTGATTTATCGTATTTTTTTATAAACACTAGATTTTATAGATTTTTAATTGATTTTCTTGTATCTTCTACCCTTGCTTCCACTTGTCCGTCGCTATAGGTTATTTGGAGTGTGTCACCTTTTGACAGTTCTGTTACGCTCAAAACAACATGTCCGTCTTTTTCCGTTAAAGTATAACCTCTGCCTAAAATTTTTAAAGGAGAAGACGATTCAAGGCGCTTGGCGTAATTTTGCAGAAGTAATTTTTTCTCATTTAATTTTCTTTTAACTGCATTCAATGACCTCTCGCCAAGTAGCTCTAAATACATTTTTTTCTTAGCCAATTGCCTGTGTAAAATTGCTTCGCGACAAGCGTTATTTAATCCAAGCAATGTATTTTTCAAAAGGTAAATTTTCTGCTTTACGGTGTTGTCCATTGTGTTACGCCGTGAAAGCAGATATTTTTTTATTTCTTCTTTGTCTGGAAAAAGTCGCTCTGCTGCCCCGCTTGGCGTTGGGGAAGCAAAATCCGCGGCATCGTCGCTAAAAGTTCTGTCAACTTCATGCCCAAGTCCCGTAATGACAGGGACGGGGCAAGAACGGACAGCTCTGACAACCTCTTCGTCATCAAAAATATCTAGGTCGTCTCGGCTTCCACCACCGCGCACAAACATAACTGCATCCAATGATGATAGACGAGTGACAGCTCTAAAAGCTTTTAATATTGGCTCTTTTGCATCAGAGCCCTGCATCAAACTTGGCACAATAATCAATTCGGTTTTGGGAAAACGCAAAGCATGAAGCTTTAACACATCTTGCAATGCTGCACCGGTAGGGCTGGTTATCACGGCAACGCGTGCAGGAAAATTAGGCAGGGGCCGTTTCACTCGTGGGTCAAATAATCCTTCTGTTTCGAGCTTTTTCCCCAGAGCAGCACGGAGCCTCGCCTTCGCTCCAACTCCTATTGGAATCATAGCCTCTCCAATGACTTTATATTCCCCTCTCGGAGCATAAAGGTCAAGCTTCCCCTTTACGGCAACCTGCTCTCCCTCTTTTGGCCAAAGAAGAATTCGGCTCGCATAGCCCTTAAAAATAGCACAAGAGACACGGCTATTTTCCCCCAGTAGAGTAAAATAAACGTGTCCGCTTGTATGTTTTTTCAGCTCTCGTAACTCCCCCGTCACAACAAAATTTGTAAGCGTAGGATGAGCCAAGAGCGCTCCGCGAATAGTCGCGGTTAAATTATCAACTGTAATAGTGCTAGGATTCTGCAACATCTTTTGCTATTTGTGCCAAAACACCATTAACAAAACTTGAAGACTTCTGCCCACCAAAAACGTGGGTAATTGTAACTGCCTCAGAAATTGCCACTGGAATAGGAATAGATTTTAGGACGTAAAATTCTGTAACAGCAACAGAGATAATTGCTCTGTCAACAGGTGCAAGGCGCTCCGTTCTCCAAGAATGATTAAGCTCCATGCGGAGCAAGTCCTCTGTATCATCAAAATGCTCCATAGTAGCAGTGAATAGCTCTAACGCATTTTTTTTAACAAAATCCTTTTCTTCCTGTGTTAGTGGAGTTTGCTTTTCTGACACATAAAAGCTATCTTCATCTATCATTTCTGCAAGGACATCTTTGTCGTAGTCTTTGTTTATTATTGCGGCATAGACAAGCTGAATTGCAATTTTCCTTGCAATATGACGAAGCTGATTTTCTGTCAAAATGCGTCCTCCTAATCCTTAAAGCTGTTGAAAGTTTGCTCTATTTTTTTTACAAACTGCTCTGTGCAATTCTTGCCACTTTGTGTAACAAAAAACCAAGACACTGCATAGCCCAAAACAGCACAAAAGGCACACCAAAAAATTCCATCTACACCAAGAGAGCCAAAGATGTAAATAAGCGCAAAAAGCACCCCCCAAAAAAGAGGGCTTTTGTAAAATTCCAGCTGATCAGTTAATCTAACAATCTCTTGGACTCCAAGAGAGAAAGAGATGCCGGAAGCTTCAAACATTGGAGACAAAATGTCTTTTAACTCTGCAACTCTGGCCTCGTCTTGACGCATCACCTGTAACATACATGTAAGGTGAGAATTTTGAGCATCAAAATAGATATTCAAAACTTCCTCGTCCTTGTGCAACTTGGAAGTGATGAAACTTTTTACTGCACCAAGATCAAGAGCGATATGACCAATTTCGTTTTTTTGCCAAATTATGTGCATTGTCCATTTCTCCTACACAAAATTACTGTTCTTGCGTGGGTGTTTCAAATTTTGCTTCTTCTTCAAAATAAATACCTTGAACATAGATGTTTACGCTATCAACAGATAGCCCCGTAACTTCTTCAACACGAGTCTTTATGCCCTCTTGGACATCCCAACAAACATCTGGAATCCGTAGTCCATACTTAACAAGGACAAAAGCATCTATTCTAATGGTAATCTTGCCATTGTGTTCACAAAAGACGCGCACACCGCTAGAGGTTCTTTTACCATGATAGAGGTCAGACATAAAACCACTCGTTGACGGTATGATATTTTTTACCTTGTTTAAGGTATCTACCGCAATGGTGGCGATAACGTCTTCTGACACAGTGAATTGCCCTGCTTCATTTGATACTTCACGCTTTTCAAGTTCGTTAAATACAAATTCCTCTGATGGCATTTAATTTTCCTCTTTTCTTTTATTCGCTATATTCAGAAGTTTTGCCACAATAGGGGCAAATGAGCTTGTCACCGTCTTCGTAGCTCGTGGCATCAAAATAAAACTTCTCGCCGCAATGAGGGCAGGTCATCTGATCAAATTCTTCCATGCTGGAATCATCTTCCTCACTACCAGGTTTTTCGCAACCTTCACAACCGTCACATCTGTCCTTGTCCTCGCACTCGTCGCAATTGCTGGTGCAACCATCACAGCCATCGCAATTTCTTTCAAGGTCATCACAGCCACAAGAGCAACTTTCACCTAGCCCCTGCTTCATGGCCAAAACATCTTGACTAACAAGATCAAGAAGATCGCTCGTGTCTTGTGTTTCGTCTTGCAAAGTCTGAATTTCTTCCGTCAAGGCCTGCAAAGCATCAATAAGACCAGCGAGGAACTTTTCTTTGTTCTTATCGCCCTGTGCTAAATTAGAGCCGTCAATAAGGCCTCGTAAATATGCTACCTTTGCTTCTGAGCTCATTCGTGTTTCCCCCTCATAAGAATTGAGAGTTGCAAATTCGGGACTAAGAATTAAGGTGCTTGTATAACAACAATTCGTGTCACGGAGTGACACACCTTAATTTTCAATTCTCCATTTTCAATTCTCAATTGGTTTTAATTAGTTTTTCGCTCTTTCCAAATATTCGCCAGTTCTTGTGTCAACGGAAATATATTCACCATTCTCAACAAAGAAAGGCACATTAACAGCAAGACCAGTTTCTGTCGTTGCTGGCTTGCCACCACCGGAAGCCGTGTCACCTTTGAATCCTGGAGGTGTGTCTGTAATCTGCATAACAACTTGATTTGGAAGTTCTATGCCCATGACACGTCCTTCATACATGTCAAAGCTAACCTCAAGGTCATCAACAAGATACTTTACAGCATCACCCAACACATCTGCGGTGAGCGTAACTTGGTCATAGCTTTCCATATCCATAAAGACATAGTCTTCACCATCTCTATACTGATACTGAGCTGGGCGTTCATCAAAAATTATTCTCTCAAATCTTTCACCGGACTTAAAGGACTGGTCACATGAAGAACCAGTTTCAAGGTTACGGAGCTTGCCACGAACAATTGCACCACCACGTCCCATTTTGTGGTGACTACATTCAAGCACAACCCACATGCCACCTTCCCATTTAATTTTTAATCCTGGGCGAAAATCGCTTGTGTCAACTATTTGAGCCATAAAAACTCCTCCATTCGTTTTTACTCATATTTTCATTATTGCCGTGATAATAGCATAAAACAAGCCTTTAGGCAACAAATTTAAAGTAATTTATAAAATATTTGGCAAAAAAAAATAGCCAAAGAAAGTACACAAGACATAAAGCCTAAGTCTTCTTTGGCTAAAAATTTTAGCAATTTTTGTTGATTATTTTTGTTTGAATTTCAGCTGTTTTTAAGTTCCTTTTGCAAACAAAAAGTGAAATTTTATTATCAAAATTCAGGGATCCCCAAATTTCGTCTGCAAATTCACCAAGCTCCTGTGGTATTGTCACCTTTATTGGCTCGCCTTCAAATGAGGGCAAAGGATTACCATCCGTCTTGTATGTGCTTATAAAGTGCCCCTCTCCTGCATGCGGTGCATAAGCAAAATTAAATCTATTGCAAGACGTTCCCTTATCATCACTTGACTTCAAAATGTTTATTTTATATGAGAAAGCCCCATTTGCAAATGAAAGTAACGCGCTAATGCGCGGTGTCCAGTTTGGTGCATCTGGCTCAAATTGGCGCGTCGTCAAGGCTCCTTCAAAGTGATAACCTTTAGGTGCAAGCTCCACTATCGTGTCTGTTTGGTCACCGTTTGTGATAACTATGTTATCATTGCCACATGGGCAACCAAATTTTGCCATCGCACGGTAGATTATCAAACTTGGATCCTGCACAAGGGATTCATCATAGGCTTGTGTATATAGCCCATCAGGCTTTTCCACAAAAATTCTATTCCTGCTGTTTGCACTGCGCCCCATGATGAAATAAGCTGCCATTGCACTCGCTCCATCTGCTGAAGTGCCAACAATTATGCCACGCCCAGGATATGGATTACCATTCAATAAATCTTTAATTTTTATGCTTTCCATTATTTTCGCCTCACTCATAATCTGTTTTTTTGTTAAAAAACAATTGTTATTCTAGCATAAATTATAATTTTATGTTAAAATACGCAGAATTATTTACCGAGTGAGGGGAAACACAATGTTTGAAACTGTAAAAGAATTAAATTGGACGCTGTTGGTATCGTTAATTGTGCTTAGCGCACTCGTTTCCTATGCAGCGGACAGAATAGGACAAAATTGTGGAAAGAAGAAAATTTCCATCGGAAAACTGCGTCCTAAATATACATCTCGCATTATTTCTGCGGTTAGTGGTATGTTAATCGCAATAGTGACGGTCGCACTCTTGGCAGCAGCATCAACAGAGGTGCGCACTGCTATTTTTTCTATGAAATTTGTGCAACGTGAAATTGCCAAACTCACACTTGATTTAGAAAAAAATCGCCATACTCTGGATGTCACAAAATCGGAGCTATTTGAAAGCAACAAGCTACTCGCAGAAAAGCAAACAGACCTAGCGGATCTTTCACGAGAAATTAACGTAAAACAAAAAGAAAATGACGAAATTACCGCCCTAAACAAAACACTAAAAGAACAAACAGAAAAATTAAAGGGCACACTAGGAAAGGTTAGATCGGGGAAAATTGCAACATTTAGTGGCGAAGTATTAGCACAAGGCACAATCACAAGCGCAAGTGCTGGTGCTATCAATAATCTTATCGCTGCATTGAAAAATCAGGCACGACACATGATTGCAGAAAGAACCGGCACAAATTTGGACAAGGTTCCTGCTCCAAATGTTTCCCCAGCTTCTATCCAAGCTTTAAAAAGCACCTTGGCAAAAAATTCTGGCAAACGCTTTTATGCAAGGCTCATTGCACAAGACAACTTTGTTTCTGGTGAAGCGCTCGATGCAAAAATTGTTTCCAACCGTTCAAACTTAATCTATCGTGACGGTGCTACACTAAAAACCTTGAAATTCGCTCCTGCAACTCAACGTCAAAAAGCGGAAAGCGTAATCTACTCAAACTTAAAGGAGCTAAACAAGTCAGCTGCATTAAAGGGCGTTTTACGTGACCCTATCACGGGAAACATAGGCACGCTTGACAGTGAAAACCTCTTTGAAGTGCTAGAAAAAATCGCAGGAAACGACAAAGAGACAACTCTTTTTGTAGTTGCTGACAGTGATACCTACACAGAAGGTCCTCTAAAAATAATTCTCCAAGTTAAGGAATAAAATAGCAAACAAAAAGACCACCCAAATGGGTGGTCTTTTTTCGTATCAAAATTATTTCACGCCGGTTGAACCAAAGCCTCCTGCACCGCGTTCCGTTTCGTTTATTTCTTCAACCTGCACAAGGTTAGCTTTTGTTACCGTTGCAAAAACAATCTGCGCTATTCTGTCACCAACATGGACTGTAAAAGG
>JAZLJR010000023.1:0-2214 GCA_045617925.1 Synergistaceae bacterium
TCCCAAAACTTGTATTTTTGACGTAAAATTCCAATTTTTGAAAAATTGTAAAAAGCTTTTAATGTGTTTTAAAAGCTTTCTTATGTTAAAACCACACGCCGACATAAGGGCATTGACCGCTGCACCTGCTTCTCCCTTGAGGAAACTTCGTTGCATGCCATGCCCGAATTTCATATGCCCTATTATTGGCTCTATTGCATTTCTTCGTTTGAGATCTCGTTTTTGTCTTTTCGTTATCTCTTGCTTAACTCCTGGTATCAATACCTTGCCAGATATCTCCTTGTGCCACGTTGACCCACGATACCCTTTATCACAGTAAATTTCTTTGGGCTCAACCTTGGTTATTCGCGTTACTTGTTCTATTGAACTCTTTAACGTTGTAACGTCATTTGGACATCCTGACAGGGCAAGCGATCCTATTACAAAATTACTACGGTGTGTAGCTGTAATAGACACCTTATGTCCAAATTCATATTTTTGTTTTTATTTGCCCTTGCCAATACAAATTGTATCTGGTTCAAAAAGACTATAAATTTTATTCTGTTATGAAGTGACCTTTGTCAAGAGAAAAATTCGTAGAAATTCACCAATTTTTTTATTTTTATTATTCTGTAACATTGGTTACAGAGGTTGAGTCTTAGATCTAACAGTTCCCGGCATTGGCCACCCTGTTATACGTGGATTGGTTACCACAGGCTAATGGTTCGCCGTGAATTTTACTATCTTATAACGTGAATCAAAATATAAAAATATAATGTCAACAAAGAATACTCGTAAATAATTCGAACCTAGAAATGTTCCAAGACTCAACCTCTGTGCCCAACGTTATCAATTTATGTCTTACAAATAAAAATTTGCCAATGCATCTTTTTTTGTGATTTGTCTATGAAATATTACTTGTTACCATTCCCCACATAAAACAAGCAAGTTCCCTTGCGATTGCCGTCGTTGCAATATTTCTATTGATACCTTTAAATGTCATTCTATAAAACCGTCTTCTAAGACGCTCATTTGCTTTATCTGCATATGCTATTACTTCTGTAGAGCATCCTTGTTGTCGCTGCTTTAATGCTATCGATTTATGTCCTATAGCTCCCCTCGTATAACCCTGTGCTGCTTCAACCATTAATCGTCTAAGATGGCTATTTCCCGACTTTGTAATACCATATCTATGTGTACTTTCTCCGCTTGAGCTTTCACTTGGGACCAAACCTAGGAAGCCTGCAAATTTAGAGGCTTTTTCAAATCTTTTGAAATCTCCTATCTCGACTAGCATTGAAAGTGCAGTGTGTGTCTTTACGCCTATTAAACACCCCATATTTTTGACATTGGTTTTATATCTTTCATCAGAGGCTAACTCTTCTATCCTTTTGTCTAGGCGTTCTATTTTATCCTTTAGGTATTCATAGGTAACCAAGTATTCTGAAAGTGTTTCTCTCTCCAATTCTGGCAATTCTAATGTCTTGAGCCATTTTATGTGTGCTTGTGTCCAGTAGGTTTTACTTCCCTCAAATCTTTCACCAGAACGCAAGACAAATGCCAGTATTTGTTGTTTTGTCTTTTTTAACATGAGCTTTTGGTCATCACGCATCCTAATAAAATCTCTTACTGCATTATCTTTCTTATCCGGAACATAAACTTCACTGTATGTGTGAAATGCCAAGCACCTTGCAATATTTGCAGCATCTCGTTTGTCTGTTTTTACATGGTTTGTATTGGTGATTGCCATTGTGCTTGGTGCAAGAATCTTACAATCTACACCATGATCATGTAATTGATGATACAAAGAATAACCTAGGCAACCCGCTTCATATCCGCAAACAAAAGTAATTTCTCCAGAATACTGTTTACGAACTTGCTCCATATATTTCAAGATTAGCTTATAGTCCGAGGGAATTGTTTGTTTGAACTCAATTTTATCCCTGTCATAACTATAACAACACAAAGTGAAACTTTCCTTATGGACATCCATGCCAACATATACTATACTATTCATAGTGACCTCCTAAATTGTATGCGGTAATCTCTGTTACCTTATGTTATTTTTTCTTACATAATTTTACAGGTAAATCCACGAACCTACAATCCCGAGGTCACTTCATATTATCTGAACATAAAAATTTTGCAAGATTTTCTGAATCTTTCTATTCTGTCGATTTTCTCAAAAATTTCCACGTTTTTTGTGCAATTTTCCCTTGATACTACAGGCTTTAG
>JAZLJR010000024.1:0-18546 GCA_045617925.1 Synergistaceae bacterium
GTTTTTGTTAAGGCAATAAAGTCCTCTATTGTCATACTACCCTTATCGCCTTCGCTTCTGTGACGCAAAGCAACGGTGCCTGTTTCTGCTTCCTTTGCTCCAATTACTAGCATGTATGGAACCTTTTCAAGCTGCGCGTCACGGATTTTTTTGCCGAGTTTTTCATCTCTTATGTCTATTTCTGTGCGGATTCCAGCTTTTTTCAATTCAGTGACCACATTGAATGCGTAGTCATTGAATGCTTCACTGACTGGTAAAATTTTTGCTTGCACAGGTGAGAGCCAGTATGGAAAAGCACCAGCGTAGTTTTCAATAAGTATTCCCATAAATCTTTCAATGCTACCCATAATAGTCCTGTGTAGCATAACGGGGCGGTGTTCCTCACCGTCAGAGCCGATGAATGTGATGTCAAATTTTTCTGGCATCTGGAAGTCAAGCTGAATTGTTCCACACTGCCAAGTTCTGCCTATGCAGTCTTCGAGGTGAAAGTCAATTTTTGGACCATAAAAAGCTCCGTCACCAGGATTTAACTTGTAGGGTGTGTTTGTTTCTTCAAGTGCTTCACGAAGGCATCTTTCCGCCAATTCCCAAAGCTCTGGGTCTCCCATTGAATCTTCTGGGCGGGTGGAAAGCTCCACAAAATACTTAAAATTAAACACCTTTGTATAGACATAATTTTCAAGATCCATAATGGCCTTGATTTCGTCTTTTATCTGTTCTTTTGTGCAGAAAATGTGTGCATCGTCTTGCGTAAAAGCACGAACCCTCATAAGACCATGCAAAGCTCCGCTTCTTTCATGGCGGTGAACAAAGCCAAGCTCACCCATGCGAATTGGGAGCTCCTTGTAGCTGTGTTTATCACTCTTATAGATTAGTATTCCGCCGGGGCAGTTCATTGGTTTAATCGCAAATGGGGCTTCATCAATGGTTGTGAAATACATATTGTCTTTATAGTGATCCCAGTGCCCAGACTGTAACCAAAGGGAGCGATCCAAGATCATTGGAGTTTTTACCTCAACGTATCCACGGCGAGTATGCTCATTTCTCCAGAACTGCTGGAGTGAATTCATAATCACCATGCCTTTGGGGTGGAAGAATGGAAAACCAGGTCCCTCATTGTGGATTGTGAAAAGATTTAATTCTTTACCAAGTTTTCTGTGGTCACGCGCCTTTGCTTCTTCCAATTTTCTCAAGTGGTCTTTCAACTCTGCTTCAGAAGCAAAAACTGTGCCGTAGATTCTTGTCAACATTTCATTATGTTCGTCACCATGCCAATAGGCACCGGCGAGTGACAATAGTTTGAAGAACTTTATTCTGCCTGTGTCAAAGACGTGTGGACCACGACAAAGATCACAGAAATCACCTTGCGCGTAAATTGAAACAGTATCTGCGTCAATATTTTCAATGAGGTCTGTCTTTAAATCTTCGCCTTTGTCGCCGAACATTTTTAATGCCTCTGCTTTTGAAATTACGGAACGAGTGAGCGGAATCTTTGCTTCGCTCAAGCGTCTCATTTTCTTTTCAATTTCTGCGAGGTCGTCTTCAGAGATGCTTTTTGGAAAGCGGATGTCATAGTAGAAACCATCTTTTATAGCTGGCCCAATTCCGAATTTTGCTTCGGGATAAAGATGTAATACAGCCTGTGCCATGAGGTGAGCAGTAGAGTGGCGGAGTAGTGTGAGTCCTTCCTCTGTATCACCCAAAATCTGCGAAAAATCAGTATCTTCCGTAAATTGTTTGTCGCAATCAACAATCTCACCATTGGCGGAAAGTGCTAAAGCTTTTTTCAGATGCCAGATGTTTGCCAATTCTCTTGGCGTAGTTTTTTCAGCTTCATAAACTTTTTCACCATTTAATGTAAATTTTGCCATTTATAAATCACTCCCTGCATTTTATACAAGTACCAAAAGTTTAACGTGTGAATTATACAACAAATAGCGAAAAGTTGTTAGCCTTTTGCAAAGAATTATGATTTTTTCGTTTTTTATTATATTTTGTAGTATAATAACCGCTATACTTGACTGGTAAGCTTAAACTGGTGGAGACTTCTACTTTGCAAGGTTTTATCATTTTTTTTAACGATTGATAAGTGAGGGAAAACAAAGATAGAGTATATGTGAGGCAGTTATGAAAAAAATTGATGTAAAAGTTTGTTTGGGCACAACCTGTTTTGTTATGGGAGCATCTCATTTACAAAATTTAAGGGGAATTGTGTTGGAAAAATATGGCAATGACGTTACAGTTACAAAATGTGATTGTTTAGGTATTTGCACAGATACTGGAGAATACTGGAAGGCGCCTTACGTTAAGGTTAATGATGTTATCGTGTCAAAAGCAACAACTGAAAAAGTATTAGTTGAAATAGAAAGACAATGGAATAACAATGACTGATGATGTCAAACACCTAAAAAGAGAAATACTGGTAAGGTTGGTTGAAGCATTTATTTCAGATGATTTTGAAAAAAATACGAGACTAATTCCTTATGATATGAGACCTAAAGGTGCAAAGGTGCCTTACCGTTGTTGTATATACAAAGAGCGTGCTATATTACGTGACAGAATAATAGCTGCTCTAGGTTTTGCAATAGAAGATGATGATGAAACTGTTTCATTATACAGGTATGCTATGAATGCCATGGAACGTGAGCACCCAGAAGAAATTCCATTAACAGTGCTTGGCGCAGCTTGTAAGGCTTGTGTGCATCAAAGAATACATGTTACAGATTTATGTCAAGGATGTGTGGCTAGACCATGCCAGTCTGCCTGCAAATTTGGTGCAATAAGCATAATAAACGGAAGGTCTGTAATTGATTCAAGCAAATGCAGAGCGTGCAAAATGTGTGTGTCAGTTTGCCCTTACAATGCAATAGTAAAGGTGGCTGTGCCGTGCGAAGATAGCTGTCCTGTTGATGCTATTGAAAAAAATGAGGATGGAACAGCAAAAATAGATTTTGAAAAATGTATTTTTTGCGGTAAATGCGTTTCAAAATGTCCGTTTGGAGCTGTGCTAGAAAAAAGTCAGCTTATAGATGTCTTAAAATTATTAAAAAATGATGAGGAAGTATCTCTTGTGCTTGCACCTGCGACAGTCGGAGAATTACCGGGTAGCCTCGGTCAGCTTAAGACTGTTCTGAAAGAGATGGGTTTTACTTACGTTTATGAAGTGGCACAAGGTGCTGATATTACAATAAAGAATGAAGCATATGAGTTTCAAGAAAAAATGGCAAATGGTCAACCCTTTATGACTACCTCTTGTTGTGCTGGGTATAATGAATTGGTAAAAAAACATTTACCCGAATTGCTAACGTATAAATCTGAAACAAAAACGCCGTTATTTTATACGGCAGAAATTGCAAAGCGTGAGCACCCAAATGCAAAGGTAGTATTCGTGAGTCCTTGTGTTGCAAAAAAACAAGAGGCAAAAGAAAATCCAAATGTTGATTATGTAATCAACATTGCGGAATTAGGTGCTATGTTAATTGCGTCGCATATAGAAATTTTAAATTGCGAAGAAGACATTTCTAGTGTTCAACCATCAAAACAGAGTAGAAAATTTCCTCTTTCAGGTGGAGTGGCAGAAGCAGTAAAGTTCTGCACTAATTGTGATACCTGTCAAACTGTTATTAGTGGATTAAATAAAGATACCATAAGACAATTGAAAAAATATGCAAAAGATGGAAAATGTAGCGATGGAAATTTGATTGAAGTTATGTGCTGTGAAGGTGGTTGTATTGGTGGTAATGCAGCATTAGCTGATACAAAGGTAGCAACTAAATTAATAAATGACTTAATAAGCAAAAGCGAAGACATTACAAAAGATTAGATTATGCTAAGGTAGGTTATGAGTATGGCAGATAAAGTAGAAAAATTTGAAGAATTGGCGTGGCAGGGTTTTGCCGATGGCACTTGGCAAAGGGAGATAAATGTTAGAGATTTTATCCTCAAGAATGTTACGCCATATTACGGTGATGATGCTTTTCTTGTATCTGCGACAGAAAGGACAAAGAAACTTTGGAATAAGTGCACTGACTTAATGCAGGAAGAGGCAAAAAATGGTGGTGTCCTTGATATGGATACCAAAATCATTTCTTCCATAACATCGCATAAAGCTGGTTACATAGATAAAGACAACGAAGTTATTGTCGGACTGCAGACAGATAAACCGCTGAAAAGGTCATTGCAGCCTTTTGGTGGCATTAGAATGGCAGAGACTTCGTGTAAATCCTATGGCTACGAAGTAGATAAGGAAGTATCCCATATCTTCAGAGCATACAGAAAGACGCATAATCAAGGTGTTTTTGATGTCTACACCCCAGAGATGAAACGTGTGCGTCATGCTGCTATCCTCACTGGATTACCAGATGCATACGGCAGAGGACGCATTATAGGCGATTACAGACGCATTGCACTCTATGGGATTAACAAGCTCATTGAAGATAAAAAGAAACAGCATGAATCAATTAGCGGCTTTATGTTAGATGATAAAATCCGTTTGAAAGAAGAGCTTGCGGAGCAGATTGTGGCTCTAAATGAAATGAAAGAATTAGGCTCAATTTATGGCTGTGACATTTCTCGCCCTGCACAAAACGCAAGGGAAGCTGTTCAGTGGCTTTACTTTGGCTATCTTTCTGCCGTTAAGGAACAAAACGGCGCTGCAATGAGTCTTGGTCGCACATCAACATTCTTGGATATTTATATTGAGCGAGATTTGCAAAAGGGTCTGATTACTGAAAGCGAAGCACAGGAAATAATTGACCACTTTATCATGAAACTTCGTCTTGTGAAGTTTGCCAGAACGCCGGAATATAATTCCCTCTTCTCGGGTGATCCAACATGGGTAACAGAGTCAATTGCTGGTATGGCACTTGACGGCAGACCATTGGTGACGAAAAATTCTTTCCGCTATCTGCAAACCCTTATAAATTTAGATCCTGCGCCAGAGCCAAATTTGACAGTTCTTTGGTCAAAAAGTTTGCCAGAGAATTTTAAGAAATTTGCTGCAAAAATTTCTATAAAAACATCTTCAATTCAATACGAAAATGACGACATCTTACGTGTTGCTCATGGTGATGATTATGCAATTGCTTGTTGTGTTTCCTCAATGGTTGTTGGTAAAGAAATGCAGTTCTTTGGTGCAAGGGCAAATCTTGCAAAGTGTTTGCTTTACGCTATAAATGGTGGGGTTGATGAAAGGTTAAAGGAACAGATTGGTCCAAAGAATCGCCCAATAACAAGTGAGTATTTAGACTTTGACGAAGTAATGGAAAAATACGATGCAATGATGGAATGGTTAGCATGGATTTATGTTAACACATTGAACTGTATTCACTATATGCACGACAAATATTGTTACGAAAGAGCACAAATGGCGCTTCACGATAGAGATGTAAAACGTTATTTCGCGACCGGTGTGGCTGGACTTTCCGTTGTGGCAGATTCGCTTTCAGCTATAAAATATGCAAAGGTAAAAACAATTCGTGATGAGAATGGAATTGTCGTTGATTATGAGGTTGAGGGGGATTACCCCAAATATGGCAACAACGATGATAGAGTGGATAGTATAGCGACTGAAGTTGTTCATAAATTTATGGATAAAATCAGATCACACAGGACGTATCGTAATGCAATTCCGACGATGTCAATTTTGACAATTACATCTAATGTTGTGTATGGTAAGAAAACTGGTAACACACCGGATGGAAGAAAGATAGGTGTGCCACTTGCACCAGGTGCAAATCCTATGCATGGGCGTGATACAAATGGAGCTGTTGCTTCCCTTGCATCAGTAGCAAAGATTCCATTTGAGGATGCTTTGGATGGAATTTCCAACACCTTCTCAATAGTGCCAGAGGCACTAGGAAAAGACGAATTGCTTGTTGATGGCGCAGTTTTGGCTATGAGCTCTGGTTGTGCAGAGTGCACGATAGAGTAGATATAGGATGGAGGGTTGAGACATGTCAACAAAATCAGAAGAAAATTTAGTAAATTTAATTGATGGTTACATGCAAAAGGGTGGTTATCACCTTAATGTTAACGTGCTGAATAAAGAAATGTTGCTTGATGCACAGGAACACCCCGAGAAATATCCTAACCTCACAATCCGTGTGTCTGGTTATGCAGTCAACTTTAACAAGTTGACCAAGGAACAGCAAGACGACGTTATTTCTAGAACGTTTCATAGCTCATTGTAAAGAAAGAGAGAAGCGAGGATGAATTTAATTTTGTTCTCGCTTCTTTGTGTATAAGATGATTGAAAAAATTGGAAATATTCACTCAATAGAAACATGTGGAACAGTCGATGGACCTGGAATCCGCTTTGTTGTGTTTTTGCAGGGTTGCCCTATGCGATGTCTTTATTGCCATAATCCTGACACATGGAGCTTTGAGCAAAATACACAAATAACATCTGATGAAATACTTTCTCGCTACGATGGTTTGAAAGAATTTTTTACAAATGGTGGTATTACCGTAACGGGTGGTGAGCCAATGGCACAGATGGAATTTGTTACAGAGCTTTTTTCCAAGGCTAGGACAAAAAATATTCATACAGCGCTAGACACATCTGGAGTTTATTTTGATAGAAACAATTTGAAGCGAATTGATGAGCTACTGGCTGTTACAAATTTAGTGTTGCTAGACATAAAGCATATTGATAGCGAAGAACATAAAAAATTAACAGGGCATGACAACAAAAACATCTTGGATTTTGCACGTTATCTTTCTGAAAAAAATATTCCAGTTTGGATTAGGTATGTGATAGTGCCAGGAATTACAGATAAAAAAGATGAATTAGAAGCCTTAGGATGTTTTTTGAAAACATTGCAAAATATTGATGCACTGGAAATTTTGCCATACCACAATATGGCAATTCAAAAATATAAAAAGCTTGGCATTGATTATCCATTGCCTGACACCTCTCCTGCAACAAAAGAACAGGCAATAGAGGCTAGAGATATTATTTTGCAAGCAATGAAATAGGCTAATACAAAAATAATTCTATCATTTCGAAAATTAATTGCTATTAGCTGAAAGAAATGTTATCATTAAAAACAATGTAGCTATACTTTTTGCGGAAATAAATCATGAGTGTTTCATGTAATAAGCTGTGGAAATTACTAATCGACAAAAGAATGAATAAAATGGAGCTACGAGAGGCTGTGGGTATTGGTACAGGTTTTAGCTAAGCTGGGTAAAATGAGAATGTTACTACGGATGTATTAGTCAAAATAAGTGCGGCATTAAATTGTGATGTTTCAGATATTATGGAAATGCAGAGAAAAGAGGTTGAAGAATAATGAGCGGAAACTCAATCCTTAATCATGCTAAATATTCTCCAAATACAGATGAATGGTATACTACTTATGAAACTATAGCTGAGGAACTTGCCCATTATGAGAAGCACTTTTATAACAAGGTAGTGCTCTGTAATTGCGATGATCCTTTTGAGTCTAATTTCTCATATTACTTCCTGAAAAATTTTAATAAGCTTGGTTTGAAAAAGCTGATTTGTACATCCTATGTTGAATCAAAGATAGGATTGATTGGGGATAATGTGCAACTAACATTACCTATTTTTGACAATGTTGATAAAGAAATAACCTCAAACAACGGGTATGTTCTTAAAGTATCAAAAATGTATGGAAAATCAGGAGAAGAATCGACAAATGAAGATATAAAAAAAGTTTTAAGCAAAAAAGGTATCGTTAAAAAATTAAAAGGCAATGGAGATTTTAGATCGGCTGAATGTGTAGAGTATCTAAAAGAATGTGATATATGTTGTACCAATCCGCCTTTTAGCCTGTTTTCCGAATTATTTGCTTTGCTAGCGAAATATAAGAAAAAATATCTTCTTATTGGAAACCAAAATGCAATTACCTACAAGGAAATATTCCCCTACATAAAAGAAAACAGAGCTTGGGTCGGTTACCGTTTTGGTGATATGTCATTTCGTGTTCCTAACGACACAGAACCGAGAAAAACTCGTTTTTGGATAGATGAAGATGGACAAAAATGGCGAAGTCTTGGTAATGCGATGTGGCTGACGAATTTGGACATTCCAAAACGGCATAAGAAACTTGAACTTACTCAACATTATAGTGCTGATAAATATACTAAATTCGACAACTATGACGCAATCAATGTCACAAAGGTAATTGATATACCATTGGATTATGATGGCATGATGGGAGTTCCGATTACCTATTTGAAATACCATAACGGAGCACAATTTGAAATCGTTGGGGAAGCAAATCATGGTTCAGACAACGAATTTGATTTGTTTAAGCCAATAATAAACGGTAAGGAATTATTTAAGAGAATTTTGATAAAGAGAAACAAAATGGATATAGAATTTAGAGTGTTAGATTTGTTTTGTGGAGCCGGAGGACTTTCCTATGGACTTGATAAAAATCCACATTTCAAAACAGTCGTTGCACTTGATTTTGATGAACAGGCAACGATAACTTTCAAAAATAATATTCCTGATGCGAATGTACTTGTTGGAGATATTACGGACGAAACTATAAAAAGGAAAATAGTTGAACTTTCAAAAAAGGAAAAGGTCAATATGATTGTTGGGGGACCTCCCTGTCAAGGATATTCGATGAAAGGAAAAAAGCTTGGATTAAAGGATCCGAGGAACTTTTTATTTAGGGAATACCTAAATATTGTGAGAGAAATACAGCCGGAAGTTTTTGTTATTGAAAATGTTAAGGGGTTATTATTATCAACTAATGGTTTGTTCAGGGATGAAATAATCAATACAATAAAGGAACTTGGATATTTGGTTGAGTATGGTGCTATTAATGCAGCCGATTATGGAGTTCCTCAATCAAGAGAAAGAGCAATCTTTATTTGTTCAAAACATTATACAGTTCATTTGCCTTCACCTACTGTAAAAAAATATACATCTGTAAGGGAAGCAATTAGTGATTTGTCATATTTAGAATCTGGAGAAGGTGATTTTGAGCAAGATTATCGGATAGAACCAGAAAGCCAATACCAGAGGGTTATGAGAAAGGAAAGCAAAAAACTATATAACCATAAGGCATCAAATCATAAGCAAATAGCAATAGATAAACTGAAAATGATTCCACCAGAACAGGGAAAAGAATGTCTTCCTGAAGAAATGCATGGGAATCAAAAATTCAAAACGACATGGGGAAGGTTGAAATGGGATGAAGTATCACCAACAATCGACACTCGTTTTGATGCATCTTCTAACGGAACCAATAACCATCCATTCTTAAACAGGGCGATTACGCCAAGAGAGGCTGCACGCATACAATCTTTTGATGATAAATTTGTTTTTTACGGTTCAAAGTTTTATATAAGGCGGCAGATTGGGAATGCTGTACCGCCATTAATGGCAAAGGCAATAGCAGATCAAATTTATAAAGAAATATCTGATGGAAATGAGGTAAGGTAACATGAACACACAGATGGCATATCTTTTAGGAATGATATTGGGTAACGGAGAGGTTCAGAGAGGAAACGAGGAAACAACAATCACAATAGATATTCCGCACAAGAACTTGATTGATGATGAAAATCGAGAAATTATAGTTTATGTAAAAGCAAGTTTAACGGATATAAGAAATATTGTTGAACCTCTGTTGGGTTTTGCACTACCAATTACTCAATCGCAACGTTCCACAAAAGTTTCGTTTACCAAACCAAATCAGGATTATACTATGCGAGAAATTCTACGCTTCATAGGAAATGGAGTTCATCATTCCTCAATGACTATGAACAAGGAATTATTTGCTATGACAACAGATGAAAAGAAAGAACTTTTAAGAGGTATGGCAGATGTTACGGGTTATATAAGAAAAAGCAATCTTGCTTATGGGCAAGATGGTCATCATAGAGTTTATATTGAAATTCCCGGAAACTGGAATATGGTTATAGATGTTGCAAATATGCTTAAAGAGTTGGATATTCCAGTACAGACACTTGATTTTGGACATCCAAACTTTAGAGATTCAAATCTTAAGAAGTATAACGAAGGACAGCCAAATTACTGGAAGAAGGAACATCAGGTAAAAATATGGGCCAATGAGTTTTTGCCCATTGGCTTCAACATTGCTTACAAACAACGAGCATTAGAAAAGTATGCCGAAGAATTACTTCAATACATGGATGCAGAAACAACACATAAATTTTATTGGGAGAAACCTGTTAGGCGTCGAAAAAAGCCTATCCATCCATCAGAAAGAGATTCTTCTTTACCGGCAGTTATTAGAGGTAAGCACTATGAGTCTTGGACAGAATTAGCAGCGGAGCTTGGTTATCATGAATAAAATTAGATATGAGTATGAGTTATATTTACCAATGTGTGCATGGTTGAAAACACACTTAGAGGATCAATACAAGAAACAAAAATGTGAAATTATAGTTGAAGATAGTCATGCAGTAAATTTAGATTCTGTGCTAGAAAAACATGGTGTAATTAAATATTATCCACAAAGTGTAGGGCTTCAAATTCAAATTGATGTTTTGGGAATTGTAAAATGGGAAAACAAGGCTGAAATATTTTTTATTGAAGCGAAGAAAACCGTTCTAAATCTTCACGACTTAGGACAACTGTGGGCATATTGCAGATTATGTGATCCAGCAGATGCCTATCTCCTTTCTTCGGCTGGGCTTGGGAGCTTGGATAAAGTTCTCAAGAATCTTAGGCGTGAAGATATGCTTGATTTTGGAGAAAGCAAAAAAATCAAGAAAATGAAGGTCGCAAAATGGGATATTACAAGAAATGAGATAGATAGTCAGTCTATTGTTCCGAAATTATAGAAAGTGAATTGTGAAAAAGGTACAAACGATTATGACCCAAACAACACCATTATTCCAAAATGGCTCAGAAGTAATTAGGGCTGATTTTCACTTACATACTAAAGCGGACAGAGAATTTAAGTATTTTGGAGAAGAGAATGACTATATAAAGCAATATATTGATGCTTTAGAAGAAAATAATATTCATGTTGGCGTGATAACAAATCACAACAAGTTTGACATGGACGAGTATAAAGCACTAAAAAAAGCCGCCATAAAGCGTGACATTTTACTTCTTCCAGGAATTGAACTGGGAGTTAAGGAAGGAGCTTCTTCAATTCACGTTCTTTTTGTCTTCAATCCGGACGAGTGGATAGTCAATGGTACAGACTATATTTCAAAAGTATTGACAGTGTTGTCTGCTGATACTGACGATTTGTCGTGTGGACATTGTGGAAAAGATCTAAATACTTGTTTGAATAAACTGTTTGAAATGAATAAAGACTTTTTTGCAATTTTTGCTCATGTCGAACAAGCGAAGGGATTATGGAAAGAATGTAATGGAGCAATTATAACACCAATGTCTGAATCTCCTAATTTCAAAAAATCTGTGCTTGGATTTCAAAAAGTTCGCAGTCACGACACAATTCAAAAAGTTCATAGTTGGATGGGATATGATTTGGCGTCTGTTGAGGGATCTGATCCTAAGTCAATCGAAGAAATAGGAAAAGGCGAAAAGGGTTTTATAAAAATAGGCGAACTGTCATATGTAGCTGTAAAGTATGCTGTTAAAGATTATAAAAATCGTGTCTTCAAATTCTTGCCGGATATTAGGCATAGTTATATAAAATCGGTTAAATGCATAGGCGGTCGCTTTGATGAACAAATATTCTATCCATCTGCAGAGCTTAATACTTTAATCGGTATCAGAGGAAGTGGCAAATCTTCTCTTATAGAGATAATACGCTATGCGCTTGATTTTCCATCTTCATCAGCTGATTCTGAATATAAAAATGAATTAGTTAAAAGCGTTCTTGGTTCTGGTGGTAAAGTGGAATTAGAAATAATTGACAAATATCACAAGAAATATACTATAAGTCGTATTTTGGGTGAATCTCCGACAATCCATGATGAAAACGGAGCGGTAGTTAGTATTACAATTAATTCGATAGTTGAGAATCCCTTGTATTTTGGGCAAAAAGACCTTGCACTTACGAGGCAAGGTTATGAAATGGAATTATTGAATAAAATTGTTGGGGAAAAGACAATTGATATTTCACAGGAACTTGCAAATATCGTAAATCAAATTGTAGTAACAATAGAAAAATATGAAAAGATAGCTGAAATACCAACTCTAATTTCCAATCTTGAAACAAAGAATGCAGATCTGGAACATAAATTGAAAATTTATAAAGAAAAAGGAGTTGACGAAAAATTAAAAAAACAAACCGCATGTAATGACGATCTTGTTAAATTACAGGACATAAGAAACAGACTAAATAACATATATTTGTCTTATATGCGATTACATGATGAGATTGATTTGGAAAGTCTTTCCTTAGAAGATTATTCGTCTGTATTTAATAAAGAGATATTTGCTGAAGCAATAAAAATTATAAGTCTTGCTGTTAGTATGCTAAAAAAGATCCAAGAGCAGGAAGTTTCGCTTAAAGGATATATTGATGTATTGGATGTGATAATAAAGGGATTATCAGATAAGATTTCTTCCCTTAAAGAAGAATTTGCTCAAATAAAACGTGAAATAAATGATGATAATATTGATGTAGAGAGTTATATAGCCTATCAAAACCTTTTAACGAAAAACACAGCAGAAATATCAACATTGAAAGAAAAAATGAAACAGAAAGATTCCTTGAAAGCAGAAATGAAGAAACTGTTTTCAAGAAGGAACGAATTATTACAAAATCGGTACCAGACTTATAAAAAAAGTATTGACGAGATTAATGAAAGACAAAACCAGCTTCAAATAAATATTGAGTTTAAGGGAGAAAAAATTCTATTTAGCGAAAAGCTTAGAAGTGGATTCAGAGGGACGAGATTACAAGATGTAAAATATAAAGAAATAGAGGAGAAGTTTTCAGACTTTGCTGCAGTGATAGAAGAGTATTATTATAATGATGGTGAAATTCTCCAAAAAATAAGTGGCACCCATTATCCCGCAATAAGTGAGAAGCTTCACGAAGGATATGAGAAGTTTCTTAAATGTGAAACACCTGATCTGATTAAGATTATGTATCATGGGAAGTTACTAAGTAAGCATTCTCTCGGACAAAGAGCATCGGCGTTAATTCTGTTCATTCTTTCTCAAAACGATAGTGATATAGTGATAATTGATCAACCTGAGGATGATTTGGATAACCAAGTGATCTACAAAGAACTAATCCAAGCGATAAAGAATGAAAAGCCTAACGTGCAATTTATTTTTGCAACACACAACGCAAATATTCCTGTGCTTGGTGATGCTGAACGTGTAGTGACAGTTGAGTCTGATACAGAAAACAAAAAAATTATTATGGAACAAGGCACAATTGATTCAGCAAAAACACATGAAAGAATCGTTGATATCATGGAGGGTGGGAGAGAAGCTTTCAGATTAAGAAATGAAATTTATACATCTTGGAATAAATGAACAATAAATTATAACAATGTTACATTTTGAGTGAATAAACTGGTTTTACTGAGGGGAAAAAACTGGGTGGCGAATGCAGAATTGTAATAAAAGCTTGTGGAGCATTTCATACGGATGGTAGCGTCTTCAAATAATAGTCAATATGTTTATTAACATCAATGCAACAGAAGGTACGAAATAGTGACTATATATTATCCAAAAAAGAGTAGTCGGTCGATTTTAATCGTCCAACTACTCTTTTATTATTTTGTTATGCTTCTTTGTCAATAACCTTTACGGGGCATTTTCGAACACACAGACCACAGTTTACACATTTTTCTGTGTCTATTACTGCGAGATTTTCTTTCATAAAAATTGCTTGTTTGGGGCAACTCTTAACGCAAAGCATACAGCCAATGCAGCCAGCGTTACAGACTTTTTTTACAAGTGGACCTTTATGTGTGTTCTGACATTTTACTGTTACATGCGAAGTTTTAGGAATTAGTGTAATAACTCCCTTGGGGCAATTTTCAACGCAAGTGCCGCAGCCTACGCACTTTTCTCTGTCAACTACGGCAATGCCGTTTTTTATAGATATTGCGTCAAATTGACATACATTAACGCAAGTGCCAAGTCCTATGCAGGCGAATTGGCATGAAACTGGACTGTTGCCTGGAACACGAGCTGCAAGGCGACAATCCATAGTGCCTTCATACAAATTTGAACCGATTATTTTGTCACACGTTCCTTTACAGCGAACAACAGCAACCCGTGGCACAGTCGCTTCGGCTTTTGCTCCGAGAATTTCTGCTATTTGCTCCAAATTTTCCTTTGTGCAGGCAGAGCATTTTCCGAGCTTTGCTGTTCCATTTACTAGTGCTTCTGCATAGGCATCACAGCCAGCAAAGCCACATCCACCACAATTTGCACCAGGGAGTAGAGCACGGATTTTAGCTTGCCTTTCATCCTGTGCCACAGCAAATTTTTGTGAAGCGAATGCCAAGAGCGAGCCGAAAAGAACGCCGAGCGAGCCCATGATTAAGGCAGGAATTAAAATTTCTTTCATCACATATTCCCCCTTACATTAGCCCTGCAAAGCCCATGAAGGCAATCGACATAAGTCCAGCTGTAACAAGAGCAATGGGAAGTCCCTTCATGCATTGTGGCAAAGATGGATTTGCTTCAACTCTCTCACGAATTCCAGCCATCAACACTATTGCGACAAGGAAACCACAGGAAGAACCGAGTGCATTTACAATAGACATGATCAGACCATAGCCCTCGGTCATATTTGTCACAGCTAATCCTAAAACAGCACAGTTAGTTGTGATTAGTGGAAGATAAATTCCAAGTGACTTGTATAGCGATGGCACAAAGCGTTTTAATACTGTTTCAACAAATTGAACAAGTGCTGCAATTATCAAGATAAAAGCAAGGGTGTAAAGATATTGAACATTTAATGGAACAAGAACAAAAGTCCAGACAAGCCACGTCATAATACAAGCAAGTGTAATAACAAATATGACCGCAAACCCCATTCCCCTTGCCGTCTTCAAATCTTGAGAAACACCAAGGAACGGACAGCAACCAAGAAAGCGTGCCAACAAAATATTATTTACAAAAATTGAAGCAATAAATAGTGTTAAGTAACTCATTATGCATTGCCTCCAGTGCTCTTATTTTCTGTGCAAGAGCTTGTGCAACTGTCACATGCTCCATGGCATAAACCTTTCATTGCACATCCTTTGCAGCTGTCTAATTCCTTCCAACCATCGTAATTTGATGGAAGAATTTTTCTCTTTATCTGAAATCTTCTAAACACTGCCATTAAAATACCAAGAGTGATAAATCCACCAGGAGCAAGTATGACCAAAAGGGCAGGGGAATAACACAAAGGCATCACCTGGAAGCCAAAGCAAGTTCCGCTTCCTAAAATTTCTCTTATTGCACCAATAAATGTGAGAGAAAGGGTAAAGCCAAGTCCCATACCAAGTCCATCAAATATTGAATCGATTATGCAATTTTTGAATGCAAAAGCTTCGGCACGCGCAAGGATTATGCAGTTTACGACAATGAGTGGAATAAAAATTCCAAGTGCCACGTCAAGCGATGGTGCAAAGGCTTGAATTAAGAGCTGAACCACAGTAACAAAACCTGCTATTACAACAATGAAAGCAGGAATTCTTATTTCGTCAGGAATAACTTTACGAAGAAGTGAAATCGCAGTGTTTGAACCAACAAGGACAGCCGTAGTGGCAAGCCCCATACCTATGCCATTTTTTGCACAGGTTGTCAGTGCAAGGGTGGAACACAAGCCAAGCACTAAAACAAAGATTGGATTTTCTGTAATTATTCCATTTTTAATGATTTTTAGAGGGTTTCTCATCTTATTTCTTCCCCCTTAAATTTGCTTTGTAGTAATCAACGACATTGTTTACCGCGTCTGTTATTGCTCGTGAAGTGATAGTGGCACCGGATATTGCAGAAATGTCGGCTTCTCCTTCAGCATCTCCTTTTACGACACGCAATGTAGTTAATATCTTATTTGTAAATCCGTCTATAAATGAGCCCTTGCCAGCTTCAGCAGACTTTGCTCCAAGTCCTGGGGTTTCTGAGTGGCTTAACACACGAACACCTGTAATTTTGTCATTAGAAATACCAACGATAAGCTCAATTGCTCCACCAAAGCCCTTGGTAGTTACAACAAAGTTATATCCAATTACATTTCCCTGTGCGTCAAGCGCTTCGTAGATATCCTTGAAATCAGAATTTTCTTGTTTAGTTTCTGAGAATTTTTTTGCTTCTGGTAATGTTTCTTCTAGTGTTTTTGTCAAAGCTTGCTGTTTTGCCATTGTTATTGGCTCTAGCGTGGCGGAGTAAACACCACCTAGAATAAATCCCGTAATAGCAGTGATTGCAAAAAGGATTAAACCAAGTTTTATTATTTTACGCATCTTTACCACCGTTTTTCTCGCTTTTTTCGCTTATTTCGCCAAAGATGCGAGGTTTTGTCATTCTGTCAATTAAAGGAACAGTCAAATTCATGATGAGAATGGAGTATGATACTCCCTCTGGGTAAGCGCCCCACATTCGTATTATGGAAGTCAGAAGCCCACAGCCAATGGCAAAAATAATTTGTCCTTTTTTTGTCACTGGGGAAGTTACATAATCTGTTGCCATAAAGACAGCGCCAAGCCAAAGTCCTCCATTCATAATGTAGTATATTGCCGGAATATCATCAAAAATTGATGTAAAAATGAAAACAGTCAAAACATAAAAGAGTGGAATATGAATTTTTATTACGTCTTTATACAGCAAAAATGCGAGCCCAATAATGATTGCTAATTCACTGGTTTCACCAATGCAGCCCCCCGTCCTGCCCATCAACATATATAGCTTGCGTGGAAGCTGTGAGTCAAAAGAATTTTTTAGCAATGCCATAGGTGTGGCGGAGCTCACGGCATCCAACCCATTTTGTGTTACACTGCTGATAAGGCTTGACACCTTAGGTGAAGTCCAAGTCGTCATGGCAACTGGCCAAGAGGTGAGCATTGCAGCGCGTGCTGCAAGGGCAGGGTTTACGATGTTACAGCCTAAACCACCAAAAAGCTCTTTTACTATTATTATTGCAAAGGCACTGCCACAGGCACACATCCAAAGGGGGATAGCAGGGGGCAAGTTATATGCCAAAAGTAGTCCCGTTACACAGGCGGAAAGGTCTGCTATTGTGTGTGGCTTTTTTGTAAAATAGCACCATAAAAATTCGCTTGCTACGCACGAAAAAATGCAAGTAGCCATTACTAGCAACACCCTTGCACCAAAATAATAAAATCCGGTGAGTCCTGCAGGGGCAAGTGCCAGCAAGACGAGCGCCATGACCTTTTGTGTTGTTAAAGGTGCATGGTCGTGTGGAGATGATGAAACAACTAATAGATTTTCCATTATATTTTCCTCAATTTATTTTTATCCGTTTTGTTGTAATCTTTTTCTCTTAGCTATCACGCTTGCTTTGCCGTCACGACATGTCTGTGTTAATGGTCTGCAAGCAGGGCAAACATAGGTGCAGGAGCCACATTCAATGCAGTTCATGCCACCAGCAGCTTCAAATTCGTCATATTTTCTGGCAATTACCAAGGGATCCAACACGACTGGTGCAAGCCCCATGGGGCATGCAGCAATGCATTTGCCACAGCGTAGGCATGGCGAAGTTTTGCAAATCATTGCAGATTTTTTTGTCAGTGCAAGAATGCCAGATGTGCCTTTTGTGACGGGGGCATCAATGTTTCTCATAGTTTGTCCCATCATTGGTCCGCCACAAATTACCTTGATTGGCTCCTCTGTAAAACCGCCACAAAAATCTATGAGTTCACCTATATTTGTTCCGAGTTTTGTCCGGACATTTTTGGGTTCCTTTATTGCGTCTCCCGTTACAGTAACGATTCTTTCTGTGGAAGGTTCGCCAAAGGTTATTGCCCTATAAATTTGTTGTGCTGTGCGGACATTCAAAATTACGCAGCCTACGTTGGCAGGAAGAGCAGTCAAGGGGTATTCCTTACCTGTTACAGCTTCTATTAACATTTTTTCTGCACCCTGAGGGTATTTCACCTTCAAGGGCTGAACGCTAATTTTTTTTGCCTGATTATTCTCTTGTTGCAGATGTAACAAGTTCTGCTTCATTGTTTTTATTGCTTCTGGCTTGTTTGTTTCTATTCCTACAATACCGTTGGCTTTAGGGAATAATTCCAGGACGAGCAAAAGCCCCCTTAGCACTTCTTCTCCTGCTTCAATCATTAAACGGTTATCACAGTTGAGGTATGGCTCACATTCTGCACCGTTTAAGATAACGTGTGTAATTTCGGATGTTGGCGGAGGAGTTAATTTAATCGCTGTTGGAAAGGTAGCACCACCGAAGCCAACAATGCCGGCACGACGAATTGTAGAAATATATTCTTCTTTTCTCGTTGTTGGTTTTCCCCAAGGAGAATCAAGTGTATATTTCCCGTCATTTTCGACTATGACACATTCTTCAAAGTTACCGCCTATTGTTTGTCTTAATGCTATATCTTTTACGACTCCAGACACACTGGAAAGGACAGGTGCAGACACAGGCGCATCATTCTCTGCTAATACTGAGCCGACGAAAA
>JAZLJR010000025.1:0-2390 GCA_045617925.1 Synergistaceae bacterium
TATTTAAAATTTTTATTAATTGCTTGGCATATGATTTGTGAAGAGCGTGCAACTGCTCCACTGTCTCTCTTAAGATATACCTTTATTCCCTTGTGGAGCGTTGGAACAGGGCAAACAGATTTTAATTCAGTTTGCCAAGTATTAGTAATTTCACGAAAACAAGACAAATCATTCATATTGTCTTTCCAAAAAGCAAAAGCAACAATGCAAAGCCCAATAACGATAATGATGCGAAATGTTTTTTTTGTATAACAGCATAATATCAAAGCGATAAGAGGATAATAAAGAGGAGAGGTAGCTCTAGGATCGACCTTGAAGCCAGTAGGAATTAATTGAGTATAAAAGGACAACGCTATTGCTAATAATATCAATAATTTGTAAGCAATTATCTTTCTATATTCCCGGTGCTTTTTCATGAAAAGAGCAATGTAAGTAATTACACAGCCAAAGGCAATTTTTACAGAGTGCCTTGCGAAAAATCCTTTTATACCGATGATTAAGTATCGATATTCAATACCAGCGTTTCTAAAAATATCGACAAAAGTTTTTATCTGATGAGGTTGTCTGAATCTATCAAAATGAATATATGTCCCCGCCATGAGAAATACCATTCCCTCTGCAACAACATAGCCAATGATAAACCCTAGTATCCATAGTAACATGATCTGAATAAAGGACTTCCTGTCCTTTATTTCTGAGAGAAATAGCAGTGGCATTAAGTCGTAAAAATTGAAATATGCTCCAAAGAAAAGCACGCCCATACAGATAAAAAATGCTCTTTTACTCAAGACTTTTTTCAATAATGGGGCAAGAGCTAAAAATAGATATGTTGGAAATGGAGTTACAGGCCAATGAACATATGCATAGATTGGATGAATTTGCAATAGTGCCAAAGCAAAAATAATTGCAAACAGGTCATCTCCTATAAAATCCTTTGCAACTCTGTAGGCAAAGAAGCCAATGCATACCCAAGATAGTGCTATCACAATATGTGGGGGCAAGCTTTTTAGAATGGGGAAAAAGATAAAAATAATCCACCTGCCTTCATAGAATAAGCGAGAATGGTAACTTTTAAGGTAACACAAGGCATCCAAGTGCCAAACGGTAGTGCCAAGTAATGTTGCAAAATTTTGCAAAAGAAGAATTACGAGAAAGCATATTGCGGTGACACAAAATAATTCTTCTAAAGAAAATTTGATATTTCTGATAGAAAAATGTTTGGTTAAGAAAATGTCTTTTAGTTTTTCCATTTCTAGACCTCTTATTGATCTAAATATTTTTCATCGATAGTCAAATACAGATAGCCATCTTTGTAGCCGTAACGATAGAGTCCGTTGGGAGAGTTTTTAGCAAATTCGTCAGGCAAGGTTTCATCATACAATTCCAAGTGCTTAAAGCCAATCGACCATGCGATTGGAAACCACCTAAAATCTTCGTTAAGCGGACTTGTGTATTTCAATTTTGTGTTACTCGCCTTAGCTATAATTTTTGCACTACGTGCTACTTCTGTGTCCTTACCGCTATGAAAATAAACCTTTATGCCCTTATGAAGAGTCGGAGCAGAACAAACAGACCTCAATTCCCTCTGCCATGTGTTCGTAATCTCGTTATACCAAAACAAATCGTTAATATTGTCATGCCAAAAAACGATAGCAACAACAGATAATAAAATAATCGAAATGCTACGGAGTGTCTTTTTGTTATAGCAACATAGTGCTACAGCAAATAGTCCACAATAAAGCGGAAAAATTGTTCTAACCTTTACAAGCACCCCAACTGGGATTTGCTGAATGTAAAATGATACGATAACTGCCACCAAGAGCAGTATTCTAGCAAAAATGGCACTTCTGCTACCAGTTGATGTATCGTTTTTCTTTGCTAAAAATGCTAGGTGAGCCGCCATACAAGCAAAAATGATTTTAACAGAGCGTCTTGCAAAAAAACCTTTTAAGCCATCGCAAAGCCAGTTAAATTCTGCACAAGTGTTCATAACAAAATCGGAAAAAGACTTAACCGGATGCGGGTCTCTCCAAACATGAAGCTGGATAAAAGTTCCAGCCATGGCATAGGTAATAATTTGTGCTACTGCATAACCAACCACAAAGCCTATGATCCACCATAACATAATTTTGATAAATGATTTCCAATCCTTCGCTTCTGAAAGGAAAAGCAACGGCATAAGGTCATAATAATTAAAAAATAACCCAAAAAAAAGAATCCCTGTGCAAACAAAAAATGCTTGTTTGCTCAAAACTTTTTTCAACAAAGGTGTAAAGGCTAAAACCACATAATTCAGAAGAGGCGTTGCTGGCCAATGGACTAATGCGTAAATCGGATGAATTTGCATGAGGGATAAGGCAAAAATAATTGCGTATAGATCGTCATCCACA
>JAZLJR010000026.1:0-12549 GCA_045617925.1 Synergistaceae bacterium
CGCGTCCATTTCAAACTATACAAAAAATGTTATTTATCTTCCAAGCACCTTGCCCGAGCTTTACACTTTAATTGCGGTTATTCCGCTTCAGCTTTTTGCTTACTATGTGGCACGCTTCAAGGGCTGTGACATAGATAAACCGAGAAACTTGGCAAAGAGTGTTACTGTTGAATAACAGATAATGAAAAAACGATATAAAATTTACCTTGTTACCTTGTGCATCAGCATTTTTTCATTCTGCGTTGGTTATGCCTATCAAGCAGAAAATGAGCAAATGCTACGTTTTTTTGGATGGCTATGCAGAATTTTGGCGCGCACAAGCACCTTTACCTGCATAATCTATTTTCTGTTTAGGTTATATTACGGCACAACAACATTGGTATATTCCTCAATGGATTTTCTTACTTTCTGATGAACTACACATACATTTTGAAATGTGCTGACGGCACATATTACACTGGCTGGACAAATGACATAACAAAGCGCTTGTCTAATCATAACAAAGGTATAGCATCAAAATACACCAGAGTACGCAGACCAGTTGAACTTGCCTACCTTGAAGAATTTGAAACAAAGGAAGAAGCAATGAAGCGCGAAGTCGCGATAAAAAAATTAACAAGAATACAAAAGTTAAAACTTATAGAACAAAAAATGGAGGCTACACAATGAGCGAAAAACAAATCAAACGCATAGTTCTCGCCTATTCAGGCGGTTTGGACACATCTGTCCTTGTGCCTTGGCTCAAGGAAAATTACGAGGGGTGTGAAATCATCGGCGTTTGTGGCAACTTTGGACAAAAAGACGAAATTTCCGATTTGCCAGAAAGAGCAAAAAAGGCAGGACTTGACAAACTCTACATTGAAGATATGACAGAGGAGCTCGTCAATGACTACATCGTGCCAACAATTCAGGCAGGTGCAGACTATGAGGGTTACCTTTTAGGCACAAGCTTTGCAAGACCGCTCCTAACAAAGCGCCTTGTGGAAATTGCAAAGAAAGAAAAGGCAGACGCAATTTGCCACGGCTGCACAGGCAAGGGCAATGACCAGGTTCGTATGGAGCTTGCTATTTACTACCTTGCACCAGAAATTCAAATTATCGCTCCATGGAGAACATGGAACATAAAAAGCCGTGATGAAGAAATTGACTATGCAGAAGCACACAATGTGCCACTCAAGATAAATCGCGAAACAAACTATTCAAAGGACAAGAACATTTGGCACTTGTCACACGAGGGGCTTGACCTTGAAGACCCTGCAAACGAGCCACAGCTTGAAAAGCAGGGCTTTCTTGAAATGAGCGTGTCACCATTACAGGCACCAGACGAGCCAACCTATGTCACAATTTCATTTGAAAAGGGTGTCCCTTCAAAGCTCAATGGAAAAGAAATGACAGCAACAGAGATTCTCTTTGCCTTAAATGAAATCGGTGGCAAGAATGGAATTGGCATTTTTGATGTCGTGGAAAATCGCCTCGTTGGCATGAAGAGCCGTGGCGTTTATGAAACACCAGGTGGAACAATTCTTTACAAGGCTCATGAAGTCTTGGAAACTATAACACTAGACAAATTGACAGCCCACAAGAAGCGTGAGCTTGCCCTTACCATGGGAGAGCTTATATATAACGGCCAGTGGTTTAGCCCACTCCGTGAAGCATTGCAAGCCTTTGTTACAAAGACACAGGAAGTTGTAACAGGTGATGTTCGCTTGAAGCTCTACAAGGGCAACATGATAAACGCCGGAGTGACAAGCCCATACACATTGCACAGCGAAGAGATTGCAACCTTTGGTGAAAGCGATGCATACAAGCATAGTGATGCAAGTGGCTTTATCAAGATTTATGGTCTGCCAACAAAGGTCGTAGCAATGGCGAGAAAGAAAATGCCAAAGTGCAAGTGCTGCTGTGGCGACAAGGAGAAAAAAGGCTTCTTTTCAAAAATTTTCGGCTAAATTTTAGTTGAACAGCTAAAGATGAAAAAGAATTTTTACATTGATTCCATTGATTGTGGCACAGCATATATAGTAGAGGAAAGGACATGCAAAAGCTACGCTTTTCCCCTAGAGCTTTTGCCGAAAGGCTCTATGGAAGACCAATGGATAAGCTTGGAAATTTGCAAAATTGAACAGGTAAAAAAGACAAAAAAAGCAAAAAGCGAAAATTTGAAAAATGAAATTGAAAATATGTTTGACGCCTTGGAACAGGGCAAACGAATTTAAGGTATAGAGAGGAAATAACATGTCAACAAGCGAAAGATACCACAAGGAATACTTTGTTTCTTGGGAAATGTTTCAGGCTGACTGCAGGGCTTTAACTTGGAAACTGCTTGGAATTAGAAAAGACTGGAGCCACATTGTGGCGGTCACCCGAGGTGGACTTGCACCAGCAGCGGTGCTAGCCGCAGAGCTCAATATCCATTACATTGACACTCTTTGCATTTCTTCCTACACCTTGAAAGAACAATCTGAAGCAAAGATTATAAAAACTGCATTCTCAAAGGATGCGGATGAAACTTGGCTCATTCTTGATGACCTTGTTGACACGGGCAAAACTGCAAAGATAGTAAGAGAGATGTTTCCCACTTCGCATTTTGCCACATTATATGCAAAGCCATTAGGGTTACAGTATGTTGACACATGCTTAACCTGCCTTAGCCAAGACACTTGGGTCTGTTTTCCTTGGGAAACAACCGCATCACCAAGGCTTGAGCCTTTGATTTATCAAAAAATGCAAAATATTTAAGGAGAGAAAATTATGTATAAAGTTGTATTAATTCGCCATGGCGAAAGCCAGTGGAACAAAGAAAACCGCTTCACAGGCTGGACTGATGTTGCCTTGTCCGACAAGGGCATGCAAGAAGCTAGCGACGCAGGAAAATTGTTAAAGGCAGAGGGATATTCCTTTGACAAGGCATACACTTCTGTGCTTCGCCGTGCTATCACGACACTTTTTGGCGTTTTGTCCGAGCTTGATGAGCTTTATTTGCCAGTGGAAAAGAGCTGGAAGTTAAACGAGCGCCACTATGGTGCTTTGCAGGGCTTGAATAAGTCTGAAACTGCAGAAAAATATGGAGCAGATCAAGTAAAAATTTGGCGCAGAAGCTATGACGTTCGCCCACCGCTACTTGAAAAGACAGACGAGCGTTATCCAGGACTTGACCCACGCTATGCTTCCCTCACGGAAGCAGAATGCCCCTGTGGCGAGTGTCTTGCAGACACGGTTGCACGTGTTGTGCCATATTGGGAAAATGTCATTGCCCGTGATGTCAAGGCAGGAAAGAAGATTATCATAGCAGCACACGGCAACAGCCTTCGTGCTCTTGTTAAATACCTTGACAATGTCAGCGAAGCAGACATCTTGGAGCTTAATATTCCAACCGGTGTGCCACTTGTTTATGAGCTTGATGAAAATTTAAAACCAATAAAGCATTACTATCTTGGAGACCAAGAGGCAATAAAGGCAGCACAGGAAGCTGTTGCAAATCAAGGAAAAAAGAAATAAAAATTAGCCATAAAGGACAAGGGCAAGCCCTTTTGAATTGAGAATTGAGAGTTGAAAATTGAGAATTGCGGTGTGCTACTTCGTAGCACGAATTGAAAAAAACATTAACTAGTAATACAAAAACAAGGATTAGATACTTTTAGCTATCTAATCCTTGTTTATCTCTGCAAATGTAACAAAATCTTTTGTGGCAAAGCCACTATAAATTGTGGCGTAGCCACACATTAATTCTCAATTCTCCATTTTCAATTCTCAATTTTGTCGGCTTTGCCGACAGCTCTATGTCCTCTATGTTCTTTATGGCAAAAATTTTTTATGGTAAAAAGACAAAAAAATAGTCGCAGGAAATCCTGCGACTATTTTTATATTCTTTCGTAATCTACAATCTACAGTGTTCTAATCAAATTAGAAGCTGAGGATTGTGCGGAAACGGAAGAGGTTTTCTGTGCCTGAGTATTTCTGAGCACCAGAAGCACTTTTACCGTAGTCTCTCCAGTCATACTGAAGCTGGAATGCAATGGCTGGTGTGTACTGATACTTGAAGCCAACTGCGAAGTTGTCTGTTCTATCAATATCAAGCTTGCCACGGTTGTCAATTGACTGCCATGCTGCATAACCCTTCAACTTCTTTGTAAAGTCTCTGTGGATACCAACCTTCCAGAACTTGAAGTCGGTATTTGCAACATTGGTTCTAGAGCCGTCACCATCATAAGAAGAGAAGTTTGACATGATCTGGTCGTAACCGATTGTGCTATTTGCATCGTCTGCACGATAAATGAAACCTTCGCCAACCTGACCATACTGAACCCAGAGGGAGAAGAGCTTTAAGAGGCTCTGATCTGCCTCGAGAATTGCCTGCCAGTAATCAGCATTCTTTAAGAAGCCACCAAAGCTATTTGGATCTTCGTGACCCTGATACTGCTGGTGGTTGAATGTGCCCTTAACTGTAAGACCATTCAAGATCTTGTAGTTTGCATAGACACCATAGTTCACGATGTTTGCCCCATCAAACCTAGACTCTTTTAATGCTTCTGGTTTATCTGGATCAGTTTCGTCATAGCCAGTTACTAAATCGTTACCCTTACCATCAAACTTTGCATAGCGACCAAAGAGACCGAGCTTGAGCTTCTCGCCCTTATAGCCGAGCTTTGCGCCGTATGTCATATAGTTCTGATCTGTGTAATCACCACTGCTAACTGAATCAATGTATTGAGTGTTTCTTCCGACATAAACATCGAGGTCAAACTTGCCCCAGTCCTTACGGAAGTCAAAGCCCATGAATTTGAGGTCAGACCAGAATGCTTCTTCGTCACCCCAGCCGCCATACTTGGCGTCATAGAGACCATACTCGTCATCCCAGTCATTAACCTGGTAACCAAACTTACCTGTGATATTCCATGGAAGCTTTGTGGAGAACCAAAGTCTGTCAACTCTGAAGTTCTTGGAACCCTTGCCATCAAGTGTCAAGAAGTTCACACGCATCTGGAAGAATGTGTCTGGATCAACCTGCTTCTCAATGAAGAAACGGGCTCTGTGATACTCAAACTTTGGCTGTGTTGTCTTATTATCACTGCCGCCCCACTCTGCGTCCATCCAGAAGATTCCCTTCAAACGGAGACCCTTGAGACCCTTCTCAAGACCTGCAACTCTCTTGTCAAGGTCTGCAACCTTAACGCCGAGTGCATCGAGTTCATTCTTATACTCTGCAACGAGCTTGTTAACGAGCTCAACATCCTCTTTGCTTGCCTTGCCCTCGTCAACATAAACGAGTGCGCGTGCAACGATTGATGCCATCTCGTATCTTGTTGCGAGCTGGCCGCCCTTGTACTGGCCATCTGGATAACCAGAAACCACGCCACGGCTTGCCAAAAGTGCTACTGCGTCATATGACCAGTGACCTGCTGGAACATCTGCAAATGGATTGCTTGCTGCCATTGCTGGGGCGGCAAATGCAACCATTGCTGCTAAAACTACTGCTGCTAAAATCTTTTTCATAATTTAACAACCCCCTATAGTTGTGTAATTTTTTCTTTTGCAAGCTATTGCCTGCAAGGCGTGTTTTGCTCATATTATTTTACAAAACCTACCTTTTGCCGGACACGACACACAAACTAGGGTTCGTAACAAGGACCAAAAGTATCCAATGTTGCCTTTTTTTGCTTGTCTTTTCACCATTATTTGTGCTTATGTCGCCTTGAAGTCCTACATCTCGTTAATAGCAGACGGGGGAAAGCACCTCTCTTTCTTGCCTCGCGATTATACATAAGCTTCAAGCTCATCCAACGGCTGGATTTTAACACTTTTTTTTCTCCTGTCAAGTACTTTTTTTAAATTTTTTTTATTTTTTTATGAATTTTTAATACTTTTTTGTAATTAGCCATAAAATTTATTAGCCATAAAGGGGATATAGACGGACAGCGTCCGCTAAAAACATATAACCACTAGCCATAAAGGACATAAAGGACATAGAGTTGTCGGCTACGCCGACAAAAAAAATTAGCGAGCAACGCTCGCCTTTATGTTCTCTATGGCTAAAATGTTTTTTATTTGTGCTTATAGCTAAAAAAGCTCTTTTTTTTTTACTATTGTTTTGTTATAATACCCGAAAATGTGGGTTCGCTTGTAGCCCTTATATATAGGAGGACAAAATGAAAAAAATTATTCTTATCACCCTTTGTTTGCAGATACTGGCTTGTCTTGCGAGTATCGCACTGGCGAAAGATGTCGTCTTTAGGTCACCGGACAAAAAAGGTGGCGCTTCATTATATAGTGTAATAGAAGCACGTCGCTCCTGCGAGCAGAAGGATTTCGCTGCAAAAGAAATTACAAATGATGAATTGGGACAAGTTCTTTGGGCAATGTCTGGCAAAACGGGAGAGAAAAATTTTGCAATTCCTCTTGCTATGAATAAACCTCCCTACGTAAAACTCTACGTTTTGACAAAAAAACAAGCCTACTTATATGATTGGGAAAAACATTCCCTATCAGATGTTATTTCCGACGATAGACTCTTGAAAAGATCTGTTACACAAGATTTTGCAAAAACTGCTCCTGTTGTAATTTTGTTTATCTCCCAAGAAATGGGGAACTGGAAAGATTACGCAACCATGGCAGTCGGTGCCATGACACAAAATGCATATCTCGTTGCTCGTAACATGGGGCTTGCCACAAGGTTTGTTGCAAGCATAAACAAAAATCAGATTGAAGCAGGACTCAACCTATCCCCCTTAGCGACCATCCACGGCGCATTGTTACTAGGAAGACAGTAAAATAATAGCCATAAAGAACATAGAGAACTTAAAGCTTTGGCTACGCCAAAGGAACATCTTGAAAATCTTATTGACAGCAAAGAAAAACGCTCTGGCGCAGCCAGAGCCTTTATGACCTTTATGTTCTTTATGGCTAAAAAAATAAAAATAATAAATATCTACATATATATTATGAGGTGAAGAAAATGGCAGAAACACAAACAAAAGTTCCTTCAGTAATTTTTAGGGAATATGACATTCGCGGTGTTGCAGACGTGCATTTAACAAATGAAAATCTGCGTGAAATAGCTCGCGCCTATGCCACATATCTCTTGGAACACGGAAAGACAAAAATTCTCCTTTCCGGAGACGTCAGACTTTCTACCCCAAGAATCAAGCAGGCCTTGAAAGAAGCTCTCCTTGACTGTGGCATTTCCGTTGTTGACCTAGGCATTACAACAACTCCACACTTCTACTGGTCACTTTTCAATACAGGTCTTGACAGCGGTATCATGGTTACAGGAAGCCATAACCCACCAGATCAGAATGGATTAAAACTCGCTATTGACAGCGTTACCCTTTGGGGAGACCAAATCAAAAATCTATACCGCATAATCTGCAATAATGCTTTCAAAACAACAGGGCAAAAAGGCACAGCCGAAGAGCTCTGGACAAGAGAGCAATACCTTGCAGACCTCAAAAGCCGTATCACGCTCGGCCCAAGAAAGCTCAAGGTCGTTTGCGACTGTGCAAATGGGACAGAGGGCTTCTATGCAAAACAATTCTTTGAGAGCATTGGCTGCGAAGTTACAGCTCTTTATGACGATCCGGACGGACGTTTCCCAAATCATCACCCAGATCCAACGATAAAGGAAAATATGGTGGATTTGCAGAAAGAAGTGTTGCGTCAAGGTGCAGACTTTGGCGTAGGCTATGACGGCGACGCTGACAGAATTGGTGTCGTGACAGACAAGGGGCTCATGATTTCCGGCGACAGACTCATGGCACTTTTCTGGAAAGAAATCTTGCCAAAAAATCCTGGCGCTGTCGGCATTTGCGAAGTAAAAGCTTCCCTCTGCCTGCCAGAGGTTATAGAAAGACTCGGCGGAAAGGTTGTGTGGGGCGCTTCCGGCCACTCACTCATAAAGGCAAAGATGCGCGAACTCAATGCCTTGTTCTCTGGCGAAGTCTCCGGCCACATCTGCTTTGCAGACGAATATTATGGATTTGACGATGCACTCTATGCATCCGGCCGCCTTGCTCGTTACATGTCAAATTCACATTTGACACTTTCAGAGGAATTGGCAGACATCCCCGTTTACCCAATCACAATAGAAACAAGATACCCATGTGATGACGAAATAAAGTTTGATGTTGTTGCTCGTTTGGCAGAAAAGGCAAAACAGGATTTTCCAAATGTTTTGACCGTTGACGGCGCAAGAATTCAGTATGACATGGGCTGGGGCTTGCTCAGGGCTTCCAACACTCAGCCAGTGCTTGTCACACGCTGTGAAGCAAGGACAAAAGAGGACTTGCAATACATTATGAACGACATGAAACGCCGTATCATTGAGGCAGGTAGCCCGAATTTCTACTACGAAATTCAAGATTAGTTAGTAATTTATATTCTATATATAAGTAGGAGATATAATTAAAGATGCAGTATTCAAAAGAAGTTGAAGAAATGACCTGTGTAAAATCAGGTTGCAACCACGGATGTGCTCCTATTCCTGAAGAGGGAAAATGGATTTGCTCAAAAGAAATTAAGGACCTTTCCGGTTTTACCCACGGTGTGGGCTGGTGTGCACCACAGCAGGGAGCTTGTAAGCTTTCCCTTAATGTAAAAAATGGTGTTATCCAAGAAGCTCTTGTTGAAACACTTGGCTGCAGTGGCATGACCCACTCTGCAGCAATGGCAGCAGAAATTTTGCCAGGTCGCACCTTGCTTGAGGCACTCAACACGGACCTCGTTTGCGACGCAATAAACACTGCAATGAGAGAACTCTTTTTACAGCTTGCATACGGCAGAAGCCAGAGTGCATTTTCTGACGATGGCCTCGTTATTGGCGCAGGCCTTGAAGACTTAGGCAAGGGGCTTCGTTCACAGGTCGGCACAATGTATGGCACAAAAGAAAAAGGTCCACGCTATCTCGAAATGGCAGAGGGCTATGTGCTAGATCAAGCATTAGACGAAAACAATGAAATCATTGGTTACCGTTATGTTTCCCTCGGTAAGATGATGGACGCTATCAAGAGCGGAATGGATCCAAAGGAAGCCTTGAACAAATTCACAAGCACCTACGGCAGATACGCTGAAGGCGTGAAGTTCATCGACCCACGCAAGAACTAGGAAGAGGAGGAAAACATTATGGCACAATTTGAAGGATATGAGCGTAGAATAGATAAAATCAATGCTTTTCTTGCAGAGCACGGCTTCAAGAGCCTTGACGAAGCAAGAGAGCTTTGTCTCTCAAAGGGCATTGACCCAGCAGAAATCGTTAGAAGTGTTCAGCCAATAGCATTTGAGAATGCTTGCTGGGCATACACACTTGGCGCTGCACTTGCAATCAAGGAAAATGTCACAACTGCATACGATGCAGCAAAGAAGATAGGCGAAGGCCTTCAAGCTTTCTGTGTTCCTGGCAGTGTTGCAGACACACGTCAGGTCGGACTTGGACACGGCAACCTCGCAGCAATGCTTCTTGACGAAAAAACAAATTGCTTCTGCTTCCTTGCAGGGCACGAGAGCTTTGCCGCAGCAGAAGGCGCAATCGGTATTGCAAAAACTGCAAACAAGGTTCGCAAGACACCTCTTCGCGTTATCTTGAATGGACTTGGCAAGGACGCCGCATACGTCATCTCACGCATCAACGGCTTCACATTCGTTGAAACAGAATATAATCAGTTCACAGGTGAATTGAAGGTTATCAAAGAAACACCTTTCAGCAAAGGCGAAAGAGCCTCTGTCAAGTGCTACGGCTCAAATGACGTAAACGAAGGCGTTGCTGTTATGATAAAAGAGGGCGTTGACGTTTCCATTACAGGTAACTCAACAAACCCAACACGCTTCCAGCACCCAGTTGCAGGAACATACAAGAAGTGGGCAACCGAGCACGGTAAACAATACTTCTCTGTTGCTTCCGGCGGTGGCACAGGAAGAACACTCCACCCAGACAACATGGCAGCAGGTCCTGCCAGCTATGGCATGACAGACACAATGGGCAGAATGCACTCGGATGCACAATTTGCAGGCTCAAGCTCCGTTCCAGCACACGTTGACATGATGGGACTCATCGGCATGGGCAACAACCCAATGGTCGGTGCTTCCGTTGCTGTCGCAGTTGCAATAGTTAGCAAATAATATTTCTTTTAAATATATATTAACAGGAGTTGTGCTTCAAAAAACGCAACTCCTGTTTTTTAGAAGGACAATTTGATAAAGATGACACAAACATTAACCCTAGCAGTAATTCAAATGCAAATGACAAAAAGCAAAGCAGAGAATATGTCCCATGCGCGTGACCTTGTGTGCAAAGCGTCACGTGACGGGGCAAATATTGTGCTTCTTCCAGAGCTATTTGCCACACCTTACTTTTGCCAAGAAAGACAATATGAATATTACAACCTTGCTCAGTCGCTCTCTGAAAGTGATGAAGTGAAAGAATTTTCACAGTTAGCAAGTGAATTAAATATCGCCATTCCCATTTCTTTTTACGAAAAAGACGGAATGAATATGTATAACTCCATTGCTTTTGCTGACGGCAAAAACGGCATACTAGGAGTTTATCGCAAGGTGCATATACCGGACGACCATTTTTATCAAGAGAAATTTTACTTCACACCTGGCAACCTAGGCTTCAAGGTATGGAAAAGTCAATTTGCAAATTTTGGTGTTGGTATTTGTTGGGATCAATGGTTTCCAGAAGCAGCACGCATAATGGCGTTAAACGGCGCAGACTTTCTGCTCTATCCAACTGCTATCGGCAGTGAGCCTATTCTTGACACAGACAGCTCAAATATGTGGCAACGTGCAATGCAGGGACACGCAGCAACAAATATGACACCAGTTGCCGCTGCTAACAGATTTGGCACAGAGCTCGTAACACCGTCTGAAGAAAATGGACGACAGAGTTCTTCCCTTTATTTCTATGGCTCGAGCTTCATAACTGATGAAACTGGAGAAATTGTAAAGCAGGCAGGAAGAACCGAAGAAAATATCCTGTTGCACTCCTTTAATTTAGAGCAGATACGCGAAAAAAGATTATCTTGGGGATATTTCCGCGACAGACGGCCAGAATGTTATGGCGAAATTTCTTCCTCATAAAATCTCCACAATTTTTTCAAAATAACACCATAATTTAATTTTATAATGCACACATCAACGCAAGAGCAAATATAAAATTACACAATGAAAGGAGTGCAAATTGATGCAGTTTCACAAAAAATCAATTAAATTTTTAGTATTGCTTCTAACACTCACCGTAATCTTGCCAAAGGCAACACCGGCTTTCGCTTGGCATTGTGGACCACGGCACTATCATTGCTGCCCACCACCTCGACATTATTATCATAGAAGTTGTTACAGAGGCCCTGCTGTTTGGGGCTTTGCTGGGTTTACGACTGGCGTAATAGTTGGCTCTGTCATCACAAGTAACCAAAATCGTGCAGAGCAACAAACAACCCCCACGGTTACACGGACAGAAACACTACCTCTCATACTTCACAAATTTTAATATCAAGAAAAGGAGCGAATTTCAAATTGAAACATTTAAGCAAAAATTCAATAAAATTATTAGCGTTGTTTTTAATCTTTACCCTTACCACAACAGTTGCAACACCTGCCTTTGCATACGCCGTACACCATTATCATCATGATAGTGGCAACTCTGCTGCGTGGGGTATCGGCGGACTTGCTGCCGGTCTTATACTCGGTTCAGTTATCTCCAACAGCGAAAAGGAAAGAAACCCCAAAGAACCAACCATTACTGATATTGAGGAACGCCTGACTGCATTTTCAGCGCAGGCAGTAGTTGAAGCACAAAAGGCTATTGCACAATATGGCATTGAGGACGGACTATCAAAGATAAACGATTATTGGGCTCAAAGGTCTTATGACACGATATATGATCCAATAGAACTAAAGCTCAGTGTTGTGGATTCTAAAAATATATTTAAGCTTACCTACATAATAGATAAAGAAACCCCATCCATCTATGTTACAGTTATACACAGAGCATCTGGCAAAAATTCAAGCCGCCATGCCGGACTTAACCCACCAGATATTGCACAAAAACAATCTACTGCAAAGGAACGCACACGCAGTTCACTTGAGTTGCTAGGATTTTCCTTGGCAGACAATAGGTCAAACGGATATCTGACAGTAGCAGAAGTTGAAGAAGGCACAGCTGCTTACTATGCAGGACTACGAGCAAAAACACCTATTGTCGCTATTGACGGCAATAAGACAACACAAATGATGCATGACCAAATGCAAACCTATGTCATGAAAGGTGCTAATACAGGCAACACCATCAAGGTGCAGTTTATGACAAACGGCGGAGTGTTAAAAACAGTAGTCATTAAGCCACAATTATAGTAAATAAAAAGATACCAGCGTGAGATTTTGTATCCAACGCTGGTATCTTTTTGTGTCAAACTCTATATTTGTTCATAGCTTTTTTGTCTTTATTGTGCTAAAATATTTTTTTGTAAGTGCAAGGCACAATATTATTACTGGAGGAGTTGCTATGAAGCATTTCAACAAAAAAATAATGAGATTTTTTGCAATGTTTTTGGCATTCAC
>JAZLJR010000027.1:0-2209 GCA_045617925.1 Synergistaceae bacterium
CTTAAAGCCCGAAGGTGCAGAAGAAACCTCATCTTTTGTTAATATATATGGACGAATAACCGCATGGGGGCAAACATAAGAGCAACGATTGCATTGAATACATTTGTTTGGCTCCCATTCTGGAACCTGTGTTGCGATTGCGCGTTTTTCGTAGGCAGTAAGCCCAAGCTCAATTGTTCCGTCCGTGTATTTTTTAAAAGCACTAACCGGCAAAGAATCGCCTTCACAGCGGTTTATAGGTGTTAAAATCTTTGTTACGATTTCTGGAAGATTTTCATTATCCTTTTGAAGCTGTACATTTATGTCTGGATTTTGCCAGTAGTCAGGAATTGGCACAAGAACAGGTGCTTTTGCTCCTGCGTCTATAGTAGCGATGTTTTTAGCAACAACTTCTTCTCCCTTTGCAAAGAACTTTTTGCGAATTGCAGATGCCATATATTTTTTATATTCTTCTTCTGGCAAGATGTTTGTTAATGCAAAAAAGGCTGCCTGCAAAGGAATGTTAACGTGGCCACCAAGACCATTTTGTTCTGCAATTTCACGAGCGTTCATTATGTAAAGCTTAGCATTTTTTGCAAAGAGCTTTTGCCTAATATCAGCAGGGATTTTTTCATCAAGCTGTTTTGCGCTCCACGGACAATTTATAAGAAGAATTCCCCCCTCTTTTAATTCGCTTACTATGTCGTAATTTTGAATATAGGTGGGATGATGTGCCGCAACAAAATCTGCAGCCTTCACAAGACAAGAGGTTTTTATTGGAGTTTTGCCAAATTTTAAGTGAGAAATGGTAACGCCAAAAGATTTTTTTGCGTCGTATTCAAAATAGGCTTGAGCCCAGTTTGATGTGTTTTCGTTTATGATATGAACCGTATCCTTGTTTGCTCCAACCGTGCCATCGCCACCAAGTCCCCAGAATTTACAAGAATAACAATCTGCACTTGGCACATGGCCTTGAGGGGCAAGAGATAAATTTGTAACGTCATCAGTAATTCCAATGGTGAAGTTATCCTTTGGCGAATCCACCATGAGGTTTTCAAAAACAGCAAGAATATGGTCGCTTGTTGTATCTTTTGAGGAAAGGCCATATCTACCGCCGATTACAAAAGCGTCGCGAGAAGCTTTTTTCAAGGCAGAGCAAACATCTTGGAAGAGAGGCTCTCCATTACTTCCCATTTCTTTTGTGCGGTCAAGCACAGCGATTTTTTTAACACTTTTTGGCAGAGCAGCTGCAAATTTTTCAAAATCAAATGGACGATAGAGGTGAACCTGCAAAAAGCCTACCTTGGCCCCCTTATTATTTAAGAAATCAACCGTTTCCCTTATGTTGCCAGAAACAGAACCCATTGCAACAACAACATACTCAGCGTCTTCTACTCCAAAATAATCAAAAATATGATATTGTCTGCCAGTTAATTCAGCGAGTTTATCCATATTTTCCTGCACGATGTTCGGAAGCTCAGCATAAAAACCATTGTTAGCTTCACGAATTTGGAAAAAGATATCCGGATTTTGCACCGTGGCGTGCATAACAGGGTGCTCTGGGTTGAGAGCCCTTTGCTTAAACATAGATAACGCTTCATAATCCAAGAGGCCTGCCATATCTTCGTATTTTAAAAGAGATATTTTATTCAACTCGTGACTTGTGCGGAAGCCGTCAAAAAAGTGCATAAAGGGGATAGAAGCCTTTATTGCACTTGTGTGAGCAATAATTGCCATGTCAGCTGCTTCCTGCACAGTTGCAGAGCAAAGCTGAGCCATGCCGGTTGAACGGCAGTTCATAACATCAGAGTGATCTCCAAAGATAGAAAAAGCATGTGTGCCGACAGTTCGGCTTGCAATGTGAAGCACAGCGGGGAGCCTATTTCCAGAAAATCTATGTAACACAGGGAGCATAAGCATAAGCCCCTGTGAAGAAGTAAAAGATGTTGCTAGCGCACCAGCTTCAAGGGCACCTTGCACAGCAGCAGCAGCGCCAGCCTCTGATTGCATTTCTGTCAAAGAAACAGTTTGATTAAAGATATTTTTTCGTCCCGCCGCACTCCAAGCGTCAACCGTTCCAGCCATAGGGCTAGACGGTGTTATGGGGTAAATTGCGGCAACTTCTGTAAAAGCATAGGCAACATAAGCAGCAGCAGTGTTGCCATCTAAAGTTTCAAAAAATTGTTCAGCCATTTTTATCTATTTCTCCGTTCATGTAAAAATTACACAA
>JAZLJR010000028.1:0-9905 GCA_045617925.1 Synergistaceae bacterium
TATGACGCCACACGGCAGAGCCTTGGTGTCAGCTGGAATTGTAATAGTGGCAGCATTGGGGCTATTTGCTAGTTGCTTTGTGCCTAAAATCGCTTCATCAAGTCCAGATCTTACTATTCGTCGCAATATATTTAGTGGCACTCTTCAGATGCTCAAATTTCCCTTCACGTTACCAAAAATCTCTACGATAATTCTCTCCATATCTTGGCTTTGGTGCATTGGAAGCGTTTTTTTGGCTCAGTTTGTTACCTTTGCAAAAGAATTTGCCTGTGCAAACAATCAAGTTTCAACCTTTTTCCTTGTCCTATTCTCTGTTGGAGTTGCGTGTGGCTCGTTTTGCTGCAACAAAATTTTGAAGGGAAGAATTTCTGCAAAACTTGCAAAGCCATCACTCATAGGTATGGCTATTTGTTCAACCCTATTGTATATAGTATCTTCTTTCTTCAAGGCAAACACAAACACTACGGAACTGTGTGGTTTGGCAGAATTTTTAACACACGGACGTTCTATTGTGGTTTGCGTATTGTTGTTTGCCATATCTCTGTTTGATGGAATGTATGGCGTTCCGCTTTACGCTTTGCTCCAAAACAAAATGCCCCGCAGTCACGGTGCAAGGGTCATTGCTAGTTTGAATGTAACTGACTCACTTGGAATGGTTTTAACCGCTGTAATTTCCACTGCGCTTTTGACTATTGGTGTTTCTGTTCCAGGATTATTCCTTATATTTGGATTGCTCAATTTACCGATGATATTATTAGTAAGAAAATTGTATATTTAACCAAACAACCAAGAAAACATATTTGAAAAAACATTAGTCAATACAATCCCCATTGCATAACCAAGAAACAAAAAGGGTGCAAAGGGGATTTTTGTTTGTCTTGTTATTTTCTTCCCCAATAGAAGTGCCACACCTGTTACAGCCCCAAGCAAAAAGGAAAGATAGAGGCAAGTAGCACATTCAAACATGCCAAAACAACCGCACCCAAGACACGAGGCAACAAAAACATCTCCAGCACCACTTTTACCATGGCAAACAAGAAATATGAAAAGCGTAAAAAGAAGTGCTACAAGCATTGAATATAAACCCTGCAAAAAGAAATCAACACCAAAATACAGGCGAATTAACAAAAGACTTGACACGAAAATGTATGTAACTATGTCAAATGTAGCACCGCAATGGTAATCTGTGCAGGCATGAAAAAAGAGAACGCAAAACGTAAGGCTCGCAACAAGAAGCTCACGAGAAACACTGAATAACCTGTAAAAAATTATAAAGAAGAAGAAAAAGAAAATTATCGACACAAAACTAAATGATACAATTTTTGTTTTTAGCAATTCCTTCATGATATTTACCACCTTGTTAATAAAAAAATCAAAAATTACTCCGCTTGCAAATTTTCGTTTTAACAATATAATTGTAATATAAATTCAACAAGGAAATTAAAAAAAATGACAAAAAATGAGCAAAACAAACAAAACGAGCAAAAGATAATTTGGCACTATACAAATTTCAGAGCGTTTTGCAGTATTTTGGAAGATGGACATTTGTGGCTTTGCAATACAAAGGGTATGAATGACAAAAATGAAATGCTTGCTTTCATCTACCAAGTTGAAGAACTCTTAAAGGTTCGTCATCCTCGTTTTTCAAAACAAATTCATGAATTTTTTAAAAAAGAAATCATCCGTCATCAGCACAAAAGTATTTATGGCTCCAGCTTCTCATACCTTGTGAATGATGCTGCTCAATGGGAAAGATACGGCTACTCCGGCAAGGGAGTAAGTCTTGGCTTTGACCTTGACCTACTGCTAAAAATTTCCTCACCATTTATAATAGAAAATGTTTCTTACAGCAGAGATTACAGAAATAGAGATTTTGAAAAATTACTGCCAGAAGAAATTTTCTCCGGTGCTAATGAAGGTACTCGTCCTTCAAAGGACAATATGGATAGACTCTTTGGTATGCTTTGGGCAACTTCAGGTGCTTACAAGGATTACTCTTTCAAAAGTGAAATGGAAGTGCGCCTTATGACAGCTCCTGTAAGTGCGACAGAGACCTCGCCATACGGCGATATTCATTACGATGCAGCCTTTGACAAGATACGAGAGTATATAATATTTGACATAAAAAAAATCTGTGCCGAACACAATATAGATATACAAGACCTAATTACAGAAGTAATAATCGGTCCAAAATCTACGCAAAATATAATAATCCTTCAAAATTTTCTGACAAAACTGGGGCTTAATCGCCTTGCAAAAAATGTGCGAGTGTCAGATTGCCCATTGAGGTAATAAAAATACAACAGGGGGAGGGATACAATGAACATTGGTGTAGTTGGCACTGGGACATGGGGGACAGCGTTAGCTAGAAGGCTTTTTTTTAATGGACATACTGTAACTGCATGGTCTGCTGTGCCAGAAGAAATACAGTTGCTAAAAGAATGTGGCAAGCACAAAAATTTGCCAAACGTAGAAATGCCAAGTGGAATTAAATACACCCTTGACCTTGCTAGTGCTGTAAAAAAACAGGACATAATACTCCTTTCAGTGCCTTCCATTTTTGTGCGAGAAATTTCGTCAAAAATAGCTCCTCTCTTAAAAAATGAGCAAGTAATTGTCAATGTATCAAAAGGAATAGAACAGACCACCCTTATGACCATGACTGAAGTGATACAGGACGAAATTGAAAAGATAGGTCGGCAAATTCATATTCCTCTTGTTGCTTTGTCTGGTCCTACACATGCAGAAGAAGTTGCTCTTGATTTACCAACAGCAATAGTCTCTGCAAGCACTGACGTGGAAGCAGCACTGTTTGTGCAAAGCGTATTTAACAACAAATGTTTCCGTGTCTATACCAACAAGGATATAACAGGAATTGAAATTTGCGGAGCGTTAAAAAATATTGTGGCTCTCGCTGCCGGAATTTCTGATGGTCTTGGTTTTGGAGACAATGTAAAGGCAGCAATCCTAACTCGTGCTTTGGCAGAAATGACAAGGCTTGGTGTTGCAATGGGCTGTGAGGCAAGCACATTTTACGGCCTTGCTGGAATTGGTGACATAATAGTAACAGCCACAAGTGAACACAGCAGAAACAACAGAGCAGGCAGACTTGTCGGGCAGGGCAAGACAATTGAAGAAGCTCAAACAGAAGTTGGAATGGTAGTTGAAGGGGTTTATGCAATTCCTGCTGCCTTGCAACTTGCTAGAAAATACAGCGTAGATTTGCCAATTGTCAAAGCGGTAAATGACATTATCAACAACGGCAAAGACCCAAAAGAAGCCACACTAGAATTAATGACAAGACCATTAAAGGCAGAATAGAAAATTCCTCAAATTTGCTTCTTACATAAAATTAACAAGGCATTGCAAATAATTTTTGCAATGCCTTGTTTTGTCTTTGTTTTAGCGAGCACAGCTCGCTTTTATGTCTTTATGGCTAAAAAATTAAAAATTGTTAACTATCTTAAGCAATTACAGATTTCTGTGTTTTGTCCTCTGCCTTCTCTTGCAACAAGGCTCAAAATTTCAATTTTTCCTTGTCTGTGCAGTGCAAGAGCAAGAGACAAAATTGTGCTTGGTGAAACGCCAATTTTTTTTGCAAGTTCCATTGGCTCAACAAGGTGTTCTCCCTTGCTTGCTTCTATGATTTCCTGTCCAACAAGTTCAAGCCACTCTTCAAAGAGTAACCTCATCTCTGGGGTTTGAGAGGAGGCAAGTTGCGACGCTTTTGTAACACATTCTATCAAACGTGCAGAAACAAGCTCAAGTGATTTTACAAATTCCTCCATATTCTGCTGTTTCAAATTGTTTTTTAAATCCTTTTCCATAATTTTACCTCACATTTTTTCAATTTTGTGATATTATACACTGATACGCGGATTTTTGTAATTAAGAGGCATGTTTTTATGACAATTATTGATTCAAAAATAAAAAAAATTTGTGTTATGTCTGACACTCACGGCAGTTTTCCAGCTTGGAATGCTGCTCTGTCACGCACCGGGGGCAAATTGGTGTTGCACGCTGGAGATTTACTCTACCACGGACCACGCAATATGATTCCAAATGGTTACACTCCAGCAGACCTTGCAACAGCAATGGAAGAATATACAGATAATGGCGGACAGCTTTTTATCTCTCGTGGCAACTGTGATGCTGACGTTGACATTATGATTCTTGGAACAGCAGGTATCTGTGTTCGTGATTTCCAGTCTTTTGTTTGGAATAACAAGAAAATTTTTATGATGCATGGTGACAACTACCCACTATTTCGCCAAACTGCACTGGATAATAATATAAATCTTGCTATAAGTGGACACACTCACATTGCAGACACGGCAAAGGAAAAGAACACTGTTTTCTTGAACCCTGGCTCCACAACCTTGCCAAAGTCACAAGATGGACCGAGTGCAGCTCTCTTGACAGAAGATGAAATAAAAATTATATCCTTAAATAATGGAACGGTGTTGAAAGTTGAAAAGTGGTAGTGTCTATTCAACAATAAATAGCTTGCTACTCACAGTCTTTTTTATTCTGGTTTTGCTATTTGCAGTATTTCTTGCTTTTGCAGTTCAAAGGAGTGCCTTGCCTGTAGCTGCTGTGTTAATAGTCGCATTACTCGGGCTTTATTCTTTTAGCGTTTTGTCAAAAAAAATCAGTTTTTTGCTCGTTAGTGCAGTTGTTGTGGCATTGCTTTTCATCGGGGTGTTCTCTCAAGCAGAAGCTTTGTCTCTTGTTTGCATCATTTTGCTTGTGGCTTTTTACGTCTGTCATTATGACCTTAGACTACGCACCTTTATTACACATTCAAAGGAGATACAAAGCACCCTATCTGCCATAACAGATTACTCTAAATATTTGGACACAGCAATTGCAGAAATTGAAAAAATTTCTCCAAAATCTGTGGTTTTCATACTGTTACGGGACAGCAATGGTGCACTCTATCTCCCTGCAACCTTTCCCCACACAGATGATGTTGTAATTAGTAGCGGTAGCATGTCTTATAGGTCTTGCAATAAATCCGTTACGTTAAACATTCCACATCTTTCTCCGGCAAAGGACAGACCATTAGACAGAAATGCACTTTCTGCTATTTGCATTCCATTGATTGCAATGGGGGAAACGATTGGCGTCTTGCAATTGGAAAGCGCACAGATTAGCGCCTATTCACAGGACGATGCTGTAAAGCTTTCTCTTTTAGCACAGATGGTTGCAAAAGATATTTTTATGTTCCAATTGGAAATTTAAAAGGACTAAAAATGATTTTTATAGATATGCATTGCCACAGCAATTTTTCTGATGGGAAGGAAACACCAACTTGGCTTGCAAAGCGTGCCAAACAGCGTGGTGTTTCTTTCATGGCTCTAACAGACCATGACACGACAGAAGGAGTTGCAGAGTTTCGCCATATGGCAAAAAAGCTCGGCATAAAAACAACAACAGGAATTGAATTTTCCGCTCAACCACCATTTGACGGGACTCTTCATATCCTTGCCTTTCGGTTTGATCCTGATAATGAAAAAATTGTTTCTCTTGTTCCTCGTTTGTCAAAAATGAGAGAAGAAAGAAACATACAAATTGCAAAAAAATTACAAAAGCTCGGTTACAACATAACTTTGGAAGAAGTTGTGCAAGAATCCGGCTGTGGCGTGGTGGCACGTCCTCACTTTGCGAGACTTTTAACCAAAAAGGGGCTTGTGAACTCGGAAAAAGAAGCTTTCACTCGCTTTCTCGCACGTGGTGCAGCTACCTATGTTGACAGGCGTCGTCTTACAATAGATGATTGCTTTGACATAATCCGTTCTGCGGGTGGTCTTCCTGTATTGGCACACCCGGCTCAATGCAGGCTGAATGATGAAGCACTAAACAAATTTGTGGGTGAGTTAAAAGAAAAAGGTCTGTGGGGGCTTGAAGTGTTTTATGGCACAAACACGCCCGAGATTACAGCCAAACATTTGCAACTGGCCCAAAAATATAACCTAGCTACAACGGCTGGATCAGATTTCCATTCCTTTAACTCCCATAATCACGCAAACGATATAGGGATTTCCGTTGAGGAAAGCACTCTGCCTTGGGCAAAAATTTTTGCTTAGCCACACGGTAGCACAGTATAAAATGAACGAAGAATTAAAAACACACGTTAAAAACATTGCAAACAAATCACTAGAAACACTGCAACAGCTTGGTGCTAGTGGCGATTTTTATTTCGCACACGGCATTTCCAACAACCTCTCCTATTGTGATGATGAGTTGGAAGAATGTCAAACAGATGAAAGCAGTGCTGTTTCCATCCGTGCTATTTTTTCTGACGGCAGGCAAGGGATTGCCTGTGGAACTGCCTTAGACGAAAAGAGCATACTTCACCTTACAGAAATGAGCGTTTCAAACGCAAAACTCTCTCCGCCAAAGGAAAATATTTACCTCTATGGCAAGTATGATGTGAAAAATGATTTAGTTTTTTATGATGATAAAATTGCCAACCTTACTACAAAAGACAGAGAAGATTTCTGCCACTTTTTAACACACAAGACAAAAGAAGAAAAGAAAATTGTTTCTGTGCGTTCCTCCGCTTTCTCCTGTGGCACTAGCAGTAGCTTTCTGGCAAACACTTTAGGTTTTAACGCTTGGGAGGATAGCACCTATGTACAGGCTGGCCTCAGCCTTATTGCAGAAGACGGAGCTTCTCCAGAAATGCTCTCTGGTGGTAAGGGAGCTCTCAGACTAAGTGACATAAACCTTGAGCAAATTGCCACAAGAGTGGTAACTGATGCTGTCGCTTCGTTAAATCCGAAAGGAATAAAGACTGGGCGTTACGATGTAGTGATAGAAGAAGAATGCGCTTCTGACCTCATTGGTTTTTTAGGCGAGCTTTTCTGCGCCTCAGATGTTCACAAGGGTAAATCAATGATGGCAGGAAAGCTGGGTCAACAAATCGCATCTAACTGCGTAACTTTGCTTGATACCGCCACTATCCCTTGGGCGTTCGGCAGTAGCAATTTTGACGCTGAGGGATTCTCCACCGGTGAAACTTTTTTGATAAAAGATGGCGTTGCTTCTTCCTACCTCTACAATATGGAATATGCAGCAAAAGACCATGTAAAAAGCACCGGAAATGCTTGCAGATCTTTTGGCTCTTTAATTGATGTATCCACAAACAATCTAGTGTTACAAACTGGCAAGAAAACAAAAACGAACCTTATAAAAGAACTTGGGAACGGTTTTTATGTAACAGAATTTATGGGGCTACACACGGCAGACCCGATAAGTGGCAATTTTTCGCTAGGCATAAGAGGAAGATTTATTGAAAATGGTGAATTAACTGGCGCTGGAAATGGCGCCACTATGGCAGGGAATTTTACAGACCTCTGGAATCAGATAACAGCCGTTTCATCTGACAGCGTCTGGAGTGGATCTGTTCTCTGTCCTGCAATAGTTTTGAAAGGAGTTGTGTTAGCAGGTGAATAGTTTGAAAAAATTTTTTCTAGCTTTTATTGTTTTTGCATCTTTTGTCATGTATCCAAACATAGCAAAAGCTATTGAAGCAATGCTTGTAGATAATGAAAAGGTAGTAGGGACAGTAACCATTAAAAATGAATCTGGCTTGCAGTTTATTTCTGTTGCATCTCTTTTCAAGGCACTGGGACTTGAAGCAAAGACATCTGACAAAAACGGATTGTTTGCAAGAGACAAAGAGGGACGAAGTGTAAGTTTTTTTGACGGGACAAATATGGTTCGCTCTCTTGGTGAGTTTTTAGTCGCCAAGAAACCGGTAAAATATGAAAAACCCTACCTTTGGTGCGACACACAAACTGCTTTTAATGCTTGCCAAAAATTTCTGAAAGCAAACGGGAGATCTGTGTCCCTCTCGATAAAAGCTTCTGTTCAACAACCGGCTTCCCTTATAAGAAACGACAACAAACCAATTACTATCACTGTTGAGCAAAACAATAACAACACCTCATTGGATAAATTAGTACAAAAATCTGAGCAAAAACTACAAAAAACAAACGAAACAACCACTGGACAATCAGGTCACAGCCAAACAAATCAACCAATTGCGACCATTGTTCCTACAACTACTGGGGGAACTGGCTTAAAAACTACGGCGCCTCAAGTAACACCCGCAAAGCTAGCCACACAGGCTATACCACAAAAATTAACACCACCTTCAGCACAAGCAAAGCCAGTCACACAAGCTACGCCGGCAAAAACAACTACGCAAGCAAAACCAATCACACAGGCAACGCCACAAAAACAAACTACACCAATAAAACCAACTACACCTGCAAAACCGACCACACCAATTACACCACCAAAACCAACCACACCTGCACCACAGGCGAAACAAGCTACACAAGCAAAACCTACAAAACAAGAACCTGCAAAGATAAAGCTGATACAAATTCCAAAGGCAACATCAACAGTACCAACACAATCCACAAAAACAAATCCTCAGCCCTCTTTAATTACGGCAAAAACACAGGAATTAAACATGCAAGCAAAGCCTTTAGACACCTCTAAGCCACAGCCCACCAATGCAAAGACACAAAAACCAGTAGTTGTGTTAGACGCAGGACATGGTGGACATGACCCAGGAGCTATGGCAAACAACGTCAGGGAAAAAGATATTGTCTTAAAGGCAGTGCATGAACTAGCAGCAATATTGCGTAATCAAGGAATTGACGTCCGTCTCACCCGTTCCACAGATGTTTATCTTAAACTTTCTGAAAGAACAGCCATCGCAAACAAGTACAACGCAAATGTGTTTGTTTCGTTACACTGCAATTCTTTGGCAAAGAAAAATGCTGCTATTTCTGGGCTTGAATATTACATAATGGCACTTCCTCGTGATAAAGACTCTATGGCACTGGCTATTGCTGAAAACAAGGAACTTGCAGGAGGAAGCAACGTAACAACCTCTGCTACCGTTACTGATAAAAAGACAAGAGTGCTTTTGCAGATTCTTGGCGATATGCAACAAAACGACAAGATTAACGAAAGCACAACCTTTGCCGAATATCTATACAACTCCTCCCTTGCCTCTGGGCTCAAGATGAGAAAGGTTGCACAGGCACCATTTTTTGTCCTTCGTGGTGCAGCCATGCCAGCAGTTTTGGCAGAGCTTGGCTACCTTACAAATAAAGACGAAGCCCAAAAACTGACAACGTTAGAATACAGACAAAAACTCTGCAATACTATTGCAACAGGCATAGTGCGTTATCTCAACGAACACCCAACGATTACCGAATAGCGACACACTCACAAAAAACAAAAAGTGGTATCAACTCAAAAGGTTGATACCACTTTTTTCTTATTTCCTTATTTTGTTTTGCCAAACTCTATCAAGTCATGCAAAAGAGCCTGCCCAGTTTCACGTCTGCCAGCGCCTGGTCCGATAAGCGTTATATCACCCAAGTTATCCGTCGTTAAGGTGATAGCGTTTGTCGCTCCAGAAACAGAAGCAAGAGGGTGTGTATTTTCCAATTCTCTTGGCATTACATAAAGGTGCAGTCCATTAACATCACGACGAATTCCTGCGATGAGCTTTATTCTATGGTTATTTTTGGCAGCGGTGTCTATCATTTCCTTTGTGACACCGGTAATTCCAATTCGCTTTATGGAAGCAAAGTCAACATCTATTCCATAGATGAGCTTTGCCAAGACTAGCACCTTTCCTGCTGGATCATAGCCCTCAACATCCTGTTTGGGGTTTGCTTCGGCAAAGCCCAAAAGCTGTGCTTTTTTCAAAGCAGCCTCGTATGTCTGCCCCTGTTCCATTTGAGACAGGATAAAATTTGTTGTGCCGTTTAATATTCCTTGAACCTCTAATATTTCACAACCAGCAAGGCCGTTGCGTAAAAGGTCAAGGAGCGGAGTGCCAGACAAGACTGTGCCTTCGCAGAAAATTT
>JAZLJR010000029.1:0-25090 GCA_045617925.1 Synergistaceae bacterium
ATTATTCAGTAACGACTACTTAATACTTAATTGCAATAAAAAAAAAGATGAAGCTTGTGCTTCATCTTTTTTTATTTGTAAATTATCGTTTGAGTGCAAATGATCTTTCTATGACTTGTTGTAGAAATTGTGGAAATTCAAGTCCAAATGCTCTAGCAGCTTTTGGAACTAAGCTAGTAGCGGTCATACCCGGTGCTGTGTTTGCTTCTAAAGCGTAAATTTCGTTGTCTTGTGTTAAACGGAAATCTATGCGTGAGTATACGTTGCATGATAGTGCTTTGTGAGCTAAAACGGCTTGCTTCTGCAGTTTATCTGTTATTTCATTTGAAAAATCCGCAGGGCAAATATATTCTGTTGCACCCTTTGTATATTTGTTAGTATAGTCATAATAACCGGTCTTTGGCTTTATATGAATAACTGGCAAGGCAAAAGGCGTATTTTGGTCATCTTCAAAAACAGGGACAGTTACCTCTTCCCCTTCTATATACTCTTCAACTAACGCAAACTCTTCGTTTTGACAGGCTAAATTCAGAGCTGAAATATATTCGTCAATAGAAGTAACTGTGGAACAAGCTACTGTGCTACCACCAGTATTTGGTTTAACAAAAATTTTTTTGTGATTTTCTAAAAAACCTTGTGCCAAATTAATGTTGGGTGCTTTTATTGATGCAATAAAAGAAGCTGGTGTTTTAATTCCAACGTCACTCAGAAGAGGCTTAGACATAAATTTATTCATTGCTACTGCACTTCCAATTACGCCACTACCAGTGTAGGGAATACCGGCAGCCTCACAAATGGCTTGAATTATACCGTTTTCTCCCCAAGAACCGTGTAGCGCTATGAAGACGCCATCAGCATTATTTGCTCTATACAAATTAGGCAAAGAGAGAGGATCTGTAATATCTGAAAAAATTGGATTGTAACCGATAGATGCAAGTGCTTCTGTGACTGCCTTGCCTGAGTTAAGAGATACCTCTCTTTCTGGACTGGTTCCTCCTGCTAAAACAAGTATTTTCATAATATCTTCCTTCCTTATGCCATGTATTCAATTATTTGTTTATAATTGATGATGGCACAGCATAATATCCGGCATCATCACCGCCACCAAATGATAGCTTATGTTCAGGTTTAGCATTTATGAAGAACGTAAGACCAAACTTTAAATCGTAATTGGTGTAATATTCCTTGCACCAAAGCTGAAATGTCATGCAATGGCGTATGAAAGTTAAAATATATCTCATTTCGGCTAAATGATTAGTAACGGCATCGTAACCACCGCGCAGTGCAAGAAACCATTTATTGTTTGAATCTCCAAAAGGTAGTCTAAGAGCAACGGACTGAAAAATGTCACAATTATCTTCGTATCTATCCCAACTCATAGGGGAGAAACCTTGAACGTTACGCCAATAATAGGCCGAATTAAGTTGAAAAACTCCTATTTGATAGTTAAGACCAACCCAAGCATTCCATACTTGTTGAGTTTTGTCGTAACTGGAATAATGATAACGCATGAAGCTAGCTCCAACATAGGGTGAGAATATTGAAATCTTCCACGCTGAGGGAGTCGTAAATTGTGCACCATAGCCTAGACGTTCAAACCATGGGGCATCATCTTTACCGTAATCACTTTCTTGATATTTTCCCCACGCAGCCTTTAAATTAATCTTTCCAAAATTTCCGTTGTATAAATATGGGGTAGTTATTGTAAATTCAGGCTTTCTTGACAAGTTGTGGTCAACATCTTCTTCACCTATTCTCATACGAGTAGACAGCAATTCGTATTTCGTCATACGAAGCGTGGCATTCCAGCCATTTTTCGAGAAATTTAAGCCATACTCAGGTCTCCAACGAATAACATCGTCGCGTTTATTATATAGTCTGTTTAGCTGTCCATATAATTCTAAACCATCAAGTATATCGACAGCATAGCGTAACTTAGCTTCGAATTTTGGTGTAGAGGAAAAAGATCTAAACCAAGCCATTCCCCAAATATCGAGTTTTCCGAAATCATCAAGATCAAATTGACCTTGTAAACCGACACCGCCACGTAGATCAGAATCATAGCCAACGGTTGGGTTCAATTTGCGCTTTGATCTACCTGTAGAAATATTGAATGGATAAACAAACAAGAGCTTCTTGCCATAGTATAAACGAGGACGTTTTATAATTGTTGATTCACCTGGTATAACTACAACCTGTTTTGTCTCTAGATGATAGTGTGGATGTTCGGCGTTGCAGGAAGTTACATTAGCATTTTTCCATACTGAAACCGAAGTATTAGGATTAAGACGCTTTGATCTAGATGTTGGAACATAGCCTAAGTGTGTTGCTTCTGTGTGCTTGAGAGCAATAGCACTTTTTGCCGTAAAAAACATTTTATCAACTTCGCCATGTGGTGTTAAAAGTTCACCTCTCCCTAGATTTGCATCATAACGCAGTTGATCGCCTCTTAGCTCTGTCTTAGCATCTTTTATCACTATTTCTTGATTGTCAGACGGAGAATAAGCTTCCACTAAATTTAAATCTGTATAGTACACAATTTTTTCAGCGGTTATTGTAACACTTCCGTCCGTTACAGTTGCATTACCTGTTGCAGTAGCTACTGCATTCGTTTCATCAAATGTTACGAGATCTGCATCAAGAGTAACTTCATTTTTCTCAGTTAGTAAACGATTTTTTTTCTTTTCAGCTCTATACTCGGTATCTAATTTTTTTTGAATTTCGCTATCAAAAATCCTTCTTTGAGAAATGTCATTTGGATCTTCAGCTAGATCTTCACTTAAATAACCATCACGTGCATATGTAGTGTGGGAGAATATACATAAAAATAAATTGGAAAGTAATACTAGAAGAAGCAATGTTATTTTTTTTCTTTCCATGTAATTTTTCCCCCGTTAGGCATTTCACATGTTTTTTCATTCTCAAGGAGAACAGCTGAAGTTGTTTTTATCGTAATTTCACTGCTTTCCGCAGCGACATCGCCATTAAATTTCCATGTTTTTCTTTGAGCTTCAAAAGAAAGATTTTTAGCAGTTATGTTATATATATTACTTTTTTGTTTAGATAAAAGCTTAGCGTCTTCAAAATGAAATATTTGATTTTCTAGATGATAGCTTCCTGATTTTGCGTTAATGTTTGTTTGCTCATTCTCTCCAGTGACTAAAGCGTCAATATTTGTGGCTGAGATTAATTGACCTTTTTTATTAGTTTGAGGTGATGAAACTTTCCACAATTTATCACCAATCTCACGTTCAAAAGATATTCCATTTACCGTAAGCTCAGGTTGTGCCGGTTTATTAGCTATGTCTTCAGTGAGGTCTAAATGCAAATCTCGCCATAACATAATAATAATCAATAGTATCAAGAAAATTGCGAGATATAATAATGATTTTTTTTTGTTAAGCTTCATTTATTTTATTAATTTTGTTGTTGTGGCTGTGGTGTAACAGTTGATGCACCTTGTGGAATTGTATCTTTGGGAGTGACTATTGGTGTAATTGATGCAGGTATTTTATAGCCAATGGCATTTACAGTATCTTCTGTATTTACAAATAATACTGTGCCTGCCTGTAGTTGTCTATCATTACCACGAATAAAGAAACCACCCACTAAGCCAACTGGGCCTAGTATCAATGCACCTGCTAAGCTAGTAGCAGCGGCACCAGCAATAGGTAAATAGGCTTCTGTTGCTTTTTTTGCTTCAGTTCCAATACCAAGTTTAACTGTTGATGGACCTAATATTTCAAGTGTATCGATCTCAATATCAATTTTTGAGGAGCGTCCAAACATTCCTGGTAAATTCACCTTAGTTACATGTCCTAATATGCGACTACCAGCTGGTGCGACTAACACGTCACCTATCATAATTGGTTCAGCCGTAGCTAATGCAATAATGTCCCCTTTTTTAACTGTCCTAACAGTTAATGTTTGTGTAAGCATAGCTTTGACAACAGTACCCTTTGGAACTTCTACAGGTGCGAGTGTTATGCCCTCTGGTAAAAGCTGAGCATATATCTTCTCCAAACGAGGTAAAATGGCACCACCTTGTGTGTTACCGTTTAAGATAACCTCGAGATGCTCAATACGCTTTATGAGTGACATACTTGGGTGTATCTTTTGCTCCAGTGCCCATTCTGCAATTGATGTTTTGAAAAGTAGTGAAGGTTGATTGCCCATACTTTTTTCTAGGAATGCTAATAGACTGGTTTGTCTTTCAGTTATGCTTCCAGGAAGATCTCTTCCAAAAACGACAGTTTCAATAGCATGAAGGCGTTCAATTAAACCACCAGAATTGACATTACCATATACGATTGTTTCAACTCTATCCAAGATTTCAAAAGCTGGTCTTGCATTAGGATCAGTTGGAGTTACTTTTGCTTCATTTTCGGTAGAAAGTGTTTTTGTAATGGTTTCTTGTTGTGGAGCGGTATTCTCTATGGGTTGAGATTGATTGTTATCTTCAGTAGATTGCGATTGAGAGGTATCTTGTGACTCAGATGAATCTGCTTTTGGAATTACAATAGGTTTTACCTTTTGGGTAGCAGCAGGTGGAGTAGTTGTTGAAGTTTGAGTTTGGGGTGTGTCCGCAGCCTGTGCTACAGAAATAAATGGTAGTGATGTAAATGTAAGTGTAAAAATCAACAAAAAGGAAATATGTTTTTTCATAATGAGTTCTCCTTAAATTAATAATTGTTTTTTATTTTAAGTGCTTGTGCTATAAAACTTGAAAAAAGAGGGTGTGGTCTTACAGGGCGAGATAGATATTCAGGTAAAAATTCGACTCCAACCATCCAAGGAAGATTTGTATTTTCTATTATATCAACTGCATTAGTATTTTCGTAAATACCAGAGATTATCATGCCAGCATTTTGGAACTTCTCAATGTAATTATTATTAAACTCATAACGGTGACGATGTCGCTCTGTTATCTCATCTGCTGCATATATGTCATGGGCTTTCGTTCCATCCTTTAATTTGCATTTGTATGCTCCAAGCCTTTGCTGGGGTTCTGAAGAATTATCGTTATGTAAAATATGAAATAATGGGGTAGAAGTAACGATGCTTGTATCAGAAAAATAAGCATCTGGTAAATTTAGAACATTTCTTGCAAATTCAATTGCCATTGCTTGCATACCAAGCCCAATACCTAAGAATGGTATCTTGTTCTCTCTAGCATATTTACATGCCTTAATTTTTCCTTCAACGCCTCTTGTGCCAAAACCGGAGGGCACTAGAATTGCATCTGCATCACCTAGCAACTCTGGTGCATCAGCATTTTCCAGTGTTTCTGCACCGATATTTTTTACCTTAATTTTTGCTCCAAGGTGAACTCCAGCGTGCAACAAGGCTTCATCTACTGATATGTAAGCATCCTTGACTTCTGTATATTTCCCGACCAAGGCAACTGTAATTTCTTGCTGTCTAGTCTCGTATTTTTTCAAAAAGTCTTCCCAATCTGCAAGATCAGGCTCATTTTGTGTAGATAAACCTAGTTTTTGTAGTACTAGAGTGTCAAAATTTTGTTTATGAAGTGTTATTGGAATTCTGTAAATTGTATCTGAATCTAAAGCCTGAAAAACAGAATTTTCTGCTACAGAACCAAATAAAGCAATTTTTTGTCTAAGGTCTTCTGGAACTTCCATTTGACTTCTGCAAACGATTATGTCTGGCTGAATTCCAATTCGTCTAAGTTCATTAACACTATGCTGTGTTGGCTTTGTCTTAAGTTCTCCACTTGCTGCAATATATGGAACAAGTGTTACGTGGCAATAAAGAATGTTTTCCCTGCCCACACGTGAGGAAAGTTGTCTAATTGCTTCAAGATAAGGTAGCCCCTCTATGTCACCCACGGTGCCACCAATTTCAGCAATAACTATATCTCTTCCCTTGCCAACTCTTTCAATTCTATCTTGAATTTCATTGGTGATATGCGGAATTACTTGAACAGTTGTTCCACCATATCCTCCAGATCTTTCACGACTAATTACAGTGCTGTATACTTTACCCGTTGTGCAACTATTTTCACCTTTAATTGTTTCATCAATAAAACGTTCATAATGTCCAAGGTCAAGATCTGTTTCTGCTCCATCGCATGTCACAAAAACCTCACCATGTTGATATGGACTCATTGCGCCAGCATTTACATTGATATATGGATCCATTTTTAGAATAGAAATATTGAATCCTCTGCGTTTTAAAAGTACACCAAGTGAAGCTGCTGTTATCCCCTTACCTAAAGAGGAAACAACGCCTCCAGTTACAAAAACATACTTAGTCATTTTTGCTCTCCTTTTACCTATATAAATTTTTGCAAATTTATTTTAAATAATTAAACGGATTACGTGGAACTCCATTTACACGGACTTCAAAATGTAAATGACTACCTGTTGCTCGTCCCGTAGTTCCAACAGTACCTATAAGTTGTCCTGCACCAACAGATTCCCCAGAACGGGCAACAAGACGAGTGCAATGAGCATATATTGTTTTTATACCATTGAGATGGGTAATTTCGACAGTTTTTCCATAACCATTACGCCAACCAGAAAATGTGACTCTACCTGGAGCTGAAGCATATATGGGAGTGCCACGCGGTGCTCTTAGATCTATTCCAGCGTGAAAAGCAGTCCGTCTTCTGCTTCTTCGGAACGGATTTCGTCTTACACCAAATCTGCTGGACAAAGCAATTCTTGACCTAAGTGGCCATGTAAAATATCCTTTCCAGCGGGTTACCTTACCTTCTGATACGGAGACGTACCTCTGTATTTTCCTACCACGCCGTGTGGTTATTTCTACCTTGACCAGTTTTTCCTTTGCAGCACGAAGCTCCTTTGCACCGGGCAAAAATAATCGTTCACCTATTCGCAATTTATCAGAAGTTTTACCATTAGCAACGAGTATGTTTTTTTTAGGAATATTATAGCGTTTCGCTATACCAGAAATTGTATCACCTTTTGCAGTTTTTATAAATATTCCTGTCATATTTGGAATACGTAATGTAATACCTACCTTTAGATTTGAACCGTCTTTAGTCAGTACATCCTGATTGGCGGCAAGTATTGTTTTAGTTGAAACTCCATAATCCCTAGCAATGTTCCAAAGTGTCTGACCTTCTTTAACCTTGTGAGTAGAGTAGGTTAATTTGTTAGCTGATTTAAGTTGCACTTCGTCTGTTGTAGGTGTTTGGGAAGAACCTTCATAGGCTAATAACATTTTTTGAGTTAAGTAATCTTCGCCCTTGTCTTGAAAAAGAAAATCATAAAATTCATCAATCGGTGTCTTAGGTTGTGAGACAACTGAAACATGTAAAGATTTTAGCTTCTGCATATCTTCCTCTGTTAGGTAGCCACCATTTCTAGCAAGTGCATCATAAAGGAATAGTTCAAATTCTCCAATGTTAGGTAAATGATGTATCTCACCAAGGTTGAGATCAGTTTCTTCAACTTTTAGTTCTGATTTTTTTGTTAATTCATCTGATTCAGAGATATCAACTGTATAAAAGCCAGAAGCTTGATTTGTTGATGCTACGTCAACAGTATAATTAGGGTTTAGCCAACTAACTCCCATACGCTCAGCGTAATTTATTGACACCAACAAGGCTACTACATAAAGTAAAACAAAACTTGCAGCAGCTAAAAGCTTCTTTTTATTCTTGAAATAGGAAAATTTAAAATAGCTTTTCAATTTTCGATCCTTTTTATGAAACAACAAAAGAAATTTGCTTTAACAAATCATCACCTAAGAAAATTTTTACACAATATGCACCTTTGGGGAGGTAAGAACCCTTATTTGCCAGTAAAGCTACAGAGCGATTACCGTCGGTTTTGGATAACTTTAACAAATCATCAGTTACTTGTCTATCGTTGTAGTACCAAACTACCCTAAGGGTTAGACCAGGGTTTGCATTAGAGTAATCAAAGCAAAGTATTAGGCGGTCAGTAGTTTTTGTTTCCCCTTTTATAACATCTATCGGTGCCATGTCTCTGTCTAAATTTTTACATACAATAACATTACCAAGTGCAAATTGAGTCACAGAAGTTGTGTAAACAAGTAAAAAGAGCAAAACACAGACAAACAAAGCGGAGATAATGGCTATGTTTCGTTTATTGATTTTATTAATTATCTGTTTGAATGATTTTATAAGCATTATCAATTATAAACCTTGTAATGTTAAAGGTATGGACTACTTAGATAATTTTTCAATCATGTTAAAAAGTTCCATGTCTAATGGGCCTTTTTTCTCCCATGCATCAGAAATTGGGCAAGTAATAATATTATTATTCATCAAACCAGTCATTACGTTCGTTTCACCGCGATAAATTGCTTCAACTGCCATATCTGCTAATCTGGTTGCTAATACAACATCATAAGAAGTTGGGCTACCGCCACGCTGTAAGTGACCGAGGACTGTAATTTTTGGATCATAACCACAATCCATTGAGCGAAGCTTATCAGCAAGCTGGGAAGCAGACATTACACCCTCAGCAAGAATTACAATGGCATGGCTTTTGCCACCTGACTTTGAGGAACGTAATCTTTCACACAACTCATCAAAATTTGTTTCTATTTCTGGGACAAGAACATATTCAGCACCACATGCCACAGCAGTTTCTAGCGCAAGGAATCCAGCGTTTCTTCCCATTACTTCAACTATAAACATTCTATCATGACTTGAAGCGGTATCACGAAGCTTACGAACACATTCTCTTGCAGTATTGCAGGCAGTATCAAAACCAATTGTGGTAAAGGTTCCCCCCATATCTTTATCTATTGTGGCAGGAACACCTACGACTTGCATTCCAAGCGCAGCAAGTTTTTCTGCTCCGTGAAAGCTACCATCTCCACCTATGACGACCAATGCATCTACGCCAAATGCTTTTAAGTTGTCATAACCTTCTTTTACTCCTTCTTGAGTAAGAAATCTGTCGCATCTTGCTGTTTGAAGTAATGTGCCACCATACAGAATTACACCGCCAACACTCTTATGGTCAAGAGGGATAAAATCTCCAGCTAGTAAGCCATCATAGCCACGCAATACACCTAGAACTTCAGCACCATGCCAAATTGAATTTCTTACGGCAGCACGTATCGCCGCATTCATACCAGGTGCATCGCCACCACTAGTTAAAACTGCTATTCTTTTTTTTCTTTCAAACTGCATAATTGCGTAAGTTCCTTTCAATGTGTATAAAATTACTGTAAGTTTAATTTCTTCTTTAACGTTAGATATTGAGAAATAAATTCATCGATTTCGCCATTTAATACGGCATTAGCGTTACCGTTTTCAAATTTTGTTCTATGATCTTTCACAAGTTGAAATGGTTGTAGTGTGTAAGACCTGATTTGTGAACCCCATTCTATTTTTTGTTTTCCGCTGCCGAGAGCGTCGAGTTCTTTTTGTCTTTCTTGCTGTTTGAGTTCGTATAGTTTAGAAGCAAGAACGCTCATTGCAACTGCACGATTTTGATGCTGACTTCGTTGCGTTTGGCAAGATACAATTATACCAGTTGGTACATGTGTTATGCGGACAGCTGAGTCTGTCATATTTACATACTGTCCGCCGGCACCGCTGGCACGAAATGTATCCATTTTCAAATCTTCTGGTCTAATATCAACCTGTGCACTTTCAGGCAAAACCGGCAGAACAGCTACAGAAGCAAAACTAGTATGGCGTCTTTTTGCTGCATCAAAAGGAGAAATGCGAACAAGTCTATGAACACCTTGCTCACAGGAAAGATAGCCAAAGGCAAATTTACCGGATACTTTACAGGTAATGCTCTTATATCCAGCCTCGCCACCTTCAAGAGCGTCAATTAAAGTAACCTTATAGTCATGACGTTCTGCATAGCGAAGATACATGCGATAAAGCATACTTGTCCAGTCCTCAGCTTCAGTGCCACCTGCGCCAGAGTGAATTGTAAGTATTGCGTCAGATGCATCATATTCGCCGTTCAATAAATTTTTTGTATAAAAGGCAGAAATTTCCTCTGTTAGCGAATTTGCTGTTGTTTGAAATTCAGCCTCTAAGTCGATATCTTCAGTGTCTTTTAAGATTTCAGAAATAATTTCGAGGTCTTGAAATTTTTTGTCAATTGAGGTATATTTGTCAAGCTTTTCCTCAATATCAGAAATTTCTTGCATAACTGTTTTGACTTCAGGTGTATTCCAAAAGTCTTCGTCAAGAGTTGCTTGCCTCAATTTTTGTAATTGAGTTTGCAGACTTGTGAGGTCAAAGACTATCCCTCAAATCTATTAAACTTGCTCTGATTGATTCAAGATGTGTTGTCAACGGCAGATTTTGCATAAATTCACCTTTTACAATGATATTGATTAGTTCATCGAGGTAAGTAAAACAAAAATATTTATCACAATTAGAAATTCAAACAAAAACAGTGCATTATACCTCAAAAATTTCAAATTTTCAATTTTAGAGAGAAGATTTTTTATGGCTACAGAAAAATTTCGGGTTAATTTACCCCAAAATAGTTATTTTCTTGAAATAATTTATCTAAAAACAGTTTCAAGCACACAAGATTACTTGAAAAAAATGGCGCAGAATGGCAAAAGAAGTCTTGTCTGTGTAGCACGTAATCAAACACATGGGCGTGGCAGAGCTGGACGAACGTGGCATAGTGATGTAGAAAATTTAAAATTTTCTTTGCTGTTTGATATAGGCATCTCTCCTCAATTTCTTGCAATAATTTCACTTATTGCAGGGATGGCAATAAAAGAAACGATAGAAAAATTATATTTTACGTCTGTGCAATTAAAATGGCCAAATGACATTTTGATAAATGGCAAGAAAATATGTGGCATAATTTCGGAGTCTGCTTCTACTAGTAACATAGTAAAATGGATTGTGTGCGGTGTTGGTGTAAATCTAAATATGAAGAAGGGAAATATACCCAGTGATTTACAGAACATTGCTACATCGCTGTTACTTGAAACAAATCAACAAATTGAAAAAAATAAATTTCTAGAAATATTTTTAGCATATTTTTGTGATTATCTAAAAGTTCTTGAGCAAGGCAGAAGCTATGAATTAATAAAAAAATATCAATTGAGCTGTGACACCATCGGAAAACAAATAAAGGTTATTTTAGAAGATGAAACGAGAGTTGGAATTGCTAGCAAAATTGATGAGCATGGAGCACTTGTGGTGGAAACAGAAAATGGCGAGGAAGTATTTTGTTCAGCAGATATTGTTCACATTCGATAAAGATGCCTGCATAAAAATTTGTCAAACGAATAACACTATATTGACAAATAGTCTTTCTAGTGGTAACATACGTCGCGTTGCGGAAATAGCTCAGCTGGTAGAGCGATGGCCTTCCAAGCCGTAGGTCGCGGGTTCGAGTCCCGTTTTCCGCTCCATTTTTTTTCTTTTGTCCTGCTAGGCAAATGGGGGCTGTAGCTCAGTGGGAGAGTGCTTCCTTCGCAAGGAAGAAGTCGAGGGTTCAAATCCCTTCAGCTCCACCATTTATACGCTAGTGTGGCCGAGTGGTCAAAGGCAACAGACTGTAAATCTGTCGGCGTGAGCCTACGGTAGTTCGAACCTACCCGCTAGCACCATTTGATTTTTAACCGACTCTTTGAGTCGGTTTTTTTTATTTAAGCTTGAAATTATTGGGAAAATTCTTATAATTGCACAGGTTGTCTATAAGAATAGAATAGATAAAAAGTTTTGAGGTATTAAACTATGGCAAAAAATATAACCCCGAAAGAAAAAGATTATTCGCAATGGTATTTAGACGTAATAAAAGCTGCTGAAATGGCTGATTATGCTCCTGTTCGTGGCTGCATGGTTATGCGCCCAACGGGATATGCCTTGTGGGAAGAAATTCAGAAGAAATTTGATAGAGCATTCAAAGAAACAGGTCATGAAAATGCGATGTTCCCTCTTTTGATTCCTATTTCTTTTTTGGAGAAAGAGGCTGAGCATGTTGAGGGGTTTGCTCCTGAATGTGCAGTTGTTACCCATGCAGGCGGAGAAAAGCTGGAAGAACCCTATGTGGTCAGACCAACATCAGAAACCGTTATCGGTCACATGTATAGCAAATGGATTCATTCTTGGCGTGATTTGCCGATTTTAATAAATCAATGGGCTAACGTTATGCGTTGGGAAAAGCGGCCACGTTTATTCTTACGCACAAGTGAATTTTTGTGGCAAGAGGGGCATACTGCACATGCTACAAAAGAAGAAGCTGTAGAAGAAACGCTAAAAATGCTTGAAGTCTATCGTCAAATTATGACAGACTACCTTGCACTTCCTGTTGTTACAGGAGAAAAGACAGAAGGGGAGCGTTTCCCTGGTGCGGATGACACCTACACTTGTGAAACAATGATGAGTGATGGAAAGGCTCTTCAAGCAGGAACAAGCCATTTCCTTGGACAGAATTTTGCACACGCGTTTGATATAAAATTCCAAAATAAAGACGGTGAATTGGAATACGCCTACACAACAAGTTGGGGTGTTTCAACACGCCTTATTGGTGCTGTCATTATGACACATTCCGATAACGACGGTCTAATCTTGCCACCTCGCATTGCTCCAACAAAGGTGGCTATAATTCCTATATGCAAGGACGAAGAAAAACTTACAAATGAAATCCTGCCACAGGCAGAAAAGTTGCAAAAATCTTTGAATGACAAACTTGGTGGTTTCTTTGTAAAACTGGATAAAAATTTCCACTCAAGACCTGGCGACAGGTTCTTTGACCATCTACAAAAAGGCGTCCCTCTCCGTATAGAGCTTGGAGAAAAAGAAGCCGAAAACTGTCAGTTAAGACTTGTGCGCCGTGACACTGGCGAAAAGCTTTCTGTCGCTTCTTCCGATATACTTGACGTTGTTCCAAAGCTCTTGGAAGAAATACAAGAAAATCTTTATAATAGAGCGTTACAAACTAGACTTGCGAGAACTACAAAAGCGACAAATTATGATGAGTTCAAAGAGATGATTGATAAAAAAGGTGGATTTGTGGAAGTTTACTTTGGCGGAACAATAGAAGACGAGAAAAAAATAAAAGAAGAAACGGGAGCAACGCCGCGCTGTTATCCTTTAGCCAGAAGTGGAGAAGTGGGGAAGTGTTTCTTCACGGGTAAAGAAAATTCACGTCTTTGTATATTTGCAAAAGCATATTAATTTAGGAGAAGTTTTATAAATGGCAAAAATTATGTTGACAGGCGACAGACCAACAGGCAGATTGCACCTGGGACATTATGTTGGTTCACTTCGTCGCAGAGTAGAGCTTCAAAATAGTGGAACGTTTGACAAGATATTTATAATGATTGCAGATGCACAGGCACTCACGGACAATGCAGAGAACCCTGAAAAGGTTCGTCAAAACATTGTTGAAGTTGCACTCGATTATCTTTCCTGTGGCATTGATCCGACAAAATCTAATATCTTTATACAGTCAATGATTCCAGAATTAACAGAATTGACCTTTTATTACATGAACCTTGTGACGGTTGCACGTTTGCAGAGAAATCCAACGGTCAAAGCAGAAATACAGATGAGGAATTTTGAGGCAACAATACCTGTGGGTTTTATGACATACCCCATTAGCCAAGCGGCAGACATTACAGCCTTTAAGGCAAACATTGTGCCTGTGGGTGAAGACCAAATGCCAATGCTTGAGCAGTGCAGAGAGATTGTGCATAAATTTAATTCTGTCTATGGTGAAATTCTCGTTGAACCGAATATCCTTTTGCCAGACAACAAAGCATGCTTGAGGCTTCCTGGCACGGATGGAAAGGCAAAAATGAGTAAATCTCTTGGCAACTGTATATATCTTTCTGATTCTGAACAAGATATTAAGCAAAAGGTTATGTCAATGTTTACAGACCCGAATCATTTGAAGGTGGATGACCCAGGTCAGACAGAGGGAAACCCTGTCTTTATATACCTTGATGCATTCTGTGACGACTGCTACTTTGAAAAATATTGGCAGGATTACAAAAATATGGCAGAGCTAAAAGACCATTATCAACGCGGTGGGCTTGGAGATGTAAAAGTTAAAAAATTCCTCAATAATGTTTTGCAAGATGTATTAGCTCCAATCAGAGCAGAGCGTAAAAAGTGGGAAGCAAATATTCCTGCTGTTTATGACATTTTGAAACAGGGAACGGTTGTTGCGCAAGAAGTTGCAGGACAAACGCTCAAGGAAGTCCGCCATGCAATGAGAATAGATTACTTTGATGACGGAGCTTTGATAAAAGAGCAAATTAAGAAATACAGTGCAAATCAAAAATAAGTATTTTAGATTTACAAAGAAACAAAAAGAGGATTGAAGTCTATCTGACTTCAATCCTCTTTTGAATTAAAATTTTTATTTTGTAAGCAATGTGAGCATTGCTCCTGCGGCAACAGCTGTGCCGATAACTCCAGAAACATTTGGTCCCATTGCGTGCATGAGGACAAAACTTCCTGGATATTCTTTTGAAACTACCTTTTGGCAGACTCTTGCTGCCATAGGGACAGCGGAGACGCCAGCTGCACCGATGACTGGGTTAATCTTTCCACTACTGCAAATTTTTAACACTTGACCAAGCAAACAACCACCGATAGTTGAAGCGGCAAATGCCACCAAACCAAGGCAAATAATTTTTATTGTTGCTAATGTCAAAAATGTATCAGCTTTCATTGTTGCACCAACAGAGATTGAAAGGAATATAGTTGTTGCGTTCATAATTTCGTTTTGAGCAGCATTACTAAGACGATCAGTTACACCACTTTCACGCAATAAATTACCAAACATTAACATTCCTATTAGGGGAACAGATGCAGGGAGTATGAGTCCACATGCAATTGTGCAAATAATAGGGAAGAAGATTTTCTCTGCTCGTGAAACAGTCCGAAGCTGCTCCATTTTTATTCCTCTGTCTTTTTTTGAAGTGAAAAGTTTTATCATTGGGGGCTGGATGAGTGGAACCAATGACATATAGCTGTATGCTGCAACTGCAACTGCTGGCAAAATATGTTTAGCTAATTTTGCACAGAGATAAATTGCCGTTGGACCATCTGCACCACCGATAATTCCAATTCCAGCAGCTTCTTGAATGGTAAAGCCCATAGCCATTGCACCAATTACGGCGACAAAAACTCCAAGTTGAGCAGCTGCACCCAAAAGGAAAGTTATAGGATTAGCAAGAAGTGGACCAAAGTCTGTCATTGCACCTATCCCCATAAAAATTATCACGGGGTAAAGCTCATGGTCAATTCCAAATTTAACGAAATATAAGAAGCCACCTGGGTCAACAATTCCAGAAAGTGGAAGATTAACAAGAACGCAACCAAAAGCAATTGGCATGAGCAATAATGGTTCAAAATCCTTAGCAATAGCAAGATAAAGAAGAATAAGAGCAACAAGAATCATTATCATGTTGCCGTAGGTTAAAGCAAAAAATCCTGATTGTTCAAGCACACCCTTTAATGCTAGTAGGTATTTGGCTAATAGAGTAGCTAAATTCATCTCACCAATCATTACGCAATGACCATTAATACGTCTCCGGTTGCAACGTTGTCTCCCTCTTTAACACATATTTTTGCAACCTTGCCAGACGTAGTTGTAAATATTTCGTTTTCCATCTTCATGGCTTCTAGCACCATGACTTGTTGCCCTTCCGTAACTGTATCGCCATTTGCCACATTGATTTTTAGTATTTTTCCTGGCATTGGAGCTTCAACATTTACGCCATTTGCTGGGGAAGAAGCAGGTGCGACAGGTGTTTCTGCCTTTTGTGGTTGTGGGGTAGGGGCGGCAACTGTAGGTTGGGCTGGTGCAACTGTTGCTTGTGTTGCCTGTGTTGCCTGTGGAGCACTGTTTTGTGCATTCAATTCTTCCACTTGAACATCGTATGTTTTTCCGTTAACTGTGACTTTGTAATTTTTTAACATTTTTTACTCTCCTTAATTAAAATTAGAAACAATTTTCATGATTCATTGTGCGAGCTGCTACCTTCCATACAGAAGCAGACGGAAGACGAGTGAGCCCTTGCTTGGCTTCTTTTATGGAACATACACGCATATTCGTTCCAGCGGAAGCCATAACTGCTCCAACAATAGCTGCAATAATGTCATCGTCAGAAGCGTTAGAATCTGTCTTACTTGCTGTAATAGTTGTAGGTTCAGTGACAGTGTTAGTTTTTTTTTGTAATTGGTTTTTTTTATTCTTTGCAAACGATTTCGCAATTGTGCTTGAAGCCATCATAATAAACATAAGTGCAATTATAACTATAAACACAATTGAAAATGCGATGCCGGACATAAGTAGTCCACCCTTTAAGCCTATAAATTCCATCTGTGTTTCCTCACTAGATTAGTTAGGCATAATGCCGTGCTTACGTTTTGGACGAAGCTCTGATTTTGTCTCTGTCATGATTAAAGCTTTATAAAGTACTGGGCGTGTTTCTTCTGGTAAGATAACGTAGTCAACATAGCCTCTTTGTGCAGCCTTGTAAGGATTGGCGAAGTTGTCGCGGTATTCTTCAATTTTTTCTTCTCTTTTTAATGTTGGATTTTCTGCTGCTTCAATTTCTTTGCGGAATATAATGTTTGCTGCTCCTTCTGCTCCCATTACTGCAATCTGTGCTTGTGGCCATGCAATTACTACATCAGCACCGAGGTCTTTTGAGCACATACCAAGATAAGAACCCCCGTATGCCTTGCGCAGAACGATTGTAATTTTTGGAACTGTTGCTTCGCTATATGCATATAGGAGCTTTGCACCGTGACGAATAATTCCCCCCATTTCCTGCTTTAGTCCAGGTAAATAGCCTGGAACATCTTCAAAAGTTACAATAGGAATATTAAACGCGTCACAGATGCGAATATGACGAGAAGCTTTATCAGATGCGTCTATATCAAGGCAGCCAGCCATATAATTTGCCTGATTGGCAATTATAGCAATTGTCCTGCCACCAACTCTAGCAAATCCTGTTACAATGTTTCTTGCATAGAGTTCCTGTACTTCACAGAAAGCTCCGTTATCAACCACGCGACGGATTACATCACGCACATCATAAGACTGATTACTATGGGTAGGAACAATTTGTCTTAAGGAATCATCTTGACGGAGTGGATCATCTTCGGTATTTATAAATGGTGCTTCTTCTATGTTGTTTGAGGGCAAGTATGACAAAACCTCTCTTACCTTGTCATAACATTCTTGCTCAGTTTTTGAAAAGAAGTGCGCACAGCCACTTGTTGTGTTGTGGGCTCTGGCACCACCTATTTGCTCTGAGGTTACTTCCTCACCCGTGACAGATTTTATTACTTGAGGTCCCGTGATGTGCATTATGCCAATCTTATCAACCATGAAAATGAAATCTGTTAGTGCAGGGCTATACACAGCACCGCCAGCACAAGGGCCTGCAATAATGGAAAGCTGAGGGACAATTCCAGAAGCCTTCACGTTGCGGAAGAATATGTTTCCATATCCGGATAAAGCATCTACTGCTTCCTGAATTCTAGCACCGCCTGAATCGTTGATGCCAATGCAAGGGCATCCGTTTGCCAAGGCTAAATCCTGAATCTTGCAGATTTTTGCAGCGTGCATTTCGCCAAGTGAACCACCAGTTACGGTAAAGTCCTGACTATACACATACACAACTCTGCCGTCAATTGTTCCATATCCTGTTACGACACCATCGCCAAGGAAGGAAGATTTATCCATTCCAAAATTTGTGCAACGGTGTTCGACAAATTCATCAAGCTCAACAAAACTTCCTTCATCGAGAAGCATATTTATGCGTTCTCTTGCCGTTAATTTGCCTTTTGCATGTTGCTTTTCGATATTTTTTTCACCGCCACCTTGGTGAGCTTTTTCTCTTTTTGCAAGAAGTTCGTTGCAAAGCTCTTCAATAGTTTTTTCTGCCATTAGTATGTCACTACCTCTCGTAAAATATTTTAATCGCGTTGGCAAAGTTCTAATAAAACTCCACCGGAAGCCTTTGGATGTATAAAGGCAATTTTTGCTCCGCCAGCTCCATATCTTGGTGTTTCGTCTATTAGTCGAACGCCCTTTTCTTTTAATTCTTTTAATGCTTCTTCTATGTTGTCAACTCTTACTGCTATGTGTTGCAGCCCCTCGCCCTTTTTCTCTATGAATTTGGTAATAGGGCTATCTTCAGAAGTTCCCTCTAAAAGTTCAAATTCTGTGTCATCAACGGGGAGGAATGCAGTTTTAACTTTTTGTTCAGCGACTTCCTCAGTTCCGTGACACTTAATTCCGAGTGTTTCTTCCCAAAATTTTAAAGCTTCATTGATGCTTTTTACAGCAATTCCAATGTGGTCAATGTTTTTTAGTGTCATTATGTTATCCTCGCTTATTCCATACTTCTTTTCTTGGCAACAGCTTCCTTTAGCCAATTGATTGTCTCCTGTGTGTTTGTGCCTGGACAAAAGATAGCACCTGCACCCAAAGATTTTAATGTTGGAATGTCATCTTCAGGAATAACACCGCCACCAAAAACGATAATATCATCTGCGTTGTTCTGCTTCAAAATATCAATAATAGTTTTGAAATAATATTCATGAGCGCCTGAAAGAATGCTAAGGCCAATTGCATCTGCATCTTCCTGCAAAGCAGTTTTTACAATTTGCTCTGGTGACTGCCTAAGTCCAGTATAAATAACTTCCATGCCAGCATCACGCAATGCACGGGCAACTACTTTTGCACCTCTGTCATGACCATCAAGGCCTGGCTTTGCTACAACTACTCTGATTTTTCTATCCATTTTCTTTCCTCCGTTATAGCACTACATTTTCTTTGTATTCACCAAAGACGTTGCGGAGAACATTGCAAATTTCTCCCTCTGTTGCATATACACGAACAGCATCTAATATTGCAGGCATAAGGTTTTCAGTTCCCTGTGCCGCTTCCTTGACTTTTGACAGTCTTTCTTTCACAGCTATGTTATCTCTTGCTTCTTTCATTGCATGGAGTTTCTTTATCTGGTTTTCTCCGACGGAAGCGTCAACCTTTAGCAATTTTCTTTCTCTAAGGTCTTCATCTATCTGGAATTTATTTACACCAACGATTACACGCTCTCCACTTTCGATAGATTTTTGATAATCATAGGCAGAATCTTGAATTTGTTTCTGTGGATATCCTTGCTCTATGGCAGAAATCATACCGCCCAGCTCATCAATTTTGTTGATGTAGTTGACAGCTGCTTCTTCAATTTCGTTGGTTAATTTTTCAATGACATAACTGCCAGCGAATGGATCAACAACATTTGTTATCCCTGATTCATAGGCAACAATTTGCTGAGTCCTTAATGCGATACGAACGCTCTTGTCTGTCGGTAACGCTAATGCTTCGTCAAGGCTGTTGGTGTGTAGGGATTGTGTGCCACCACAAACTGCCGCCATAGTCTGCATTGCTACACGGACGATGTTGTTTTCAGCCTGCTGAGCAGTCAAGGTGCATCCTGCTGTTTGAGTGTGGAAGCGAAGCATTTGTGCTTTTGGATCAGTAACGCCAAATCTTTCTTTCATTATTTTCGCCCAAAGGCGTCTAGCTGCACGGAATTTCGCAATCTCTTCAAGGAAGTCATTATGAGAATTAAAAAAGAATGACAGCCTTTTTCCAAAAACATTTGGATCTTGCCCTGTCTTTATTGCAGCTTCAATGTAAGCTATACCATCAGCGAGAGTGAAGGCAACTTCTTGAATAGCAGTTGAACCTGCTTCACGAATGTGATATCCAGAAATAGAAATTGTATTCCATTTTGGAATGTTTCTGCTACAGAAATCAAAAATATCTGTGATTAACCTCATTGATGGTTTTGGTGGGAAAATATATGTGCCTCTTGCTATATATTCTTTCAAGATGTCATTTTGTATTGTGCCAGAGAGCTTATCCATAGAAATTCCATTTTTTTCTGCAACTGCAATATACATTGATAAAAGAACTGACGCTGGTGCATTTATTGTCATAGAAGTTGAAACTTTATCAAGCGGAATTTCGTTGAACAAAATCTCTGCGTCAGCCAATGAATCTATTGCGACTCCGACCTTGCCACATTCGCCGATAGCCATAGGGTCATCGGAATCGTAACCTATCTGAGTTGGAAGGTCAAAGGCAACTGAAAGCCCCGTTGTCCCTTGACTCAATAAATAGCGATAACGCTTGTTTGAATCTTCTGCAGTTGCAAAACCGGCATACTGTCTCATTGTCCAGAAGCGCCCACGATACATTGTTGGTTGAACACCTCTTGTGTAAGGATAATTTCCAGGAAAAGCTAATGAATTAGCATAATTTTCGTCCTGTATATCCTCTGGAGTATAAATCCTTTTTAATGGTATTCCACCGCTTGTTGTAAAATTTTCACGTCTTTCTGGGAATTTTGAAATAGATTTTTCAACTTGCTCATCGTAGAGTTGTCTTTGTTCCCTTATTTGTTCTAGTTCTTTTGAGTCTAACATGCTGTGTCCTCCGATTTACGTAAACTACTAAGCATAGATTATAGCCTAAAACACCAGAATTATGCAAGTGTTTTAGCAATAATTGCATAAAAAAAGTGCTTTCTCTTGTAGAGAAAGCACTTTTTTTGAAAAATTATTGTTTATCTTTGTCTATACGAAGCTTAATACCAGGCATAGAAATAATAACAATCCCGTCCTTCACCATATACTTTTTTGCGTCTTCATCAAGATCATATCCAATGACAGTTCCATCTGGAATTGTATTGTACGAATCAACAATTACGCGACGCAATTTACAATTCTTTCCTATCTTGACATTTGTACCAATGATGGATTCCTCAACTTCAGATCCTTCCAAAATTTCACAATTACGAGAAAGGACGCTACGTTTGACTTTTGCACCGAATACACGGCTTCCCTCTGCTCTCAAGCAGGATTCTATGCAACTCTCGTGATCAAGTGCTGGAGGATCTGAGAAAGAAACTGTGCGGATTGGCCACTGTGAATTATATATATTAATTGGGGAATATGGCTTCAGGAGATCCATATGTGCTTCCCAGAAGGCTTTTATGCTGCCAACGTCTTTCCAATATGGCTTATCACCACATGGTAAAACGTTTGTTGAGAAGTCATATGCCATCAATTTCTTTGTGCCAAAAAGCTTTGGTAGAATATCCTTTCCGAAGTCATGGCTAGTTTTTTCTGCATAGTGATCTTCTTCTATGCACTGCTCAAGCATTTCACGTTCAAAAATATAATTACCCATAGAAACATAGGTAAAACCTGGTCTACCTGGAATTTCTGGTGGATTTGCTGGTTTTTCAACAAAATCGATAATTTGACCGGATTCATCTACCTTTATGCATCCGAATGCACTTGCTTCCTTTGAAGGAACAACAAAAGCAGCGATCGTTATGTCAGCCTTATTGTTAACATGAAAAGCAAGCATTTGCTCAACGTCCATTTTATAAATGTGGTCTGCTGCAAAAATCAAAATGCGATCAGCATCAAACAAAGTTATAAGATGCATATTCTGATAGATAGCGTCTGCAGTTCCCTCATACCAACGCTCACCATCAGCCATTTGAGCTGGTGCGATGTCTACAAAGTAATCGCGACCTCTGAGTGCAGTGCCAAAATTCCATGCACGTGCAATGTGTTCATGAAGTGACTGACTTTTGAACTGAATGAGACAGTAAATTGAGTAGATTCCGGAATTTACCATATTAGACAATGCAAAGTCTATTATGCGGTATTTTCCACCGAAAGGAACGGCTGGCTTTGCTCTGTATTTTGTCATAGGCATGAGGCGTTCGCCCTTGCCACCTGCCAAAACCATGCCAAGCACACGACCGTATTTCTCGTTTAACATTGACATATCCTCCTGTAATTTTTTAGAAACTCCAGTTTCTATTTTCAGTTGGCATTATATATTTTTTTTATCTTAAAAGCAACCATAAATTTTTGCTATATAAAATAAAAAGTGCGACAAAAATTTAATGTCGCACTTAATAAAAAAACTATTACTATAATAAATTCTTATATAGGTCAGTGTATTGTGTAGCGGAAACTTTCCAAGAAAAGTCAGCATTCTTGGCATTTAACATCAATTTTTGCCAGGCTGCTTTATCTTTATAAGCTTCTGCGGCACGTTTAATTGTGTCTGCAAGTTCATTTGCACACACATTGTAGAACACAAAGCCATTTCCGTTTTCTTCTCTAGCATCGATAACAGTGTCTCTTAAACCGCCTGTCGCACGGACCAATGGAAGTGTAGCATAGGAGCATGCAATGATTTGTGAAAGCCCACATGGTTCAAATAATGAAGGCATGAGTAACAAGTCAGCACCTGCATAAGCCACATGGGCTAGCTCTTCGTTGAATCCAAAGAATTTTTGTGCGTAGGGGGTGTTGTCAACGTAATCAGAAATAAGGCCTTGATAATAGTCATTGCCTGAACCAATAATGAGTGTATTCATGACACCATTTGTTTGCTTTAATGCTTCAGCTAAAAGGCCAACACCTTTTTGATCTACTAATCTGCCAATGTAAACAGCAAGAGGCAATGATTTATCCTTGAATCCAAATTGTTCACAAATTGCTTGCTTACATTTTTCTTTGCCCTTGAAGCTAGTTGTGTTAAAACTTGCTGGTATTGTTTTGTCAGTTGAAGATCCCCAAACAGAATAATCAATGCCGTTCAAAATGCCGAAAACCTTGTGAGCATTCTTGTTGATAACTCCTTCAAGTCCGTAACCATACTGACTAGTAGCAATTTCTTGTCTATATGTTGGGCTAACAGTTGTAATAGCGTCACTATAATTTAAGGCACCTTTCATAAGGTTGACAAGTCCCCAATACTCAAGGGTATCATCTTGCCCCCACGCAAAAGATGACCAGTCAAATCCCCATTCGGCAAGGCAATTTGGATCAAACAATCCCTGGTGAGCCATATTATGAATGGTAAAGACAACCTTGTATTTATTACGAAGATTTCTATAATGCTTATGGTATTGCAAGGCACATGGAACAAAAGCTGATGGCCAGTCATGGACGTGCAAGATTTGTGGTTCAAATCCAGTAACCTTCGGTAATTCAAAGGCTGCATAAGACATAAGCACGAATGGTTCTACTGTTCTCGCGTTGTTTTCTGTTGGATAAACTGCCTTATTGCCAAAAAAATCTTCATTGTCCAGCAAATAAATTGTTACCCCCTTAAGCGTAGCTTTTAAAACAGTAATTTCGCAAACACGTGCATTTAATGCAATGTAAAGCGTCCCAAGAGGTTTTTTCTCTAGCTTGCCTAATTTTTCTACTTTTTCCTTTACTCCAGGCCAAGCTGGAAGCATTGCTCGTGCATCCACTCCTAAATCAAGTTCAGCTAACGGTAGTGTTCCTGCAACATCAGCAAGTCCACCAATTTTTGCTAAAGGTGAAAATTCAGGAGAAACATGTAATACAGACAAATTACTCTGCTTTTTTGAAACAGTTTTCTTTGCGGTAGTAGTTTTGGTTGTAGCCATTTGTGTAATCTCACCCCTTAAAAATTAAGTTTAATGTCCCCTAAACTTTGTATGATAAGCTTTTTCGCAATACTCTTTAACAACTCTGTGAGTGTTGAAGTAGCTTGCATTGATTGCAATAGTATTTCTTGAAATTTCAATCCATTTGTCTTTATCATTGTAGTAGGTAGGTATTAAAACATTCTCTAGCTTGTTATATAAATCCTCGGCATCTAGCCTACTATCATATTGCTGTGTGCTTACAGTGTTATCATCAGGTCCAATTGCCCAACCAGTTACATTTTCAATGCAACCTTCTATCCACCAACCGTCAAGGATAGAGAAGTTTATAACACCATTGTGAACAGCTTTCATTCCACTAGTTCCCGAAGCTTCATGAGGTCTCATTGGCGTGTTTAACCAAACATCGACGCCCGATGTTAGTAATTTACCTAAATTCATATTGTAATTTTCAAGGAAAACAATTGGTAAATCAGTGACTGAATCTTTTGCCAATTTATAAATTTCGGCAATTAAATCCTTACCTGGTTCATCTTTAGGGTGTGCTTTGCCGGCAAATATAAACTGTACTTTTCCTTTGGTAATTTTTAGTAATCTCTTTATATCGGAGAAAATCAGCGTTGCACGTTTGTATGTTGCAGCACGTCTAGCAAAACCAATTGTCAGAACCTCTGGTGAAAGTTCTTTGCCTGTCTCTTCTAGCACATAGGCCAAAAGTTTCATTTTTTGTGCTTGGTGTGCCTTCCAAATTTCATTTTTTGGAATAGTTAGAGCTTGCATTAAACGTGATGGGTCATTTCTCCAACCTGGAATATAGTTATCATAAAGTCTTGCAAAAGCCGGACTTGTCCAAGTTGTTGAGTGAACTCCATTTGTAATCCAGTCAATAGCATCATTATGGAACATATCACGGCTTACAAAGGCGTGTTTCTTGGAAACTCCGTTTATGTAACGGCTAAATTTCATAGCCAAGTCAGTCATAGAAACACCGTCACCAGGAATTACTTTGCGCATTGCGTTGGCTCTTGAAGCTCCTAACACCTTTTCAACTAGATCATATAGGAAATAATCATGTCCAGCTGGAACTGGAGTATGGGTTGTAAAGACAACTTTCTCTTTTATCTTATCTTCGACTTCATTGTAACCGCGTTCTCTCATTAATTCTAGCGTAATAAAGCCAGCGTGACCTTCATTCAAGTGAAAAGTTTCTATGTTGCTGTATCCTGCATCACGGAGGAAACGTAACCCGCCCATGCCTAAAACCAATTCCTGTAAAATGCGGTATCTATTGTCACCACCGTAAAGCTTTGCGGTTAATTCCCTATCTTCAGGTGTGTTGCTTGGTAGGTCTGTATCGAGGAAGTATATTGGAAGCGTATGTCCGTCCTCCCCCATCAATGTATAGCACCAAGCAGCAATCTCAACGACACGACCTTCAAGATTAAGAGCAACTCTGTGCGGTAGTAATTTCAAATAGTTGTTGGGGTGCCAAGTGGTGTCATATTCAGTTTGTTTACCGTTTTTGTCAATTTTCTGAGTGAAATATCCCTTTTTGTATAATAATGTAACTGCAACAGCTGGAACACCAAGGTCAGCAGCACTTTTTAAGATATCTCCTGCTAATATTCCAAGACCACCA
>JAZLJR010000030.1:0-33865 GCA_045617925.1 Synergistaceae bacterium
GCAGCAACGTGGTGGTAAGGGAGTTAAGGGAGCACCAACACGTGCAGAAGATATTATCTCTGCCGTTGCTACCACGACAACTCACCGCACACTTTATCTCTTTACAACAAAAGGCAGAGTGTTTGGCGTGCGTGGTCTAAACCTGCCTGAACCGAAGACTGGCAAGGGTAAACTTATAGGCACAATCGTTCCATTAGAGGAAAATGAAAAGGTTGTAGCCTTGAAGGATAGCGACCTTGGTGGTGCAAAATATGTATTCTTCTTGACGAAAAACGGCACCGCTAAACGTTTGCCAATTCAAGAGCTAGATGGCTTGAATAGAGCTGGGCGCCGTGTCCTTGGTATTGTCGAAGGTGACAGCATAGCCTCTATTTGCTTTACAAATGGAACAGATGAACTCCTTTTTACCACTGGACTTGGACAAACATTGAGAGTTTCGGAAGAAGAATTTAGACCTCTTGGCAGAACTGCTCGCGGTGTGCTTGGTATTAGGCTTGATGATGGTGATTTTGTCGTTGGCTGTGATGTTGTTTCTGCAACGAGAAAAGTGTTGTTTGTTTCAGAGAATGGTATAGGCAAGAGGACAAGCTATGAAGAATTTACATGTCACCATAGAGGCGGTTTTGGAGTAAAGACCATGAAACTCAATGACAAAACTGGTAACCTTGTCGGTGCATGGGGTGTTGAGGAAGATCAAGAACTCTTTGTAATTACTACAAAGGGAAGAATGGTTCGCATCGGTGCTTCAGAGATTTCAGTTCTGTCTCGTATCGCTACTGGCTACACTGTTGTTTCACTAGACGAAGGCGATAGCGTTTGCGATGTAAGCATAGTGGATAGCACAGAACAGGTTGAGGACTAGGCAAAAAATCATGAAGATTGCAAAAGATGGTTTTACTTCACTTGCCCTGTTGCTAGCTCTTGCACTGACGTCTTTTATCGGTTCAAAAGTTTTAGCCGTTATTTTCTTGATATGCTTTGGATTTTTTCTTTGGTTTTTCCGTGATCCAGAAAGGATACCAGAGCATGAATTGACTGCAAGTGATTTTTTGTGCCCTGCTGATGGTAAGGTAGTTGAAATTATGGAAACCGATACAGAATTTATGGGACATGCTACAAAAATTGGTATTTTTATGAATGGCACGGATGTCCATGTTAACCGTTTCCCGTGTGATGGGCATGTTGTTTACACAAAATATGTTCCTGGCAAAAAATGGTTTGCTATAGCGCCAAAGGCAAGTGAAATTAACGAAAGATACTATGTCGGAGCAGAGGGAAATTTTGGACGCTTTATGCTTGTGCAAATAGCTGGTATCATGGCACGTCGAATAGTGGTGCGTAGTAAAATTGATGATAAATTTGCTCGTGGCGAGCGTTATGGTATGATAAAATTAGGCTCAAAGGTTGACCTATATTTGCCAAATGGAATTGTGCCGACTGTGCAAATTGGTCAGAGGGTGTTTGCTGGAACGACTGTAGTAGCTACCGGCAAAAATGATTAAACAGGATATGACAATGGAACCCAAACAAGAAAAGCTAGACAAAAACGAGAAAAAATTTCGCTATAGGAACAAACAAAATAAGCAATGGAAAAAACGTCGTTTTCCCGTTAAGATGGTTATTCCCAATGCTGTTACAAGTGGCAGTGTTTTTTGTGGCATGTCATCTTTAATCCTTGCTAGTAATGGCAAATTTCGCCAGGCAGCATGGCTGATATTTTTTGCTTGTTTCTTTGATTTAATGGATGGCAGAATTGCACGCAGGCTTGGCTCATCTTCTTCTTTTGGTGTTGAGTTAGATAGCCTTGCAGATGCCATTAGTTTTGGTGTTGCCCCTGCTTTCTTGGTTTATATGGTGTATTTTAGTAATATAGGTATAGTGGGACATTTTGTGGCTGCTTTTTATGCTCTTTGTAGTGTGTTACGCCTTGCCCGCTTTAATATTTCATCGAACGTTCCAGATGGTTATTTCTATGGGCTTCCAACTCCTGCTGGTGCATTAACCTTGGCTTCTTCTGTGTTGGCGCCCCTTTCTATTACACCTCAAATTGCCATGGTGGCAACTGGCGTTGTTGGCTTTCTTCTTGTGTCTAATGTTGTATATGCAAATTCAAAGAAAATGAAAAAAGATAATATGAATCGTATTGCAATGCTGGTGTTTTTTCTTATCGCAGGAGTGCTGACATATTTCCTCAGGAGTGGGGTGCTTTTAATTCTGTGCCTCGTATATGTAGCATCTGGCGTATTAGGAATAGATGTATCCAGTTGGTTTATAAAGAATGTTGCAGAGGAATCTGCAAATTAGGGGGAAATTTTATGAAACAGTTATTGACTGGTAATGAAGCCTTGGCTCGTGGGGCTTGGGAAGCTGGGCTTTCTGTTGCCTCTGCATATCCTGGCACGCCTTCAACCGAAATTTTAGAAAATTTAGCTCTTCATAAAGACATTTATGTCGAGTGGGCGCCAAATGAGAAAGTAGCATTAGAAGTTGCAAGTGGTGCGTCTATCGCTGGTGTTAGGGCACTTGCGACAATGAAACACGTTGGACTCAACGTTGCTGCAGACCCACTCTTTACCATGGCGTATATTGGTTCACTAGGCGGGCTTGTAGTAGTTTCTGCTGATGATCCAGGTATGTTTAGCTCACAAAATGAGCAGGACAATAGGCTTTATGCTTCGCACGCACATATACCAATGTTAGAGCCATCAAACAGCCAAGAAGCTTATGATTATGTCAAATTAGCATTTGATCTTTCTGAAAAATATGATGCGCCTGTTTTGTTCCGCATGACTACACGTATCTGCCACAGCAAGACGATTGTTGAAGTTGCTGACAGAGTAGAAAGACCAGCCTTGCAATATGTAAAAAATGTCGGCAAAAATGTAATGGTCCCTGCTGCAGCAAAGGCGAGAAAAACAGTTTTGACCAAGCGTTTAAAAGAACTTGAGGAATTTGCCGAAACAACAGAGCTCAACAAAGTAGAATTAGCAAGTGATGGAAATAAAAAGATTGGCGTTATTACATCTGGCGTTTCATATAATCACGCAAGAGAAGTGTTTGGTAATAGCGTTTCCTACCTCAAACTTGCCTTTACTTATCCCTTGCCTTCAAAGAAAATTGCAGATTTTGCTACACAATTTGAAAAAATCTATGTCATAGAAGAAAATGAGCCATATTTAGAGAATTTTGTTAAGCAGTTAGGCATAAAGTGCCATGGCAAAGACCTCTTGCCGTGGGAAGGCGAGCTTGATTCTTTGACCGTTGCAAAAGCCTTTGGTGTGGCTTCTGAAAAGATGAATTTTGTTCACGGGCTTGACTTGCCGCCACGTCCCCCAGTGCTTTGTCCCGGTTGTCCTCACAGAGGATTTTACTTTGAGTTATCAAAATTTAAGGACATAGTTGTTACTGGTGACATTGGTTGCTATACACTTGGTGCTGTGCCACCACTTTCAAGCATTGATACTTGTATTTGTATGGGAGGCTCAATTTCTGCCGCCTGTGGTTTTGCACACGCTGAAAAATTTGCTAAGACGGGCAAAAAATTCCTGGGAGTAATTGGTGATTCTACATTCTTCCATTCAGGCATCACCGGACTCATCAATGCAGTTGTTAATAAAGCGCCAATAATAGTTGCAATACTTGACAATAGAATTACAGCAATGACAGGTCACCAGGAAAACCCGGGAACAGGAAAAACTTTGCAGGGAGAGGCGACACACCAGGTTGACCTTGTCGCTCTTTGCAAAGCTTGCGGTGTGAAGAGCGAAAATATTAAAGAAATTGATCCTTATAACATTACACAAACAAGGGAAGCAATAAAGCTTGCACATGACGCAAGTGAAGTGTTTGTGATTATTGCCAAGCAACCATGTGCTTTAATAAAGTCCGTAATGAAAGCCCGTGCAAAAATGAAATGCTATGTTGACCAGTCAAAATGTATCAAATGCAAAATGTGTATGAAGGCTGGTTGCCCTGCATTGAGTTTCCAGAATGGACAAATCACGATAGACAAGACAATGTGCAACGGTTGCGAAATTTGCGCACAGATTTGCCCGAAACAGGCAATAATGAAGGAGGAATAGTTATGACTCAAGATACAAAAAGTATTTTATTAGTTGGAGTCGGCGGACAAGGAACTATCCTCGCTTCAAAAATTCTTTCACAAGGATTGCTTCGTTTTGGATTTGATGTCAAGATGTCCGAAATTCACGGAATGAGCCAGAGGGGCGGAAGTGTCACGACACATGTCCGCTTTGGCAAAAAGGTTGATTCCCCTATAATTTCAAAAGGCTCGGCAGACATATTAGTTGCTTTTGAAAAGGTAGAGGCTGCTCGTTACCTTGATTACTTAAAGCAAGATGGAAAGCTCATTGTTAATAATTATGAGATTTATTCCTTGCCAGTTATTACAGGGGCGGCAAGCTATCCTGAGAATGTATCAGATAAATTAAAGGCTATTGTAAAAGATACAAAAGTTTTTAACGCCTTTGAATTGGCAGAGAGCCTCGGAAATTCCAAAGCACAAAACATTGTGCTTCTTGGTGCACTTGTTGCTGGGATTGGACTTGCAGAGCTAGATTGGAATAGCGTGTTAGAGGAACTTATTCCAGAAAAAATGCTTGAGTTAAACAAAAAGGCATTTGAAATAGGATTAAAATTGTAGTTATTACATGCATATAAAAAGAGCCTCGCTTCAATTAAAATAATGGTATTAAGTTAAGAGTCAATTCAGAGAAATTTGTTTTGGCTCTTTTCTTTTTTACATGAAGTCCAGTAAGTTAAGAAATATCAATATTGTGTATCATATGACAAATCTAAAATCTCTCAAAACTTTGCGAATAAAAACATTTATGTTCATTTTTGTCCATTATAAAACAAAAATGTTGCTTTTTTATTTTAAATCGTCTATACTACATAAAAAAGAAAAAATAATTCTTCTCATATCTTAAAGACAAATAAAATTTAGAAAGGAATGATATATAAAATGGCATTGAAGAAACAATATACTATTGAACGAGTTGGTCAGATGGACTTTTTTGACAATTATCGTATTCCATATAACGATGATGCTGCTGTTTTGGTAGATAATACAGATGGTGTTTACCACGGTAATATATTGGAATTTAAGTTGAATATCAACAACACAGGCAAAGTTCTTTTTCAAGCAATTAAGTATCTTTCAAAAATGCGATTAAAAGGCGAGTCCGTTCCTGCAAGAATTTTACTTATAGACCTTAATGCAACAAAGGTATATGTATATAATTCAGCAGATTACATTGATGATATTCATAAGGTTTATATTGGTGCGGCATCCGTAGGAAATAACGCTTTTAATTCTAATGTTGAGCCTATTGCAGAATATGATTATATGGAAATGGTTGATTCTGCTGAAGTTCAAAAACTTCTCATCAACCGTGTAGCAAATGAAACAGATTGGTATATACCTATTAACATTGATGAAAACTGTATTGTTGGTTGGGCTGAAAGATATTATCGTGAAGTACCTAATGCTATAAAAGGTGATTTTCTTGGAGATGGCACGGGGAAAATTAACACTAATGGTGAAATTCGTGATCCAAGACATTTCAAAGGTCTTATCAATCCATATACAGAACCTACTAACGAGAAATTTAAATATCTTATGGATTGTCTCAATGACCGTCTTAACAAGAAAGATTTAGGTGCTTTCTATACTCCTACGGCTTATTGTGAAAAAGCATCTGAACTTGTTATGAAAGCAGTTGAAAGAGTACCTGATGGTCACGATTATGTAATTATTGATAGATGTGCTGGAACTGGAAACCTTGAGGCTGCTCTCATCGGTAAATTTGATAAGAATGGTTCAGAACTCATTTCGCATTGTATTGTATCTACATACGAATACTATGAGTACAAAGTTCTTTTAGAGAGAATTGGAGATAAGGTAAGAAATATTATTCCACCTACTGAAGCTAATGTAGTATATGAGAATGGTAAAGTTTCAAATGCTGATGCTTTGAGTAAGGATTTTATTGAAAATCCACTTATAAAAAAGCATGTGAATGACGATAATTGCACTATTATTCTCTTTGAAAACCCACCTTATGCAGATGATAGTGGTAGTACAACTGAAACAGGCAAGTCAAGAGGTGCATCAAAGAAGGCCTTTGTTGCTGATGAATTTAAGAAAAATGTTAAATCTACAACAAATGGTTTGGTACAATCCAAAGATTTAATCAATTTGTTTGTATGGAGTGGCTTTCATTATTATTTGCACCAAAATACAGATAGTTATATCGTGTTTGGTCCAATTAAATATTGGAAAACAGGACATTTAGTTGATAAAAAATTTATAGAAGGTTTTATTTTTAATAGAAAATTTTTCCACGCTACAGATTCTGCTATCTCTTGCATTTACTGGACTAATGAAGACGAAACAAAAGATAAGATTGATTTAACAGTTGTCGATATTGTTGATGAAAATCCTGTTGATATAAAAAATATTGATGTTCCTAAAGTTTTCAAAACAATGAATGAATGTTATTTTGATAAGAGAATTTTTGCTGATACAGAAGATGGCGTTTATTGTCAAAGAGATGGTTACGAGGGGAAAAAACTTCCAAGTACAGCCACAAAACCTATTTATAACGACAATATTATTGCTTATATTCATTCTATTGGTTTTGCGTTTGATGCAAAAAATAAGGCACTAATGAGAACCACATTGAATTTAAGAAAAAATGGATTTTGTGTAAGAAATGACAATTATAAAGAAAAATTACCTATATATGTTGCAAAATGTTATCCTTTAGATAACTGGTATGAACGAGATATAGTCTCGACAACTGGCGATGGTGGTAATATTTATACAACAGATATTGAGTTTTTAAAGTCTTGCCTTATCTATACTTGTCTATCTAGTCAAAATAAGTGCATTTCATTTAATGGTTCTGATGGTAGATTTTATCGTAATGAACTTTGTTTCGATACTACTAATGGAGATACAACAGCATCTGCTGACCTTAAAAAGATGACACTTGATGATGAAGAAAAAGCTCTTATGAGACTTTGGAAAAATATCCTTGATGAAGCAAAAAAGACTACTAATTATGACAAAACGCTTACTTATGGTGTATATCAAATTACCAAAGAACTTAACACATTTTATAAGATTGGTACTGGAAAAACTGCTCAAATTGTGTATGATTATCCTACACTTAATGGTTATCTGGAGACACTTCGTGCTAATTTGAAGGCTTATTATAAGTCTCATATCACTGTCAAGATGTTTAAATATGAGTTGTTGAAGTAAAGTGAGGTGTAATATGGCTAAAGCAAAAAAAGATGGCGATTATTTACATTGCTATATTAAATCAGACATTATGGCTGAACTTAATGTTTATGTAGCTGAAACAGGATATTCAAAGACTGTTGCAGTCGAGAAAGCAATTAGAATGTTCCTTGATAGTCAAAAAGCTAAAGGACATTCAGATAAAGAATAAAAAATACCCACTCCTACGATTTTTTTTTGCAGGAGTGGGTATTTTGTCGCTTTTTACAATATTAAGAGCTTAACGTGATGTAATGATATTGTCATTTAGAAGCGAGGCTCTTTTGAGTGTTTAATCGTTATCCGTTACCTTAAGTTTGCTTTTTCCTTTTGTGTCAATAGTGAGGGTAAGGAGTGACTTGCAATCTTTTCTTAATTTTAATTTTGGCTTTGCATTGGCGATTATTGTAGCAACGCCCACAATGTTAGCTTTGAATTGTTCTGCCATTAACACCATGCCTGTGATTGTGCTGCCACCACGAAGAAAATCATCTACAATAAGGACGCGGGATTTTTGCTCCACTTGGCGTGTGCCCATATACATTGTGCGAACATCACCGCTAGAAGTGGGGAAGTGAACTGCGACAGCTGCACCGTCGCTTGCACGGTTGCGGAATCTGCAAACAGCAAGCTTTGCTCCAAGTGCCTGTGCAACAAAGAGTGCAACGGGAATTCCTTTTACTTCACTTGTAAGCACTGTGTCAACCTTTGTATTTGCATAAAGACTTGCAATACAATAAGCAAGTTTTATAGCAATGTCTGGTTGGAAAATTAAATCACTGTAATAAATCAGCCCGCCAGGAAGGACACGGTCCGGCTTTGACAATTCAACAGCTAAGTTAGACAAAAACTTTTCACGGATTTCCTTGCTTAAACATGGAACAAAACGAGCACCGCCGGCTCTGCCTTTTCCAACAGTAAAAGAACCAATTCCAAGCTCAGTAACGGCTCTGTTGATGGCATTTAAGTCATCTCCAATGATTGTCTTTGAGACGTCAAGCTCGTTTGCAAAGGTTGTAAGTGAATGGGGAACAGTTGGACGGATAAAAAACTCTGTCATTAACTTTACAAGGCGAAGATTTCTTTGACCGCGCATCTTAAATTACCTGACCTTTCTTTATAAAATTGAATTTCTCAAATAAATTTTGTGCTGATTTAGCAACTTCAAAAGAATCATAAAATGCAAAGAAACAACTGCCACTTCCGGAGAGTCCATAGGCAAGAGATGCTGTCTTTTCAGCATTCTCTGCTAATAAGTCATACTCATTGTGGTGAGCACGAGCCACAAACCAAAAATCATTTGGCAGGAGCCCAACGTGTTTTTTTTCTTTTAAAAGAGAAATAATTTTTTGACTGCGAGAAATATAAAAGTCACTATTTGTTTGTGTGTCAGTTTTTGTTTCGTCTATTTCGTGGTATGCGAGGGCGGTGTTGATTTGCCAATTCGGAAAAAGAAGAAGAGCAGAAAGAGCCAAATCACCGTCAATCGGTTCAATCACCTCGCCTACCCCCTTAACAAAAGCAAGAGGTGCGCTTTGTGTCAAGAAAGGAACATCTGCACCAAGAGAGGCGAGTTCGTCACTTGAAAAATTTATGCCGTAATTTGATTGAAGAAAATTTAAAATTGCAGCGGCATTTCCACTACCAGCGCCTATTCCGCTTCCGGTGGGGTAAAATTTTTCAAGAGTTATGTCAAAATAGGGCAAATCAGTCTGTTTTTTTCGTGCTAGAAGTAATGATTTTGTTACTAAATTTTCTCCATGGATATCTGCATTTTTAACCGTCAAAATATCTGTTGACATTTTAGGTGAATTTGATTTTATTGTCAATATCTCTGTTGTATTTTTTTTCCAAAATACTGAAAATAAATTGTGGTAGCCGTTTGAGCGTTTGTCTGCAACAAGTAGTGTAATGTTTAATTTTATTGGACAAATTATTTTGATAGCTTCATTCACGGTCAATACCTCTATATTATTTCCTGCCAAATTAAATTTGCAACGCGCATTCCTTTCTTTGTTAAGCTGATTTTATTGTCATCTTGTAGCACAAAGTCAGACGGGAAAAGTTTTAACTTATTAGCAATTTCATCTAAAGATTTTTTGCCAAACCTTAAAATAAATTCTTCGTTTTGTATGCCTTTACTTGTGCGTAGCAAAAGAACAGCTGCTTCTCGTGCTGATTTTTCTTTTGGCAACACTTCACTTGTAATAACTGGAAGCTTGTGTGCTTGTAACATTTCGGCATATTGTTTTATGTTGCATGTGTTTTGATATCTTTTGCCTTGGACGAAACTTGCAGCGGAAACGCCAAGACCAATATAATCTCTACCCGTCCAATATGCAGTATTATGACGGCTTTCCTCATTTGGTCGTGCAAAATTTGAAATTTCATATTGGAAAATTCCTTTTTTAGCGAGATACCAAGCAGAGTAACGATATTCGCCATAACCGTCAGTCATACAATCTTGTGGCAAATTTTGCCACGGAGTTCCTTGTTCAAGTGAAAGTTGATAGAGAGAAACATGCCCAACACCGCTTGCCACAAGTTCCTTCAAATTTCTTGCATAGGAATAAAAATTCTGATGTGGTAAAGAATAAATAAGGTCTCCGCTTGTGTGAAAACCAGAAGCAAGACAGGCGGAAATTGCTTCATGTGCCTGCAATGCAGTGTGGGCTCTACCCATCATCTGTAATTCTGTGTCGTCAAAGCTTTGCACACCAATGCTCACTCGGTTTACACCTGTGTCACGAAAAATGTGAATGTGTTCAGCACGCAAAGTTCCAGGATTTGCTTCCACAGTGATTTCTGGGCTTGTATTAAATTTTAAATTTTTTAGTAAAAAATCTGATAAATTTTGCCACAAAAGCGGTGGAATGACTGTGGGTGTTCCACCCCCTATGTAGAGAGTGTCTAGCGTAAAATTGTGTTCTTCTTTTAGCAACAAGAGCTCTTGCTTTAAGTGCTCAAGGTAAAACTCAATTTCCCCATTTTGTGGTGGGTGGCTAGTAAAGGAACAATAATTACATTTGCTTACACAAAATGGAATATGAATGTAGAGGTGTGCAATATTCATTAGCTTTCTTTTTTGCTGACATCCATAAAGGCGAGAAACGCTTCCTGTGGAATTGCAACACGACCGACTTGCTTCATACGCTTCTTGCCTTCCTTTTGTTTTTCAAGAAGTTTTCTCTTTCTTGTTACGTCACCACCATAACATTTTGCCAGAACGTCCTTGCGGACAGCCTTTATGTTCATACGAACGATAACTTTTTTGCCAATCGCAGCTTGGACAGGCACTTCAAAAAGCTGTCTAGGAATAAGCTCTTTTAACTTGCCCACCAGTGCAAATCCTCTGTGATATGCGTCATCTGCATGGCAGATGAAGGAAAATGCGTCAACAGGTTCTTCCTGCAAGAGAATGTCAACCTTGACGAGTTTTGCTGGAATAAACCCTATATGTTCATAGTCAAGTGAAGCATAGCCACGCGTGCAGGATTTTAATCTGTCGTGGAAATCTAAAATAAACTCTGAAAGAGGCATTTTGTATGTGAGGCGGACCCTCTCTGGAGTGAGGTAATCCATGCCAACGTATGTTCCGCGTTTGTCCTGACAAAGCTGCATAGCAGGGCCGACGAATGCTTCTGGAATAAAGATTGATAGCTTTATATATGGTTCACGAATTTCTTCTATCTTTGTTGTGTCTGGAAATTCTGAAGGCTTATGTGCCTCAATTATACTGCCGTCTGTCAAGGCAATTTGATACACGACGTTTGGTGAAGTTGCAATAAGGTCAACTCCAAATTCTCGTGTTAAACGTTCCCTCGCAATTTCCATGTGAAGAAGTCCAAGAAAACCGCAACGGAAACCAAAGCCAAGAGCAACTGAGTTTTCTGGCACAAATGAAATAGCACTATCGTTTATTTGAAGTTTTTCAAGCGCTTCTCGTAACTGATTAATGTCCTCTCTTTCTATTGGATAAAATCCGCAAAAAACAACAGGCTTTACCTTTTTGTAGCCGGCAAGTGGTGTAGTGGCAGGGTGACTTGAGCCTGTAACAGTGTCGCCTACGTGCGCTTCATCAATTGTTTTTATCGAAGCTGCAATGTAGCCAACGTCACCAGGTAGCAGCACATCTGCCTTTGTCTGAACTGGTTTGAAGAAGCCAACTTCGTCAACCTCATAATCCATACCAGTTGCCATAACACGCACCTTATCGCCAGCTTTTATTGAGCCATTCACCACACGAAGATAGCAAATAACGCCCTTGTAGTTATCATATACAGAGTCAAAAATAAGAGCTTGAAGGGGAGAGTTTGCGTTACCCTTTGGAGCAGGAATTTTTTCTACTATTTGTTCCAAAAGCTCGGGAATTCCCTCTCCTGTTTTTGCAGAAACTTCCGTAGCTTCTGTTGCATCTATTCCTATAATTTCTTCTATTTCCTGTCTGACAGTATCTGGGTGAGCAGAGGGCAAATCAATTTTATTAAGCACTGGCACAATTTCCAAATCAAGGTCTATTGCTTGGTAACTATTTGCAACGGTTTGTGCTTCAACGCCTTGTGTTGAGTCAACGACTAATATAGCACCATCACACGCAGCAAGAGAGCGAGAAACTTCATAAGAAAAGTCAACGTGACCTGGAGTGTCAATCAGGTTTAGCGTGTAATTTTTTCCATCCTTTGCTTTATATTCCATGCGGACTGGCACAGACTTTATTGTTATACCTCTTTCTCTTTCAAGGTCAAGCATATCAAGCATTTGGCTTTTTAAATTTCTCTTGTCAATTGTTCCTGTTGCTTCCAAGAGTCTGTCTGCTATTGTGCTTTTTCCATGATCAACATGAGCAATGATACTAAAATTTCTTATTAAACTAAGGTCATGTGCCATACATAATTCTCCGAAATTACTAGAATTTGAAATTTAATCCGTCTATGATTGTGCCGAAAGGATCTTTAAAAAATCCACTGTTTTCTTGTCGTGTGCTAGTAGTTGGGCCAACGGGGACAGAGTATTTGAACGAAATCTTTGTTTCGCCTTTTAATCCCATAGCTTCTGCATCTGGGTCGTGTGAAGTGTGAGGAATAGACCAATTTATGTCCTTTAAACGAGTGTTTTCAAGACGCAATTTGGAAAACTTTAGGTTATCTAACGTTCCGCCGATGCGCATATCTATGATTCTAAATTCACGCTGAGAAACACCCTTGATGAGGCTCTTGACCATACCGCCAAGAATAGCACCTGTATCAAAATCTTCATTTTTTGTGAGTTTACGAACGCCATGACGCAAGAGCATCCCTGAAGCGTCAAGTGCGGAGTTTAAAGCCTTTATATTCACTTTTGTTTGAAGCGACATATTTACGTTTCCCTCTCTAGTCAAAATGCCATCTAGCGAAACATAGTTGTATAGAGAGTTCCCGTCTGGAGCTATTGCTTGTGCTCCTGGTAAAATTGTAAGGTCTCCGGCTTTATATTTAAATGGAACATTGACAGCTGCAAATTTGATAGTTTTTTCACCAGTGAATTTATATGAAGATTTTATCGCCTCAAAGCCACTTATTTCTCCGTCTTTTAATTTTAGGACTCCGCTTGTTACGTTTGAAGAAAGTCGCCCCTCTTTACCTGTAGCGGTAGCCTCTAACTGAAGTTTGCCAGTCATCTTTTCTGGTCTGTTTGCAAACAGAATTTGTGACAATTTTGCTAAATCTATTTCTTCCGTTTTAAGCTCTACATTGTAAATATCGTCTGCCAAATTTAGCTTGTAATTATATGAGATTTCGCTGTCGCATAGCTTTGCCTTTGCGCCTTCCGCAGTGAGTGTTGTTTGATTTAGCCTGACGGGGAAACGTATGTCCGTTACTGGGATTCCATAAATCGTAATTCTGTCAGATTTCACAGTCGCTCTTGCTCTTAACACATTTTTCTCGCCATGGTAACCAGCGTGAAAATTGACAATTCCACGGACATTGTGGTATGGATTGTCCGTTATCTTTATGTTAAATTGGTCTAGCAAGACATCTTTTCCTACAATACGGACAAAATATTTCCAGTTTTTATCAGTATCTAGGAATAACTTTGCTTTTGCTTCAACAGTTCCCTCTCGCAATAAAATTGAAATAGGATCTATTACAGTTTTGCGTGAATTTCCGGCAAAATGCAAGGTGGCTTTTGGAAGAGGGTGATGAATGTATGCTGCCTGTTCAACAAAAACATCACCGCTATATTGTGGATTTGCAACAGTTCCTCCAATATGGCTTTTCATTGAAACGTAGCCTTGAATTCCCCGTATTGCAGGAATAAGCTTCAAGGCTAATATATATAGGTTTAAGTCTTTACAGCTAGCAGCTATGTCAAGCTTTCCGTTTGCAATATTGCCTAGCCCTCTAGGCAGAGTGATTTTGCCGGAAATAACACTGTCGGAATCAAAAATATCCGCAGCAATCTTTTTAATCTTTATTTCTTTCGGTGTGCCATAGATTTCGGTATTTATATTTTTGAAGGGTGTTCTTTCAAAGGTAATATTGGGAGATGTTATGCGTAATTGCCAGTTTGTTCCATTTGACACTCTCGAGGATGATATTTTTCCGCTTACACGTCCTTTTAATTTGTATGGCAATTTGAGAATTTGTGCAATATTTGTAATATTAAAATTGTTAGCAGAGCCGTTACAGTCAAAGGCTAATGGATATTTGCCATTTGGAAGATAAACCTTTGCGTTTAAGAAAAATAAACCATCATCTATCGCAAGTTTAATATTTTTTAGCGTTATAGCATTGTCAGAATAGGATACATCAGCATTGATACCGGAAATTGAAATACCGTTAAGTTTTCCTTTTGAGCTTGTCAACTTTGCATTAATGACGGGTGAATTTTTGTTGCCTGTTACAGTCCAAACGAGTTTTATGTTTGCATCAGCCTCTATAGCGCTTGAAGCCTCTATTGCCTTGCGAAAAGCGGATAACTTCAAACCGAAGGATTCACCCTTGAAGTGCAAATTTCCCTTGGCATCAGTTGTGCCATTAGCTACAAATTTTGCTCCTTGCCAAGAGAAAGTCCAATTTCTTATTGTGTAAATTTCTTTGCTTATATTGGCAGAAATATCTGCTGTGATTTTTTCCACGTCGCCATAGAAATTAGTTTTTAGTCTGTTTGAAGCTATTTTTGCATCTATCACAAGGTCATCTGGAGTTCCCTTCAAGGTACCATTGATTTTCACAGTTCCGTCAAGGCCGTAGTCATTGCCACCAAGAGCTTTTAAGAGTTTCTTTACAGGAAGTCCATCTGCAAAATATTTAATGTCATTACGCCCATTTTTGAAAGAAAGCTGTCCCTGAACACCAAGCTTTTTGTTTTCCAAAAGAGCATTGAAATTTATCTTGCCGACTGGAGTGCCGTTAAAGTTTGTTTCTAGCGTAATTTTGTTCATGTTTAGTCCATTGTAGGACACACTTGATGGGGCAGCCTTTACCGAGCCACTAAGAGCATTGAGAGGTCCATCTATATTTGCACTTAATGATGAAATATTTCCCTTTAGCCCCTTTGCGTCAATGTTTGCCGTGTTTTTTATAAAGGAAATAAGATTGTCAAACTTTATATTCTTGATATCTGCATTCAGCGTTAAGTGTTCTTTGTCCTTTTTTGAATTGTAAACAAAATTGCCTTTCAAAGCGGAATTAAAAATTTCTCCCCTATCCACAGTGACACGGATAACTTCATCGTCAATGCCCCAATCAAGAGCGATATTGTTTGCGACTATTCCGAATATTTTACCGTTTGTTAGTTTCCCCTTGCCAAAAGATTTAACACCATCTTCACGGAAAATGAAGTTAAATTCTCCTGCTAATATTCCCGAAGCGTCGAGCTGTGTTATTGCAGGAATAACTGTGGCGATTGACTTCAAGTCTATGTTACTTGCCCTTGTGGTGAGGGAAGATTGTTTTGGAAATTTGCCTGTTATATTGACAGTTCCTAGGTTTTTATTATTGTTAAAGACAGACAGAACGAGATTATCTATTTTTGCACGTTTTGTTCCTATATCGTCTGCAACACCGTTGAGCAAAATGTCAAATGATTTCACCTTGCCCTTTATGTCAAGATGCACAGAGTCCTTTTTGTCAATGAAGGAAGCAAGGTGGGGCAGTGTCAAAAGGTTTCCTGCAAACACGCCATCATCAAAATAAATCTTTGTATTTGTTGCGTCAATTTTAGCAATTGGCAAGTTTATGTAGAACAAGACATCCATAATGATTTCATTTGCAGGCGTTGAAGAGTTTGGATCACTTGGAAAGGTTTCATTGATTGCAGGGATATCAACAACAAGGTTTTTTGTTGTGAGTTTTGCCACACGGAGTGAAAGCAAATCTCTAAAAGTGAAGTCAATTTTGGCCTCTGTCAGTGTGACAAAATTTCTCTGCCCTTTTAGTGCAAGATTTTTTATGTTGTAACCTTGAAATATATTGCCCTTGATGTCCAGAGAGAGAGCCAGGCCTGATTCTTCCAAGGCAGGATTAAGGTATTTATTTGTAATAAATTTTAACCCTAAATCAGTATCTGTTGCCACATATAAAGAAATAACAAAAAAAATGGCAAGACTTGCAAGAAAAACTAACGAGCGAAAAAGAGCCTTGCCCTTTGCAAAGCTGCTTTTGCGTTGCTCATTCCTTTCTATGTTTTTCGTTACTTCGTCTGCCATTGGCTGAACCTCTTTATAGTATAAATTAACTCGTAATTTTACCATAAAAATTGACTTTTTACGCAGATATCAAAAAAAATGAAACAAAAAATCTTTAGCCACAAACACAAAAGCATTTGAATTGAGAATTGCGGTGTGCTACTTTGTAGTACGAATTGTAATTTTTTTTGCCATAGAAGACATAGGGTTGTCGGCTTCGCCGAGAAAAAAATCAGCGAGAAGTTGTTAGCTAAGCCAACAGCTTCTCGCCTTTGTGTTCTTTATGTCCTTTATGGCTAGTATTTTTTTTAGTCTATCCAATATCAGGCTCTCTGTAATAGATAGCCTTTATTTCAAGTGGAGATTGTGGCTTGATGTCATTTTTCGCCAAAAGATTTATAAAACAGTTTGTTATGTCATTTTCCAGTGCTATTGAAAAGGGAGCTAGTATTTCATAAAGACTTGTGTCGTATGAAACGCAGATTGTATTTGCGTTTTGACTAGCAAAACTTAGCAAGGTATCAAGTGAATAACATGCAGGGTCTTTTATCAATTTATTTTCTTGTCTGTCAAAAATCTGTGCAAATACAGCATTGCTTTTAGACTTAATATAGGGAATTACAAATCTTTTATCTAGCAAATTTTCTTTTGTTAAAATAGCTTCCTGCAATAAATCCAAGGAAGAAAGCGGAACGACAGGCACCTTCAAGGCATAGGCGAGAGCCAAGGCAAAGGTTAAGCCACAGCGTATTCCAGTGTAAAAGCCTGGTCCGTTTGTTACAGCAACGAGTTCTATATCTTCCTTTGAGAGATTAGTTTCTTCTAGTAGTGCAGAAATTTTTTCCTGCAACAAATTTGACTGTTTCCTGCCAAGGTCGCCACAAAATGATGCAAAATTTTTTTTGTCGTCGTGTAAAGCCAAGTGTGTTATTCTTGTTGATGTGTTAATTGATAGCGTAATCATTGCAAAGTTCTTCTTTTACATCTAATAAAATTTTCTCGTGTTTTTGCCCAAAAGCAGAAAAGGCAATTTGTCGGTCAGATTCACCCTTTTTGTTTATTTTTTTTATCTCTATTTTTATGTGTTCTTTTGGCACTTCTTTCCAGTTTTCGCTCCACTCAACGCAAATAGCAAAACCGTCACGCAAATAGTCGTCAATTTCTAATGAGTCAATTTCTCTTTGCGTTGAAATTCTGTATAAATCTATGTGAAGCAGTGGGGGAGTTGTGTCTTCATATTCGCTTGCTATGATGAAACTGGGACTTTTCATACGCTTTATGCCAAGGCTGTGACCAATTCCCTGTGTAAAGAGTGTTTTTCCTGCCCCCAAATCGCCATAAAAAAGAACAAGCGTTGAGGCTTCTATGTGTTTTCCGAAGCACTTGGCAATGTTCAGCGTTTCTTCTGGTGCGTTTGTCGTCACGCTAAACATTCAAAAACCTCGGCAGTTCATTTGCAATTTCACTGGCTAGATTACCATTGACACCAAATTTTTCTTCCAAAGAAATTCCTGCCTGTGCGTGTGCAGTTGCTGCCAAATAGACGGCGTGGTGAAACATGTCTAGGTTTGACAAATTTCTTTTCTTTGCACGAGCCAAAAGAGAGCCAATAGCACCAGCCAAAACATCACCACTTCCTGCAACGGCAAGAGAAGGACTGCCGGAAGAAATTTTTGTTGTCAAGATTTTTTGTCCGTTTTTAATTGCAAGAAGTGTTCCATGTCCCTTTAAGAGAACGTGGCAATTTGTCGCCTTTATCAAATCTGCAGCAGTCAATTTTGTTAATGAAACGTCTTTGCCCAAAATTCTGCTTGCTTCGCCAAGATGTGGAGTGATTATAATGTTTTTCCCGTCTTCTTCACTTGGTGTGAAGCGGTTTAAGTAATACAAAGCATCGGCATCAAGAACCTTCGGCAAGTGAGAAAATTCAGTTGTAACAAATTGCAAAATCTTTTGTGCTTCTGCTGTGCGTGAGAGTCCTGGGCCAAGAACAATAGCGTCTATCTTTTGCATAATAGGTGCTATCTTTTGTGTGAGAGAAGTAAAAGAAATTGCGCCGTTTTTTGTGTCACAAACAATGGGAATTGCTTCGGACAAAGCAACATTTAGAGAGGAAGCAGCAAAGTGTGTTGTCGCCACAAAGACAAGCCCTGCTCCTGCTCTTAAAGCACCAAGAGCAGAAAGTGTTGCAGCTCCAGGATACATATCACTCCCTGCAATTATTAAGAGGTTGCCTCGTGAATTCTTGTTTATGTTTTTGTCCATTTGCAATAGTTTTTTCATAGCTTTGCCCTACGGTATTAAATTTTTGGAAGTGCAGCCAGTAGTGCCTTTGTGTATTCGTGGCTTGGTGATGTGAGAATTTCGTGGGAATTGCCTTGTTCAACGCAAACACCATTTTTCAATACCAGCATTTTTTCTCCAATTGAAGAAGCAAGCAAAATATCATGGGTGACGAATATCATCGCCATTCCACGTTCTTTGTATGAATTTAACAAATTGATTATGTCTTTTTTTGTGCTTGCATCCTGCATTGAAGTGGGTTCGTCTGCAAAAAGCAACATCGGATTTGTTACAAGGGCACGTGCTATCTGCACACGTTGCCTTTGACCACCGGACAAATCATAAGATTTTGATTTTAGCAATCTCTCGTCTGCAAGTTTTAGTGAATCCAAAAGTGTCAAGGCACGTTCCTTGTCTGAGTCTGTAACTACGCCATTTTGGATAAAAAGCGGTTCTGTTACTGCATCTAACACGTTGCTTGCCGGTGGCAAGGCTCCATAGGTGTCCTGCAAGACAAGCGAAAATTTGAAACGCAATTCTTGCAAAAGTTTTTTGTCTTTTGTGTTTAGCTCTTTGCCAAAAACACAGACTTTTCCTTTTGTTGCTGGCAAAAGTCCAGTAGCACACTTGAGGAGGGTTGATTTTCCGCTCCCAGATTCACCAACGACAGACAAAGTCTGCCCTGCTTCAAGTGAAAAGGACAAATTGTCCAAGGCAAGTTTTGCTTTTGCCTTGGCTGATTTATATATTAAGGTTAGATTTTCACATTCAAAGATTTTTTTATCCATTTTTTCAATTTATCCCATTTGCTTTCGGTTTCTTGAGTTTTCTCAGTGTTGCCACTTTGTGCAAAATTCTTTCTATAAAAATTCGCTGCTTCAACAAGTTCTTTTGTGTGCTTTGCTTGCGGTGCAACAAAAATTTTATCCCGTGTGGTGGATTCTATCAGGCGTCCATGTTCCATGACAAAAAAGTTTGTGGCAAGGCATGAAGCAACAGCGAGATCATGTGTAACAAGAAGAATGGTTAAATTCTTTTCTTTTTGCAAACGCTTTAAGAGCTGCAAAATTTTGTCCTGTGTCACAACATCAAGCGCCGTTGTTGGCTCGTCTGCCAAAAGCACACGGCATCCTGTCACAAGTGCTGCAGCGATTGCAGCACGCTGTCTTTCTCCGCCGGACATTTCGTGTGGGTATTTTGGCAAAAATTCTTCGGACAAACCACAATCCTCAAGCGTGGCACAGATTGTGTTTTTAATTTCTTCTTTCGTTAATTTCTCTTTGCTGTGCAGGGAGACAAGCTCTTCCAAAATTTTCCCAAGCGTGAAAACTGGCGTAAAAGAGTTCAAAGAAGCCTGCGGAATAAGCGAAATTTTTTTGCCACGAATGGAGAGAAATTTTTCTTCATCGTAGGTCAAGAGGTTTACACCGTCAAGCAGGATTTGCCCCTCAACCTTTGTCCCAAGTGGCAGAAGTCCCAAAATTGCAGACATTATTGTGCTTTTTCCGCTTCCTGATTCGCCAATAAGGCAAGACGTTTCATTATCCTGTATGGTGAAGGAAACATCTTGGACCGCAGGAGTATCAAAAGTGCCTTTGTTATTTTTGTATGATATTGTTAAATTCTTAATTTCTATCATGTTATTACCTTATCCCTAAGCACTAAAACTTGTCCTGCAATCTATGGTCAAGTTTTTCTTCCATAAATCTGCCGGCTGCGATAAAGGTTAAAGACAAAAGACAAATTGCAAGCCCTGGTGGCAAGAGTATCCACCAAGCGAGGTGTGTAAAAGCTCCAAAAGAATGAGCGTCATGCAGCACACGCCCCCAAGAAATTATGCGAGGGTCAGACATTCCAAGAAATGACAGCCCAGCTTCTCCCATAATTGCGGAAGGCACGCCAATGACAATGTTTGCCAAAATTATTGGGTAAGTTTCACGGATAATATGGCGACCAATTATGTATTTATTACTTGCTCCCATTGCCTGCAAACTTTGCACCCAAGCAGATTCACGCAGACTCTTTACATAGGCACGAATTGTCCTTGCCGTGCCCATCCAAGCAAAAATAGACATTATAAAAACGATTTGAAGAATCCCCTTGCCCCAAAAAGCGGCGAGAATTAAAAGAATAGGCAGAGTTGGAATTGACATAAGAATGTCACAAAGTCTCATCAGCAAGGTATCCAAAATTCCACCGAAAAAGCCGGCAATGCAACCGATAATGACTCCTAAAATGCAGGACACAAGGGCAGCTGCAATACCTATAAAGAGCGATGTCTTTGCTCCGGTGAGCATAATGCTAAAAATATCACGTCCCTTGTGGTCTGTTCCCAAAAATCCAAAGCGCTTGCCAAGAAGTTGCATTTGTAAATGTGCCGTGCCACCAACAGCCTCTATCTTATATTTTGCTCCCTGTTTGAATAAAAACTCTGTGGCAGAGTCTGTTGGAGCAAGAGCAAGTTGTTGTTTGAAAGAAATATCCCTTGCGTCTAAATCAATTCCCGTTACACCGTTTTCTTTTGTCTCAAACAAAATGAAATTTTCCGTTTTCCCCTTAAATTCTCTTGTTAAAACTATTTTTGCACCATCTGAATCTTTTGCGTCCAATGTGCCAAAGAGAGAAAAAATTGCAGGAGAACCGTTTGCTGTTTCAAAGGTGAAGGAATTGTCAAAATCAAAGGTTTCATTTTTGGAAAGAGACGAAGACCAGATAGGGGAAGCAAAAGGAGCAGCAACTGTCATTCTTGGTGAATAGGGGGCAATCCAGGAACCGAAAATCCCAACAAATAGAAAAAATGAAAATGAAAAAATCAAAAGATTCTTTTTCATGATTGCACCTAGTTTTCTGCCTTTATGCGTGGATCGGCGATGCAAATGAATATATCTGCCAACATATTGCTAGTTATAGTAATCAGCGCAAGCAGGAAAAATCACGCCTGAGCAGACGGATAGTCTTGTGCCGTTACTGACTCAAGCAAGAATGTTCCAAGCCCTCTGAGCGAAAAAATTGTTTCTGTGATGACAGCTCCGGAAACAAGACCAGGAAGCGACATCAAAATTATCGTGATAATCGTAGGAAGTATCGTGCGGAAAATATGATGCGAGATTGCCTTTTCCGAAAGCCCTCTTGCTCGTGCTGCAAAAACAAAATCTTCCTGAGTAGTTTTTATTGTTAAATTTCTTACATACAATGCCCATGAGCCAAATGAAAGAAGCGAGAGAGAAAGCACAGGTAGTGCCATGTGCCACGCATAGTCAAGGCAGATGTTAAGAGTTCCGACCGGCTCCGGAATAGACGTTGTGCCACGGAGCGGAAAAATTCCAAGCCAATAGGAAAAAAACATCAAAAATAAAAGTTCCACAAAAAATGACGGAAACGCACTTGTCAAGGCAGCACTGCGAAGCACAAATTTTTCTGTTTTCCCTCCACGTGAATATGCAGCCTTTATGCCAAGAATTATTCCAGTGATAGCAGAACAAACCATAACAGAGCAGGAAAGAAATAATGTGTTCAAAAGACGCGAATGAATTTCGCCCCAAACAGGTTTTTGCGACAAAAAGGACACTCCAAAGTCAAACGTTACCATACTCTTTATGTAAACTAAAAATTGCTCTGGCAAACTTCTGTCAAGAGCGTAGAGGTGGCGTAAATGTTCCTTTGCTTCTGGCGAAAAATTTGGGTCTATTATTGTGCTTACTGCATCTCCCGGCATTAGGCGGAACAAAAAGAAATTCAGCACTATAACGCAAAGAAGGACAAAAAGAGCGGAGAGTATTTTTTTTGCAATATATTCTTTCGTCATCTTAAGTCCTCCTTTTTAATTGGAAATTTTGTGCGTGTGTAGTGCGGATTTTTCTTCATCGTTATGAATTCACCAGTTTTGTATTTGCCTATCACAAATGGGCCAGTGCCAACAAGCTGTGAAAATGTTGGTTTCCATGTCTGCCAATTTGAAACGGAATCTATAATTTTCTTTGGCATGACAAACATTCCGCCAACCTTGTCAAGATACCAATAGCTTATACCGTTCAAGGTGATTGCAATTTTGTTGTTTGCAAGCACAGATATCTTTGCGATATCCTTCACAGAATCATAAAAGCGTGGCACTTTGTTTTTTTTCAAAAATTCAAAGGTTGCAGCAACGTCTTGAGCCGTAAGATGTGAACCATCACTGAAACGGACAGAGGTGTCTATTATGAAAGTTATCGTTGTCGTGTTTTGCCTTTTGTCCGTTGTTAATTTCCAAGATGAAGCAAGCCAGGGGATGTCTTCCATCGTGTAAGGATCAGAAGAAATTAGGCTTTCATACAAAAGCCCCAGTATTTCCCAGTCGTAAGCGGAGCTTGCGACAAAAGGATTTAAGTTTCTTGGTTCTTCTGGCAAAATAGTCCGCAAAACTTTTTTTTCGCCTTTTTTATGCAGCTTTGGTTCTGCAAAGAGGTATGTATAAGAATTGACTGCGGAAGTTTTCTTTGTTGAAAAAATATTTTTCCACTTATCGCTAACACAGGATACAGACATTCTGCTGTAAATAGGCACCATTGGTCGCAAATCGCATAAAATTTTCTGTGCCTTTGTTGAATAAAGCGTTGCTTCCTGTTTGTCCTTTGCTGTCCGTAAATGTATTAGTGCTGAGTCAAGCTCTTTGCTTGAAGCACTTGTCATGTTGTAACCACCCTTAGTGTCGCATTCGGAATGATAAAAATTATAAAGACTGTCCGGGTTACGCCCCATGCTCCAAGCAAGGACAGAGGCTGAATAGTCTCGCCTGTCAAGTCTGGCAATCATGGTTGAAAAGTCTATCGGCGTAACGTAAGCATCAAAGCCAAAGGCTGTCAGTGTATCTGCTATGTCTTTTGCAATTTCTTCTGTTGTTGGTGCAACGCTTGCTGTTGGGGACAATATTTCAATTTTTGGCAAGGTGTGTTTATTTTTGTCCTGCCATTTTCCAAACAATGTTTTTGTGTAGCCAGCACGCTTCATTATTTGCTCTGCTTTAGCTTGTGAAGTTGCCTCTCCTGCCTGTGGTATAGCCCATGGCGAAGTTGGTGGAAGGTAAGAAGTCAAGGGCATTGAGTAGCCAGAAAAAATAAGGCGAACAATAGACGAGCGAGGAATAACAATGGATATTGCTTGTCTTATTGCCTTGTCATTAAAAGGAGCTTTTTTGTTGTTAAAAAGCAGAAAAAAAGCATGACTCATAGGTGCGACAGACATCTTGAGATTTTTGTGTTTGCTCAAGAGTTCAATGTCGCTGGGCCGTGTCAAGTCACCGAGCATATCTACGGCACCAGAAGCAAGAGCCATAGTCTGTGCGTCTGGATTTTTAATTATAAGATATGTTAGCTCGTCTATTTTTGGCACGGCATCCATTGAGTATGCTTTTCCGTTAAACAGGCATATTACTAATAAAACGCTAATTATTATTTTTTTCATATTAACACTCTTCATCGTCTAGTAAAAACGATATTTCTTCCCTTGTCGTTCTATTTTGTTGCAAAAGTTTTTGTGCATTTTGCTTCATTGTTGCCATACCGTTTGTTATTGCCTGCTCTCGCAAGACACTTTCTGGCGTTTTAGAGTTTATGAGGTCTATTATATTTTTATCTAGTTGTAGAATTTCACATACTGCAACACGTTTTGTAAAATTACCATCTATCATATCACAACGGATAAGGCGTTGTGCAACAATGGCGGAAACAGAAGCGGAAATCAGATAGCTTGGAAGTCCCATATTCTGCAATCTTTCAACAGCAGTGGTTGCATTCGTTGTGTGTAAAGTAGCAAGGACAAGATGTCCTGTGAGAGCTGCTTGAGCTGCTGCCTTTGCAGTTTCCTTGTCGCGGATTTCACCAATCATTATAATGTCAGGGTCTTGTCGCAAAATGTATGGCAAAATATTATTGAAGCTGAGGTTTATTTTGTCATTAACCTGTATTTGAGAAACTCCATCAATTCTGTATTCAACAGGATCCTCAATCGTAACGATGTTTACATCTGGTTTGTTCAAAATTTGTAATAAAGCGTAAAGAGTTGTTGTTTTACCACTCCCAGTTGGCCCCGTCAAAATTATCATTCCACTTTTTTGTGCAATGGCTTTTTTCAAAGTGTTAATTTGCACAGTGTCAAATCCTAAACTGTCCAAATCAAGGCAAAACGCCTTTGGGTCAAGCAAACGAAGCACAGCCTTTTCGTTTCTTGTGTTGTATTCGTCGTCACCGAGAGGAATGGTAGAAACTCGTATGTCTATGTATCTTCCAGTGGCTTTTACTTGAAATTTTCCGTCTTGTGGTAATCGGCTCTCTGCATTATCAAGTTGCGCCATATTTTTTATGATGTTTATAATATGCTTGTGGTGCTCAGTTAAATAAGGCAATTCCACCAGCGTTCCAAGGACACGAAAACGCAGGCGCCTTGGTTCTAGATGAATGTCAGACGCTCCGATTTCTATTGCCTTGCCAATAATACTGTCAAAATATTCAGTAGCGCTATTGTTAGCCATTAGAAAAATTGTCTAGTCAAAATTAACAGTTGTAGCCCAAATTAGTCCTGTGTCTTCCAATAATTTCTTTTGTGTTTGTGGCTCAATGTCACCATCAAATGACACAGCACCAAGCGCAGTTCCGCCGTCTTTTCTGCCTAGTGCGAAGTTTGCAATATTGACGCTTGCATCTCCCAAGATACTGCCGATTTTTCCAATTACGCCTGGTGTATCGTGGTTTTGGAAGAGCAAAATCTTACCCTGTGGAACAAAGTCAATCCAATAATCATTCACACGGACAATGCGCTGGCGACCTTCTTCTGTAATTGTCGCAGTGGCGGAAACAGGCCCCTTTGGTGTGTCAACAGCAACAGTGATTGTGTTCTTGTATGTTTGGGCTTCCCCTGTTGTTTCAATTATTGCAATTTGTCTGTCCTCTGCAATTAGTGGTGCCATCATGTAGCTAACACCTTCGTTCCCGCTTGCTTCAAGCACACCCTTCAAAGCAGCTACTGTATAAGGACGATAAACGCCTGCCATAAGTTTTACTTCTGTGTTAAAGAGGCTTCCTCTCAGGGTTACATGGCATGAGTGAATGGAAGAATTATTAAGTCTTGCCATGCGTGCAACAAGTAACCCCAGCTTGCGTGAAATTGCAAGGTATTTCTTTTGTGTTGATGTAAGGGATTGTTCAATGAATGGAAGGTTGACAGCGTGTTCATATTCCTCACCACGCAAAACTGCAAGCATATTTTGTGCCGCAATGCGAGCAACCTCGTCCTGTGCTTCAAATGTATTTGCACCGATGTGAGGAGTCAAAACAATTCTGTCTGCCAAGTCCTCTGCCAAATATGGATGGTCTAGCTTTAATGGCTCTTTTGGATAAACGTCCGTTGCAAAGCAGGAGAGCTTCTTACTTCTAAGCGCCTCGCAGATTGCCAATTCATCAACAATTCCGCCTCTTGCACAGTTTATGAGGCAGGCACCGTCCTTAAAGTGTGACAAAAGCTCTGCATTTATCATGTGGCTTGTCTCTTCCGTTAAAGGTGTGTGGATTGTTACAATGTCTGCTAGCTCTATTGCTTGCTCCAAGTTGTCATACAAATCTACGGAAAGTGATTCTGCCTTTTGTGGTGTAATGTATGGGTCGTATGCAATGACCTTCATGCCAAAGCCGTGACATCTTTTTGCAATTTCAGAACCAATGCGACCAAGCCCGATTATAAGTACAGTTTTATTAAGAAGCTGCATGCCTGTGAATTTTGCTCTTTCCCAAATGCCTTTTTTGATTGTTTCAAAGGCCTGTGGAATGTGGCGAATGACGGAAAGCATATTTGCCATTGTAAGCTCTGTAGCAGCAAAGGTGTTGCCAGATGGAGCGTTGATGACGATAATTCCACGGCGTGAAGCCTCTGCAAGGTCGATATTGTCAACACCGACACCGGCTCTGCCTATTACCTTCAAGTTTTTACCAGCGTCAATTTTCTCTGCATCCATCGTTGTTCCGCTTCTTGTCAAGATGCCGTCATATTCTGGTAATATTGCGAGCAATTCGGGGAGTGCCAGACCAATTTTTATGTCTAATTCAACATCTTGTGCTTGGCGCAGAAGCTCAAGTCCTGCTTCTCCAACATGCTCTGTAACCAGTACTTTAAATTTTCTGTCCATGTGAACTACCTCGTATAATGTAAAAATATCATTTACCTAGTAAACTTTCCAAGCGAAGATTATACAACAATTTATTGCTTTTGTGAATTGCTTAAACAATTTAGCAGGACTTTTAGCAATAATTATCCGTGAGTAATATTTTAGTTGTAGCTATTGTGCTTAAAACAAAATTCTTAAATTTTTTCTTTTATTTTAGATTTTTTACTGTATAATAACGACATAAATTCTTTGGAGGTGTCACTTATGGGTAATTTGGTAAATATTCCTCGTTTGATTTCTGCTTACTATACGCAAAAGCCAGATGCAAACGACATTAATCAAGCAGTTTCATTTGGAACTTCCGGACACAGAGGAAAGTCTTTTAACAATAGTTTTAACGAAGATCACATTCTTGCAATTTCACAGGCAATCTGTGATTACAGAGCAAAGCAAGGCACGACAGGGCCTCTCTTTATGGGAATGGATACACACGCCTTGTCTGAAGCAGCACTTCGCACAGCAACAGAGGTCTTTGCAGCAAACGGAGTTGAGCTCTATTTGCAAGATGGTTTCTCATATACACCAACGCCGGTAATTTCACACGCAATTTTGTGCTGGAACAAGGCAAATTCAAGTGTGGCAGACGGTGTTGTTATCACTCCATCACACAACCCACCAACAGACGGTGGTTTTAAGTATAATCCACCAAGTGGTGGCCCTGCTTCGGCAGAAACAACAAAGATAATTGAAGACCATGCAAATGAAATGCTCAAAAATGGTCTCAAGGGCGTAAAACGTATGCCATTCGAGCAGGCTGTAAAATGCTCAAATGTTCACTTCTATGATTACGTAATCCCATACGTCAAAGATCTTGGCAATGTTCTCAATATGGAAGCAATTGCACAGAGCGGTGTAAAGGTCGGAGTCGATCCACTCGGTGGCTCTGGAATTTATTTCTGGCAGCCAATCAAGGAGATTTGGGGCGTTAACCTTACAGTTGTAAATGAGGCAGTTGACCCGACATTCTCATTTATGCCACTTGACCACGATGGAAAAATTCGTATGGACTGCTCAAGCCCATGGGCAATGGCAAAGCTCGTTGCAATGAAAGATAAATTTGATATCGCATTCGGAAATGACCCAGACTATGACCGTCACGGAATTGTTACACCAGATGGACTTATGAATCCAAACGCATTCCTTTCTGTGGCAAATAAATATTTGTTCCAGAATAGACCTGGTTGGAAGCCAACATCAAAAATTGGTAAAACACTCGTTTCTTCCAGCATGATTGATAGAGTCGCTGCAGGAATTGGCAAAGAAGTTTGTGAAGTTCCAGTTGGATTTAAGTGGTTTGTTGATGGACTTCTTTCCGGTGACCTCGCTTTTGGTGGCGAAGAAAGCGCCGGTGCGAGTTATCTCCGCAAGAACGGTGAAGCATGGAGCACAGACAAAGACGGTATCATTATGAGCCTCTTGGCTTGTGAAATCCTCGCAGTCACAAAACAGACACCATCACAAATTTATAAAGAACTCGAAGCAAAGTATGGAAAGTCCTACTATTCAAGAAAAGATGCTCCTGCAACAAGAGATCAAAAGGACAAACTCAAGAAACTCTCTCCAGAGAATGTTACAGCAGAAACACTTGCAGGCGAGAAGATTATAGGTTGCCTCACAAAGGCACCTGGCAACGGTGCTGCAATCGGTGGCTTGAAAGTCGTCACAGAAAATGGTTGGTTTGCTGCACGTCCTTCCGGCACAGAGGATATTTACAAAATTTATGCAGAAAGCTTCAAAGGACAAGATCATTTGGAGCTCATCAACGAAGAAGCAAAGAAAATTGTGCTTGATGCAATAAAATAAAATTTGAATTTATAGCGGACAACTTTAGTTGTCCGCTTTTTTCTGTGCAGAAATTGCAAAACGCAAAAATTGTGTTAAAATTGCACGCGAGGTGAGTTTATGGCAAGCGTGAAGAAAACAAATGCAGTCCGAATATTGGAGAGCCTGAAAATTCCTTTTGAGCTTATGGAATATGAAATTGACCCTGTGCTTTTGTCAGCGGAAGATGCAAGCGCAAAGACGGGAATTCCTATGGAGCAAACCTTCAAGACAATTTGTTGCAGGGGAGACAAAACAGGTGTTTTCTTTGCTGTTGCGCCAGCAGGAACAACCTTGAATGTAAAAACTCTTGCTGCTGTTTCTGGTAACAAGTCTGCCTCTCCCGTGCATTTGAAAGAAGTTACTGCTCTCACGGGTTATATTCGTGGTGGATGTAGCCCAATAGGTGCAAAGAAAAATTATCCCGTAGTGATGGACGAAACAGCAATTTTGTTTGATTACATTACGGTAAATGCTGGAGCAAGGGGGCTTTTATTCAAGTTGAAGCCAGACGACCTCATAAAAGCGACAGGTGCAAAATTAGGGAGTATTACATTATGATTATAGGGCATTTTGATGGTGCATCACGTTCCAATCCCGGTGAAGCAGGAGCTGGAGCATACATTGAGCAGGACGGGAAAATTCTTTGGGAAGAGGCTCGTTACCTCGGGCAAAAGACAAATAACGAAGCAGAATATACAGCACTCATCATGCTACTCACTGCTGCAAAAAATTTGAAGATAGAAAATTTGATAGTGCAGGGAGACAGCAGACTTGTAATCTGCCAAGTGAAACGAGAATGGAAAATAAATCTTCCACATTTAAGAGCTCTTGCCATGCAGGTGTGGCAACTTACAGAGGGAATGAATGTTACATTTGAATGGGTGAAGCGAGAAAAAAATAAATATGCAGATTTGCTGAGCAATAAAGCACTAGATGAAAAGGAGAGATAAAAATGGTTACAAGAGAACAGGCATTAGAACTTTTGAAGAAGTATAACAAAGACGATTTTCACTTGCGTCATGCTTTTACTGTGGAAGCTGTCATGAGATGGTTTGCACAGAATTTGGGGCAGGACAACGTTGATTTTTGGGCAACAGTTGGTTTGCTACATGATGTGGACTTTGAAATGTATCCAACAGAGCACTGCAAAAAAGCCCCGAGCCTTTTGGCAGAGATAGATGCACCAGAAGAAATGGTGCATGCAATTTGCAGCCACGGCTACGGACTTTGCTGTGACATAAAGCCAGAGCACATAATGGAGCGTGTGCTTTTTGCAAGTGACGAATTAACAGGGCTAATTTGGGCAGCAGCACTTATGAGGCCTTCAAAAAGCACAAAAGATATGGAATTAAAAAGTCTAAAAAAGAAATTCAAGGATAAAAAATTTGCTGCAGGTTGCGACAGAGAAGTGATAAAGCAAGGAGCAGAGCTTCTTGGCTGGGATCTTGACGAGCTTTTATCAAAAACACTTTTAGCAATGCAGGAAACGGAAGGAACTTTCTAGCTTGAAGATTTTAGTTGCGTCAAGCGGTGGTGTGGATAGCTCTGTCGCTTGCCTGCTTTGCCAATCTGTAACGCCTGATGTTGCTGCTGCCACGATGAAACTTTTTGACGGAGATGAGAAAGACGAGCAAAATTTAACCCGTGCAAAAAAAGTTTGTGACAGACTTTCTATTCCTCATCTTGTCTTTGATTTTTCGGCTGAATTTAGAAAAACAGTTATAGAAAATTTCAAAAGTGAGTATTTGGCTGGTAGAACACCAAACCCCTGTGTTGTGTGCAACAAAAAAATAAAATTTGGGGCATTTTTGCAAACTGCAAAAGAAAATGGATTTGACACAATCGCTACTGGGCATTACGCAAGGGTGGAGAAGCGTGGGCAGAAATTTTTTGTTAGAAAGGCACGAGACGAAGCAAAGGATCAAAGTTATGTCTTGTATAACCTCACGCAGGAAATTTTGTCACACCTCTTGTTGCCACTTGGCGAATTAACAAAAAACGAAGTTAAATACATCGCGCGAGAGAAAAATTTTGAAACAGCAAATGCAAAAGAAAGCCAAGACATCTGCTTTGTTCCGCACGGCAATTACATTCAAGTGCTGGAAAAATTGTGTGACAGACTGCCACTTGAGGGAAATGTTGTGTCAAGTGACGGACAGCTCCTTGGTCGCCACAATGGTCTGCACTGTTACACACTAGGGCAAAGAAAGGGGCTTGGAATTGCAAGCACAGCTCCTCTGTATGTTGTTGGCAAAAATCTAGCAGACAACACGATAATTCTAGGGCAAGAGAGCGAGCTCTATTCAAAAAAAATGACGGTGTGTGATGTTAATTTTATAGATGGACTCCCCTTGACTATCCCTTTGAAGTGCAGGGTAAAAACTCGTTACAAGCAAAAAGAATTGCCAGCAACGCTTTTTCCTGTTGATGACAATTCGCTTGTTGTTGAGTTTGATGAGCCAGTTAGGGCAATCACAGGTGGACAATCTGCTGTGTTCTACGCTGATGATTATTTGCTCGGTGGCGGTGTAATTGTTTGATTTTACAGCTTTATGTGGTAGAATACTGCATACAAAATTTTATATGAACGAGGAAAAGTTATGACAAAAAGACAGATAGCAACATTTGAAACAACCTGTGGAACATTCAAGATTGAGCTTTACAATGACCTTGCGCCAAAGACTGTGCAAAATTTTACAGATCTTGTGCAGAAGGGCTACTATGATGGGCTTATTTTTCACCGTGTAATTGATGACTTTATGATTCAAGGTGGTTGTCCTCTTGGAACTGGAACGGGGGGACCAGGCTACACGATAGATGACGAGTTTGGAGAGGGCTTGAAGCACGACTCACCAGGCGTTCTTTCCATGGCTAACGCAGGACCAGACACTGGCGGAAGCCAATTCTTTATCACGCTTGTTCCAACACCATGGCTTGATGGTCACCACGCAATTTTCGGTCACGTCATTGAGGGAATGAATGTAGTGGAAACAATTGGTCATGTTCCAACAGACAGATTTGACAGACCAATGCAAAAAATGGAGATTAAGAAAATTTCTGTGGAATAAAACATAAAAGACAGCCATAGTTTTAAGAAAAAACTTCTTATGACTATGGCTGTTTTTGTATATTCAGTCCCGCGTAAATCTTATTTAAAATAGTTGATAAATATTTAAAATCTATTGAAGAATATGTGCTAAAATACGCGGTTAGATTAGCTTAAAACAAAACAATTTTTGGAGCAAAATTAGATGCAACAGGACAAAACAAAAAAATTAAGTAAATTAACTTTTTACAATCTTGTAGCAATCGTTTTAGGAATTTTGACTGGTGTTATTTGTAAACGGACCGGAAATGCGATTTTTGGAATTGAACAAATAAAACCGATAGGACAAGCTCTGGTAAACCTAATGTCAGAGCTTGCCGTTCCTCTAGTTTTCTTTTCCATTATTGAAACAATTGCTTCATTAAAAGGTGTAAAGCAACACAAAAAAATAATTGGCAAGGCTGCGACATATTTCTTTGGGACTACAGTTGTGGCTTGTATCATTGGTATTGTTGTTGCACTTATTTTTAAGCACCTTGGCTTGTTTAAAGAAATAGTTATATATAGCAAGACGCTCGTTGAAGATAGTAAACAAATAGCGTTTTTGAACGCTTTGACAAACATTATTCCAGCTGATTTGGTTGACGCGGTGCTGAAGGAAAATGTTGTGATGATTTTAATCTTTTCACTTCTTATCGGTTTTTCTATCTCTGCAGCTGGAAAAGATGGGGATATGTTCAACCAACTTATTATCTCTTTAAATTTTGTTATAAAAAAGATGGTTTCCTTTGTTGTAAAGCTTGCACCAATTGGTGTTTTTGCAATGAGTGTTTGGCTTGTCTCGGAATTTGGCTATAAACGTATGGGACAGTTGTCAAATCTGCTTTTTGCCGTGCTGATTGGTTATGTAGCTCACATTTTGATTACCTACGTGTTTGCCTTGAAATTTTGGGCAAAAGTTTCTGTGGTAGGATTTTTCAAGAAAATTTTTCCTGTCATGGCATTTGCAATGACCTCAACTTCTTCAATTGCAAGTATTCCAGTTGCAGAGGAAGTTTCTGAATCTCTTGGCACAAGAGAGACAGTCACCTCACTTGTTATCCCTTCTGGTTCTGTTGTAAATATGGATGGAACAGCAGTTTACCTTACCATTTGCGCCATCTTCTTTGCTACGGGGACAGGCATCAACCTTTCCATTTGGCAGATGATTTTGATGATGATGACTATAATATTAGCAGTTTTTGGAACAGCAGGTGTGCCAGGTGCCGGTTTTATTATGCTTTCTATGGTAATGGGAGCCTTGAAGCTTGATGTCAATCTTATCATGATAATTTATGTTGTGGATAAAATTTTTGACATAGGACGCACTTGTCTTAACGTTACTGGAGACATGGTGGCTTCAGTTTGTATTGAACAGTGGTGCAAGGAAGCAGAAAAAGAGAATTAACTACGAAAATTTATTTGATGTTTTAAGATGAATAATTCGAAAAATAAATCAAAATTAGTAAATATAATTGCACTTTTGCTAGGGTTTGTTGTTGGCTGTGTATTGAATGTCACGGGTAGGGTGGGCATTAGCCGCTTGTTTTTATCACCTCTTGGATCCTTGTATGTCTCTATGTTGCAATTTGTTGCCTTACCCATGATATTTTGTGTTGTCATAGTTTCTATCACATCACAATCAAGCATAAAAAAAATAGTCTCCTTAGTGTATAAGACTATTATCAGCGATATTTTATCTACAGCAATAATTGGTGTTATTGCTTTTTGTGTTACAGCTTTCTTTGTGACACGTAAATTTTTAACATTTGCTCCAACTGTCCTTGCCTACAAGCAAGTGTCTTTTGCACAAAAACACATAAATAAATTCATAACAACCGTGCCTTCAGACATTGTAGCAAAATTCATGCGAGAACATTTATTTTTTGTTCTTGTGGCTGCAATTTTGCTTGGTTTTCTCATAGTTTATAAAAAGAAAAAGTTTGATCCCCTCGCTCGGATGATTGTTTCAATAAATTCAGTATTGCAAGAAATGTTAAACATAATTGTCCTTTTTGCTCCCATAGGCATCTTTTCCGTAACTGCTAGTGCCTTTGCGAGTAATGACCTTGCAGTAGTGAGAAATTTGTTTGGCTTAGTCTGTATGACATTTGTGGTAGCTGTAGTCTATATACTACTTACTACTACCCTAGTTGCTATTGCAACAAAAAATTCTTTTTGTGCTTGTCTTAAGGAAGAATTTTCTCCAGTGTTCTTTGGTTTTGTAACTAGTTCTTCACCTGCATGTATTCCCCTAGCACAAAAATGTGCAGACGAATTGGGATGCCAAAGGGAAACATCTTCTTTTGTTGTTCCCTTAACAAACCTATTGATAAAAGCAGGAAGCACAATGAATATTTATTGCATGGTTGCCTTTGTTATAACTGCTAGTGGCACTGCAATGCCATTGACTAGATGGATTTTTATGATTTTTTTAGCAATGGCTTGTGCTTTGGCAGTTCCTGCAATTCCTCTTGGAACTATTTTTGTTATTCCAACTGCACT
>JAZLJR010000031.1:0-10587 GCA_045617925.1 Synergistaceae bacterium
ACATCAGTCGCTAGGCGAAATTCTCCACCAACCTTTAATATGTAATCTAATAAATCTACAAAGGATGGAACTGTGACGCGGCGAGAGGCATGACGTGATTTCGGCCAAGGGCAAGGAAAATTCATAAAGACCTTTGAAACGCTATGAGGAGTGAAACTTTTGCGTAAAATTAAGCCAGCATCACCATGTATCAGCCTTATGTTTTTTAAGCCGGAAGCTAAGGCTCTGCGACAGGCCTTTGTTACGCACATTTGAGACACCTCTATGCCGATAATCAAAGCATACGGATTTTTTTCAGCTAAAAAGGTTGTAAATTCACCATTCCCAAAACCAATTTCAACAAAAAGTTCTTGATGATTTTTTACGCCTTGCCAATCGATTGGCAAATGCTGTCGTTCTGTAATTAAAATATCTTGAAAATTCCAGTTCAATCTATATACACTCCCTTATAGAGAACCATTCTCCCAGTGTCAATTCTTCTGCTCGAGCAGTTTGTTGTAAGCCCACCTTTTCATAAATTGTGGCAATTTGTTCCTTAGTAAAACCGCCTGCTAAAAAATTATTTTGCAGGGTTTTGCGCCTTTGCTTAAAAGCCATTTGCAAAAGATTTCTCCATTTTTTGTCATTTGCAATGTCAAAATTTTCGGAGATTTTTACTTCTATTATTGCCGAATTTACAGCAGGGCGAGGCTTAAAGGCTTCTGGTGGAACACGACGAAGAATTTTTGCCTCTCCATTCATAGCTTCAATAGTTATGCCCAGGGGACAGCGATTTTTTGTGTGGGGTTGCGCCACAATTCTTTCTGCTGCTTCTAGCTGCACCATTACAAGAAAATAATGAGCGCCTAGAGGTGCTAACTGTTCTAAAAAAGTGAAAAAAAGTGGGGTAGTAATGTGATAGGGTAAATTTGCAATTATTTTGTTAGGAAGAATAGGTAGACTTTTGTAATCAAAACCAAGTGCATCACCCCAAAATATTTGTAGATTGTCATGCTTAGCCTCAATTGGGGCAAGAAACTCTTGTAAGCGCTTGTCAAACTCAATGGCATAGACCTGCTTGGGGAAGAAAGATACAAGCCCCTTTGTGAGGATTCCTTTGCCTGGGCCTATTTCCAGTATAGTGTCGTTTTTTGAAATTTGTGCTTTACGAGTTATAAAATCTATTACGCTGGTGTTAATTAAAAAATTTTGCCCAATGTCCGTGTTATTAGTGAATTTTGCTTGCATGTGTTAAGCTCTCCGACTGGTAAAATAAAAGTTGTTTTTATTGCAAAACGGCGGTAATTATAACAAAAAATTTAAAAAATTGAAAAAAAACTTGATTTTTTCCGTAATCTGTGTAAAATTACACATCGTAAGTTTTACATGCCTTGTCTTCAAGGCAAATGTTATAGGAGGAAATCGATATGGCAAAGGCTGTAGTTAATGGAGATCTTTGCGTAGGTTGCGAAGCCTGCGTTGGTGTTTGCCCGGTTGGAGCTATTTCAATGGTAGATGGCAAATCAAGCGTTGACCCAAATGCATGTGTCGAATGTGGTGCATGTGTTGAGACTTGCCCAGTTAGTGCTATCTCAAACTAATAATTTGGTAATTTAGGTGCGGAGAAGATCCGCACCTTTTTTTATGTGTTAAATTTATTATTAAACTTCCGCTAAGGTTGCACCAATCTTTGGCTCTGAAAGTAATGGGACGTCTATTTCCTTTATGCTTTCCATTGTAGAAACAAGCAAATTTTTAACAGCTTCTGCATCAGAGCTGTCACATTCGCAAACTATTGAGTCGTGAATTTGCAAAACGATTTTTGCTTTCGGGAATTGTTCTGCCAAAACTTTTTCAAATTTTATCAAGGCTATTTTTGCAATGTCTGATGCAGCACTTTGAATGGGGCTATTTTGGCAAATTCTTTCGTATGGTGAATTGCCTCTTGTTGTCATCACAATTTCCTTTGTTGGACGAATCCTGCCAAAGATAGATTCGAGTGTGGCTCTCTCCTGCCCCTTTTTCTTTGCATCTTCAATGTATACTTTTACTTTTGGCAGTGCTTCAAAATATCTTGCAGAAAGAGAAGATGCTTCCGCTCGTGAAATGCCAAGCCTTTCAGATAAACCAAAGGCACTGATGCCATAGATCAGCCCAAAATTTACTGTTTTTGCCACGCGGCGTTCTTCTGTTCCAATTTGGCTTTCGTCATAACCGTAAATCATACAGGCTGTTTGTTTGTGAATGTCTTGTCCTTTTGCAAACGCTTCCTTTAATTTTTCTTCGCCAGTTACCGAGGCAAGGACACGGAGCTCAATTTGCGAATAGTCTGCAGATACAAAGACATTGTTTTCCTCGCGTGGCACAAAGCAAGCTCGAAACGATTTTGCAAAATTGCCAAATTGAGGCATATTTTGGACGTTTGGATTATAGCTAGCGAGGCGTCCCGTGCCAGTAGCAAGGTGGTCAAACGTGGAATGAATTATTGGCTCTTTCCCCTTTGACAATTCATCAAGTGCCAATTTCAAAAATGGTTCAACGAAACTACCATGGATTTTTGTTAATTCTCTATATTCAATTATTGCCTTCGGCACGAGGCAGAATGGTTCTGGTAGCCGTGCCAGTTCTTCCATTACCTCTATGCCGGTTGAATAACCGGTTTTTGTCTTTTTTATTGCAGGAAGCCCAAGTGTTTCAAAAAGAAGTGTTCCGACTTGCTTCGGCGAAGCTAGATTTAATTCTTGCCCTGACAAAGCAAAAATTTCTTTTTCTTTTGTTGTTATTGCTTTTTGCAACTCTGATTCAAGCTCTTTTAGTTTTGTAACATCCACAAAAAGCCCGTTGCGCTTCATATTGAGCAATACACTGGCAAGTGGCATATCAAGCGTATTTTTCAAATTTACAAGCTTTTCATTCAGAGTTAATTTCTTTGCAAGGTCAAAATAGGAAAATAGCTTTGCTTTTTGATTTGTAGCGCAAGAGAGAGAAGTGTAGCCACCTTTCTCTTGCCATTTCTGCCCTGCATTATCTGGGTGCAAAAGGTAATGATGAGTTGCAAGGCAAATAATATTGCGAAAATCTAAACGTAAATTAGAGTTTTTGTTCCCTAGTGTTTCTATAAATTTTGGATAGGATTCAAGAATAAAAACTCCGTCTGACTTGTGCCAAGTGTTTAATGTTGCAACTTCTTCTTCGTTGTCTAGAGAAATAATAGCGTAGTTTTTATCATTTGAAATCAGCAAAAGTTTGCTTGCGTCTTTTTCAAGAAAATCGAGCGCAAGCATTTTTGTTTTGTTTTTTTCGCTTGCTTCAAGCAAGTCAGACAAATCACATTCTTCAAAGTGTGTTTCCTCTACGCCGACAGCTTCAAAAATAGCTTCTTGAATTTTTGTTTCAGTTTGTTTTGCGGTAGCCTTGTTTTTTGTAATTGGTTCGCTTTTCAAGGAAAAGTTTTCAAAGGAGGAGAAAAATAAATCTTCTTCGCTCAAGAAATCTCTTTTTATTTTTCTCAAGGCTAATCTGTCACAAAACTTTCCGAGTTCCGTTGCATTCTTCTTTGCTTTTAAGATTTCTTCTGTCGCTAGCGGAGGTGTTTGTTGTGGCAGGACAAGTGATAAACTTAAATAAGCTGCATCCTTGCCCTCTTTCAGATAAGTTTGCTTTACACCTTTTACTTCATTTATATGTTCGTAAATTTTGTCCAGCGTTCCAAATTGTTTAACAAGATCATTTGCACCCTTTTCACCTATGCCGTGCACTCCAGGCACATTGTCTGCTGTGTCTCCCATAATTGCCAAGACATCTGCAATCTTGCTCGGCTCAAAACCACGTTCGTTAAAGAATGTCAGAGGCGTGTATGTGGCAAATTCGTTTACTCCTTTTTTAGGACGCAGGATTGTTATGTGGTCTGTTATGGCCTGCATAAGGTCTTTATCGGAAGTTAATATAAGAACATCGTAGCCTTCACGCTCCAGATTTTTTGCGGTAGAAATAATGAGGTCATCTGCTTCCACTCCGACTTCAAATTTCACTGCATAACCGGCAAGACGGCAAAATTCTTCCGCCAAAGGAGTTTGTATTTTTATTTCATCTGGCGTTGGTTTTCTTGTTGCCTTGTAATCGTTAAAAATACTTTTTCTTGCATCGCTTCCACCAGCATCAAAAAACACAGCAGTGTGCCTAGGCTTTACAGTGTCTATTATACCTTTTAACATATTTGCAAAGCCAGTTAAAGCACCTGTTGGTGTTCCGTCTGGTGCTGTCATTGTGCTTGGCAGAGCATAAAAGGCACGGAATAAAAGCCCGTGACCATCTATTAGGAGTATTTTTTGTCTTGTGTTTGTTCCGTTTGTGTTCAATATTTTTTCCTTCTTTGTCTTAATATGTGCCAAAATTCGGCAAAATTATATCACGAAAAGCCACTTGCCAAAAAAGATATTTTGTTATATAATCCGCTCCGTGTTAGCGATGCGTTAGTTTGTCGCGCAGTTGCCGGAGTGGCGGAATGGCAGACGCAGTGGACTCAAAATCCACCGAGGCTAACACCTCGTGGGAGTTCGAGTCTCCCCTCCGGCACCATTTTTTTAAATTTCAAACAAAAGGCCACTGATAAATTTCAGTGGCTTTTTTAATTAAACAATCAGAAAGAATGGGATGAAAATATAACATGCAGGAAAGAAAACCAAGTTTATTTAAATTACTTCCAATTGCCATATTTGTATTAATTTATATTGCACTTGGATTAGCTTTTGAGTTTATTTTGCCAAAGGAATACGGCATTTACCAAGTCCCGATAGTTGTTATATTTTTGATTTCACTTGGTGTAGCGATTATACAATCCCCCTTGTCAAGCTTGAAAGAAAAATTGGCACAAATGGCTAAGGGGTTAGGCGACGCAAATTTGATAACAATGTTAATCATTTTTCTCGAGGCAGGAATTTTTGTAGGTGTTATTGGCAGAAAGGGGGCAGAAAATATTGTTTACTACATACTCCCTAATTGCCCAACATATCTTGCACTCCCTGCACTTTTTGTTTCTTGCAGTTTAGTTTCCATGGCAATGGGCACTTCTGTCGGCACGATTGCATTAATGGCACCAATAGCCACTGTTATGGCACAGACTGCTCACTTTCCTGTTCACTTTTGTTTAGGTGCAGTAATCAGTGGTGCTATGTTTGGAGACAATTTGTCTTTGATATCTGACACAACAATTGCTGCATGTCAATATCAAGGTTGTGAAATGAAAGACAAATTCAAAACTAATTTTGCTTTGGCAGCTCCTGCTGCACTATTGGCTATAATAATTTTCACACTTTTAGCCCAAGGGTATCCGTCAATCGTAATCAAAGAAGAAACGTCAAATTTAATTTCAGTCCTTCCGTATTTCCTTGTTCTTATTGGCGGAATATGTGGGCTGAATGTCTTTATAGATTTATTAGTAGGAATTATTTCTGGAATGGTGATATCAATTGCTTCAGGTCACATTGATTTCTTGAGAATTTTTACAAAAATGGGTAGTGGTGCCAGTGGAATGTTTGAAACGTCTATGGTGGCTATTCTCGTTTCTGCAATATGCGCATTAATAGCAGATAGCGGAGGTTTTGAAGCACTTATCATAAAAATAAAACAGCTTTGCAAGACAAAACATGCGGGGCTTCTTGGTATAGGTTTTTTAGTTTCTGCATTAGATGTGGCAACAGCGAACAACACAGTGGCAATTATTATTGCAAACCCCATAGCAAAAGAGTTAGCCAAAACATATAAAATTACGTCGCGTAAGGTTGCATCTGTGCTTGATATCTTCAGCTGCGTTGTGCAAGGACTGTTGCCCTATGGGGCACAAATGCTTGTCGCAGTTGGCATAGCATCACAATTAAAGGCAGAAGTTTCTCCATTTGATGTCATTCCCTGTGTTGTTTACCCATTTTGTCTATTCCTTACAACGGTTATTGGTATTTTATTTATGAAAAAGGACGATTAAAATGGATATCAATTACATACTAAATCATTGTGATCATACACTCTTGTCACAGGGCGCAACTTGGGACGAAATCCGTTCCATAATTGACGATGGAATTACCTATAACACTGCTTCTGTTTGTATTCCTCCGTCTTTTGTGAAGCGTGCTAGTGAATATGCAGCAGGGCGCGTCGCAATTTGCACTGTCATTGGTTTCCCAAATGGCTATGCCACAAAGGAAGTCAAATGCCTAGAAGCTTGTCAAGCGGTTCAGAACGGCGCAGATGAAATTGACATGGTTATCAACATTGGAGACCTTAAGGATAAAAATTACGACAAGATTTTGGAAGAAATTAACGAGATAAAACAAAATTGTCTTGGAAAAATTTTGAAGGTAATAATAGAAACATGCCTTTTGACGGACGATGAGAAAATAAAAATGTGTGAGATTGTGAGCAAATCGGATGCAGATTTTATCAAGACATCAACTGGTTTCAGCACTGGAGGTGCCACAAAAGAAGACATAGCACTTTTTGCAAAACACGTTACGAACGGTAAAAAAATTAAAGCTGCTGGTGGAATAGGAAGCTTGGAAGAGGCGAAAGATTTCTTAAACCTCGGTGCGGAACGTCTTGGCACATCTCGCATTGTAAAAATAGTTAAACAAAATGGCAGAAATTAGAGAAAGCATGGATTTAACTGCGAAACTGCATGAACTTTCCTTGCAAGTTGTGGAGAGGGCAAAGGAAAAAAAACTACACTTTACCTTTGCGGAGTCTTGCACAGGCGGGCTTTTAGCGAAGAGCATAACGGATATTTCCGGTTCTTCTGCTGTGTTTTACGGCAGTGTTGTTTCCTATTCCGATGAAGTGAAGGCTAGTGTTTTGCGAGTTTGCCAGAAAACGCTTGATACTGTAGGAGCAGTGAGTGCGGATTGTGCTTCTCAAATGGCGAGTGGTGTGCTTGGCGTAATCCCAAGTGACATAGCGATTTCTGTAACTGGCTTTGCAGGACCAAACGGAGGCACAAAGGAAAATCCGCTTGGCACTGTTTATTTTGGAATTGCAACAAAGAGCGGAATAACAAAAACCTTTAAGAAAATATTTGAGGGAACAAGAGAAAACATTCGGTTGCAAACTGCTGTAACAGCTTTTGAAACTCTCATAGCCTTTATAGAATTTCTAAAAAAACCGTGAAAAAATTCTCAAAATTTTTCACGGTTTTTGCGTATTTTTGCTTTGTTATTACTGTATTTTCGTTTTTTGCTGTGTAAAAAAACTTTACAAAAAAATGGCAAAATAAAAAAATCAAAGGTAATGGTAAAAAAAATTACTTCCCGAGTAAATCTGTATGTGTTCCAGTTCTGGTCAAAAACAAAATCAATTCACTATCATCAATGTAGTAAATCAGCAATCAATCTGGAGTAATATGACACTCTCTAAAACCAACCCAATCACCAGTTAATGGGTGATCATGGTGCTTGGCATCCAATGACTGACCAGAGGCAAGTTTTTCGATTATCTGTTCTAACAATCTAATGTCATATCCACGTTTCTTTATTCTTTTGTAGTCTTTCTTGAAAGATGCTTGGTATTTAATCGTCAGCATCCAGATCCTCCATCAATGTGGCGACGGAAGTAAATCCCTTGCTTATCCCCACTCCGTTTTTTGTATTTTTCATTGCTTGTATTGTCTCTGAGTTAGGGACATCCATTGTAATTTTAAAAGGAATGCCCTGTTCACGAAGTGCCTGTTTTGCTGCCATCACAAAATATGTTGACATATCCATCCCAAGTTCATCTAGCAGGTCTCGAAGATTTTTCTTTACAGCAGTATCCATACGAAATGTTGTAGTTGTTAATGCCATGTGACTTTTCTCCTTTCACGTTATAGTATCCACTGGACTTCGTCTGTTTAATAAATGATATTTAGTATATCGCAAAAAACTGCTATTGTAAATACTCTGTATTGCAAATAGTTAGTTGGTAAAAAAAATGTCGGTGAAACCGAAAAAACAAAAAAACTTGCAAAAATTATATTTTTCTTGTATAATCTCCCCCGTTCGGTCTTTTGGCAGAACTGAAAACACAAAAAATTTTGAAGGATGGAGGGGCGTGCAGTGAATATTTGCGAGAAAAATTACGGTAACAAAAATAGCAAAAGTGCAACAAATGCAGTAATAGCAACGCTTACCCCCCCCATTACTTCATGTAAAAAGAAACACACTAGACGAAAATTTACAGTTTTATATAGATAACAACACAAGGTATAGAAAATTTTTCTGATTTTCTACGCCTTGTGTTGTTGTGTTTTGTAAAAAAAATAAAAAATAAAAAATAAAAAATAAAAAATAAAAATGTTATTTGAAAGGAGAATTTCAAAATGAAATTCACAAAGGAAAGAATTAGTTTTAAGAGGTTGGCACGGTTTGTTCTGTGCCTTGGGCTTTGTGCCATGCTTGGCATGGGGAGTTTGTGTAGTGTGGCGTATAGTGGAGAAGAAACCAACGAGCCAGTAACTTCATTTGATGGTAAAACTTATTCCCTAATCGATGTTACAATAGATGAGACTTCTTCTGCACCCGGAGCCGTTTATATAAATTCCGTTCCGAGTGGAAGTAATCAGCTATTGCTAGAAGATGGTTGCACCATATCAGCATCAGGTAGTGGAGACAGTCTTTACGGTATATGCCTTTGGGGCACCGAGTCTATCGATCTTACCAACAGTGTAACTATTACTGGAAATGCTACAATTTCAGTAACGAATAATACTGGTGGAGCCTATGGGGTATGGGTATATGGGGTCTCTGCCGGTCCAAATAATATGACCGTTAAGGTAAATAATATGACCGTTAAGGATATCTTGGGTGGTGGCATTAGGGGCGCAAATGGAATGTATTTTCATAATGCTATACTTGATGCTTCTGATAAAAATATTTCGATTAACAATGTGGTGCTTTCTGATGATGCTCCTGAAGATAATCTAGCTTTTGGTTTTTATTGTTTGGGCACAGAAATTAAAAATGTTAAAAAATTAACAATTAAGAACATTTTTGCTCCTAACGGTGGTGCATGTGGATTTATAGACCAAACAGGCAGCGAGATGAATGTTAATAATCTTGAGATTGATACTGTGGAGGGTTCGACTCAGGCAGTTGGTATTTTTGGTATCTCTACGAGTATTACTGTAAATGGAGATTTAACAATTAAAGGTGTTACTGTTAATCCTGGTGGATCTGCGTATGCAATACAAAATATGTTTGGCTCAATTATTGCTGGCTATAAAAATGGTGCCCCAAACCCTAACGCAACAATTCAAATTGAGGGAGATATAGTTTCATTTTTAGATTCCGATGATCCCCCTGATTATTATTGCACCAAGCTTGCCCTAGCAAACGAAAACTCATACATCAAGGGTAATTTTTTAAGTATAGAAGTGGATCCAGGAGAGCCGAGGGTTGAGTCAAACTTCTTAACACTTCAAAACAGAGGAACTTGGTATCCGACCTTTGATAATGAGGCGAATACATCAACCAACTATGTTGATGTGGCCTTTAATTCAGAAGGTATGATTAATCTATCAGATCCCGAAAGAGAGTCCTTCAGAACGTTAAATGTATATGGTAATGAGAATGAGAATGTGAATACTGGTGACAAGTTTGTAGCAAGTGGTGGTGTTTTTGTTATAAACACAGATCTTGCCAATGACAATGGTGACGAGATAAACCTGTATCATGCAAATGTATCTGGCAATGCAAAGGTTAAGGTTGCCTACGACCCATTCTATGACAGGGCACAGGATAAGGATATACAAACACAAACAGGAACTTATTCATTCCTTACAGTTGAGAATGGCACAATAACGATTAAAGCAAAAGAAACTCTCTACACTAAAGGCGATGGCCTCAAATACAGCTTTACGCCAACTGTGCTAAATAAAGACGGTGGAACAGATGCAAGCAACGAATGGAAGATTACAGCCTTGTCTGCAGAGGAATTGAAAGGTGCAACAGAAACTACAAAATCAGTTTCAGACACAGCACAGGCAATAAACACGGCGTGGCTTGAAACGACAAACAACCTGCAAAAACGCCTTGGTGACTTGAGAGGTGGGGAAGCAAGCAATACGGGTTGGGTTCGCTTCCAGAGGAATTTGGACGACTTGAACAACGGCAGAAAACTGAACGTCTCCGGTAACCTATACCAGATTGGTTATGACTTTGCCTTGAAAAATGACAAAGCCTCCCGTGGTTACTTTGGTTTTTCACTTGAAAGATTTGACGGGAATCAGTCATACAACATCGGTGGTGGTGACATAAAATCCACAACATTTGGCGCATACTACAGAAAAATCTACGACAGCGGTCACTATTTTGACTTCATCTTCCGTTATGGCAGATATGAAAGTGATACTACAAGCTACGAAGAAGGACAGGCAACAAAGTTAGATTATGCTATGAATGGCGTAACCCTTTCCGGTGAATATGGATATAGAGCAAACCTTGGCAAAAACGGACTTTACCTTGAGCCACAGGCGGAGTTAATCTATGGTTACCTTAGCGGTGCGAGCAAAACTAGCTCCACAGGAATCTTGGCAGACATAGACAGCGCAAACCACTTTATTTCAAGACTTGGGCTTGCACTTGGTCA